>JANYKN010000130.1 GCA_025361565.1 Bacteroidota bacterium | reverse complement strand
TAAAGTAAATTTATTGCCTGATACCAATACCAAAAAGCTTCAGGTAATCCACTTTTCAATTTATTTAATTTATTCCATTCGGGATTTGTTATCGTTATGTCCTTAATACTTTCTTTGGAGATGAAACGTTCAATTTGATTGTTACCTGCCTTTATTAAACTTGCCAGGTAGGCAGCTTTTGCCGCTGAAACAATTACATTTTCAATCAAATACTTTTCTGAAAATATGTAACTTTTTATACGATTAATGCCTTTTTGAATTTCAACAAAAGGACAATTACCAGATTGTCCACGAGTACTTATACAAAATGCAGTTTGGATGATATCATCCAGGACGTCTAACGGAGTAAAATTATTTTTATTTCGATAATTCAGTTCAGTTTGGGCAATGGTTAAAAAAGTTTTTCGTACTTCTACTGTATTTGTAATTGCATCAAATAAATTGCCAATATCATAGAGCTGTTTTATAATTTCCATGCTCATGCTGTTTTTTCCTTTGTGATAAGGAATTCCGGTTGTATTTGGTGCAAAGGCTGTCAATTTATCGCCTAAAATATCTTCAAATACAGGTGTATAAACAAATTCTGGTTTGCCAGTTGGCAAAATAAACAGACTTTGAATTGGTGTTTGTGTGAGTTGATTGTATGGATTTTTTTCAAACAATATATCAAGCAGAATGTATTCTTCCGGACTGTGAGTTTGAATTTGCGGCTTATAAAAGAACTTGTAATGAGCTTTTTCAATGTCGCTTATTACGTATCGTTCTTGTTTAGAATATTTTAAAAATATACCTTTTTCAATAATCTGATTGAATATGGTTTCTATTTCAATATTTTTATCCTGAATAATAATATCTATGTCAATTGATAAACGGCTTGGCTTGTTTAGCATTAGCATTAAAGCAGTTCCCCCTTTGAAAATAAACTGCAATCCACTATTATTCAATGCAGATAATAAAGTTAAAGCCTGGATGACTTTTTCAATCAAAATTTTATCAGCATTCCTGTTTTGTATTGACAAAGTTTCAATCCATTCCCTTGTATAAGTTTTGCTGTCGAACATAATTTAATTAATTTTTAGCTGTTTAATAGGGCATCTTTAAAAACTGCTTCTTTTTCGTTGGACTTCATTTTTAAAATGCTCATTTACAGCAGTAAACTCCGCTTTTAAAAACTTGTCCGCCTCAAATAATCTAGTTTTTAGAGATACCTAATATATTCTTCAATTTGTTGTTTTTTGGTTCGTCTATTAGCGTACCTGTATATTTTGTTTTTGTTAATTGCATATTTGTTAAATGCTTCTACAAAAATATTTTCTAATTCACTGCCTTGCTGTGTAGTAAAAATAATCTCGTCACAAAATACATCCACTAACATTTTCTCAATTGTTATGGTTGGAATGTTTTCAATTGTCTGTATTGGTGTTTCGGTAATAAGGTCTTTTACTATCAAGCTTTTTGTTGAATTCAAAGCATATAGGTTTAATGTTTTTTCATCTGGATTTAGAAAAACTTCTTGATTAAAATCTTTCAAAAAGTTAAAAACATATTCGGAAGCATCTTTTTCTGTTTCAATCAAGGTGTAAAAACGACCTGGCTGATGTACCATAAACTCGTTAAATAGCTTGGTATTCCATATACAAAATTTGGCATATGGGAATTTATCTATTAATTTTCTGTATAGTTTTTGCAAATCTGGTTCAGGAACTGGTTTATAATCAGGTTTCTTACCAAAAGTATATTGTCCTTTTCCTGTGCGGGATAAGATTCCCTTTTTCATTAAATTATTTAAACGAAGTTTTACTGCGTTCCTAGTGATTTCTGGATATTCTAGTTGATAAAAAAGCATTGCCTTTTCAATTGAAAAATCAGAGTCTTCATTGAAAAAATTAATCATGCTTTCAGATTGTATTTTAGCGTTTAATCCTTTCATTTCTATTTGATTTACAATTATACAAATATAAACATTATTGGCAGTAAATTAAAAAACTGCCAATAATTTCATAAAT
>JANYKN010000089.1 GCA_025361565.1 Bacteroidota bacterium | reverse complement strand
TATCATAAAAAGAGCCATATCCATTCCATCCTTAGTCTCATTCTCTCCACCAGTTTGATGAAGTGAAGCAATGACCTGATGCCTTAACTGATTTAGAATTTCATTTGCATTGGGAATTTCTATTTGTTTTGTAACAATTTCATCAAGAAAAGCAGAACCCAGCATGCTCATAAATGCTCCAGGCACACCGTGTCCAGTACAATCAACAGCAGCAAATATTGTTTTATTCTCCTTTCGATACATCCAATAATAATCACCACTAACAATATCTCTTTCTTTTAATAGAACAAAATGATGAGGGAATGATTCTGAAATATAATCTGTTGGTGGAAGAATTGCTTTTTGTATCCTGCTTGCATAATGAATACTATCCGTAATTTCTTTCTTTTGAAAAGTAATTTCATCCCGCTGTTGCCTTGCAGTATCGCGTTGTTTTTCAATTTCATCGCGTTGTGCCAAAATTTCTTCTTTTTGTTGTTCTAAAGCTTCATTTTTTTCAACCACTTCAGCAGTCCGCACTTTTACTATACGCTCAAGTTCTTCATTTTTTCTAATTAAAGCAAGGCTTCTCCATTTTACAAAACCATAAATTGCCAAAACAAAAATTATGAATACAGAAATTATAAACCACAACTCTTCATAAATTGGCTTAAATATCTCAAATTCAATTTGTTTATAATAACTCCAAATACCATCATTTCCTTTAGTTCTATAGTTAAAAGTGTATTTACCTGGGGGCAAATTTGTATATTGGGCTTTATATTGTCTACCACTTGAAGCTGAATAATCATTCTCAAGTCCTTTCATGAAAAACTCATATTCAATAGATTTTTCGTCTTTAAAGGATAAACCTGTAATTTCAAATGTAATGTTGTTTTCGAAGTATCTTAATCCTTTTAACAATCGATCAGTTGTTATTTCTTCACCGTTTAACCAAATTTTTTCAATTTTGCCTTCAGGTGTATATTTTACAAGTTTATTTTTTTTAATATCAAATGTTGAAATACCATGGTAGGTAGCAATCCATAATAGTCCACGTTCATCATTATATAACCCGTTTATTGCAATTTCATTTCCTTGTAATCCATCTTTTGAGTCTATCGAGAGTTCAGCCTTATTTGTTTTTTTATTATAATAAATAAATCCAACATTTGTACCTAACCACAAGTATTCTTGATCAACATCGGGGGTTATTGCGGTAATTACTGAATTTGGTAATTCAATAGATAGCTTATGAAACTTATCATCCTGATAATATCCCAAACCTTTTTCAGTTCCAACCCATAACCGATCACTATCTGCACATAAAGACCACACTACTTCACCCAGCTCATTCAATGGGTCGAAATCACTGCCATTAAAATATACAAGACCGGTGTTATTACCACCAATTATCATATCATCGTATTCAACAAGTTGATGCACCATCGAAGTTGAAAGATTTGATAATGTCAAAGGTGCAGATTTAAAATCTTTCAAATAATAAATAATTCCGTTAAGTCCGGATAAAAGAAAAATTTGATCGTTTGAAGAAACAAAAATATTTTCGAGATAATGCAATGGACTGGGAAATAAATTTTTTCTAAGTATTCTGTTTGTTTTTGGCTCAACTTCATAAACACCAGCAGTGCTGGCTATTATCACATTTCCATTTGACAATTTTGAAACAACATAAGATTTGTTATCCAGGCTAAAAGATTTTGTAAAACTTTCAATTTTTTCTTTGACTAAATAAACATTGCTACTTAAACCTAACCAAATTCCTCCAAATTTATCTTCAACTATTGAATTTACGTAATTATTTACAGTTTCGGGATACAATAATCTAAGACTTTTATTTGTCAGTTTTTGAATACCGCCAGAATACCCAATCCAAAGATTTTCTTCTCTATCTTCAAGAAAAGATAAAATTCGTTGCTTCATCAGTCCAATATTTTCATCATATACTATCGGCTTTTGCTGAAGAGTAACCAATTGAAAAATTTTAGAATCAGACATAAACCAAATGGTGCCATCTTTGGTTTGTTTAATCTTTTTAATAATTGTATTCTTTGGCAAATTAAGTTGATTATCAATCCTTTGCCCTAGACCCTTATTGTCATAATTGGTTAAATCAATTAAATAAACCCCATTAATTGTTGATACCCAAAGTTGATTTTCTTCATCAACCAATACATAATAACAAGGATCGTTTGATATTCTGGTTACGTTTGACTCATTGTCCAATACATACAAACCTTCTTTAGATGCTATATATGTAATTTCTTCTTTGTTTTTAGCAACAGCATAAACATTACTGGGAATATTCAGATTCTGCTTATTCAGAAAATTCTGCTTTCTATCGAAAGAATAAATTGCGATTCCATTGTCACCTAGAAACCATTTATTATTTTTAATATCGATATAAATACTTCTAAAAGAATAATCGCTAAGAATATTTGTAATTTGATTATCTTCTAAAATTGAAATACCTTTCAGGGTAGCAAAAAAAATGGTACCTTCTCCATCCTGGGCAATATCAAATACTGAATTACTGCTTAAACCACGATCTTTATTATAGATTGACATTCCCCTTCCATTATATTTCACGGCACCGGCATGTGTTCCAAACCACATATAGTTATCTTTATCCTGAAATACAGATAAAATATCTTCTTGGGGCAATCCTTCTTTTGTACCATAAAAGACGAATGGGAAAACCCCTGGCTGGTATGTCTCTTGCAATACTGTCAAATAATTTTCGGTAGCTTTTAAGGGCATTCCGGTTTGCTCCTTAAAATACTTATCTAGTATACCTTCCTTTTTTGCGTATTCAAGAAATTCTATAATTTTCCGGCGCAATTTGGGTTGATTCTTTTTAATCGCCCATCCATCTTTACCTACCTGGCCAATGACAAATTTCGCTTCTAAACTTGGATAATCCTTTAATTCATAAACAGCATCACTTCCAATTGCATAATCGGCCTTTCCTGAAGCTATCTCTTTTAAAAAATTGTCACCTTCGCTGTAATAATAGTTATTAATATTGTTTCTGATTAAAATATCTTCCTGGGCAGAACCTTTTGAAGTAACTCCTCTGAAAAGTTTCAATTCATTAAGTGAGCCAATTTCAATATTTTTTCGGCCAATTACTACTTGTGCATATGGAATAAAAGGAATGATATTAATCTTCTTTTCCCGCCAATCAAGAGGGACCATAATTTCGCAGGCAACATCAAAGGAGTTAAACCATTCGGGTATATATGAACTGTCTTTTAATATTTCGCCATTTGCATTTTCGAAATATTTTGAAAAATATGGGGTAATCTTTATTTCAAGTTCAACACCGAGATATTTTGCGAATTCTTCAGCCAAATAATGATTAAATTGCTTTTTTTTACTGTTATACATCATTGTTCTGTCGCGCAATGCTACTACTAATTTTCCAGACTCTAATATCTCGTCCAAATCTCTCTGATTGGTAGTGACTTCCTGAGTTTGAGAATATGAATTAAGAATATCATAATAACTGTCATAGTCAATTCCGTAGTGCGCAACAAATAATTGATTTAGTTTGCCATTGCCTTTTATCGTTTCGAAAAAATTATTGATTTCGTTTGCCAGGTCGGTATTACCTTTTTCTACAGCCCATCCACTTTTTGTAATGGGTGCTACAGGGAATGCAATTTTAAAAACGGCACTATTATCCCTAACAATCTCTAAACCATTTGATGCAACAGTAATAAAACCATCCACCTTTCCTTCTTCAAGTAATTTTTTTGATTCCTCTTCTGAATGGGTTTTAAAAAAATGAATGCCTCCTCCTATCCTATTGTTAATATCAACAATATGGGTTTCATAGCTTGAATTTTCAAGAAAAGCAATTGTTAAGCCTTTAAGTTCCTGATAAGATTTGAGATTTTTTCCACTTTTAGGGATGATAAGTAAATCGCTAAGATCGAGGACGCCTGCATAATCAAAAAACTTTTTTCGCCACTCAAGAATATATATTGTACCACAAATAAAATCTGCTTTTTTAAGGGCATCAGGCGTATATGAAAGCTTTGGATTAGTTTGATAATTATTTGGAATAACTCCGTTATTAGAAAAATTTTCTTCCCAGGTAGTATTTACAACAACTAATTCAACATTCAGAAATTTTGCAAATTCCAATGCAAATTTATGGTTTATACTCCCCAAAGCACTTTCTGTAAAAGCTGCACGCAACTTACCGCTTCTTTTAATTTCCTGCAGACTGCGTGCATGAATACCAATAGGCATAAGAATCAACAATACAAAAATGCCAATTAGAATTTTATATATCCAAGGTCTGTTATCCATTAATAAAAATAGGTATAATTTTGCTTATGATTGTTATTTTATAAATTTACAATAAAACTTACAAGTTGTATAATTCTTTTATCAATATTTATACCATATGTAGATTAATTTTAGAATTGGTTGATATCAAAACTAAAACCAATAACCAATATATCATCAATTTGTTCACTTTTATCCATCCAGCTTTCAAGGTTCTGAAGCAGTTCATTTTTTTGGATGTTCATTTTATCGTTTCCAGTTTTAGCAATGATCTCTTTAAAACGTTTTGGTAAGAACTTACGATCATATGCACCACCAAATTGATCAATAAACCCATCTGTAAACAAATAAAATTTATCTCTATCTTCAATTTTTATGATATGTTCCGAAAATATTTTATCAGCTTTATAATGCGCACCAACCGGCATCTTATCACCTTTAATTTCTATAAGTTCTGGATTATTCTCTTCATCATTTTTCAAAATCAATAATGAATTATATGCTCCTGAAAATTGTAACTCTTTAGTTTTTTTATGAATAACACATAAAGCGATATCCATTCCATCTTTTGATTCTTGCTTATTGATTTGATATCGTAAAGTATTTTTAATTCTTTCGCGAACTCTTGACAGAATTTCAGAACTATTAATTAATCCTGATTCCACAATTTCGTTTAAAAATGACATTCCAAGCAAACTCATAAATGCACCTGGTACTCCATGACCTGTGCAATCTGCAACAGCAATAAAGATTTGATTTTCAGTTTCTTTTAACCAATAAAAATCACCACTTACAATATCTTTCGGCTTAAATAAAAGGAAATAATCCGAAAATGAGTTGGCAAATAATTCCAATGGTGGCAGTATTGAATTTTGAATTCGCCTGGCATATTGGATACTGTCAGTTATTTTTTGATTTTGTTCTGAAATTTTATCTCTATGAACGATAACAAGATTTTTCTGAATTTCAAGATTTTCGTTTTGACTAATTAGCTCTTCCTGAAATAATTGGAGTTTTTCATTTTTCTCTTGAATTTCTTTTTTTTGTAACTCAAGAATTAAATTATCTTGTTTTTTTATTATATATCCTCGATAGATTAATAAACCAATTAATAAAAATGCTACAAGACAGATAATTAGGATAAAAATCACCAATTTTCGGTTATTGAGCATTACCATATTGTTCAACCTTTGCTTTTCCTGAATAATTTCAACTTCCTTTTGTTTTTTATCAAACTCAAATTTTAACTGAATTTGAAGAATTTTTTTCATATTTCCTTCGTTATCAAGACTATCCTTCAATTTTAAAAATAATTCCTGATAATCATAGGCTTTTTGGTAATTATTGTTTTTTGCATAAGCTTTACTTAATATTTGATATGTTTGTTTCAAATCATCAGGAAGTAATTCTTCATTGCTAATAAGATATTCAATTTGATTTATTGCCAATGAATAATTCTTTATTTCAAGATAATAATCAGCAATCGAAATTTTTGATTCGATTACTCCATATTTATTTCCAATTTCTTTGAAAATTTCAAGACTTTTGTTGTATTTATCAAAAGCTTCTTTATATTTTTTCTGAGCTTGCAATACTTCGCCAATATTTTGAAGCGTAGATGCTATCCCCCTCTTCTCACCAAATTCCTCTCTTATATTCAGTGCTTGCTGATAATATTCTAAAGCACTCAAATATTGTTTCTGCTGAAATAAAATATTGCCAATATTGTGCAAGACAATTGCAGATTTAAGTTTTTCATCTATTTCAATATAAAGAACAAGTGCCTTTTGATAATTTTTGATGGCTTCATCAAATGCCTCCTGTTTTTCATACAACGAACCTATATTATTAAATGCATCTGCTATTCCGATTTTTTCATTAAGTTCTTCCCTTATTTTTAGCACTTTAACATAATACTCGATGGAACTACTATAATTACCTTGCTTTTGAAGGATGTTTCCAATATTAGTTAAAGACGAAGCAACACCACTCTGATTGTCAATCTGCTCATTAATTTTTAATGAATTTTGATAATAAGAAAGCGCTTGCTCAAATTCGCCTTTAAGTTCAAGCACTAATCCTAGATTGTTGTAACAGCCACTAAGTCCTTTTTGATTATTGATTAAAAGAAAAATTTTGATTGCAGCACGATAATAATTCTCAGATTTATCATAATTACTTAGAAATAAATGCACTGTTCCAATATTTTTTAATGCAAGTGCCTCATATTCCTTAAATTTTTTCTCTCTGGCCATTGACAATGCTTTTTCGCCAAATTGAATAGCCTGGTCAGGTTCTGATGCTTTTAATGCCCAACAAATATCTAGCAATGCTTTGTTTACAATCGAATCTGATTCTGAAGTTTCAGAGATTAGAATTAAACTATCAATATTTGTCTGAGCAGATAAACAATCAGAAAATGTGATAATAAAAGTGAAGAAAAAAAGTAAAAATTTATTTGTATGCATGAAGGGTAAAAAGATAAAATTGGTTCTGATTTGCAGGCTAATTTAATTAATATTCTTTAATTCCTGATGCTTTTTTTAATCTTTCTATATATAAAAAACGGTTTGTATAAAATACAAACCGTCTATGAGATTTAAAAACATCTTTCTATAAAGGTATTTTGTTAATTTCGAGGCCAGTATCAATAATATAATCGTCAATATCTTCTTCCATATCTATATCATTTTCGTCGAAATGCCAATTCACTACAACCTCGCCACCAGCTTCCTCATAATCTCTCAATAAATTAAGAATATCTAAAAGACTCCTCGACGAACTTGTATTAAAATATGATAACTTAATGATAAGAGCAATCGGTCCTTTAACAGTGTTGATATATTCATCAACCCAATCAATTAACGGGAGATAAAATTCAACAGTATCTTCAAGAAAAGATTCTCCTGAAATCTGACAAATACCTGTTCTTGCATTAAAGCTTACAGTTGGTATAAAAAAATTCTTATGCGAGCCTTCTATTTCTAAATTTTCCATTATATCTGAAAATTATTTATCTATTTTTACTGCAATTGAAAAAAAAGAATGATCATCATCAATAGGAGTTACCTCAATATCTAGTGGATTATCAGAAGTTAATGCCACCATAATCAATCCAATGTGAGCTCCTCCTTTTGGTCCTTTTGGTAATTTCCGTTGTTCTCTTTTATATTCCCTTAATTCTTCACGATCGAGTGAATTAATTATTTCGCTTTTATCAATAATTGATAATATATCTTCATTTCGTACTAAATTTCCTGTTACAAAAGAATAAGATTCTTCAGTTTCTCCTATTAAAACCATTCCAGAACCAATTTCCTTTTTGTCTTTGTAAATGCTTTTTTCAGCTGAATAATAGGATATATTTTGTGCAAGCTCAATAAATATTTTAAAAATTTTTTTTCCTGCTTTTGGATGATCGCTTAAAATACTTTCGATATGACTTCCAATAGCCTGAAGTATCTTTTCATCAATAGGCCCTTTATAAGAAATGGGGACATTTTGATCAAGATTTCGATGATAATCTACTATATTTATTTGTTTTGAATAATCCATTCTAAATAATCTAGTCGTTTTTCAATATTATATCAAAAAATGTCATTCAGGAATCATATTAATTTTAATATTTGTCTCAATCATAAAATCTTCAATTTCTTCCAGTTCATCTTCAATGTCTTCTTCACTTGAATCGTAAAACCAATTAACTTCAATTTCTCCACCTTTTTCCTGATACTTCCTTAAAATATGGAGTATATCAATGATGCATTTAGAGGAACTTGTATTAAAATACTTCAACTTAAAGTTGAATACGATTAATTTTTTTGTTTCTGCAGTAAAATTCTTTAACCATTTGAAAAGTGGTGCATAAAATTCAACTGTATCTTCTAAATAAGATTCACCGCCAAGGGTGCAGATCCCTGTTTCAGCATTAAAGTCTACTGTTGGAATAAAATTAGCCCCATGAGTTCCTGGAATGTGAATATTTTCCATTTTTAATGATTTATGATTTGTTTACCCTAACATTTAAAATATAAAATGATTTTTCAGAATCTAAATTAATTACATCGTATTCCAAAGGATGATCGGCTGTTAATGCAACCTGTACTAGCCCAATATTACCACCACCTGGCACGCCTGAAGGCATATTCCTTAATTTCCTTTTATATTGCCTTAGTTTTTCTCTATCAAGAATATTAATCGTTTCACATTTTTGAAGAACAGGCAATACTTGTTTGCTTTCGATAATATTACCGGTCGAGAAACTATAATGATCCTTAAACTCACGAAGCATTAATATTCCAACGCCAAAGTAATTACCTTCTTCATTAACCTGTTTTTCTGCAGAATAGTAAGAAATATTTTGAGCTAATTCAATAAATATTTTGAATATTTTCTTACTTACCCTTGGGTTATTTGAAAGCGAATACTCAATATTCTCAGCAATTATAGATAAAACTTGTGCATCGAATGGCCCATTATAAGTTATAATTGTGCTATCAACAACATCGGTGTACATTTGTAATGCATTTTCAGCGAATTCCATCCCAACTATATCAATAAAACTTTATTATTAACTTACATACCATATTTCATGCCATATTCAGACATAAACAAGATACACTCACCTTCTAATTTTAAATCCTTAAAGTACAATAATATATAATATTCTTCAATTTCTCAAAAAACTGTTATAAAAATAACTTCTTTGATTTGAATTGTAAATTTAGTAATTTTAAGGAAACTTAAAAGAAAATTAGATAAAGGAATTAATTATTCAAAAAGTTCAATTGAAATAAATTGATAATTATCTACTTATACAATAGGTAAACAAGTAAATCCAATAATTAATTTACAAATATTTTCAATTATTAGGGGTTTATTTGATTGAAACATTTACTTTTGCGCTCTTTTTATAAACAAAATTCATGCAGAAAATTAGAAATATTGCTATTATTGCCCATGTCGATCATGGTAAAACCACATTAGTGGACAAGTTGTTGATTTCAACAGGACAGTTCAAAGACCATGAAAAACCAGGTACTTTAATCATGGATAATTACGAACTTGAGAAAGAAAGAGGAATTACTATCCTTGCAAAAAACGTTTCAGTTGTATATAAAGATATAAAAATAAATATAATAGACACTCCTGGCCATGCGGATTTTGGAGGTGAAGTTGAACGAGTGCTTAATATGGCAGATGGTGTTTTGCTTCTAGTTGATGCATTTGAAGGTGCTATGCCTCAAACACGTTTTGTGCTTCAAAAGGCTATTAACCTTGGATTGAAACCTATTGTTGTTATTAACAAAGTAGACAAACAGAATTGCAGGCCTGATGTTGTTCAGGAACAAGTGTTTGATTTGATGTTTAGTCTGGGTGCTACTGAAAATCAGCTAGATTTCCCAACAATATATGGTTCAGCTAAATTAGGCTGGATGTCTACAGACTGGAAAGAAGTATCAGATAATATCTATCCGCTTTTGGATGCTATCCTTGAACATATTCCTGCTCCAAAATATATTCCGGGAACAGTTCAAATGTTAATTACTGCACTTAACTATTCATCATATGTTGGGCGGATTGCTATTGGTCGAATACATCGTGGCGAAATAAAAGTTGGTGACATGGTATCACTTGTTAAACGCGATAGTTCAGTTATAAGAAGCAGAATTAAAGAACTCTTTCTTTTCGAAGGCTTGGGTAAAAAAAGCGTAACTTCTGCCGCTTCTGGTGAAATTTGTGGTGTTGTTGGAATAGAAGGATTTGATATTGGAGACACAATTGCAGATTTTGAAAATCCGGAACCACTTGACCCAATTTCAATCGATGAACCAACCATGAGTATGTTGTTTGCCATTAACGATTCTCCATTTTATGGTCAGGATGGTAAATTTGTAACTTCAAGGCACTTAAGGGATCGACTGACTAAAGAGCTTGAAAAAAATCTGGCACTAAGATTAGAAGAAACTGATTCGTCCGATAAGTTCATTGTATACGGAAGAGGAGTTTTACACTTAGCTGTATTAATTGAAACAATGAGGCGTGAAGGTTATGAGCTTCAGGTGGGACAACCAAAAGTGCTTTTTAAAGAAATTGCGGGTGTTAGAAGTGAACCCATTGAAGAAATGACCGTTGACGTACTTGACGAATTTGCCGGAAAAGTTATTGATATGGTTACCAGCAGAAAAGGCGAATTGCTTAATATGGAAAACAAAGGAGACCGTACCATCATCGATTTTAAAGTACCATCACGAGGAATTATTGGTATGAGAACTAAAATGTTAACAGCAACAAATGGCGAAGCAGTAATGTCGCACAGATTTATCAATTATGAACCTTACAAAGGTGAAATTGAAAAAAGACAAAATGGTTCATTAATTGCTCTTGAAGCTGGTCATGTTTACGCTTATTCTATTGATAAACTGCAAGATAGAGGGCGATTTTTCATAGCTCCAACTCAGCAGGTTTATACTGGTCAGGTTATTGGCGAAAGTAATAAAAGCGGAGATATTGCAATAAATGTTTGTAAACCCAAGAAATTAACAAACATGAGAGCTTCCGGAGCCGATGATAAATTAAAAGTATTTCCACCGATTGTTTTTAGTCTGGAAGAAGCAATGGAATACATACAAGAAGATGAGTATGTAGAAATTACTCCAAAAACCATTCGGTTAAGAAAAGTTTATCTCGATGAAAATGAAAGAAAACGTCAGTCGAGAAAAATATAATTGAAATTTTATGAACTAAAAAAAAAACCACATCTTTTTAAATGTGGTTTTTTTTGGGTAATAATGCCAAAATAATTGAAAAGACCTTCTTCAAAAATGCAATCTATTCTAAAAAAGTGAGTTAATTCTAGAGCATTTCTTGATTCTTTAAATAAGATGTTACAATATGATTAATGTATGGATTTATCTCATATACAGAATTTTGTAAAACAACAATACCTGTTCGCTTAAAAAAATCAAGTTGTTTTTGTACTATTTTTTCCGATTGCAAAAGAACCCTTGAAATCTTTGTAGAATCCATTTTCTTATGAATAAACATCTGATACAAAAGAAGGATATCATCCTTGTCTAAATGCTTAAATTCAGGAATATCATCAGATTTCGGCAATTGCATTATTATCCGGTTCCCATCTATTTTGATAATATTCGACATCCATGCCAAAAGACAGACACCAATATTACCATTTGAATAATTGAAATATTTAGAAAATAAATTGGCAAAATTTTTCTGTTTAAATGATTCTTCGGTTTTTTTTCCATTTATGGCTATTCCATGTTTAAATTCAAATTTTAATCCACTTGCTTGATGCCTGAACAGGATTATATCTTGTAAAGATTTTGAGTTAACTGGCTTACAATAAATGATATCCAGAAATACTGACTGAAATTTTATCATTTTTTCAATTGCTCTATAACTATAGGAATTCATTGTTACAATGAAAAAAATACGTTGACAGTATTGCTCCAAAATTTCGAAAATTTGTTGGATAAGTTTATCTCCATTTTCAGATTTTTCCCACCATAACTCCAAATCTTCAAATACCACAATGGTCTCTGGTTCAATTGCACTTAATATTTTAGCTAAATCACCTTTCAATCCGCTTTGTTCCTGAAACTTTTTAAGCAGCAATTTCGAATCGGCAAAACCATATTCCGGTGCGTTAATAATAATATTTTTTTTAGATTTGAGTATTTCCGAACAAAAGTATCTTGTCATGAATGATTTCCCAGAAAAGCGCTCACCGGTTATCATTAGAGAACCAGAGATTCCATCTTGAAAACGATGAAAAGCAATTTGAGCTCTTTCTAATTCTTTTTTTCTTCCTATCCAAAATTCATTATTGAAATTTGTATCATCAATAAATAAATGTTTGTAATAAAATGGAAGCTCTGACTTAATCTTTTCATTTAATGTTAAATGCTCAGTTTTATCTATAATTCGATAAACGGATGAAATGAATGTTTGCTTACCCCATAAATCTTCCGCAAGAATATGTGCGTCACTTTGGTGTAACCAAAATTTGTTTACCAATTTATCAAAATATTTATTGATTGACCTAAATATTTTTCTTAAACTTGAAATCCCTTTAGAAAAGTTTCTTTTGGGAATATATTGAGCAAATGTATTGGCTTCATTTTTAAAAAAGCTCAAGGTCAATTTTTCATAAACATCATAAAAAGAGTTAAACAAATCATTATAAAGTAAGTGGTTAATTTTTTCAATTTTATTTCTATTCTGCCCTGTTTCAGACAATTTTTGATTTAGAAATTGCAATATATCAACTTCATCATTTTCGATAAAATTATTATTCCGATTATTATCCTGATTAAATATTGAATATTTAATCAAACGGTTTTGATTTAATATTTCATTATCAATTTCATTCATTTTGTTCGAAATAGAAAGAGGTAATGTTTGGATTAATGTAAAAAGTTCATTACCAACTATAACTTCTGTAATTTTTTTTGCCCGGATTTTAAATGTTTGAGATTGCATTACACTATCCAGTTTAAAATCAGTGAAAATCACATCTTTAATAAGTTCAAATATTGCAGGTATTGTATTTATTTGATTATTAATTGTTGATATCGAAGCAGCAATTGTATTCTCAATGTCAGAATAAATTGTCATTTCAAGCTTATTATCAGTTTTTAATATGTCTTCAAATTCAGGTTTCCTATGATCTGTATAATCTTTAATTGTAGCCTGAATATCGCGGATTAATTTTTCATTTTTACCCTCTAAGTGTATTTTTATTATCTGCTCCAATCTAAAATAAAGCATTTGAATGTTCTGGTAAACTATTATTCTTGTTTTTTCAAGCAGGCATTCCAATTTAATCTCACTAAAATACGATTTGTAAATCAGTTGACTTTTTTCTATAATTTGAATTATCTGCTCGTTCAAAATCTTAAATAAATCAATTTCAATCTGATTTTGTGCAAGAAATGCAGGATCATTCAAAATACTAATTTGATTGCAAAAGGAATCTTCAATTTTTAAATCAAATTTTGGTTTTAGCTCAGTCAAATAACTTTCAAATTTTTGATCTACCAATTGATCTTCGGCAGATAAAATAGTAGATAATTGAACTGATTGAGGTTTAGAAACTTTAATATTGTTATTAATTCCAGATTGTTTAGAAGGAACATAACTTTCCAATAATTTATTTAGGCTATTTATTTTGGCAAATTTTTGATAATGAAAGGAATCTATAGCTTCAACAAAATTCACTACACAATCTTGAATGATTTCAGGAAACTTTTGCTTTAAAATATGCTTAAAATTAATTTGCTTATGTTCTGCGAAAGTATCATCTTTTTCCACAATAAAAACCGTTGCATAATTCTCATTTACAGGTTTTTGATTAGAAATATTTTGATTTTCAAGCTTTTTATTGTAGCCAATGCAAAGTTCATCAGAAGTTTGTTCTATTATTTTATAAAGCTCAGTTACATAGATAAGCAAAGCATCTTTCAGTATTACTGAATTTTTTAAAGCGTTGTCTTCAAATTTTTCAATCAGTAATTCTAATTGGGTATAATAAGATTTAAAACATTTTTCAGACTCTTCAAAATCATCTTCTGACAAGTTTTCAATTTTGATTAAAATTTCTTTTAGCAAATTAAATGAATATTCGCCTGGATTTGAAAACTCCTTCGAAGATAAAGAATTGTAGTTTTCAAATAAATTTTTTGATTGGATTTTTAAATTGTCAAACAGGATGACCAGAATATTTTTCAATTCCAGACTAAAATCAAATTCCTGAAAGATCCTTATTTGCTCCCCGTTTAAAAATTCTTGTTCACTATTATTATTAGATACAACCATATTTAATGCCTATATAATCAGTTACTGATTTCTCCAATGTTACTCTTGAATATATTAAATCGAAGAGTAAGAATTAGATAAGATACTGTTAATCTGATATGTATGATGATATTTTTTTAAAAAGCAAATCTGCATTAATCGGTTTAGCAATGTAATCATCGCATCCGGCACTCATAAAATCTTCGTCGTCACCCTTCATTGCAAAGGCAGTTTGGGCAATAATTGGAATTTCAGGTTTAATGCGTTTAATTTCTTTTGTAGCAGTGATGCCGTCCATTATAGGTAATTTAATATCCATTAAAATTAAATGGATTTGTGATTGCGCTTTGACTTGATCAATAGCTTCAACGCCGGTTCTAGCCCTAAAAATTTCAACAGAAGTTGGATTTAATAATTTTTCTATAAAAAGGAAATTATAATCCTCATCTTCAACAACAAGAATTGACTTATTTTTCCAATCAGGTGTCAATTTTTTTGATTTTAAGTCGAATCTTTCATCATTAACATCAATACTGTTTTTATCAGCTAAATGTGGCAAATAAAAGAAAAAAGTTGATCCAATCCCCAATTCAGATTCTACCCACATATCGCCACCAAGCAGCTGTATTAGTTTTTTCGAAATTGTTAAACCAAGACCTGTACCTCTGTATAGTTTTGAGTTATTATCCTCCAATTTTCTGAACCGGTCAAAAATAACGTTCAATTTATCCTTTGGTATTCCAATTCCTGTATCTTTTACATAAAATAGAAGCTGTGACCTATCATCCTTCTTAAATCCAAAAACAATTTTTCCACTCTCTGTAAATTTTACTGCATTTTCAAGTAAATTAATCATAACCTGCTTCAACCGCATTGGATCGCTGTAAACATTTGTAATCTGTGAATCTGAAATATTATCATACACAATTTCCAAACCCTTGTTATTTGCAGTATATGTAGAATAGAGTTCCAATAAAATATTGTTTATATTGAAATTAAGCTTTAGAATATCAATTTTTTCAACTTCAATTTTGGATAAATCGATGATATCGTTGATCAGATTAAGTAGACTATTGCTACTGCTTTTAATTATACTTAAATATGAATCTTTATCTCTTTCATTTAAATCATTTCTTCCCAATAAATCAGCAAAACCTATTATTGCATTCATCGGGGTTCTAATTTCATGAGACATATTAGCCAAAAAAGCAGATTTCAACCTATCAGCCTCTTCTGCTTTTTCCTTGGCAAGTTGAAGCTCTTGTTCATATAATTTTCTTTCGGTGATATCCCTGCAAATTGCAAATATTTTGGTTGTATCATTTTCTTTTTCCAATAGGGCGTTAATCAATATATATGATTTTTGGCCATTTGGTTTATCAAGAGTTGTTTCAAAATCGGTAAAAGAACCTTCTTTATTACATCGATCAATTGCATCCAAAATTCCTTGTCTGGCATCAATTGAAGACCAATCTATTAATGATCTGCCTATTAAATCGTCAAGAGAATTAAAGCCTACCATGGAAAGAAATGAAGCATTGGCATCAGTAATAAGGCCATTTTCATCCATAATAGCCAGACCTGTTAGCGTTTTTTCCAGAATGTAGCTTAATTTTGATTCTGTTTTTTTAATTTTTAATTCAGAGTTAATTTTTTGATAAAGATGCCTTAATGTTTTATCGAGTACTTGAATGTTTAATGCAGATTTATTCAAATAATCACTAGCACCTGCCCTTAATGCATCCGTTACAACAGTTTCGCTTCCATAACCTGTTAAAAGTAAATATTCGGCTCTGCAAACATTTTCCTTAAATTTCTTGATTACTTCAATTCCATTATCATTTCCTAGCAAATAATCTACAATAATAATATCTGGTTGAATGGTATTCCATTGCTTTAATGCGTCTTCGCTGGTTGCAGAAATAGAAATTTGAATAGACCAGCCTTCCAATTTACTAAAATATCTTTTAAGTAGATTTGAATCAGCCGGATTATCATCAATGATTAATATTTTAATTGGAAAATTACTCATCAACTAAAGTAGTTTAAATACAATTTATGAATGGCTATAATTTCTTGGAGGAAGCGAACTTAATGAAAACCAAAATTCTTCGAGTTTACTTACAGCTTCTACAAAATCATTAATTCTTACAGGTTTGCTAATATAAGAGTTTACGCCAAGTTTATAAGAATCAATTATATCTTTTTCTTGATCAGAAGTGGTGAGCATTACTACTGGAATTACTTTTAAATCAGGGTTTTCCCTTATTTCTTTTAAAACTTGTTTTCCATCCTTTTTGGGCATATTTATATCTAGTAATATAAGATCTGGCCGCGGATAATTGGCCTTATTGGTATATGCATTCAGGTTTAGTAAATAATCCATGGCCTCCTGACCATCACTTACAATTTGAATATTGGTGTTGATTTTCCCTTTTTTAAAAGCCCTTAAACATAATTGTTGATCGGCTGGATTATCTTCAACCAATAAAATGATTGCAACACTTGGTCTGTTATTCATTAAATACATTTATTTATTGAATTTGTATTGTGGATAAATATAACAAATTTTAAAGTAAATCAATTATTATCAAACACAATTATTAATATTTATGCAAATAGGATAATGTCTGATTATTAAAGATTGGATTGCTAACCTACATCTTTTCGAACTTATCCATTATTTTAAATCAAAAACTATTCTTTTTTGAGTCTGATAATAAATTTACTGCCTTTTCCAATCTCAGATTCTATTCTGATATTCCCATTATGTCTTTCAATTATTTTTTTACAAATAGCCAACCCAATCCCAGTACCATCGTATTCCATTCGTGAATGCAATCTTTTAAAAGCCGAAAATATTTGCTGGAAATATTGCTTTTCAATCCCTATACCATTGTCTTCTACTGAAATTTCATAATGGTTATTTTTCTCTTCTGAACGAATAAAAATAACAGGTTCATTTGCTGATTTAAATTTTATAGCATTGGTTATCAGATTTTGAAAAACTCTGCTTAATTGAGTGGCATCACCCTTAACTGAAGGCAAGTTTTCAAAAAGTATAGTTGTCTTTGTTTCTTTTATTTTCAATTCAAGATCTTTCAATACTATAGCTATCAATTCATTAAGATCAACTATTTTTTGTTCAAATTCTATTCTGCCTGCACGCGACAATTGCAATAAATCGAGTATCAATACATTCATGCGGGTAGTAGCGTCAGTAATAAACCTGATATCTTCTCTTACCATGCTGTTTGCAGATTCTCCTATATCTTCGATAAGTAAATCGCAGTAACTGGTTATTGTTCTTAAAGGTTCCCGTAAATCATGGCTGGCTACATAATTGAATTCTTCGAGTTCCTGATTATTACGTTCAAGTTCTTTTATGTAGTAATTTACCTGATTTTCAATGAGTTTTCTTTTGGTTGTATCAAAAGAAATTCCTCCAATAAGTGTTTCTTTTTCATTTCTTTGTATTGGAAATTTCCAGGTTTCAAAATAGCGGAGTTCATTTTTATTATCATATAAAAATTCTTCCTGATGCTGAATATCAATTAAAGCCTGTGTATCAAGTTCCGATGTAAAGTGCCTTTTTTGCGAAGGAAGTTCGTTTAAAACAATTTTACCAATCCAGTTTTCAGCTGAAAAGTTATCGTTCAGAAATTTATTTACATAACGAAAACCCGAATCTTTATCCTTAATAAATGCTGCTGCGGGAAGCATTTTCATAAAGGTACTAAACTGCTCTTCAGAGTCTTTAAGTTCATTTTGAACTTTGAGCATTTCTCGTTGGTTCCTAACAATTTCCTCAAGCATATTATTGAAACCATCGTAAAGTACACCTATTTCATCATTTGAATTTTTATTTATCCTTATGGAATAATCGTTGGTACTGGAAATTTTTGTAGTTATCTCGGCCAATTTTAAAATCGGTCTCGAAATTAGTTTTTGTAAAGAATTTGCAAGCAAAATGGTAATAGTAGATACAATTAGAATGATTACTATCATCCAAAATATATAATTATCGACATTTTTATTTAATGTAACAAGCGAAACCCTCAAAAAGATAGAGCCGAGCCTTTCACCATCAGTACTTTGAATTGGCTCAAAAATGTACAATTCATCGGGATGAAATTCGTGATATGAGTTATTTACAATTAGTGTTTTGCGCGATGTTGGCATATTATGGTACGAAGCAAAAAATTCGCCTTTTTGATCAAAAATTTCTGCACTTAAAATATAACCAACTGATTCTAAATGTTGTAAATTTTCTACTGCATTTCGGGTATCCTCAAAAGCCAAGCCATATCCTGAATATTCACCGGTTAGCTTTGCAATTAAAGAACTTTGAATAACTAAATCTCTTTTTAGGTTACTAATGTTTATCAGAGTAACCACAAAAAAGCCAACAACTATTGCAAGCAAGCTAACACCAATGATAATAAAAGTAATTTTAGTCCTTATTGAAAGACTAATTATAAAACTCTTAAACTTTGATTTATAATTACTTATCATTCTTATTTAATCACTTTATTAGCATTTACAAGCAATTTGGAACTGATATAGATTTTTGATTCATTCGATTGTTTGAGATTTACATCAAATGCAAGGTTGCCGCCATCAATATACATATTAATCATTACACCTTTATCAACAAAAGTTTTTGTGTCACTCAGGGTTAATATGGGCTTGTTTTTGACATGCTGAATTATTTTTGGTAAATTATATTTTTCCGAATTTGAAATAAAAAGAATATCAGAAACATCAATTTCTTCAATTTTTGATATTGTTTTAACAATAATATTTTTATTTTTAATTTTTCTGGACTTGTATATTGATTGCAATTTCCCGTTGAAAGGATCGTCTCCAATGATAGCAATTACTATATCACCATTTTTATTGATGAATGTAGAATTTTCTGGCCAATCAATAAAAACAGATATCCTAATTATAAAAGCACTTTTTATAAGGTATTCATCTATTTCCTGAGCTTTCACTTTATTTTCGGAGAAAATAATACAATAAGCAGTCAGAATCAGTAATGAGAGATTACGAAGGAAGCTTAGTTTTGAATATTTTTTGAAATTAATCATTATGTTTAGCAAGCTTTTTTTTTTGATTTTTTGCTTTTATGAAATCCAAACAATAGAATTGTTAGCATCTATCTGTACAGTTAATTATTAAAACGAATTTTTATTTGCCTAATGTATAACTGCAATAAATTTAAATTGTTAAAACTATCCTTCTTTTTGTGACTTCATATCCTTAAGCATTCTGGTAATCATATAAACCAAAAATACAGCTACTAAAATTATGGCAGCCCAAATAAATCGTTTATCCAAAACAAATCCGTTTTGTGCTTTATCGCTAATGCTGAGCGATTTAATATCTGATGTTTTTATTATGGGGATAGTTTTTGGAATCTTATCTTTAAAATATTTCAGATCATAATTTGCAGTTTCTAAATTCTGGTTGCCGAATTTTAAAGTATACTTTTTCGATTTTTCGAGCTTACAAACCAAGTAATGATTGAGTTGTTCGGCTTCTACTGATTGTATTTTTATTGGTGCGTCGTCAAAATTATTAATTCTCAGATAAATAACATCTGTATTCAAATTATCAAAATACCAAGTATTCAGATTATTTGAGCTAATAACAATTGAGGATATTGTTTGAAAATTAAATTCATATTGTTTCCTCTTATTTAATGAGCTATCACGGATTTGCAATTCTGCCTCGCGATAATAAAAATCGGGCCCTTCAACTTTAAATGTGATTTTATTTAAACGGGTTTTTTCTGGAAAAACAATTTTTACGAGGCTTTGCTTTTCTTTCTTCAATTCAAGCTGACTTATTTCGGGCTCAACAGTATTGGTGTACTTTCCTTTTTCGACTGAAGTATTAAAATAGCCCGCTTTTACTATATTGATGGGATTATTTTTCCAATCGTCGATTAAAACCTCGTAATACTCGTAATTGCTTACTGGAAAATCAATAATTTTAATCACAGAAGTAGTCTCATCGCTATACATGGAGTGGAAACGATAGCCATCCTTAATGCTATACCAGCTTTTATTGTCATCGCTCCCACTCAGTTTAAGAGATTTGCTCACATCTGAATTTCTGATAACCAGCTGAATGTTTGATATATCATTTTTTTTAGGATTATGAATTACCAGGCGGGTGTAATATGGCCATTGAGTTTGTTCTGTTTTTTCAATTATCTTGTATTCAACAAAATAATCATTGTATTCAATAGGTCTTTCAGATTCAAAAATATATGGAATTTCCTTATTTTCAGAATCATACATTCTGATATCCTCAAAATCATTTTTTAATTTCGAAATAATTTCGGGTGATAGAAGAATTCTACTAAAACCATCGGAATTGATGCCAGTAACTGAAGCCCGCCAGGCAAATTCCTGAGCATTACTTTGCCAAATTGTTATAATTGAAACACATACAAGTGCAATTCTCAACATTTTTAATTTCCACATGCTATCAAATTTATAAGTCATTAATCAATTGGTAACTTTTCTTCGTTTTTCTTTTCATTCTCCTCGTCTTCCAAAATAATACGTTTCAATTTTTGATACAAGAATGATATAACTAGTAGCAATATCGCCAGAGAAATGCCAGCAATTATTCTTCCGCCTTCCGGTATATCCATAAAATCAACAAAGAAAAACTTAAGCAGGGTAAAGAAAAATAAAGAAATACCAATAATCCTGAGCATTTTTTCATTATTACGCAAACCTAAAATTATCGAGAGGAAAGCTAGAGATCCCCACAAAATAGGTAAACCAATCAGGTGATTTTTTTGAACAACTCCTGCAGCTTCTTCATAATTCGAACCTGAAGCCAATAAAACCATATAATCCAATTCCCGACTCAAAATAATAACTCCAAAAATGATTGAAAACCAAAGCATAACATATCCAATGGTAATATTTTCTTTAAATAAAAGCTTAACCGAATGCCAGGTATAATAACAAATTGTGAGCACAAACAGGGCACTTAAAAAATGTAACAAACTAAAATAATGAGTAGTTTCGCCCATTAAATAATAATCAATAACTAAACGATAGCTTGGAGCCACGCCAAAAGCGTAGATTAAAATTCCGATAATACTTATGATCGTAATTCCCTGAATAATATATTTTACTTGTTTTAGCGAAGACCAAATCAGAATAACTGCTATGTATAAAAAATTATAGAAAGCCAGAGCAACAGATGTTAGTCCTGAATCGCCATAAAAATAATCGACCTGGTATCTGATTTCCAATAGCAAAGTAATGTAAAGCGAAATAATAAGAACAACGCTAAAAATAGTTGAGAATGCTTTTGGAGTAAGGATTTTTGAATATAAAAACTGTTCATCATTTTTAAGTAACCTGATATTGATTAACATTGCAAGAATTGAAACAATTCCTGTTATAAATCCCCTATTTAGTATAATTGGCAAAGCAAGCGCATCAACAGGTCTATTGAAATATATCTGGTTCCAATCCATTATCAAGCTGATAATCATTAATATCGAAACAATAAATGCTGCCAGTTTCATAAGCTTGATACCCGATTGCTGACTGAGCCACAACAAAATAACAGATTCAGCAGCCCATGATATGGTAATATAATTCCCTTTTAACTGAACTGGAATGGCAATACTCACAAAAGTTAATACAAGCCCAATTAGCAAAAAAACAAGGTTTTTATCAATCTGGTTTCTTTTGTATAAAGGAAATGCAAAAGCAAAATTAAATAGAGCAAGCCCAATGGTGAATATACCGGTATATTCATCATTATAAACACCAATGATAAACATTCCAGCCCAAAAATATAAGAAGGTGTTGGTTATAAGCATGATAAACTCAAAGGCCGTAAATTTTTTATTTTCCTTGATATTGTTGATCATATTCATGACAAAAAACACAAGGTAAAATCCGGTAACAAAAATAAACGCACCCAAATAAGGTAGGTTGTGTTTATTAAAATATGAATCAGAGACCCAGATACTATATAATAAAACTGTAGCAAAATTTGCGACAAAGTTAACCATGTTCCATTTTTTAAAATAGGCAAGAATTAACATCCCAATATCAAGAATCAGGATATATGTGAATAAGACTTTATAATTACCTGCGCCTGTGCTCACAAGCAGTGGTGTAGCAAATCCACCGAAAATGGCAATGATAGCCAGTTCTTTTTTATCATAGGCCAAGGCCAACAACACTGCAAAAATGGTTATTACTATCAGAATTAAAAAAGCGGCCGTTTGACTAAACAAAGCATACAACTGAAATCCGACAGCTATTGAAATATATAAAGCTGCTATTCCGCCACCTGCCAACACAGAACTAAAAGCCCTGTAATTTATACGTAAACGATGAGCAATGCCAATCAAAACACCACCAATTAAAATAATGGCAGTTACTTTGGCTGTTTCATTAAGCCAACCTTTGTCAACAGCATATTTTCCAAAAAAGATTAGGGCTATAACCAAAACTACCATACCAATTTTATTGAGGAGGTTTTCGCCAATAAACTTCTCGAAATCAGTCTTTTTATGGATTTTAGGTGTTTGCAAAACTGACTTTTGGTTTTGGTAAATAGTTTGATTTACGGGCTCAACAACCTGCTTTTGTTCTTTTGTTATTTCTTGTAAAACTGGTTCTTTTTTAACTTCAATAACAGGTTCAACTGGCTTTTCTTCCTTTAAAATGGGTTCCAGCTTTTCTTTTTGAACAATTAAAGGTTGCTTATCAGTAATTGGCGCATCTTTTTTAATTAGAACTGTTTCTTCACCATGTATTCCGGATGATTTGAGTTTTGAAATTTCATCCCGTAGATCATCCAACTTTTTCAATATCATTCTCTGATTAAAGACCGAAGTACTTTTTAATCCCAAGAGGATAATAAAAACAATGAAAACAAATATGAAAAGTAAAAATAAAAAAGCCGATTCCATATGTTCAGTTTAAGGAGGTTAATAGATTAATGAACAAATATAGTTAAATAAATTCAAGATTTATCATCAATTATAAGCCAAATTTGAATTGTTTTGACCATTTCAGATTCCATTTAAAATTAAAATAAATGTTAAATTTCATTATTTTTATATACAATAAATCATAGAATCATTAGTTTTGCAAAAAATTTTATCATACCTAAACATAGAATGGGTAAATTATTCCACAAAAACCAATGGTTTTATATTCCATATTTTTCCTTTTTATTGATTGGAGGCTTTATTCTACTATTTTTCAAAAAGACTGATATTCATCTATTTATCAATCAGTTCCATTTTTCTGCTGCAGATTTTTTCTTTAAGTATTATACAAATGTTGGCGATGGGTTTGTAATTGCAAGTGCAATTTTTTTATTACTATTTTTCAGCTATAGAAATACCATCATAATGGCAATTAGCACTTTGCTTTCAACATTTATAGTACTTATGTTTAAAGAAGTATTGATCGGTGGCATTGATAGGCCCAAATTAGCATTTTTGAAAATTCATCAAGTGTTGTATTATGTTCCAGGGGTAAATGTACACTTAAACTATAGCTTTCCTTCTGGTCATACAGTTTCCGGATTTAGTTTATTTCTGTTATTTGCACTTATAGCCAAAGACAAATATTTAAAATTCATCTTTTTTATACTTGCTTTTTGCATAGGATACTCCAGAATGTACCTATCGCAACACTTTCTAATTGATGTTTATTGTGGATCTCTAATAGGTGTTATAACTACCACTTTGGCCTTTTTATGGGTTAGCAGATGGAATAATAGCAAACTCGAATTTTCGTTATTACATACTTTAAGAATTATAAAACATGACAAGCAGGCAAAGAACTAATCTTTACCAACTGGCAATTGTAATCATAGCAGCATTTCTATATCTGCCATTTTTAGGAAGTGTACACCTGTTTGATTGGGATGAAATCAATTTTGCGGAATCGGCAAGAGAAATGATTCTAAGTAAAGATTATCTTACTGTACAAATTAACTTTCAGGCGTTTTGGGAAAAACCACCATTGTTCTCGTGGTTTCAGGTTTTAAGCATGAAAACTTTTGGAATTAACGAATTTGCAGCCAGGTTTCCAAATGCAATTGCCGGCATTATTACCTTGTTGATTTTATTTAATGTTGGAAAACGCCTCTACAATGAAAAATTTGGATTAATCTGGGTATTGGTTTATGCAGGTTCCATCCTACCCCATTTCTATTTTAAAACAGGTATTATTGATCCCATATTTAATCTTTTCATTTTTGTTGGGATTTATTATTTCTTTTTGTTTGCAATAAATGAAAATCACAAATTAAAATTTGTATTTCTTTCTGCTTTTTTTATTGGTCTTGGCATTTTAACAAAAGGCCCGGTAGCATTTCTTCTTTTTTTCCTTTCTGCATTTATTTACATGATAATTAATAAATCATACAAAAAGTTTCTGAATATTAAAATAATCTTGGTTTACGCCATTACAGTAGCAATTGTTGGAGGTTTCTGGTTTATTCTTCAATTATTGAATGGTAATTATGATATTCTGATAAAATTTGTAGAATATCAAATCCGCTTGTTTACCATAGAGGATGCAGGACATGGAGGTTTTTTGTTTTATCATTTTGTAGTTTTGTTTATTGGGGTATTTCCTGCCTCAATCTTTATGCTTAAGGCTTTTCGAAAGATGAAAACTGAAGATTCAATGCATCGAAATTTTAATCAATGGATGATTATATTGTTTTGGGTAGTTCTCATACTTTTTACAATTGTGAGTACCAAAATTGTCCATTACTCCTCCATGTGCTATTTTCCGATGAGTTTTCTGGCAAGCTATATCATATTCAACATTTTTGAAAACAAACAAAAATTCGATAAATGGATGAAAATCTTAATTGCTGCTATGTCTGTATTGATTGGAAGCTTGGTATTGGCCATTCAATTTTTTATTCAATACAAGGATAAAATTATAGCTTTGGGATTAATAAAAGATGATTTTGCTGTGGCAAACCTTGATGCAAATGTTTATTGGTCGGGATTTGAGTTTTTAGTGGGCGCAATACTTATTTTTGGTGTTATAGGTTCATTAGTTTTCATTAAAAATGTTAATAAACAAATTATAGGAATATTTTTATCAAGCCTACTATTTGTAAACCTAACCATGGTTTTTATTGTTCCTAGAGTTGAACAATACTCCCAAAATGCAGCCATTTCATTTTACAAAGAAATTTCGAAAGAAAATTGCTATTTAGAAGCTTTTGGATTTAAAAGTTATGCCATTTACTATTATTTCGATAAACAAATACCTGAAAACAAAAATAGTAATGATCAAAACTGGTTATTTGATGGAGCAATAGATAAGCCAGTATATATTGTTTGCAAAATAACATCCGAAAATGATTTTGCTCAAAACCATCCGAAGTTTAAAAAAATAAAAAGCAAAAATGGATTTGTATTTTTTAAGCGGGAAGTTGAAGTGAATTAAGTAATTAGTGCTTCGACTTCGCTCAGCAACCGAAATTAGAAATTAAATAGTAGACAATAATAATTAAACAATAGGCAATAGAAAATAATCAATAAAAAAACCTCATGATTAACAGTAAAAAAATAGTTGTAGTATTACCGGCATACAATGCAGAAAAAACGCTCGAAAAAACATACAAAGAAATACCATTTGATATTGTTGACGAAGTTATTTTAGTTGACGATTTGAGCAATGATAAAACAGTTAAAGTTGGCCAGGAGCTGGGAATAAAGCATATAATCAGGCATCAGAAAAATACTGGTTATGGTGGAAACCAAAAATCTTGCTATAACAAAGCATTAGAGATTAACGCCGATATAGTAGTGATGCTTCATCCTGATTATCAATACACTCCAAAGCTATTGCGTTCCATGTGCTATTTAATTGCTGATGGAAACTATGAAGTAGTTATTGGCTCGCGCATTTTGGGCAATGGAGCATTAAAAGGTGGAATGCCACTCTACAAATACGTAGCAAACCGATTTTTAACTCTAAGCCAGAATATTTTGATGTGGCAGAAATTGTCAGAATATCATACTGGCTATAGGGCTTTTACAGCTAATGTTTTAACAAGTATCAATTACAATGTAAATTCAGATGATTTTGTATTTGATAATCAAATGATTGCTCAAATATTTAAAGCAGGCTTTGAAATTGCAGAAATTACTTGCCCTACAAAATATTTTGAGGAAGCATCATCGATTAACCTTCGAAGAAGCATGAAATATGGTTTTGGTGTACTATCAGTATCGTTTGCCTATTTCTTTGATAAAATTGGGATTGCTAAACCTAAGATTTTCAGGAAGTAAATGATTGAATGAGTGAATGAGTGAATGAAGGAATTATAATGAAAATAAAAAATGCGGTTAACCGTTTTAAGAACATTTAACCGCATTATTTTTAAGAATCTCTTGGAAAATCAAATTAGATTGCTCAGCATTATATTATCCAAAAATTCATCAACTAATAATAATAAATCCTTTTAATTATATAATTCGTGAATTCATGGCAATTATTTTCGGAGCTACATTGTTTACTTCCAAATTTTAAGTTTCTTCAATTTACGTTTCCACCAGAAACTTTGATCACTTAACCATCCATAAGGAATATTAACACTTGTTTTGATTGCAAACCTTTTCTCCACCTGCCCATCATGTATTTTAAATCCACCAGCATCTTTATAACTCTTATTAAAAATGGATGAAGGATAAAATTCAAATTGCAAGTTAAATGCAGAATAATTTGCACCAAAAAAAAGATTAAAGGCTGTTTTATTATATTCGTCTTTTCCCAATTTCATAGCTGATGGTGTAGGTTTCCAACTATATTTTTGCACAGAACTCATTGTGATGATATAATTAATCTGAACACCTGCATAAACATATCGCTGGGTTTTCCAAATATCGGGGCCATATTTAAAGGCTATCGGAAGCCCTACCGTGTGCATTCTGTAGGTTTCGACCATATCATAAACATTTGGTTCCTGGGTAACATATTTTGCCGAAATACCATTGAAATTATACTCCAGGCCAGTAAAAATACCCGAATTATTGTTTGTAAAATCAAAATGATATAGAAAATCTGCAGCAAAACCCGGAGTAAATCCTTTAAAAGAAGATACTGGAGTGACTTGCATTTCACCATCAGGGGTATTTAAATATTTATTGGCATTAAAGCCCGGAGCTCCACTAAAACCGAAACTGCCACCAAACTTTAGTGCAATGTATTGATATTCATTCTTTTGCGAAAAGGAAATTGTCGAAATCCACAACCCTATGATTAATAATATAATACGGTTTTCCATTTGCTAATTTTAATTTGTTTTTATAAATCGGGCCAAACCCAAAAGTATTTGTCAATTAGTTTGTTATTTATTACCACTTTCGAATGGTTGATATTTCCATAAATCACCTTGTGGACGCCATGTTGGGTCTTCTGGAACAATTCCAAAACCTATAAATCCAACTCTGTTTTTTGGGCTAGAATAACCAACTCCACGGGTTACTTTTTTAAACATATTAAGCCTATCAGTTTTATTTGATGTATAATCAGCTTGCGGCCACCATTTATCATTGAAAGGATCATAACGCCAAAGATCTTTAAACATTTCGCCTGTAAAATTTGCTGGATCACTCTCTGGATCAACTTTATCTCCAGGAACTATCGGTAAAAAGTTATCCCCTGTACCTATATATCCTTGATCTCCGATTGAAAAGGCTGAGGCATTTGCCCTTGGAGTCCCAGGAAATGGACGCCTTGGAGACCAACTACCTTTTGTTGGATCATCATTATTTGGCCTGAACTCCCAAAAATCATTAAGGAAATTTCCGGCTTCATCCATTCCTAAACCAAAGTAACCTCTGCCATTTATAGTAAACGCAACAGCACCTGTCCTTTTTTTAGTTCCTGGCTCAGATAGTAATTGCTGCCATGGCTCTGTTGCAATAACTCCATCCCTGTCATAAGCCGGTATATAAACGTACCAAGCCTTTGTAGCAGCAGTGTTTGAACCGGTACCCACATAGGCTACTTCACCTAACACAAAACTAACAGCACCACTCATTTTCCCTCCGGCAAAAGGAGCAGTTTGAACTCCTGTCCATTCATTTTTGATCAAGTCATATATCTGCATTGTTGATGATTTTTCAGATCCAAGATCCTTACCACCAAAATCACCTAATCCAATATACATTAATTTATTTATTTCCCCCTGTGGTCCGTAAATATCATGGAAGGCAATAGCAAAACCAACAGCATCGGTTACTTCACTACGGTTTAACGGTAAAGGAGTTTTAGGTACTGCAGGTAAAGTGGTCCAAGTGCCAACTTTTGGATCATACATATACATATTATTGGATAAAAATGTTTTCCCAAAATTACCTGTTCCAAAGAAAACGGTATCGCCAAAATTAAAGGCAACAGCATCATATACCAATGAAATTGGTTTGTTTAACTCCCCTGTCTGTTCAAACCACTCATCAATGGCGTTTTTAGTGGTTACTTTCAGTACTACCGGATTATAGGCAGTATCTATATCTGTAATTATGAATGATCGGATATTATAAAGTGTATTTGGAGTTAAATTTGTCAAAGGCAGTGTAAATGAGAGCGTATCCTGCTCAGCTATTGGTGATTCTATTATAGTATCGGAGCATGATGCATTGCCAAGTACAGGTTTTGCAATTGATTTACTCCAGGTAAAACCGTATCGAAGAATTCCACTTCCGTAATTTTGGATTTGTCCCAATACTTTCAAATAATAATCGGCACGGACAAGTAACGAATCATCTGCAGCAAAGGCATACAACTCACCACCTTTAACGGTTTTAAAATTCTGTGGATTTGATGGCCTGTAAAAAGAAAATACTTCCGTTTCTTTTTTACATGAAAAGGCCACAAAAATAATAGCAATTAGTATAAAATAGCTTGCTTTTTTCATTGGATTATTATTAAGTTTTTTTCTTAAGCTTAAAAAAACGCCCGCCTTTGGTAAGTCGGACAAGCCTTCGGTAATTTGCATTTTTTCAATTGATGTAACTTCCTCATTTTCAATTTGATTTTGGATATTACATTCATATGGTTGTTTCATGTGTTAATCTTTAGTTTTTATTAAAATAAGCTGGTATTTGAAATTAATAAATATGAATTTTTTATGATCTGATTGATACAAAATTTACAAAATACAAAAAATACCTATAAAATGAACGGACAAAATACAGGATTTCATATAAAATATCCTCATTTTATTTACAAGAACTGTTCCAAATCTATTTTAACACCAAATAATAAGGCCCATTTACCTGAAATAGAAATAGTTCACAAATTTAATATTTTTGATGCAAATATCAGCAATTAATATGGTTTTGTCAACCCTTAAAAATGATTGGCATTAAATCAGTGAGACTATAATTTCGTGAACGATAGTGAACTGAAATTATCTAGTCGAACTGCTCCCGAGCAAAGTCGAGGGATCCCTTGGGTCATCTACCCCCACCAAGGGGCGCAGTAGTTTATTTTTGGCATATGGATATGAGGGAACATCCAATGTTAAGAATAGTTAGCAAGAAAAAAAATAAATTGCAATACATGAGTAAGCACTTTTGTTGCATCCTTGGTTTTTTAATATCTTTGTATCAATTAAACTTATAAAAACCCCATGAAAAAACTATCAGCCCTGCTACTAATTACTATATTGGGTATTTCTTTAAGCCATGCCCAGGAAAAATACCTTAGCGTTACTGGTGGATACACCGTTCCTGTAGGTAATTTTGCAGAATCGGATTTGAACAACAAAGAATCGGGATATGCACAAAACGGTTATAATTTCAGTTTTGAAATGTCGTATTACTTTTCTGATTTTATTGGTATTGGAGCAGACTTAAGGTTTAATAACTGCAATTTTAATTCCGGATTTTTCAACGGTTTACTTAAAGAAAGATTTAAGAATGAGGTTGATACCATTGGCCTTTCATCGGGCAATTATAATCTGCATAACTTTTTAATTGGCCCAATACTTAAAGTAAATATTGGAGACTATGTTTCTATTTATGGAAAAACATTTATTGGTGTAATGTCGGCCTACAGGCCAAGCCAAACCTTGGTATATCAATTTTATGGACAAACCCTTGTTAGCAAATCAACTATTGGTAAATATACAGGTACTTTTGCATACAATTTTGGGGCAGGTGCATTGTTTAAACTAAGCAGCAGGTTTGGGTTAAATCTTTCGGCAGATTATATTGCCGGAAATCCGACTTTTGAAACCTACGATTATAAAACATTAGAAAATGTAAAAAATAAGCAAGCGATTGCTTACTTTAATTATAATGCAGGAGTGCTTTTGACGTTTTAATAAATTTATTTGAAACCTATTAAAGCCCTCTTTACAGCAGGGCTTTTTTGTTTTTATAGAATATTTGACTTCCCCTCCACAAGTGGAAGGGGTATCTCTACGGTATATTATTTTTAATAATACACCGCAAACAGTGGGGAATATAACCCTATTAGATCCCGACATGCTTCGCATTCGGGATCAGTTCGACATAATGATTTTAATACGTCTTCGACTTTTAAAATCATTGTCTCACTGATTTAAAATCATCAATCCAATTTTGGAATTTCAGCTTTTTGAAGGAAAATCTTTGCTTTTTTAACTTTTATAACTTTATACATTTCAAATTTTCCTTTTTGGGGTTTTAATAATGGATTATAGAGAAGGTAAGCAGATTCTCCGTTTCCACTTTTCATTAAGAAGTATTGGGTTAAATTCCTATTTTTAGAAATAAGAACCGCAATTTTTTTAAAATAAAATAAATAGGTATTTCCAAGCTCAAAAAATGGATGTTCCGGTTCAAAAAATAATCTACCCTGACAATTGATCTTATCAATTCTGCAATTGTAATAAGATTTGGTTTGGATATTATAATGCCTGTAATATCTGGCAGGTAATAAATGCTTTTCGCCATAAGGATCTCTCATCACAAAATAATCAACACCATCCGGAAATTTGATTTTCTTTATAATCCAAAATTTATAAACATCTCCGGTTTTTAAATTCCTGTTTTCCTTATATTTATAAACTTTTTTCATTTAAAAAATGGAAGATAAGCGTTTTTTCGAATTTAAATATTTCAATAAAAATAAAACAAATTTGAACCATTAACTACACCAATTGTTTTGATCATGTTTAATAACCAAACAGAAATACAGTTCTAAATTAGCATAAATTTGATTTGTATGAATTCTATAATTTTAATAGTTTCTACGTAACATTTATAAAATTCAATGTAAAATGTAATGATGCAATAAACAAATAATTTTGAATTAAGGATTCAATGTCGTTTAGCTAAGAATAAATATCTGATAATCAAATACCCCTTCGGGGTATAATATGAATAACCATGGGTAAACCCATGGAAAACGATGCATGGGTAAGACAACCCAGAATGGGTTGAATAATAAATGTTTGATATTTAACCCTTTCAGGGTTATTTGCATTTTTCATATTTTCCCACGGGTTCAACCCGTGGCTATTCATATTAAAGCCTTTCAGGCTTAACTAAACAACATTGATTAAGGATTAGGAAAATAATTTTCAATGAAATAATATATTAAATCATCATCAAATGAAAACACTTTTATTATATTGCTTAGTGCTATTTATAATTAATATAGACAGCCAATTATATGCACAGAAAAATGAATCCGAAAACCAGGGAAAAATAAACACAGATAAAATGGAAAAGACAAAAGAAGAATGGAAAAAAATACTAAGTCCAATGCAGTATTTTGTGACTCGCGAAAATGGAACAGAAAGTCCATATACAGGTAAATTTGATAATTTTTTTGAGAAAGGAACTTATATCTGCGCTTGTTGCGGCCAGGAATTATTTGAATCAAGCACAAAATTCAATTCCGGCTGTGGATGGCCAGCTTTTTTTGATATCCGTTCGAGTAAAAATGTAGTATCAAAAAAAGATGTAACGCATGGAATGGTAAGAATTGAAGTGCGCTGTTCAAAATGCGATGCACATCTTGGCCATGTATTTGAAGATGGCCCAAAACCAACAGGTTTAAGATACTGCATAAATTCAGCTGCCCTTGAATTTATCCCTTTTAAAAAAGATTAATCCCAACTTCACTAATAATATACAATAATTTAAAATTCTATATTATTAGAAGTCAAACTTTTTTCATCTGGCAAATATTTTTACACTCACTAAAACCTGAATTCATTTAATCAATTATTATTGAATTCAGGTTTTGCCTATTTATGCAGATAAATTAGAAGAATCTGGTGGAATTAATCTATTTTTAATAAATTTGACGAAGTGTAAATTGTCATAATACAAAATCGCATTGCCCATTCCGAAAGGATAAAACAGGTGAACTAAGCATTTACCCATCACTGCAAAAATGAATAAGAAAGAAGATAATCTGGCAAATATTCAGGAAAATTCCGAAGTTGCAAATCCAAACTTGAATTCGCTTGAAAAAAAGTTGAAAACATCCAACAAAAAGGAAAGAGCTTTAAAAGATATACTTGATTGGGTTAATGCCGCGGTAATTAAACTTTCAAAGAACGGTATATTATTGTATTGCAATTATTTATTTCTCGATTTAGTAAAGCCTGAATTAAACCAAATCATCGGAAAAAAGTTTTCACCTTCTATGTTTATCGATATAATTGAGGATGAAGATGAAATAGGTAAATTTATTGAAGAAATACCACTTCCACATTCGGCAGGTCAAACTTTTATCACTTTAAATAAAACAAAAACCGGAAAAGAGAGATGGTTATGGTGGAACGTAAGGTCACGAATGAGCGCAAAAGGAAATTTGAAAGGATACATTATAACAGGTGTCAACATAAGTAAGCGGAAAGAATTTGAAATTGAGCTTAACAAAAAAAATAAAGAAATTGAACAAAATAATTTAAAGCTCAGATCGATTAATAAAGAGTTGGAAAAATCTAACAATGAAATTGTTAAAAAATCCATAGAACTAATTAACAGCGAATTACGATTTAGAAATATGAGCGAAAGCATACCATTTGGCATTTATGTATGTAATCCTGAAGGTGGCAATGAGTTTGTAAATAAAGAATACTGTAAATTGAGTGGATTAAGCTTTGACGAAGCGCTGGACAGTGGCTGGAAAAAGGCAATACATCCAGAAGATCTTGAGATGGTCAAAAAGCGTTGGCTTAGAGGAATTCAGAAAAGCCCGGTAAATTATAACGTTATTTATCGGATTAAAAATACCAAAAACAAAAAAATCATCAAAGTACATTCAATAGCCAGTGAAATGGTCAATGAAGGCGTAATTATTGGATATGTTGGTATTTTAGAAGACATCACTAAAAAAGAGAAATTATTAAATAAACTTAAGAACTACGAACTGATCATTCGAAATTCAAGTGAAATGATGTCTCTGGTTGACAAGGATTTCAGGTATTTGGTTGTAAATGATTCCTATGTTCAGGCACATAATTTGAAAAAACATGAGATTGAAGGTAAAACTACTGAGGAATTATGGGGCAAAGAAATATTTGAAGAAAAAATAAAGGATAAATTTCTTGAGGTTTTTTCAGGAAAACAGATTCGTTTCCAGGATTGGTTTTCATACAAAAACCTAGGTAATAAATTTATGGATGTTACCTATCAGCCTGTTTTAGGAAGCAGAGGCAAAGTTGAAGCAATAACTGTTAACACTTTGGATATTACCGATTTAAAAAACACCCAAGTTGAACTTGAAAAAGCCAAAAATGAAGCCGAAAAAGCCAACAAGGCCAAAAGTGAATTTTTAGCAAATATGAGTCATGAAATTCGGACGCCGCTAAACTCAGTGATTGGTTTTACAGAATTGCTCGAAACCCAGATTGAAGATATAAACCACCAAAAGCATTTAAGATCCATAAAGGCAGGAGGAAGGGCTCTATTGACTATTATCAACGATATTTTGGATCTTTCAAAGATTGAAGCCGGAAAGATGGAATTGAGCTATGAGCCAATCAATTTCCATACTTTGGTTGATGAAATTTCACAAATTTTTAGCATTCAATTTGATGAAAAAAAATTAACTTTTGAAACAGAATTATCGCCCAGCTTGCCAGATTACGCGTTTCTTGATGAAATAAGATTGCGCCAAATTTTATTTAACCTGGTTGGGAATGCAATTAAGTTTACAGAAAAGGGAGGAATTAAACTAACAATTAAAGAGTTAAATAAGCGAAATGATAAATCAACGATTCAAATCACGGTTCGAGACTCTGGTATAGGAATTCCAAAAGATCAACAAGAAAACATATTTAAAGCATTTAAACAACAAGCCGGTCAAAATACAAGGAGATATGGTGGAACAGGTCTCGGATTAACTATAAGTAAAAAACTTGTTGAAGCAATGAATGGACAAATTTCTTTGCAAAGTGTTGAAAGTCAATATACGGAATTTACCATTGTTTTTAAAGAGGTTGATACATCAAACCAACTAAAACAAGAAAAAGAATTATTAAAAAATTTAGAATTCGAAATCCGTTATGACAAATCAAATATTATAGTCATAGATAAGGATAAAAACAATTGCCGACTAATTAAAGAAAACTTCTTAAACTCTAACTTAAATATTATTTCAATTTCTGATGGTGATAAAAATCTGATAGGACCGGTAAATCAAAAACCACGTTTGATCCTTTTAGATGTAAATATCAAAGACAATGAGGGTTATGAGATATTACAATGGATCAAAGAACAGAAGAAGTTCAAAAATATTCCAGTGGTAGCCATGTCTACAGGGGTTATAAAGCCATTAGATTATGGATTTAACGACTATCTTTCAAAGCCAATAAAACGAACTGAATTAATATCAACCATTTCAAAATATATTCCTCATCGAAAAATCAGGATATCCAAAGAGAAAAAACAGCATTTTGAGCCCAGTGCTGAAATAGAAAATATCAAAACACATCCCAATTATGAGCTTATTAAGAATCAATTGATAAATAAATTCCTTACAGAATGGAAAAAAGTTACACGAGATTCGCTATCTGATGATATAGAAAAATTTGCAAAAGAACTTGAGCTTTTTAGTCTTGAATATAATTTAAAGCCAGTTCATGAGTATGCGAATTCTTTGCTTGAGCACCTAAGTAGCTTTGATTTAACAGAAATAACTGTTGGATTAAATTCATTCCCTAAGATAATTCAAAATTTAATTCCTGAAAACTATGAGGAATTCATGAAATAATCCTTATTTTTAACCAAATAATATCGATCATTTTTGCAATGAATTAACTCTTATAATATTTGGAGTCAAAGTATTATAAGAGTTAAAGTTTCACATTTAAGGAATAATTAATCGCTTTTTTATTTTATGATAATAAGGTGAAGGATAACCTATTTTAGAGTATTACACCAAACCAAGCATGAAAATTGACGAAAATCCTAAAATTCTGATAATTGACGATATAGCCTCAAATATTCAGGTAGTTGCTAATTTGCTTAAAAAAAACAACTATAATATTAGCTATGCTCAAAATGGTAAAACAGGAATAGAAAGAGCCCAGCAGGTTAATTTTGATCTAATCCTCCTGGATATTATGATGCCTGAAATGGATGGCTACGAAGTATGTGTAAAGCTTAAAAATGATCACAGAACTAAAGATATACCTGTTATATTTCTAACCGCTAAAACCACTGAAGATAGTTTAAAAAAAGGTTTTGAATCCGGTGGAGTCGATTTTATATCTAAACCATTTAAATCCAATGAGTTACTAGCAAGGGTTTCTACTCATATCCAGCTTAAAATGGTTAGGGAAATATTGTCGGAAACCAATTTGAATTTACAAAAAGCCAATCAGGACAAAGACAAGCTATTATCCATTATTGCCCATGACTTGAGCAATCCTTTTTCAGTTCTTATAACGTTTTCAAAATTATTAATTGACTCTTTCGATGATTTTAGTAAAGATGATGTTTTAAACTATCTAAGAACTTTCTACCAAACTTCGAAACAAGGCTATAATTTATTGGATAATCTTTTAAAATGGTCCAAATCGCAAACCGGAAAAATGGAAGTTGAACCTGTTATTATTGATTTAAAGGATATTGTTGAAGAAAATATAACGCTTTTATATAGTCAGGCAAACAGTAAAAAAATTATGCTTTCCAATAATGTACCTGAATCATTGCTTGCTTTCGCTGATTTAAATATGATATTAACTGTAATAAGAAATTTAGTTTCAAATGCTATAAAATTTACTAATGAAAATGGCACAGTTGATATCTACGGTATTTCACACGATAATTTTGTAGAGATTAAAATCAAAGATAATGGTGTTGGAATGAGTGACGAAGATCTTGAAAAAATATTCAGGATAGATGTTAAACATTCAACTGTAGGCACTGCAAATGAACGCGGTACAGGTTTGGGGTTGATGTTGTGCAAAGAATTTATTGAAAGAAATATGGGCAAGCTGGTTGCAAAAAGCAAAATAGATGAAGGGAGCGAATTCTCATTTATGCTTCCAAAACCAAAATAAAGTCCAAGATAAAAGATAAATGTTTAAAATCATTAGGTATTAGTTAAATGATTTAGTCCTGAAATTAGGAAAAAATCGGCCAAAGCAATTGCAGTAACAGCTTCAAGAATAACCGGTACCCGAAGTGCCACACACACATCGTGCCTTCCTCCTATCATTAATTGTTCTAATTTTCCAGTTTTTAAATTAAAAGTCTCCTGTGCTTTTGAGATGCTGGAAGTAGGTTTTACTGCTATCCTGAAAACAATTTCATTTCCATTTGTGATACCACCGTTGATACCAGCTGCATGGTTCGATGATGTTTTTCCAGATTCATCGAGGATCAAATCATTGTGTTCACTCCCATACATTTGCGCTGCTTTAAAGCCCGAACCAAATTCAATTCCTTTAATGGCCGGAATAGCAAAAACAAGATGACTGATCACCGATTCAACTGAATCGAAAAATGGCTCGCCCAATCCAACAGGCAAATTTGAAGCTATACATTCAACAATAGCACCTACAGACTCACCTTTACTTATTGCATCATCAATTGCCTGTTCAATATTTGAATTTCCATGAACACTAATCAGCTGAGCTCGAATATCGATTGGCGAAATTAATTTTTTTGCAACCACTCCGGCACTTACAAGAGCCAAGGTTAATCTAGCTGAAAAATGGCCTCCACCCCTATAATCATTAAATCCATTGTATTTTTTAAATGCAGTAAAATCTGCATGCCCAGGCCTTGGATGTTCTTTTAATTTTGAATAGTCTTTTGAACGGGTATCTTCATTTTTAAAAATAATAGTAATAGGTGCACCAGTTGAAAAGCCATTAAAAACACCACTTATTATTTCAGGTAAATCCGTTTCCTGTCTAGGCGTAGTTCCTTTTGCTCCGCTCTTTCGGCGATCCAAATCACTTAAAAAATCGGCTTCATCGAGTTTTATTCCAGGAGGACAACCATCAATGGTAACACCAACAGACTTTCCATGAGATTCCCCAAATATACTGATTTTAAATTTTCGACCGAAGCTATTCATTTTATAATTTTAACTTAATGATTACTAATATATTAATAATTTTTAATGGATAAATAAAGAATTGGAATTATTTTTAATCCGACTCACTTTACCTTTGCTCCAATAAGTTCTAATTTTTCAAAAAAGTCTGGCCAGGATTTTCCAACTGCTTCGCTATATTCGATTACCACGTCTTTTTCAATGGTTAATGCTGCAACAGCCAGAGCCATTGCAATGCGATGATCGTGATGTGAATAAACCTGATTACCAATCAATTGCACGCCATCCACAATCATAACATCATCTTTAATCTGGATATTGGACCCAAGTTTTGCAAATTCAGTCTGTAAAGTTACTGCTCTATCACTTTCCTTGTGTTTAAGCCTGCTTACACCTTTTATATAAGACTTTCCAACACAATTTACGGCTAATGAAACCAAAGGTGGAAATAAATCAGGAACATCAGTGGCATCAAATTCAAACGCCAATAATTTATCTTTTTTAACAAATATTTCATTCTCCGATTCAATTACTTGAGCCCCACAAGCCTTAATCACATCCACTATTTGCTTATCACCCTGCAAAGAATGATTATTAATTCCAGTCAAGCAGATTTCACCTGCAATTGCAGCAGCAACAAGAACAAAAGCAGCTCCACTCCAATCACCTTCGGCATAACAATTACAAGCTTTGTATGATTGACCACCGTTGATAAAAAATCTTTCATATGTATAATTTGAAATCTCTATTCCAAATTCCTGCAATACACTAATAGTAAGATCAATATAAGGCTTACTCTTGAGATTGGTCACTTCAATTTCAAAATCTCTGTTTAAAATTGGGGCAGCAAACAAAAAACCCGTAAGAAGTTGCGATCCAACCGAACCATCAATTAAAACTTTATTGGTTTGAATGGGTCCATTTAATTTAAGCGGTAAACCTCCACAAGTGCTCTCTGCTCTGACACCACAAGCTAAAAGTGTATCGACAACAAAACCTAGAGGTCGATTTAAAAGGCTTCCCATTCCCAAAATTTCAAACGAATAATGGGTAGATGCCAAAACTGGTGCAATCATTCTTAGGCCCAGTCCAGATTCACCGATGTATATCTGTTCTGAAGGATTTTGAATTCCGCCATCAATTTCAATTCTATTTTCACTTAAAATAAATTGGGCACCTAAACTTTTGGCAATACCTAAAACAGCTTCGGCATCTTCGCTCATCGATTCAAAATTAATTATCGACTTACCTTTTGATAAAATACTAGCGACAATCAACCTTTGTAATGCACTTTTCGAAGTTGGAGCAATTAAAGTACCTTGAATAACTGATTTCGAAACCGTTTTATTCATTCATTATTTTTGTTTGATATTCTATTGATTCCTGGTGAATAGCTTTAAATAGCCTGTTAATAAATAACTCGCTAAAACCCCGGCTAGATCCCTCTTCAAGATTTTTTTCAATAATCTGTTCCCACCTGGTTGATTGCAAAATAGTCAGGTTATTATTCTTTTTAAAACGCCCTATTTTTTTAACAATTTCCATCCTTTCTTCAAGAAGATTGAGCAACATTTTGTCAAAGCTATCAATTTGTGCCCTATATTCTTTCAATTCCTGATACGATTCCTTTGATTGGCCATTTGGATTCCGAATGATGATCGACTTTAACATTTTATCCAAATCATTCGGTGTTACTTGTTGAGCGGCATCACTTAGAGCACAAGAGGGATCGCAATGTGATTCAATAATTAAACCATCAAAATTCAAGTCCATTGCTTTCTGTATAATTTCAAATAACAATTCCCTTTTACCAGCAATGTGGCTTGGATCATTAATCATTGGAATATTAGGGAAATCAGTTTTTAAGTCAATTGGAAGCTGCCAGGTTGGTAAATTCCGGTAAACTGTTTTTCCATAACTTGAAAAACCACGATGAATAGCACCAATTCTGGAAATTCCAGCAGCATGGATTCTTTCAATCGCTCCTTTCCATAATTCCAAATCGGGATTGATTGGATTTTTTACCAAAATTGGAATATCGATACCTTTAAGTGCATCTGCAATATCTTGAACAACAAAAGGATTTGCAGTAGAACGTGCACCAACCCAGAGTATATCAATTCCATATTTAAGTGCTTCATATACATGCTTTTCAGAGGCTACTTCAGTTGCAACAAGTAAACCCGTTTCTTCTTTCACTTTTTTGAGCCATGCCAGTCCCTTTGAGCCAACCCCTTCAAAGTAACCGGGACGAGTTCTGGGTTTCCAAATACCTGCCCTAAAGATGGTTATTCCCTTTTCTTTTAACTGAAAAGCAGTATCAAGAACTTGTTTTTCAGTTTCAGCGCTACAAGGGCCGGCAATTACAACAGGACGGTTTTCAAATTGAATGCCCCACTCCTTAATCGGTTTTGTATCTAATAGTAATTTCATATCTTAAAATTTTATTTTTATTTAATTTTAAAGTTCAATCAACATAAAATTTGTTGATCATTTTGTTCAATTTATTTTCGAATTAATTTTCATTCTGTCATTTCTGCCTTTTCTGCCTTTTGTTGAAATTTATCAAGAACTTTCCTGATCTCATTCGATTGATGGATCATTTCAAATATCTTTGATGAATCATGTTCCAAAATTACATTTTTAAATTTCTGTAAAACAGATATATACGAATTAAGAACATCCACGATATTCCCTGAATTCTGCATAAAAATTGGTGTCCACATTGCAGGAGAACTCTTTGCCAGACGAACTGTCGAATCAAAACCTCCACTTGCCATATCGAGTATATTCTTTTCAATTTTTTCTTTTTCCAACACTGTTAATGACAATGCAAAAGAACTAATGTGCGAAATATGAGATACATATGCAGCATGCAAATCGTGCGGTTTTGGATCCATGTAAACGATGTTCATCCCCAGAAAACCATAAATTTCTTTTACCTTTTCCAAAGCATCATCATCAGAACCGTCGGCATCGCAAATCATTACAGATTTATTTCTAAACAAGTTATTTAAAGCTGCATCGGGGCCAGAATATTCAGTTCCTGCCATTGGGTGAGAAGCCACAAAACGTCCTCTTCTTGGGTAATTATCGATACACTTGATGATATTTTCCTTTGTAGAACCAACATCAAATACTATTTGTTTATCAACAATAGCAAGAATTTCGGGCAATAAACGAATGCTTGTATCAACAGGGGTTGCCAAAACTATAAGATTAGATTCAGCAATGGCCTGCTTCAAAGGTAGCGAATCATCAATGATTCCAAGTTGTTTGGCCCGATATAAATGTTCCTGGTTATTATCAACACCAATTATTTTTTTGACTTTTGGGTGTTTTCTTAAATCAAGTGCCATTGAGCCACCTATTAAACCTGTTCCTATAATTGCAATATTTAACATTTCATTTCCATTTTAATTCGAAAAATCGTTTAACTCATTAAAATCGTTTTTGTGCTTCGATTAAATCATTTTCTTTACTTGCCAACGAAATTCTAATATATCTATTTCCATTGCTTCCAAAAATCTGACCTGGAGTAATAAAAAGAGCATATTTTCCGAGCAATTCGTCAGTAAATGATATTGAATCCTGATAAGCATCAGGAATTTTTGCCCAAACAAACATTCCTGCCTGATCTGAAGAATAAGTACAATTTGCGGAATCTAAAATCTGATGTGCCAATTTTCTTCGACGCTCATAATGAACGTTTAAATCATCATACCAATTGTCAGGACTATTTAATGCCTGAGCAGCAGCAAGTTGTAATGGTAGAAACATTCCTGAATCTACATTGCTTTTTACAGTTAGTACATATTTTATAAGCGTCTGATTTCCAATTAGAACACCAATTCTCCAACCTGCCATATTATGAGATTTGCTCAAAGAATTAAGTTCAAGCGCAATATCTTTTGCACCATTTACCTGAAAAATGCTCGAAAAATTTTTATTCAAGATAAAACTGTATGGATTATCGTTGCAAATAAGAATGTTGTGTTTCAAACCAAAATCAACCAGCTTTTTAAAATCTGCTGCGCTTACCAGTTTTCCTGTGGGCATATTTGGGTAATTGACCCACATCATTTTTACATTGCTCAAATCATTTTTTTCTATTTCGTCAAAATCAGGAAACCATCCGTTGGCTTCGGTAAGATTGAAATCAATTATTTTTGCACCTACAAGGTTAGCAACAGCTCGATACGCCGGATAAGAAGGGTTTGGTATCAATACACCATCGCCAGGATTTAAAAACGCCATAGAGATATGCATAATTCCTTCTTTAGAACCTATTAAAGGAAGCACTTCATTTTCGCTGTCGAGATCAACTTTAAAGTATTTTTTGTACCATTTTGAAAAAGCTTCTCTCAACGATTTGTGTCCATTGTAACTGGGATAGCCATGATTTTTTTTATCAGAACTAGCTATATGCAAGGTATTTAAAGTCTCTTCTGAAGGTGGTAAATCAGGATTTCCAATTCCAAGATTTAGCACATTTATTCCTGAGGCACGCAAATTATCAATTTCTCTAAGTTTATTCGAAAAATAATATTCCTTAACTGTTGATAGCCTTTGAGCTGGTTTTATCATATTTAATCTTTTAATTCGGTTTATAAATTGACATGTATTGCCTGAACATCAACATCTGTTGTAATTTCATTTGACATATAGTACCTATCTGCTTTGGAATATTCGCCCAAAACCTGTAACTTATCAATTAGTGGTTGAACGGCGATTAAAGATTGTTTATAAATTTCATATCCATCGAATACCACATCAACAATAAAATGATACTCCCATTCTTTTCCAATAATTGGAATAGATTGTATTTTACTAAGGTTGATATTATAGAATGAAAAAATGGATAAAACTTTAGATAAACTGCCCGTTTTGTGAATCAATGAAAAACTAATAGAAGCCTTGTTTATATTTTCTTTTCCGTGTGATTCGCCATTTTTATGAAGTTTGCTGTTAAGAACCAAAAATCTTGTAAAATTGCGTTTGTTAGTTTCAATCCCAGCTTCTAAAACTGAAAGACCGAATAAACCAGCAGCTCTCTGACTGGCAATAGCTCCAATACCTTTGAGATTTTGCTCACTGATTTTTCGTGCACTATTAGCTGTATCATCAGATTCGATAAGTTTAATGTGTGGATAATCTTTAAAAAACCTTGCACATTGCATCAGCGCAATTGGATGTGAATGAACTTCCTTGATATCTTCAATTTTTTGACCTTCAAGAGCCAAAAGATTTTGTTCAATCCGAAGAAGAATTTCACCAACAACAAAGATTTCACGCTCTTCAAGTAATACGTAATTTGGCATCAAACTTCCTGCAACAGTATTTTCAATGGCCATAAGTCCACCATCAACTTCATGGTTTTCAACAGAATCAACCAAATCAATAAAAGTTTCAAAAGGAACTGTATTGATATTTTTATTACCAAAGTGAAATATGGAAGCTATTTCGTGAAACGAACCTTCTCCTCCTTGTATTGCAATCTTCTTTTTTAGATAATTTTCCATAATTTATTTATAAAATAAAAAACCCCAGGCATTTACCCGGGGCTATAAAATTCAAAGCATTATAAGTCCCCGGTCACTATAAGTAAAGTAATAAAAATAAAAAAAGAAATTTTTCATTTGGCCACAGTAACAATACCAATTTGACAATAAGAAAGCAGAAAAACATGCCACTAACTGTTTACAAAATAGTTTTATGCTAATGATTACTTTCATAATTGGGATTTCTGATTATATTTTGTTAGATTATTCTCATTTATACAAAAAAAAAGAGTTCCAATTGGAACCCCTGAGATTTTATTACATATAATAATTTATCTTCTCAGGAGCCTTTCCGGATAGTAAAAATAAAAATAATAAAATGCAAAAAAACTCTTCATTTGTTAACTAATTTGCTGCAAATATAGAAACAATTTTAATAAATCAAATTTATTTAGCTTATAATATTGTGAAAAAGACTTTTTTTCAGTTATAATAATATGAAAATAGCAATAAAAGTCAAGATTATAATTGAAACTAATTTTCTATATCATTTTCCCTTCATTGAAATAATTTTCTCACCCTTACCTGATTCCCTTTGCCCAGATATTCCAATTCATCAAACAAAAAATTGGTTATAAAAATACCTCGTCCGTTCAATTCCATTAATTGTGCTCCCTGTGTTGGATCTGGTATTGATTTCCAATCAAATCCTTTTCCTTCATCAGTAATTGTCCATTCAGAATAGTTTTGCTTTTGTATGTATTCAACAATAATCTTTCGGTTGGCAATTTCGGGAATTTGCATTTTTTTAGCATAAAGCTCAAGCATCGAATTGTTATCTGAAGCTTCTACTTTATCTTCAAAAGTAATTTCAAGATTTCCATGTTCAATAGAATTGGCAATCAATTCATCAAGACCAAGTTCTATATTAGTTTTATCCGAATCGTTATACTTTAAAGTTATTTCTGAAATCAGTTGACTGACTACAGCTGGAACATGTTCAAAATTGGTATCAAATTCAACTTTTATTGCTTTTTCAAGAACCCGGCCTTCAGCTTTTTGTGCAAGAAGGCGGCTTTCAATTATAGCCTGATATTTCTTTACCAGTCCAATCAGGCTTTTCCGATCAATCGGCTTTTTAAGATAATTATTGGCTCCAAGGCGCAATGCCTCAATTGCATAGTCTTCACTTCCAAAAGCAGTAGTTATAATAAAAATAACATCTTCCTTCTCTTCACGCAGTCTGCTAAGCATTTCAAGACCATCCATTTTTGGCATTTGTATATCACAAATAATTAAATTTGGATGGTATTCTTTATATACTTCTAGACCTTCTTCGCCATTTACGGCTTGTCGAACATCATATCCTTCAAGTTTAATTAGATTTAATAAAAACTCTCTTGAACCAAAATCATCTTCAACAATTAGTATTTTCATAACCGGCTATCAGAATTTTTAACGTTTAACATCAATTTTGATAAATATTTTACCGAAAATAGAAAGAAAAAATGTAAACAGCTATAAATTTATTAAAATTCAGTAAATGAATGTTAGCACAAATAAATCATAAAGTCATTTTATGATAACACAAATCAAAAAAATAAATTCCAAATTGGTATTTTTCAATTCATTATAAAATTGAAAAGTTGATAAAAACATAATTATAAATTTTACATTTTGTCACTTTTTTTATATCCTATTAAACTGAATAGAATATTTACTATCTTAAAAATCAAATTCAGATTCAAACACATTTAAATTATTACATTTATCTCTTACCCACAGGATTATACGGTGTTTTCCTTCTGAAACTTTTTCTTTTGGCAAATTACACGAAATCAAATCATTTTTTTCATCATATTCAAAAAGAGCCCAATTATCATCAATAAATCCGACATATTCTTCAATTCCAGATAAATCATCTTTTATCTTAAAATTTAAAAAATCGGATTTTTTTTTCTTTTTGGTTTTATAATGAATTGGTTCAATCGTTGGCAAAATAGTATCAATTGTAACAAAATAAGTTCCAAAGCTACTGATGTTTGTTTGAATAAAACCATTATTCCATGTTCCGCCAACTGAAAACAAACTACCTTTTCTTCCCACTCCTGCAATAAGAGCTTTAGCTTTCAAATATTCGGGCATATTGATAGGTTTTATTTCAATGGTCGCTTCATTGTGTAATGGAATTGATGGATTATGAATATAATAATATTTCGAAAATGCTGAAGCTAGGCCATTTGAAACAAAATATTTAAATTCCAGGTTATTATATAAGCAATCCTTATTGAATAAAATTCTAAATGAATCAGTAGTATATTCTTCGATTTTAGAATAGTCAATATTTTTTACAATTAATTTGCTTTTTTCGATTGGTAATAATGCTTGCAATGAATCAGACTGAATATAAAAACTAAATTTTGAAGTATTTCCAATAATATCTGATGCTGAAATACTTAACTTATGAATTTTTCCATCTGAAAAATTAAATAAACCAGTTTGATGGGTTTTATAAATGCTTAATTTATTATTGGGATCAATATAACATTTAATAATTTTTTTACCGGATCTCCGTATTTCGCTATAATCGATAAAACTATTGATATACCTGGATTCATCAAAAGAAAATCGGTCGAACTTATATTTAAAAAACAAGCTATCATCAACCAACAGCTTAAGCTGATAAACATCTAGATTACCTTTCTTCTTTGAAAGGTAATCGCAGATTTCAAGACCCAGTCCAAGTTTGCCAAATGAAGAAATCGTATCTCCTTCATGGATATTTAATTCATACTTTTCTTGATAATTTCCCTGCCAACTATCGTCTGAAAAACGATATAAATGTAGACTTTTAATACTGGGGGCTTCATTATCAGGCGCATCAAAACCAAAAAGTAGCGGATTTAATGCTAGTTCGGATTCTTTTTCTCTTATTTCAAAATGAAGATGAGCTCCAAAAGATCTTCCTGTGTTGCCAGATTTGCCAATTACTTCACCTTTTAAAACAGGAAACTTATCTGGTGGAAAAAAAAGATCAACATTAAACCGATGTTTTTGATGCTGAATCCGATTAACATAATCAGTTACTTTTTTTTTAATTTCGCTCAAATGCCCATAAACTGTAACATATCCATTCGGATGAGTAATGTAAACAGCTTTTCCATATCCTGTGGAGGAAATATTGACCCGGGAAATGTAACCTGGTGCAGCCGCAAAAATGTTAACTCCAGATTTCAGTTTGGTACTTATATCCAATCCTGAATGGAAATGATTAGTGCGGATCTTTCCAAAATTACTTGAAATAGAAAGTTTTTTTTCAATAGGTGAAGAAAAATATTTTTTGGGATAATTCTGGGCAAAACCCATAAAAACAAACATTTGCAAAATCGACAGAAAAATAGCTCTCATCATTAAAATGTACATATAAATATTTATTACTTCAAATAAAAATCAGATCACGAGCAAATAATAAAAGAAATTTGACAAATATTTAACTCTAAAATTAATGTTGTTTAAAATAAAGTTTATTAGAAATAGCGCTACTTTCAGTGTATTTTTATTCGGATTATTGTAAAGAAAAGCACAAATATACAGTATCAGATTATATTAATTTATAGATAATTCAAAAATAATTCCGATATTTCGCAAATGAAAAAGAAGTATGCAAATTAGAATTTGCTTAATTTTGAGAGTAGTATTAACTTTGTATTGTCACTGATAAAATGACGCCGGAACTAAAAAATGTTATTCAAATTTTAAAGGGAAAAATTCACAATATTGAAGAATTACATTCAAAAGTATTGGTTGAAAATCAAGGACTTAAAGAAGAAATAACCAAACTTTTAACTGAAATTGAAGAACTAGAAAAAGAGAACGATCTATTATCAAAAAAATATGAATCACTGAAGCTTGCCAAAACCATAGCTGCATCAAGTTCGGATGCGCATGATGCTAAAGTGAAATTAAATAGAATAGTGCGGGAAATTGATAAATGTATATCATTATTAAACAAGTAATCAAAAATTGATAAAATAAAATGGAAGATAAGCTTTCAATACGTATCAATATAGCAGAAAGATATTATCCTTTAAAAGTTGGCAGGGATGAAGAAGAAAGGATAAGGAAAGCTGCTAAAATGATCAATGATAAGCTATTACTCTATAAACAAACTTATACTGGTAAGGAACCTCAGGATTTTATGGCGATGGTTTCATTGGATTTTGCTTCAAGATTATTGGAATTAGAAGAAAAACTGGATGAAACACCAATTATTAATGAGGTTGTTAGCCTAAATAAAGATATTGAAGACTACTTGAATAATATTAAATAAATATATTCTTTAGAAAATTGAATTAGAAATTTGATAGTTAAGGGATACAAAAAAAGCCCGCATTGTTTCTTTAAGCATTTGAGAACTCAACATCTTTACAATTTGAAGCATAGCTCAAGTTGTGTAGAACAGGCCTTACTACCTTCGGGTATCTTTTCACTGAAAAGACATTGGACGTTCGAAACAATATGGCCGCTTCACCCATGTCTACTTGGGGTTTTCTAAATCATTAAAGGAATTAATGCGGGTCTTTTATTTTTAACAACTTAAAATTTATAACATGGATATCATAGTAATAATTATAGGAATTTCAGCTTTTATTGCTGGAGCCTTAATTGCTTTTTTCCTCAAAATAAAGGGGCTTCAAAGCAAAGCTAAAAAGATTCTGCATGAAGCAGAAGCCGAATCTCAGGTAATTAGAAAAGAGAAAATATTACAGGCTAAAGAAAAATTTCTTACTCTAAAAACGGAACACGAAAAATACATTTCAGAAAAAAATGCAAAAATTGCAGCGCTCGAAAATCGTCTAAATCAAAGAGAAACATCTCTAAATCAACGAAGAGAAGAGATTCAAAAACAACAGAAAGAATTAGAGATTAAGAAAAAAGAAGTTGATACTGTCAAACAAAACCTTACTTATCAAATCGAATTAGTTGATAAAAAGAATCTTGAGCTAGATAAACTTCACAAAGAACAGGTTGATAAACTAGAGTCTGTTGCTGGCCTATCAGCTCACGAAGCAAAAGAGCAAATGATAGAATCTCTAAAAGAAGAGACAAAGACCGAGGCCATGTCGTTTATTAACGATATTATGGAAGAAGCTAAAATGACTGCAACTAAAGAAGCCAAACGTATTATTATTCAAACCATTCAAAGGGTTGGTACTGAGACAGCTGTTGAAAACGCAGTTACAGTATTTCATATTGAAAGTGATGAAATTAAAGGGCGGATTATTGGCCGTGAAGGTAGAAATATCAGAGCTATTGAAGCAGCAACAGGAGTAGAAATAATTGTTGATGATACTCCAGAGGCAATTGTATTATCAGCATTTGACCCGGTGAGAAGAGAAATAGCTCGTTTATCACTGCATCAATTGGTTACAGATGGAAGGATACATCCAGCTCGGATTGAAGAAGTTGTTAACAAAACAAAAAAACTAGTTGAGGAAGAAATAGTTGAAGTAGGAAAAAGAACTTGTATTGATTTAGGCATTCATGGTTTACATCCAGAATTAATCAGAATGGTTGGTCGTATGAAATATCGTTCATCCTATGGACAGAATTTACTTCAACACTCTAGAGAAACTGCAAATTTATGTGCAATTATGGCGGCTGAACTAGGATTAAATCCCAAAACCGCTAAACGTGCTGGTCTATTGCATGATATTGGAAAAGTTCCTGAAGAAGAAACAGACTTATCACATGCAATTTATGGAATGAAATTGGCAGAGCGATATAAAGAAAAACCTGATGTATGTAATGGCATTGGCGCCCATCATGATGAAGTTGAAATGACTAGTATGATTTCTCCAATCGTGCAGGTTTGCGATGCCATTTCAGGAGCAAGGCCTGGTGCAAGAAGAGAAATAGCTGAATCTTATATTAAGAGGCTGAAAGATTTAGAACAGGTTGCCCTATCCTACCCCGGAGTTTTAAAAACTTATGCTATACAGGCAGGTAGAGAATTAAGGGTAATTGTTGGCAGTGAAAACGTTTCAGATAAAGAAACCGAAACTTTATCATACAATATTGCTAAAAAAATTCAGGATGAAATGACCTATCCGGGGCAAATAAAAATAACAGTAATCCGGGAAACAAGGGCAATAAATTATGCGAAATAAAAGAATCAAAAAACCAGGCAAACAGTCTGGTTTTTTTTATGATATATAAATAAGGCTATCCATCAAAAAAATAATACAGTTTATGGATAAACCAATATTCATAAATTTAACTTAAATTTTATTATTTATTTTTACATTCTTAACAATGGGAAAGAATGGAACCAATAAGAATGGTTGACCTTCATGGTCAATATCTTAATATTAAATCTGAGATTGATAATGAAATTTTTAAAGTAATTGACTCTACCCAGTTTATCAACGGAGATGCTGTTAAAGAATTCAAAAAGAATTTAGAAAGTTATCTTGGAGTAAAACATGTTATTCCGTGCGCAAATGGAACAGATGCCTTACAGATAGCCATGATGGCACTTGACTTAAAATCTGGAGACGAAATAATTACATCCGATTTTACTTTTATTTCAACAATTGAAGCAATTGCATTGTTAGGCTTAAAACCAGTTTTAATTGATGTTGATCCTGATTCTTTTTTAATTGATCCCGAAGCTATAAAAAAAGCTATAACTCCAAAGACTAAAGTGATTATTCCTGTTCATTTATTTGGACAATCTGCCAATATGGAAGAAATCATTTCAATAGCCAAAAATTACAAACTCCATATTATTGAGGACACAGCCCAGTCAATTGGAGCAGATTATTATTTTAAAGACGGACACAAACAAAAAGTTGGAACCATCGGTGATATCGGTTGTACTTCATTTTTCCCTTCTAAAAATCTTGGTTGTTTTGGCGATGGGGGTGCAATTTTTACAAATGACGATGTCTACGCAACACGAATTGGCTCTTTAGTTAACCATGGAATGCGAGTAAAGTATTATCATGATCATGTAGGAGTAAATTCACGTCTCGATACTTTGCAGGCCGCCGTTTTAAAAGTTAAGTTGCAATATTTGGATCTTTATAACCAAAAAAGAATCGATGCAGCCAATTATTACGACAATGGCTTTAAAGGTAATAAAAACATAAAAATACCTTTTCGGGTGCCATTTTCAAATCATACATTTCATCAATATACATTGGTTACCAATTTAAATAGGGATAAACTAATAGAGATGCTAGAAGAAAAAGGAATTCCTGCAATGGTCTATTATCCAGTACCATTGCACCTACAAAAAGCTTATCATAATGGATATAAAAAAGGGGATTTTCCAATTTCGGAATCACTTTCAAAATCAGTTATATCATTACCAATGCATACTGAACTTAGCAAAGAGCAACAAGATCACATTATTGAAAGTATCATAAATATTGTTGATTTATTAAAATAAATTTTAAATGTCTGAGCTTAGACAAAATCCTGAAAAAGAATATTATGCTCATGAAACAGCAATAATTGATGAAGGAGCAACGATTGGAAAATGTACAAAAATTTGGCACTTTTCACATATCATGACCAACTCAGTAATTGGAGAAAACTGTAATATCGGCCAAAATGTTGTGATTTCGCCTGAAGTTGTGCTTGGGAATAACACCAAAGTACAAAACAATGTTTCCGTATATACAGGAGTAATATGTGAAGATGATGTATTTATGGGCCCTTCAATGGTTTTTACAAACGTTATAAATCCACGAAGTGCAGTTAACAGAAAAGCTGAATACATGAAAACGTATGTGAAACAAGGAGCGACTTTTGGAGCTAATTGTACGATAATTTGTGGAATTACCATAGGAAAATATGCATTTATTGGAGCAGGTGCAGTGGTGACTAAAAATGTGAAAGATTATGCACTAATAATTGGAAACCCTGGGAGGCAATCAGGTTGGATGAGTGAATATGGTCAAAAATTGGAATTTAACGGTGAAGGGAATGCAATATGCCCCGAAAGTAAAGAGAAATATAAATTAATTGACAATCATGTAAATAAGATAATTACATAATATTATTCAATTAAAAAATTAACATGAAGAATTTTGCATTAATTGGTGCAGCCGGATATATAGCAGTAAGGCATATGAAAGCCATAAAAGAAACAGGTAACAACCTGATGGCTGCTCTCGATAAATTTGATAGTGTTGGAATTATTGACAGCTATTTCCCTGATGCAGATTTTTTTACAGAGTTTGAAAGATTTGACAGGCATATTGATCGATTAAAGCGCAATGGGAAAAAAATTGATTACATGAGTATCTGCACTCCTAACTATTTGCACGATTCACATATTAGATTTGCACTACGGCAACAATCAGACGCAATATGTGAAAAGCCTCTAGTACTAAATCCATGGAACATCGATGCCCTTGCAGAGATTGAAGTTGAAACTGGAAGGAAAATAAACAATATCTTTCAACTTAGGCTCCATCCGGGCATTATCAAATTAAAAGAAGAAATTGAAAATGGACCAAAGGATAAAATATATGATATTGAGTTAACATATATTACTTCACGAGGAAACTGGTACTTCCAGAGCTGGAAAGCAGAAAATCAAAAATCGGGTGGTATTGCAACAAACATTGGTGTACATTTTTTCGATATACTTACATGGATTTTTGGCAATGTAAAAGTAAATTGTGTAAACATTTCGGAAACAAAAAAAGCTGCTGGCTTTCTGCAATTAGAAAAAGCCAATGTCAGATGGTTTATGAGTCTTGATTTTAACGATTTGCCAAAACAACAAAAAGATATTGGGCAAAGAACATATCGAAACATCAGCATAAACAAAAAAGAGTTTGAGTTTAGCGAAGGATTCACAGACTTACACACTGTTAGTTATGAAGAGATTTTAAAAGGCAATGGATTTAGTTTAAACGAAGCAAGAAGTTCCATTCAAATGGTATATTCTATACGAAATTCAGTAGCGGTAGGACTTATAGGAGATTACCACCCATTTGCAAAAAAATAAATGTATCACTTTAAAACTTAAATAATATGTATAAACAAATTGTTTCAAAAACAAACAAAATTGCTGTAATTGGATTGGGATATGTGGGTCTGCCAATTGCTTTGGAATTTGGTAAAAAGATATCAGTCATAGGATTCGATATCAAACCGGAAAGGATTGAAATGATGAAAAACAAAATAGATCCTAGTAATGAATTGGAATCTGTTGATTTTGAAAATACTGATATTCTTTTTACTCATGAATTGGAGGATTTAAAAAAGGCACAGCTTTATATTGTTGCAGTTCCTACGCCAATTGACGATCATCAGCAACCGGATTTAACACCGCTTTTAAAAGCTTGCGAAACTGTTGGTAAAGTATTAAAAAAAGGTGATTATGTAGTCTACGAATCAACCGTTTATCCAGGTTGTACCGAAGAGGATTGTGTTCCAATCTTAGAACGATTATCGGGTCTGAAATTTATTGATGATTTTAAAGTTGGTTTCTCTCCAGAGCGGATAAATCCTGGTGATAGGCATCATACATTAACATCGATTGTAAAAGTGGTTTCAGGTTGTGATGCAGAATCATCGGAAGAAATTGCCAAAACCTATGAATTAATTATTAAAGCCGGAGTTCATAGAGCTAGCTCAATAAAAGTTGCCGAAGCTGCAAAAATTATTGAAAATACACAGCGAGATGTTAACATAGCTTTGATGAATGAGTTATCAATCATTTTTAACAGGCTTAACATCAATACTTATGAAGTTTTGGAAGCGGCAGGCACCAAATGGAATTTCTTGAAATTTTATCCGGGCCTTGTAGGCGGCCATTGCATTGGAGTAGATCCATATTATTTAACATACAAAGCCAAACAATTGGGATATCATGCCCAAATCATTAATGCCGGGAGGTTTGTAAATGATTCTATGGGTGGCTATGTTGCAAAACAAACAGTAAAAAAAATAATTGCAAAAGACAAAGATTTAAGAAAAGTAAGAATTTTAGTTATGGGTATCACATTTAAAGAAAATGTGAGTGATATCAGGAATTCTAAAGTTGTTGATCTGATTAGAGAACTTCAATCATATCATGTAAAAGTTGATGTTGTTGATCCATTTGGTGGAGCAAAAGAAATCGAAGAAGAATATCAATTACAATTAAGTGAAAAACCTACAGGAATTTATGATTCAATCATAATTGCAGTAAACCACAAGCAATATACACCACTTACCGAAAAAGATTTCAAGGAACTAAGCACTCCCGATGGGATTATAGTTGATCTTAAAGGCATTTATCGTGATAAAATAAAAAGTTTGGATTACTGGAGTTTATAATTTAAATAAATGGTGCACTGATATTTATAGATTTAAATCATTAAAAATCAGTGCACTGAATGAAATGGAGTTGGTAAGGAGCACTTCTACGAGCTAATATAATTCAAGTAAACTTTCGAAACCCCTTCTTTTAACGATATTTTTTCTTTCCAACCATAACTATTTAATTTTGTTACATCCAATAATTTTTGAACTGTTCCATCGGGTTTATCTTTATTCCAAATAATCTCTCCTTTGTATCCGATGATATTTTTCAGCATTTCAGCTAAATCATTGATTGTGATATCTTTGCCAGTTCCAATATTGATATGGGTATTCCTAATTTCATGTTTTATTGGTGTTTCAATTCTATCAATTCCGAACGCCGCTTTGACTATGTGAGTAAAATCAATGTTTTCCATTAAATATACACAAGCATCAGCCAAATCATCAGAATATAAAAATTCACGTTTTGGATTGCCACTTCCCCACAATTCGATGGAAGATTTCTTTACATTGTATTTTTCAAGGATTTTCTCAATTTGACCATCCGTTAAAAATTCCGAACCGTTTTCAATTGGATACTTCTTAAAATCATTTCGAATTGAATTATAATCACCTGCCATCAAGCATTTTCCCAAATGCATTTTACGCATAATTGCAGGTAATACGTGAGATTTTTCCAAATCAAAATTGTCATTTGGGCCATAAAGGTTTGTTGGCATTACAGCAATATAATTTGTACCATATTGCAAATTATAACTTTCAATCATTTTGATGCCCGCAATTTTAGCAATTGCATAAGGTTCATTCGTATACTCGAGTACATCTGTTAAAAGATAATCTTCCTTCATTGGCTGTGGGCAAGCTCTTGGATAAATACAGGAACTTCCTAAAAAAAGCAATTTCTTAACCTTATTCAAATAACTCGAATGAATGATATTGTTTTGAATTTGAAGGTTTTCGTATATAAATTGAGCACGATATGTATTATTTGCCACAATTCCACCAACTTTTGCCGCGGCCAGAAAAACGTATTCGGGCTTTTCTTTTATGAAAAAATCCAATGTACTTTTTTGGTCTGTCAGATCATATTCAGGAAAAGGAGTATAAACAAAATTTGTGTATACTTTTGCCATTAAATTACGAACTATTGAACTACCAACAAGTCCTGTATGACCGGCTATATATATTTTAGAATTTTTATCCATTATTTTATTATTAATTTTGAAAGTCTAATCCAATCCGTCTTTATAGACATTTTTTATTCAAAATAATTCAAGACCTGGTAACCGCCTTCTTTCAGAAATTTTTCTTTCCGCATCAATTCCATATCACTTTTCATCATATCTTTAACAAGAGAATCAATATCATACTTGGGCTGCCACCCAAGTTTCGTCATTGCTTTTGTAGGATCTCCTAAAAGCAGATCTACTTCGGTAGGCCTAAAATATCGTGGATCAACACGAACAACAATATCTCCTATTTTTAAATATTTTTTTTCTTTAAGTTTTGGATTTGATATTTCAGCAATTACACCTTTTTCATCGCCACCCTCGCCTTGAAAGTCCAAAATAATGCCAGCTTCGGCAAAAGCCATTCTAACAAATTCACGAACTTCAGTCGTTTTTCCAGTGGCTATTACATAATCTTCGGCTAAAGGCTGTTGCAACATTAAGTACATTGCCTCAACGTAATCTTTTGCATGCCCCCAATCTCTTTTTGCCGAAAGGTTGCCTAAAAACAAATCCTTTTGCATTCCAAGTGCAATGCGCGAAGCAGCGCGAGTTATTTTTCTGGTAACAAATGTTTCGCCCCTTACTGGAGATTCATGGTTGAATAAAATACCATTACAAGCGTAAATATTATAAGCCTCCCTATAATTCACTGTTATCCAGTATGCATATAGTTTTGCTACAGCATAAGGACTTCTTGGATAAAATGGTGTAGATTCGCTTTGAGGAACTTGCTGAACCAATCCATACAATTCACTTGTTGAAGCCTGATAAAACCGGGTTTTACCGGTCAATCCCAACAACCGAATTGCTTCTAAAATTCGCAAAGCTCCTATCCCATCAGCATTTGCTGTATATTCAGGAGTATCAAAACTAACGTGAACATGGCTCATAGCCGCCAGGTTGTATATTTCATCGGGTTGCACCTCCTGGACGATTCGAATCAGGTTAGTTGAATCCGTTAAGTCGCCATAATGGAGAATAAAGTTCCTGTTTTCAACATGCGGATCAAGATACAAATGATCGATCCGTTCGGTATTAAATAAAGAACTACGTCGTTTAATGCCATGCACCTCATAACCTTTGCTAATCAGTAATTCTGCCAAATAGGCACCATCCTGACCGGTAATGCCAGTAATTAAAGCTTTTTTTGCCATTGTAATTGTATTTACTATAAAACAAAAGTAATCATTTATATAAATTTTAATGATGTGGAAAAAACATTACTTTTGTGGAAGCTAAATTAGAACTTGAACTCCAATGGAAGAAAAAAATAACGAAATTGACTTATTGGAATTATCCAGAAATATAATGGTAAGGGTATATCATTATAGCATAAGAAGATACAAGCTTTTAGGAATATTTGCTGCCTTTGGTTTAGTAATAGGTTTAATCATATGCCTTGAATTGTCCTCTAATAATAAAGAAGAACATGTTAATAGAATCATTGCAACTTCTTATATTGTTCCTCCAGAGATAATCATTGATATAATAAATTCATTAGATGAATTAAATAGCACAGATAAAGTACTCACTAGTAAAGTATTGAATGTAAGCATTGAAGAAGCAAATAGTTTTATTGGAATTAGTGCAGACACTATTCAAAAAATCCAAAATGTGCAAACGATTCAAGCCATCCAATACGGTTTAAATCTTCCATCTGGCAAGACCGTATTATTAAAAGATGAACCCATCAAACCAATAGAAATTAATGTAAAATTTTCTAAAAGTATTGATTTAAAGCACTTTACTAAGTGTATTAACAATTACATTGATTCCTCTCTATATGTAAAAAATGAATTAAGATTTGAAAAAAATAGAAGTTTGGCCATGTTACATAAATACAACCAGGAGATCAAAAATTTAGATAGCCTTCAAAATTCCATTTTACACTTAAGTCATGAATCTTCAGGTTCAAATCAAGAAAAATTGCTTATTTTAAGTGATAAATCAGATGGTTTTTTCCACAACGATATCATTAATCTTGAAGCCAGCAGACAACAAGAACTTAAAAGACTTGATAGAATTACAGGACTATATATAATTGATCAAAAAACAGGTCTGCATAAAGAAAAGATTTCATTTATAAAAACAATTCTAAAATATGTTGCTATCTGTTTTGGAATTGGTTTTTTTATAACACTCATTCTTGAATATATAATACTGGTTAAAAATATTGAAAAGAAAGTTAAAGTAAATAAATAAATGCAAATAGGAAAAAAAGATATTTTATGGAATTATACTGCAACTTTTTTTAAAATTGCCTCTGCAATCTTGTTATTTCCATTTATTCTAAGAATGATGTCTTCGGAAACAGTTGGTATTTGGAATATTTTCATGACCATAACTTCATTCATTTCATTGCTTGATTTTGGGTTTAATCCTTCTTTCACTCGCAATATCACCTACGTATTTAGTGGAGTTAGAATTCTCAAATCCAAAGGATTTTCAAGCATTGACATTGAAGATAAAGAAATTGATTATGGCTTGTTAAAAGGATTGATTAAGGCCATGAAATGGTTTTATTTGCGTGTAGCAGCAATTTTGTTTCTTATACTTATTTCCATAGGAACATTTTATATTTATTTCATACTAAAGACATATAAAGAAAGTCATTCTGAAATATATATATCCTGGATTTTATTGATTATTATTAATACATATAGTCTTTATACACTTTACTACGATTCTTTATTGCAGGGGAAAGGTTTGATTAAAAGGTCCAAACAAATTGTTGTTATTGGACAAGTTGTTTATTTAGTTATTGCTGCAATTCTAATTATGTTAGGTTTCAATTTAGTAGCAATTGTTTCTGCACAAGCACTATCCGTTATTATTGTACGTTTTCTTTCATACCGCATTTTTTTTACTACATTTCTAAAACAAGCCCTAAATAAAGCAATATCTCATACAAGAAAAGAAATTTTGGAAGCAATTTATCCAAATGCGATGAAGCTAGGATTTACTTCTCTTGGTGGCTTTTTAGTTCAAAAATCTGCAATAATTATAGGTTCACTTTATTTGTCACTAAGCGAAATAGCCTCTTATGGCATTACAATGCAACTTATTGCAGTTGTTTCAGGGTTGGCTGGAATATATATTTCCACTTACATACCTAAAATATCTCAATTGCGTGTTGAACAAAATAGTAATTCAATTAAAGAAATTTATTTGAAAGGTCAGATTGTACTTTTTTCAACATTTATTATTGGTAGTATAAGTTTATTAATTTTTGGAAAATGGTCATTAAACCTCATTGGTAGCCAAACTCAGTTAATGCCATTCACAATTTTATTGCTAGCTCTCGTTGTTTCATTTATCGAAACCAATTTAAGTATTGCAGGAGGTATATTACTCACCAAAAACGAAGTCCCTTTTTTTAAAGCATCATTAATATCTGGAGCTAGCATTGTAATTGGCTTATTGATTGCATTTCAATTTACAAATATCGGACTATTGTGTTTAGTCCTGGTTCCAATGATTGTTGATTTATTTTACCAAGCATGGAAATGGCCATGGGAAGTCAAGAAGGAGTTCAATATCAGTTTAATGGATTATAATAATGCCACATTCGATTTTTTAAATACTTTCAGAAAATAAAATTCTTGATGACAATTTTTTAAATCCAATTGTTTAAACACAAAACCAATTACACAATTAAAAACAATCAGGTTAAATATGTCTTAGTTAATGAATGGAATTTCAAAGAATTTAAAAATAATAGTTGTAATGAAAACTATCAAATACAATTAAACAAAAAATCCAATAATTAAATTTAAAATACCTAGTTCATCTAAATTACACGCAAAAATTATTTTTTTAAATTAGGTTTATGAAACAATCAAAATTTATTTTAGGAACGATGAAAGAATTAATTATTAAAATTTTATACAAATTGGGTTTTTTAACTTTTATCAGATTTTTTTACAATTTTTATCAGATTTTTAAACACCAAGTAAAATTTGCCAAAATGCAAACAATTTGGCGATATATGAATAAAAATAATCACACAACTATCGGAAATAAAATAAATGAAATTGATTTTCCTATCGATAAAGTCACCGTTGGCAAACATAGTTATGGAGTCCTTTGTGTCTACAATTTTGGTGCAATTGGTGAAAGATTAAATATTCGCAATTACTGTTCTATTGCCAGTGGTGTAAAATTTATTTTAGGCGGTAATCATAATATTAATACATTTTCAACATATCCATTCCGTCATTTTTTCAATAATGAAAAATACGAAGCTTTGTCAAGAGGCGAAATAAATGTTGAAGATGATGTTTGGATTGGAACAAATGCCATTATTCTCTCTGGTGTCACTTTAGCTAAAGGAACTATTGTAGCAGCAGGAAGCGTTGTTACAAAATCAACGATACCATATTCAATTGTTGGAGGGAATCCTGCAAAATTAATTAAAAAAAGATTTGATGAATCTTTAATAAACACTCTTATTGACATTGATTTTGATAAAATTGATGAAAAGAAAATTCCGAGATTACTATTAGAATTGTATTCACCTTTAAACGAAGAACTGGTAGGCGAAATAAAAAATAAATTAATTAAATAATTACTGGACAATCATTAATCTTAATTGATAAATTTTAATCTAATAAATTTAAATTCTATAAATTCACTAAAATAAATGTAAAATTGAAATCAATTTCTAAATAAGCCGATATTTTTTTCAAATTTACAGGTTTGAACCATAAGTGGAATATATAGAAGTAATAAAATTTTAAATATTTCAATGAATAAATAATTAATGGAACCATTTTTATTTTGAAATTATTGTTATCTTCTAAAACATTATGTTAATTTCTGCTTTCATTTATTTAGTTTTCGCCAACATAATTAATCATTCAAAAGGTTTTAAAAATGATATAAAGATATCCTTGTTGTCTATTGGATACTTATGGTTATTGATAATATTTTCTACCCGAAGCTTAACAGTCCCGGATACTCAAAGTTATATTACATCCTATTATACTCCAGAAAAAGGAGTAAAGTTCGAATATCTTTATGCTTTAATGTGTCGAATTGCAAACTCGCATAGATTAAGCTTTAACACTTTTCTATTGATATTTGAAATTATTTTGTTCAGTTTATGGTTTTATATTTCGAAGAAAAATTTCAAAAACCCACATATTGTTTTTTTGGTTTTTTTACCTTTTATGGGTATTTATAATTATGGAATAATTATAAGAACTGGAATGGGATTAACTTTGTGTTATTATGCTCTAACATTTCTTTTGAACAATAGAAACTTAAAAGGATATTTTATGTATTTCGGCATTGTAACTGTTACTATTTTCTTCCAACAATCGATGGCCGTTTTTTATTTATTGCCTTTTTATGCATTGAGAAAATATAGTTCAAAATTGGCCATTATTATTGTAATAATTTCGATTTTCATACCATTGATAAATATTCAACACCTCATTTCAAGTGCTTTAGAGATTTTTATAAATTTTTTTTCATTCAAAAAATTTTTATCTTATACTCAAGTTCGTGCAAAATTTGATACAAGTGGTATTTACAGTTTAACTTTTATTAAATATATTATTATGGCTTTTATTTTTATTGGAATAAGACCGCTAATTACAGAAAAAAAAGAAATGTATAACTTCTTTCTAAATATCTATATCACAGGAGTCGTTTTAATTGCCTTAACACATTATATCACAGCAGGAAACAGATTGGCTTATATATTCTTTTTCTTTGAATTTGCACTTGTTGGATTATTGTATGAGCATTCTACAATACCTAGGAAAGTAGTGCTATTAGGGGCATTATGTCTAAGCATCTTAAATTATGTGAATGTTGTAAGTGCGGTTCCATCTATGTTAACCTATTGATTATGATTGGAATAATAATTCTAAATTATAATTCAGCTAATGATACCATCAAATGCATCCAATCAATAGAAAAATTTAAAGATTTTGAATATAAGATATATGTTGTTGATGGTTGTTCGGTTGATGATTCCTATGAATATTTGTTGTCCTGTTTTCATGGAAAAGAAAATGTTGATATAATAAAATCCGACATTAATGGAGGTTATTCCTATGGAAATAATTTTGGTACCATAAAAGCAATCAATGAAGGGGCTGATTCCATTCTTATAATTAATCCTGATGTAACGCTAGTAAATAATGCAGTAGATATAATGTACAAAGCTTTATCCAAAGACAAGGATATTGCTGTAGTTGGCCCCAGAATAGTTGACACCAAGAATGAAAACATGCAATTTGCAGCTAAACTTTATACCTTCATTGGATTCTTTTGTACAAGAAAGCCATTAGCATTTTTTAATAATAAACATATCAAAGAAACAAGATATTATCCTTATAACTTTAATGAAGATTTTACATTTCAAGGTATGGTATCAGGGTGCTGTTTTATGATAAAAGCCGATGTGTTTAAATCAATAGGATTTTTTGATGATAATTTATTCCTTTATTATGAAGAAGACATCTTAGCGTATAAATTGTCCAAAATTGGTAAACTGACTAAAATATTATCAAGTGCGGTGGTTTTACATGATCATTCTAAAACTGTAAAAAAGGAAGGAGAAGCTTTTATTCGTTTTCATCGTTTTTATAGTTCTCAATATGTATTAAAAAAGTATGCAAGAATAAATGCTATTCAATATTTTGTTGTTTCATTATTGCATATTATTCCTTTTTCAATGAATGCAATCGCATCCAAATCATATAAAAAACTATTAATTGAATTTTTGAAGAAAACAATGTATTTATACAAACATGATGTTAGTAATAATGTATGAATCAACTTTATTCTATTAGAAGCTGTTTCTACTTTTAATTGACTGTATAATCTTATAGTAGAATTGGAATAAATTAATTTACAATACATTTTAAAAGGAAAAATAGATATTACAAATTGCATTAAATTTTTATAAAACCTGATTTATGATTGATATTGCAAATAGAATTTCTTGTTCCTTAAGCCTATTATTTAGGTAATAAACAAGAATAATCAAATTAATATTACTATGAAAATCCTTATACTCTCAGACCCTAGCAGCATTCATACAAAACGATGGGTATCCTACTTGTCGGAAAAAGGAATTGAGATATTTTTATTTGGAATAAACCAAAGTGATGACGGATTTTATAGCCAATATAAAAATTTACAAGTTTATGCCTCAGATTATACTTCAAATTTAGGGAGATTGTCATTAAAAAAATTAAAATATTTAAATGTATTAAATATTTTAAAAAAGAAAATTAAAGAGTTTATGCCAGATATAATTCATGCGCACTATGCCTCAAGCTATGGTTTATTAGGTGCTTTAACTGGGTTTCATCCATACATTATTTCAGTTTGGGGTAGTGATGTATATGACTTCCCGAATATTTCATATTTACATAAATCAATTATAAGGTATAATTTGTCAAAAGCTGATTATTTGTTGTCTACGAGCAATATTATGGCAAAGGAAACGAAAAAATACTCCAACAAACCAATTGAAATAACGCCTTTTGGAGTCGATATTAATCTTTTCAAAAAATTGGATACAGTAAAACCAGAAAATGAGTTTATTATCGGTACTGTAAAATCTTTGGCTTCCATATATCGTATTGATATACTTATCAAATCGTTTAAATTAGTACTCGATAAAAATCCAAACCTAAATTTGAAATTGCAAATTATTGGAATTGGGCCAGATAAGGAGAAATTACAATTATTGACATGTAATTTACAAATAGAAAAATATGTTCATTTTATAGGAAAAGTAGAAAACAATCATTTGCCAAGTTATTACAATAATTTCTCTACATTTGTAGCCCTATCAGATGCTGAGAGTTTTGGTGTAGTAGCAGTTGAATCCATGGCATGCGAATGTCCGGTCATTGTTTCAGATGCCGATGGTTTTAAAGAGGTAGTTGTAGATAACGAAACAGGATTTATTGTACCTAAAAGAAATATAGAAGCAACCGCACTTGCAATCCAAAAAATTATTGATGATAGTTCATTGAGAGAAAAAATGGGTAAGAAAGGTAGAGAACGAGTAGAGTGCTTATATAATTGGGACGATAATGTTCAGAAAATGATTGATATTTATCATTCGGTTATATCAAAATCCGCTAGATTCTAATAACTTAATATTGCGAGTGATGTTAATACTTTTTTAAATTTTCTGTTTCATACTTAATAACAAAATGGATAAATCAAAAACCATTTGGATAATAAATCAATATGCTGCTCCATTGGAATATAGCCATTTTGGTGCCAGGCATTTATATTTTGCAAAAGAATACCTAAAAGCCGGATATCAAGTTTACATTATTACATGCACATACAATCATTACATTCATAAAAGTCCACCTAAAAACAAACAATTTAATTTTGAAGATGTGGATGGTGTAACTTTTATATGGGTAAAAGGATTTGAATACAAAAACTCAAATGGAATAGAAAGAGTAATTTCATGGATAACATTTTCTTTGAAATTGTTTTTCTTGCCATGGAAAAAACTTGGTAAACCTGAAATAATAATAGTTTCATCGGTTTCCATTTTGCCAGTATTAAATGCCATTTGGTTAAAATATAGGTATAAGGCAAAAAAATTTATTTTCGAAATCAGGGATATTTGGCCAGAAACATTTATTGAACTAGGAAATCATTCCAAATATCATCCATTGGCTTTATTCCTTGGTTTTTTTGAAAAGATGGGATATAAAAAAGCAAATCATATTGTTGCAACAATGCCGAAAGCTGATTTACATATTTCATCAAGGATAAAGAAAAAATTTGACTTTAAATGTATACCACAAGGAATAGATAAACAATTTTTTTCAAAGCAGCTTGATTTGCCAGCAGAATTTATAAGAGATTATATTCCAAGTAACAAGTTTATTGTTGGATATGCTGGAACAATAGGTTTATCAAATGCACTTTCTACTTTATTGGAAGCGGCAAAAGAGTTAATGGAAAAAAATCAGGAAATACATTTTTTACTTTTAGGTGATGGGCATGATAAAGCTAGTTTAATGAAAAGTGCAGAAAATCTTAAAAATGTCACTTTTATCCCAAAAATTGCTAGTTATTATATTCAGTCTTTTCTGAAAAAATGCAACATACTCTACGATAGTGTTTTATCCGTAAACTTATACAAATATGGTATTTCCAGAAATAAATGGATGGATTATCTTTACAGCAATAAACCCATTATCGTTTCATACAGTGGATATGATAACTTATTGGAAGAAACAAAAAGTGGTATTATTGTACCTTCTGAGGATCATTTGAGGCTAATCGATGCAATTCTTCATATTAAAGGATTATCCAAAGAAGAATTATTAAAAATGGAAAACGGAAGAGAATATGTTTTAAAAAATCGAACTTATGAAACTTTAGCTTTAGAATATCTTGAACTTTTTAAATAATCAAATAAATATATTAGATAAATGAAAATTCCATTCTCCCCACCATATATTGATGAAGATGTAATCAATGAAGTAGTTTCCTCTTTAAATTCAGGTTGGATAACAACAGGCCCCAAAGTAAAAGCATTGGAAGAAGAAATAGCAAATTATACAGGAATTACAAACATTTTGTGTGTTAACTCATGGACTTCAGGTGCCATATTAATTTTGAAATGGCTGGGAATTAAAGAAGGTGATGAAGTTATTGTGCCTGCTTATACTTACAGTGCAACAGCTTTAGCAGTTCTCCATTGCGGGGCAACTCCTATAATGGTTGATGTTACTGAAGATTTTGTCATTTCCGTAGATGCTATTCGAAAAGCAATAACATCCAAGACAAAGGCAATAATGCCAGTTGATATCGCAGGCTGGTTATGCAATTATCAGGCAATCATGGATCTTGTCAATGAACAAGGCATTATTGATAAATTTATCCCTGAATCAGCAATCCAACAAAAATTGAAAAGAATTTTAGTTTTAGCAGATGCTGCGCATTCTTTTGGTTCAGTGATGAAGAAAAAATCTGCGACCAAAATAAGCGATATTAGTATCTTTTCATTGCACGCTGTTAAGAACCTTACAACTGCCGAAGGTGGTGCAATATGTATCAATATGCCTAAACCATTTGATAACAATGAATTATATTCTTATTTGAGAATGATGACTTTAAATGGGCAAACGAAAGATGCTTTTACAAAAACAAAAGCTGGTGGCTGGAGATATGACATAGTTATGCAAGGTTTAAAAATAAACATGCCGGATATATGCGCTGCAATTGGATTAGCACAGATAAAAAAGTATGATAAATTATTGGCAGAACGAAAAAGGGTTTTCCAAAGATACTCCGAATTATTTGCACAATATAAATGGGCACAACTTCCTCCACAGGACAATTCACTGCAATCATCCTCTTATCATATATATGCTCTGCGCATTAATAAAATTACTGAAAACCAACGCGATGAAATGATTGATGAAATCAGTAAGACAGGTGTGGCAGTAAATGTTCATTTTATACCTATGCCAATGTTGAGTCTATTTAAAGGAATGGGATATCGGATAAATGATTTTCCAATTGCTTACGATAATTATTCCCGTGAAATTTCGCTTCCAATTTATCCACAACTAACAAACAATGAGGTGGATTATATTGTAGAACAGATTGTATTATCGTATAACATAATAATTGAAAACCATTAATGATTCGTTTTTTTGATATCCTGTTCAGTGTGCTTGGCTTGCTTATATTGAGCCCTCTATTTCTAATAATCATTCTTTTTATCAAGTTCAATTCAAGAGGGCCGGTTATATACAAGCAAAAAAGAATTGGAAAAAATCTTATTGATTTTGATTTGTATAAATTCAGATCCATGCGGATTGGCTCAGATCAAAAAGGATTGCTGACGGTTGGGAACTTAGACCCAAGAATTACGAGCGTAGGATTGTTTATCCGAAAATATAAACTTGATGAACTGCCTCAGTTAATGAATGTTTTGAAAGGAGATATGAGCATTGTCGGACCTCGGCCAGAAGTAAAAAAATATATTGATTGTTATACTAAGGATCAAATGCTTGTTCTTTCTGTAAAACCTGGAATTACAGACTATGCATCCGTAGAATTTTCGAATGAAAATGAATTGCTATCACAAGCAGAAGATCATGAAAAGTTATACATAGAAATGATAATTCCTGAAAAAATTAAATTGAATATGAAATTTATCAATAAGCCAACCATTTTCAATTATTTTAAAATTATTATGTTGACATTCAAAAAAATAATTCGAATTAGATGAATTTAATTAACATAAATATTCAAAATATCAGGAGTAATATTAACTATTGGACTATTCTTCTTTTTATTTTTTGGCTACCACTTAAAGATGATTATTTACCCCTAATATTGGCTATTTGGATTTTTACGTGGCTATTGGAAGGCAATTTTAAAACTAGATTAATTCCATTTGAAAATAAACCATTCTATATTGCTCTCGCCTCTTACTTTTTATTAACTGTAATAGCTCTTTCATATTCAAATGATTTGAAATATGGAGTTTTTCAAATTCAGGAAAAATTGTCTATGTTATTTTTTCCAATTTTTCTTATGGGCTCAAATAAGATAATAAAACAAAATTTTAATACTGTTTTTATAGCTTTCATCCTAGGAAACATAGTTGCAAGCATATATTGCCTTGCTAATGCACTTTTTATAAGCGTTGTTCATGAAAATGGAGTTTCAATTCTTAGATATACTCATTGGTTAAGTATGCAGGATTATTCATTTTGGGATCTTGTAAATATGCGTGTAAGTAATTTCTCATATACATATTTATCTATCTTAAAGCACCCTGCTTACTTTACTATGTATTTGCTATTTTCTATATGTATTCTTGCCTATTTAATGCGTAAGAAATGGATTAAAAAGAAATGGATTAAAATCGCCGCTTATACTCTAATTCTTTATTTTTCTTTTATTATATATCTTTTACAATCGAGAGCCGGATTGATTTCATTGGCTTTTGTATTTTTTTTAATTATTCTAATTGAAATTCAATCAAACCTTAAAAAAAGATATTTTATATTAATCATTGCAGTTACAGTCATTTTTGGTTTTGTAATTCTTTCCAGTTCAAAAATTGACAAAAACATTTCAGAACTGAAAGAAATCTACATTAATCCAACAAGTTTTTCATTGAATAATTCTGATACAAGGTTTCAGCTTTGGTATACCTCAATTCAAGTAATTAAGGACAATTTTTGGTTTGGGACAAGTCCGGCTAATTTGACAGATCAATTAGTGATAAAATATAAGGAACTTGGTTTTAAAAGTGCTGAAAAAGAACAATTAAACTCCCACAATCAATATCTGGAAACCTTTGCTGGGCTTGGAATATTTGGCTTTATTTCCCTGATATTTATTTTAATATATGGTTTTGTTATCTCGATAAAGAAGCACAACTATTTATTGTTTTTACTCATTTTGATTATCTCTTTCAATTTCCTTTTTGAATCTGCACTTAATCGTATGGCTGGCATTTTATTTATGATGTTTTTTATAAGTTTATTGATATTTGCAAATATTCCAGAATTTAACGGAAAAATTAAACTTAATTAAATTCTGAACATAAACGATTTTAATCGGAAGAATCCACCCATCAAAAAAAAAAATCAAATCATAAAATTCCATTTACATTCTATCAGATTAGCGCTACTTTTAGATGATTTTGAAATTAAAACAAATATTAAATGAAAAAATACAAATTTGCCCTTATTGGATGCGGACGAATAGCGCAAAGACATGCTGAACATATTGCTAATAACGGCATATTACAAGCTGTTTGTGATGTTGTGAAGGAAAAAGCTGACAAACTTGGAAATGAATATCATTCTAATGTTTATTACAGCCTGGAAGACTTGCTGGATAATGAAAAAGACATAGATGTAGTTTCAATTTGCTCACCAAATGGTTTGCATGCAGAGCAAACCATCAAAGCTCTACGCGCAGGTTTGCATGTTTTGTGCGAAAAACCTATGGCACTTTCTGTCGCTGATGCCGGTCAAATGATTTCTGAATCTCTGCGGGCAAATAAACTATTATTTATTGTAAAACAAAATAGGTTTAATCCTCCGGTTATAGCTGTTAAACACATTATCGATGAAGGTAAATTAGGAAAAATTTATAGTGCTCAATTAAATTGCTTTTGGAATAGAAATGAAGCATATTACAAAACATCTGATTGGAAAGGAACATTAAAACTTGATGGAGGAACGTTATTCACACAATTCAGCCACTTTATTGATTTATTGTATTGGTTGGTTGGCGATGTTAAAGAAGTCCGTGCAAAAACCGGAAATTACGGCCATCAGGGAATCATTGAATTTGAAGATACCGGTGCCGTTTCACTTGAATTTTATAATGGGGCAGTCGGAACTATTAATTATAGTGTTAATAGCTATCAAAAAAATATGGAAGGTTCAATTACCATATTTGCAGAAAAAGGAACAGTGAAAATTGGTGGCCAATACTTGAATGAACTTGAATATCAAAAGTTTGATAATTTTGAAATTAAAGATTTACCCCCTGGAAACCCTCCAAATGAATATGGTGAATACAAAGGTTCTATGTCAAATCATGATAAAGTATACGAAAATGTAATCGATGTGCTTGATAATAAAGGAATTATTGCAACAAATGCCTTTGAAGGGATGAAAACAGTCGAAATCATTGAGAAAATATATACTGAGGCAAATAGAAATAAGTAAATAAATTAAATATGTCGGAACCAACAATCTATAAATGCCAAATTCGAAACGTAAAATTCGGTGAAAATGTTAAAATCGTAGAGCCTGTAAATATTTATGATGTACAGATTGGAAACAATTGCTTTATAGGCCCATTTGTCGAAATCCAAAAAGGGGTTGTGATTGGCGATAATACAAAAATACAATCACATGCATTTATCTGTGAGATGGTTACAATTGGTAATAAATGTTTTATCTCTCACGGAGCTATGTTTATTAATGATACATTTTCAGGCGGTGGTCCTGCAGGTGGTGACCAGACCAAATGGAAAGCAACCAAAATTGGAAATCATGTTTCGATCGGAACAAATGCAACTATTTTACCAGTTGAAATTTGCGATAATGTTGTAGTTGGCGCAGGTTCAGTTGTAACAAAAAATATTACTGAACCAGGAATTTATGCTGGAAATCCTGCAAAAAAGATGAAAAAATAAATAATAATTGGAAAGTTGCATTCTTCTTTAGTAAAAAAATGGCCACAGATTCACAGATTTAATTTTTTTTATACCTTTGATTCTCCGTGCATCTGTTGTAATTTATTTAGTGTAATAGTTTGAAAACCAATTAATAGAGATCAGTGCATCTTTAATTTCAATTAACAAATTTCAAATGACCAATAATCTAATTTGTAAAATATGAACGTACCATTTGTAGACTTAAACATTCAATATAAACTATTAAAAAAGGATATTGATGCTGCCATTCAATCTGTGATTGATAGAACAGCTTTTATTAAAGGCGAAGAAGTTGAAGAATTTGAGAAAAACTTTGCTAAGCAATATGGTGTTAATCATTGTATAGGCGTTGCAAATGGAACTGATGCACTTTATATTGCTATGAAGATGTTAGGAATAGGTCCAGAAGATGAAGTTATTACTGTATCAAACTCATGGATTTCAACATCAGAAACAATTGTGCAAACGGGAGCAAAACCAGTTTTTGTTGATATAGATGAATTTTCAACAATTGACGTATCAAAAATTGAAGAGAAGATTAATGAAAATACCATTGCGATTATTCCGGTTCATCTCTACGGACAGCCAGCTGATATTAAAGCTATTGCAAAAATTGCAGAAAAACATAAACTCTATTTGATTGAAGATTGCGCTCAATCACATTTCGCTGAATTTGAAGGACAAAAAGTTGGAACTTTTGGTGACATTGCAACCTTTAGTTTTTATCCGGGGAAAAATCTTGGTGCTTACGGTGATGCCGGTGCTATAATTACAAATGATGATGATTTGGCAACTAAAATGCGTATGTACGCAAATCATGGTGCCCTTAAAAAGCATGTTCACTTGATTGATGGCATAAACAGCAGGTTGGATACTATTCAAGCAGCTATTTTAAAAGTTAAACTCCCTTATATCTATCAATGGAATGAAATGCGTTTAAAAAATGCAAGGTATTACGATGACATTCTTGAAGGAATTGGTGATATTATTATTCCACCTGTGAGAGAAAATGTTACCCATATTTATCATGTTTATTCAATCCGCACAAAACATAGAGATGCTTTGATGAAACATTTGAATGAAAATGGAATTGGAACAGCAATACACTATCCTGTAGCTTTACCTTTTATGGAAACTTACAGCAACCTGAACCATAAAACAGAAGATTTTCCAAGAGCTGCAAAATTTCAGCACGAAATTCTGTCTTTACCTATGTATCCGGAATTGAAAATTGAAATGATGAATTATGTAGCAGAAGTTATTAAGCAGTTTTTCAACAAATTATAATTTGACTATAAACTTTAAAACCCGAATGAATCAAATTCATTCGGGTTTTCTTTTAAAATAGTTTAATGCTATTTGCAATATTTGTGAAAATTATCCATACTTTCGATATCACCAAGCCTAGCGGCATTCTGCCATTCAAAACAAGCTTGATTAATTTCTCCTGCCAGTTGATGTGCTTTTGCCTTTAATTTATAAACTTCTATATTTTTAGGCTCCAGATCAAGCGCCATCGAAAAATCTTTTATTGCATATTTATAGGTTTTGGTTGCCATATATGCATTTGCTCTGGCAATAAAATATTCTGATTTTCCAGGATTTGCTTTAATTAGCTGACCATAATTAGAAATTGCATTTAAAAAATCACCGTTCTTAGTATCAATATACGCTTCAAGAAATTGTGCTTCCTTATTTTCAGGATAATATGACCTGTATTTTGCAATATCAGATTTAGCCTGGTCAAAAGATCCATTCTCAACCAATGATTTAGCTCTCCCTAAAAATGCCTGAATATACAAACTATCAGATGCTATAATGGAATTGAATAAGTTAAGAGCCGTTTTATATTTCCCTACCTCATTAGCACAATTGGCATGTGCCAAAAGACATTCCTGAAATTCAGGTTCAAGTTTTAAAGCACTTTCATAAAATTCCGAGGCTAATTTGTAATCTTTCGAATAATAATAAATATTACCTCGCAGATAATATGCTTCGGGACTTCTTGTATATTTTAAAAGATATTCATCAAGCCTGTCAGCAGCTTCAGCATAATTGCCTGAATGAATGGCATATTTGGCATTATTTAAAATAATTTCTTTATTAGTATAATGTTCTGCCTTCCATAAAGTTGACCATTTATCAGATGTTTTAAGTGCCTGGAATTCTTTAAAAGATTTAATTACAGGCTCGGGGAGTTTTGTGTTTGTTCCTAAATATTTATCCAATTGTTCAAAGGCTAAATCATTTTTACCCATTCCTGCATTTGCCCTGGCAAGTAACAGATATATCTCATTATTGCCAGAAACTTTCAATTTTGAAATATCTTCCAATGCCAATTGATAATTCCCTAATTCAATAAACGATTTAGCCCTTAACAAAATTGACTTGTCATGTTTAGGATAAACGGAAATATGCAAGTTCAGATAATCAACAGCATCTTTATATTGCATTTTCTCAAAAGCAACCTGGGCATTTATATATGGATTTGATTGAGCAGCAGCAATAAAGTTAGCCAGCAATATTAATCCCAATATGATAATTTTTATTCTTAATACCATTTTTCTATATTATTTATTAGGAAGGCCAGAGCCTCCTCCTGAAAATACTTGAATAAAACCTGTTAGGTTTCTGACTTCCAAACCACTCAACCGATACTCCCAAACATCACAAACATAATAATAAACCCCACTGGCAACAATTTGGCTGGTGGTCATGTTCCTACCATCCCAATTGATATCGGGGTTTGTTGTTTCAAAAACCAGCCCTCCATATCTACTATATATTTTAATGTCAATTTTTTCAACCATTTGATATGGAAAGGGTTTAAAAATATCATTAATTCCATTGCCATCAGGAGTGAAGCTATTTGGCAATTTATAATAATCGCAATTATCAGCACATACAAAAGCATTCTTAGAACTTTCGTTTTGAAATGAATCAACTGCGGTAACAAGATAACAACCAGCAAGGGCCTTTCCCGGATAATGCCAAAAAACGGTATCATTCGGGTTATCAATTGTTTTTATGAGTTGATAATTGGTCTGATGATTGGGAGTATAATAGATATTATAGCTGATTACGTCATTGGCACAGGAATGATTTGGATTTGTCCATACCAATTCATTCCGCGCACTGTCGCAATTATTAATTAATGAAAGATTTGGAGGACAAGGAGCAACAGTATCAATCGGAATTGCGCTTGCTTCCTGAGAATAATTAACAAGTGGGCCAGGAATGGTATCGAGTCCATATTTTCCGATGCATTTAATTTTATAACAATAGGTCAATCCATTTGTTAAACCATGATCAATATATTTATTTACAGAAGAAGTAGCAATTGAATCAAACACAATATCCGGAAGGGTTTTACGATAAATAACATACTGATAATTTTCCCAGGGAATATTTTCGCCAAGTTCAAGTTCTATTTGATTGTCACTCGGATGAAGTGTAAGAAATGGAGTAGCAGCTTTTCCTGAATAACCAATTACATCCCATGTGCCGAGTGAAGAATTATAATTGTACAAATCCATTTTATAAATACGAGGTTTTTCGAGTGTATTATAATTTGAATCGACATAATTTAAGTTATGTAGTCCATTCACATAGAATGGATCTTTAAATGCAGTTCCAAACAGATCATCAGATCTATAAAATTGATAACGATAAGGTCCTGGATTTGCAACAGAATCGAAGTCAAGCGGCTCCATCCATTGTAAATGAATAGCACCATGTAACTGATCGGTTGTTGATACACTGGTTTTTAAAATGAATGGAACACCTCTTGAAATTTCGGCGCAGACTTCATAAGAAGCATAACTCTCAGCTGCATCGGGATAATAGGCAACAATCATATAACAATATTCAAAACCTTGTGTAAGCCCCTGTCCATTATCAGTGTCGATATATTCGGAATTATTTAGGCCAATTACTGATCCAATATATTGATAACCTGTATATTCAGGTACTCCAACTTCACATTGGGCATGAGTAAAATAAGCTCTTCTATTTTTACGATAAATCTTGTAACCAACTACTTCGGAACAGCGCGAAGGATCCCATTTAAGAAATATACTATTATTAGTCGCTACAGCAACAACATTTTCAGGAGCAGGGCCCACAACATGAATATTAACATTTTCATAACTAACCAAAGCCTGATCAGGATTATTATCGGTAGCTTTAAAAATTACAAGATAAGGTTGTTTACGAACATGGGAACAATTGGGAGTCCACGTAAAATCGGAATGGACTGTACCTAATCCAGTTGAATCCTTGAAATAAGCAGGATTTTGACTCAATTGATAAACACCGCCTGTGGAGCTGAGAGTAACTTTTTCAGTTGCCACGTCACTGGCAGTAACTGTAAAACGGACTAAAGAATCGGGCTCAACACAGTAATCTTTCAAAGGGCCAATAATTGGAGGCTTATTATCCGTTTCAATTACTTCAATTTGCATGTCACGAATTATTGCTCCAATCTTGATTCCCCGGCGCCATTCAGAAATTTCCATAGCTACATTAAAAATACCTAATGTTTCTGGATAGTCCCAGATCAAATCGCCAGAAATTGGATCTACTCTTAAGGAATTTTTAGCAGGAGGTAAAGTATAATTTGCAATTGGCTGTCCATTATCACCAAGGCATACTGAAAGCTTATATGAAAGACTGTCACCATCGGGATCATAAGCATTTGGATTATGCACAAATATCTGGTTTTTAGCAGCTTTATCAATAGGAGGATTAAGCATTACTGGTGTGCTGTTAGATCCCAACACAGGGTTTATTTGCAAAGTAGTTTTTACCGCAAATTTGATATTCACAGAATTAGGAATATTTAATACACCTTCATTTCTGTTTGGATCTTGCATCATAATAATAAATGTACCGGCGCCGGGATAAGTATGCGTTATCTGGTAACGGTTTTTTTTATAATCGTCCGGAAGATAGATTTCCTGGTTGCGATCAACAGTTGCCAAAGTTCCATCGCCAAAATAAATATCCAATTGGGGCCTGTCGGCTGGTGCTTTGGTATAAGTATAGGTTATAAGGGTAATCTCAAAGGTATATGGCCCTTTTTGCACATAAGTAATCTCTCCTGCCCTATTATGAGTTGCAAACAAAGCAGTTGTTGAAATTTGCATCAAAAATATTAATGCAACAGTCTGTAGTATTATTCTAATTTTGTACATCTTTAAATTAAAGTGTAAGTTGTTCCTTCGGTTTTCCTATATTGAATTTAAATGCCTTTTGCTCATCTTTATATGTAAAAATCAACAAATTGGTTTGATCCTGATACAAATCAGTCATCAATGAATTATAGATATCAAAGGTACTGCAAACCCCTTTATAACTAAAATCGTAATACAACCAAATGGATAATTCTTTAATTTCCATCTTATTGAGCTCCAACTGAGATTTTGCTTTATCCTTTCCGTTGATTGTCAATTTAAAATGTTCGTTGATGTAACTATTTATAGTTTCGTGTGAGCCTTTTAACTGCTGATTATCATTAAGGTTTATGTTCTTCCCATATTTCCTGTTTAAAATCACATTAAAATCATCGACAAACAGTTTAATCAGTATCTCAAATTTCTTTGTTGTTTGATTGTATTCAATATTAGTAAAGGAAATATGAACTGGATGAAAGGTTGGAGTTATATAATCTTGTAAATCTATGGATTGAAGATGAAAAAATCGATTAGCATATATATTATTTTCAAAAAATATGCATATAATTAAACTGATATACAAAATCCCCCTTTTCATTTGTTACCGATATAGCTAAATAACATACAAATTTACAATTTATTATTGTGAAGTAAATTAATTTATCTGGAAATAGACATTTTAGGTATTGATTTGTGAATAATAGGTCATGTATCCATTTCAGCTATTATAAGGTTAATATTTTCGTCTCATGGTTTTACAAAAACAAAACGACAGCTCTAAAACTGTCGTTTTTACTTCATTTTTGTAGAGCTTTTGTTTAATTGGTAAATTTCAATAGTGCGCTCAAAAATTTTATTCTCATTTAAGCTTTCATAATTCCAATAACACCGCAAGCAATTCTAGTACCTGAATTTCCGGTTGGCTGAGTTTTCATATCATCTTCTTTTTCATGCACAACTACCGATCTTCCGATAATTGAATTGTTGCCACTTAATTTCAAATGAGAATCGATATATCTCATTTTAGCAATTCCTTTTTCGTTTGCAATAATATTCCCTAAATCGCCTTCGTGCCGCATTCCGGACATGGGATCTCCGTGCATCTTGCCTTCCGGATTATAATGTCCGCCTGCTGAAGTTCCATCAGGAGCAGAACAATCACCAAACTCGTGAATATGAAATCCATGTTTACCTGGTGTCAATCCATTAATATCGACAACAACCACAACTCCGGAATCACTTTGTGTAAAAGTAACAGTACCATGCACATTGCTCCCAGAAGTAGGCATTAACACACAAATTGCTTTTGTGGTTTCAGTTAATGTTACACCAGCAACTCTTCCCTTTATCTCTTTTTCAGCTGTTTTTATTTGAAAAGAATTTAAAATAAATAAAGCTGCCAATGCCACAAATAATCTTAAAAATAAAGATAGTTTTACCATAATGAAAATATTTAGTTTTATGTTAATAATAAAAATGCCCTGCTGTCAATATAAGTTTGATTTATTACTTTTAATAAGAATTCAAACTCTTATTATAACCTTACTGATTTTGAAGATGCAAAATTTATTATTGTTGAAAATTAATTAAGTATTCTTTCTCATGTTATACGCTTATTTAGAAAGACTTTGTAAAGATTAGCCAATTAACTACTGCACACTAATGATTTTTATTTAATGCTATATTTGCAGCAATAAAAAACCAGTTAAAGCAAAACAATTTATGTCAATATTCAGCATGTATCTTCAGCTTGGCTTTGGCCATATTATAGATTTGAGGGCTTACGACCATATTTTGTTTATTGTTACTTTGTGTGCAGTATATCAAATTCAGGAATGGAAACATGTGCTGGTATTGGTTACGGCATTTACAATCGGGCATACTACCACACTTGCATTAGCATCATTGAATATCATTAATATCAAAGCCCAATTGGTTGAGTTTCTGATACCTCTAACGATATTTATTACCGCAATTGCCAATATTTCGATTAAACAAACTGATTATTCAATTGGATTGCACCGCTTTAAATATGCAACGGCACTATTTTTTGGACTAATCCATGGATTGGGATTTTCGAGCTATTTAAAAAGCCTGTTGGGCGAACAAGAAAATATTATAAAACCGCTGTTTGCCTTTAATTTAGGACTAGAAATCGGGCAGATTATTATAGTAAGCATAATTCTAAGTGCAGCTTTTTTAATGCTCAATTTACTCAAAATACACAAAAGAGAGTGGACTTTGGTATTATCGGGTGCAGGGTTGGGTGTTTCGTTGATATTGATGTTTGAACGGTCGGGGTTGTTTTAGAAATTGGTGTTAGAAATCGAAATTAACTATTCACCTAACACCAGAGAATCAATATTAAAGTGCACCATTAAATTCTCCCATAACTTAGATTTGACAAGGCTAATATCAATAATTTGACCAAGTTCCTTTTGCATGGAAGTTACGCCTTTATCTATAAATCCACAAGGGTTCATAAAGCTGAAATATTTTAAATCGGTGTTTATATTGAGAGCAAGGCCATGCATGGTAATCCTGCGGCTGCTTTTTACCCCAATGGCGCAAATTTTACGGCATTTTGATTTATCGTCCACATCGAGCCAAATGCCCGCAGCTCCATTGAGCCGTGCGGCTTTTATCGAAAATGATTCCAGTGTGTTGATTACAGATTCTTCAAGCCTGTGAACATATTCGCGTGTGTTGATCCCAAATTCGTCCAAATCGAGGATTGGATAAACAACTTGCTGTCCGGGGCCGTGATAAGTAATGTCTCCACCCCTATCTATATCATAATATTCAATTTCCTTTTCCTTTAATAATTCATTATTAATTAACAAGTTAGAATGGTTGCCATTTTTCCCGTTTGTGAATACATGTGGATGTTCACAAAATAAAATGTGATGTTCCTGATTTATTTGTTCATTGTTTTTATTCAACAGCATATCATTAAACAACTGAATCTGGTAATCCCAGGCCTTTTTATAATTTATTAATCCCAGATCCTCTAAAATCAGATTTTTCATTTAAGTTAAATAATAGATAAGAATATTAAGATAAAAGTCAAAAAACAAAAAACAATAGTCGATAGACAATAATCAATATCAATTACAACACATGTTTCTCCGCATGATAAGAAGAGCGCACCAATGGACCACTTTCAACAAATCGGAAACCCATTTCGAGACCAATAGTTTTTAATTCGGCAAAAACATCTGGTTTGATGTACTCCACAACTTCAAGGTTTTTTAAGGTAGGCTGCAAATATTGCCCAATGGTCATCACTTCGCATTTAACGGAGCGGAGATCTTTCATAGTTTCAATAATTTCATCCATTGTTTCGCCAATACCGAGCATAATTCCCGATTTTGAACGGATTCCTGACTTTCCAATAAATTCAATCACCTTTAAGCTGCGATCGTATTGAGCCTTGCTCCTCACTTTTGGTGTTAATCTGCGAACTGTTTCCAAATTGTGCGAAATTACATCTGGCCTGGCATTCACCAGCATTTGAATTAAATTTTCATCGCCTAAAAAATCAGGTATTAATACTTCAATTGTAGTTTTTGGGTTTAATATTTTAACCTGTCTGATGGATTGTTCCCAAATGGCAGCGCCTCCATCTTCTAAATCGTCTCTATCAACTGAAGTTACCACGCAATGCTTGAGATTTAACAATTGAATAGATTCGGCCAATTTCTTCGGTTCTGCCAAATCTGCAGCCATTGGTTTTCCGGTTTTGACTGCACAAAATTTACATGCACGGGTACAAACATCTCCAAGTATCATAAAAGTTGCAGTTCCAGCATCCCAGCATTCGCCCATATTTGGGCAATCGCCACTAGTACAAATGGTATGCAAGTTGTTTTTACGAATAATACCTTTCACTTCGGCAAAGCTTGTACCCATTGGAAGGCGGATTTTTAACCAATCAGGTTTCCTCCTTGTGTTTATTTTGTTTTCCATTGTTTTAATGATTGAATGCATAAATGCATGAATAATAGAAAGGTTGATCAAATAATTAATACAATCAGGATCAAATTAAGCTATTCCAATTAATACGTACGAGGTAATTATTTGATAATGCTCAATATTCCAAGTCTGTATGAGTCAATACCAAAACCACTTATACTGCCCGCACAATATGGAGCAATCACAGAAACATGCCTGAATGTTTCTCTTTTAAATATATTTGAAATATGAACTTCGACTACAGGGATGCTTATTGCTGAAATTGCATCGGCAATTGCAATAGATGTATGAGTGTATGCACCTGCATTTAAAACAATTCCGTCGTAATTGCCATCCGCCATTTGGATTTTATCGATAAGCACACCTTGATGATTGGATTGAAAAAAATCAAGCTGATGCTCAGAAAATTCCATTTTCAATTTTGCAAATGCTCCATCAAAGTTCTCGACACCATAAATTTCTGGTTCGCGTTTTCCAAGCAAGTTTAAATTCGGACCATTTATAATTAGAATTTTCATTTCTCAGTTCTTTTTAAATAAGAAGGCCAAAAGTAATCATTTTTTAATTTTTTGTATCGAAAATAAAGTATTGAATAACTGATTTTCGATAAATGGAATATATTAAATTTGATTTCATTATCAATAAAAGGCAGACACAGCATGAGAAATAATTTTAAAAATGATTTCACAAACAATTTCTTTGTTTAGAAGTTATTATTAATTGTATAATTTTGGAATGATGAATTTATAAATATATGCTCGAAAAATCAATTTGGTCTGATTATAAGTCATTTCTTCTAATTGACAAATCATTGTCGGAGAATTCGATCAAAGCCTACATTTCAGATGTTGAAAGATTTTTGATTTACTTAAATGATGGATATGGAGAATTGACATTAACATCGATTGAATTATCTCATTTAAAAGCGTTTATTGTTTTTTTAAACCAAATTGAAATTGCGCCTCGCTCTCAAGCCAGAATTATTTCAGGAATTCGCTCTTTTTTTAAATATCTATTAATTGAAGATATAATTGATTCAGATCCAAGTCTTTTGCTTGAATTACCAACATTAGGAAAAAAGTTACCTGTATTTTTGAGCATTGAAGAAATCGATTTGCTTGAAAAAAATATTGATTTAAGCAAACCCGAAGGACACCGGAACAGAGCCATTATTGAAACATTATATAGTTGTGGATTAAGGGTTTCAGAATTAATTAATTTAAAACTGACGAATCTATTCTTCGATCTGGATTTTATAAAAGTAACGGGAAAAGGTGATAAAGAGCGGTTGGTACCAATCAGTAAACAAGCAATTGACGAGATTAATATTTACATAGCCGAAATTAGAAATCATCAAATAATTAAAACCGGTTTCGAAAATTATGTGTTTTTAAATCGTAGAGGCCAAAAATTAACCCGCGAAATGATATTTACCATTGTTAAAGACCTGGCAGAGAAAGTTGGTTTGAATAAAAACATAAGTCCACATACTTTCAGGCACTCCTTTGCAACACATTTGGTTGATGGAGGTGCAGATCTAAGAGCAGTGCAGGAAATGCTTGGACATGAATCCATTATCACCACAGAAATTTACACACATCTTTCTAAAGAGTATTTACGACAAACCATCACTGATTTTCATCCCAGATCAATAAAAAAAATATGAAAATATCTAGATACTTTGTTTTATAAAGGGGGTGTTTGTTAAAAAATCTTAAATTAAGCTATTTATCCTCAAAAAAACACATTGTTAACATTTAAATAATGGATACAATAGGTTTTTTGAATTATTTTTGTACATCAAATTACACTAAAAAGAAAATAGATGGCTAAAAATGTTAATTTAAGTAATTACGGAATAAAAGAAGTAAAAGAGATAATTTATAACCCATCATACGATGAGTTATTCAAATTCGAGATGGATGGAAAATTGACCGGCTTCGAAAAAGGAACGTTAACAAGTTCTGGTGCAGTATCCGTTGATACTGGTATTTTTACAGGACGTTCTCCAAAAGATAAATATTTTGTAAAAGATGAAATTACTGAGAAAAATATGTGGTGGGACGGTGTTATTAATCGCCCTATCAATAATGATGTTTGGTCGGACTGTAAAAAATTGGTAACCGACAGGTTGGGTTCTGTTGACAGACTTTATGTTGTAGATGCTTTTTGTGGAACCAATCCGGATACCCGCATGAAAGTTCGTTTTATAATGGAAGTAGCCTGGCAGGCACATTTTGTGACCAACATGTTTATCCGTCCATCACATTATGAATTGGCTAACTTTGGAGAACCAGATTTTGTTGTTTTAAACGGGTCAAAAGTAACCAATCCCAAATGGAAAGAACAAGGGTTAAATTCTGAAGTGTTTGTTCTATTCAACCTTGGACAAAAAATGTCAGTGATAGGCGGAACCTGGTACGGTGGTGAAATGAAGAAAGGTATCTTTTCATTAATGAACTTCTATCTTCCTTTAAAAGGAATTGCTTCCATGCATTGCTCTGCCAACGTTGGAGAAGATGGTGATGTTGCTATTTTCTTTGGTTTGTCAGGAACAGGCAAAACAACGCTTTCGGCAGATCCAAAACGTTATCTTATTGGCGACGATGAGCACGGCTGGGACGATAGAGGTATTTTTAACTACGAAGGTGGTTGCTATGCCAAAGTAATTGATCTCAGTAAAGAAAATGAACCGGATATCTGGCATGCAATAAGGCGTGATGCACTCCTTGAAAATGTAACAATCAATGCCGATGGAACACCAGATTTTTCAAAAGAAGCTTCTAAAACTGAGAATACTCGCGTTTCGTATCCAATTCATCATATCAGCAAAATTGTTCTACCTTCAAAAGCAGGACATGCTGATAAAATAATTTACTTATCGGCTGATGCATTTGGTGTATTGCCTCCAGTTTCTATTTTGGATGAAAAATCGTCTCAATACCATTTCCTATGTGGTTATACGTCAAAATTAGCTGGTACAGAACGTGGCATTACAGAACCAATTCCTTCATTCTCTCCGGCATTTGGCGAAGCTTTTTTAACTTTACACCCAACTATTTATGCAAAAGTATTGGCTGATAAAATGAAACAACACAATGCCAAGGCTTATTTGGTAAATACAGGTTGGAACGGAACAGGAAAACGTATCTCAATTAAAAATACACGAGCAATTATAGATGCTATTCTAGATGGTTCAATTGAAAAAACAGAAAAAATTAAAATTCCAATCCTGAATTTGATTGCTCCTGCTAAATTGAACAATGTTAGCGAAGGAATACTTGATCCAAGAGATACATACAGCGATAAAACAGAGTGGGAAACCAAAGCTAAATCCTTAGCTGCCAAATACATTCAAAATTTCGAACAATACACGGATACTCCTGCCGGAAAGGCATTAATCTCCGCTGGCCCGCAGTTATAAAAATTTGAGTTTGATTGAATTAAAAGAACCTGCCGATTGGCGGGTTTTTTTATTAATTCAATTTCAACTCATCCTACAATTTCATAATAGATAATTATTTTCATTGGACCCAAAATATAGAAAACCGTCCCCTGGTTTTTAGGGGACGGTTTAACTCAATTAAAAACCTAAATTACTAATCGAAATGAATCTTTATTAATTAATTTGAGAGAGTTTTTTGAATGCACCTGTTTTTAACCAGGCGCATTTAAAACAATTTTGTTATTAGAAAAATCAGTATTTAATTAGTACCCAGGATTCTGAGTTGCTAAACCACCATTTACTTCTTGTTCCGGTATTGGAAAATGCTCATGTTTACCAGCAACAAAACCTAAATTACTTAATTGAGCTGAAGCATCGCCCCAGCGAACCAAATCCCAGAAACGGAATCCTTCATAGGCTAATTCAACCATTCTTTCAGACTTAATAACATCTAAAAGTGCAGTACCAGTAGCAGCTGTATTTGCGTAACCAACTCTATCTCTGAGTTTGTTGATTTGAGCCCTGGCTGCGATTTCATTACCAGCTCTATAGTATGCTTCGGCAGCATTTAAAAGCACTTCGCGATAAGTAATTAACCTCCAATTTGTACCAAAATTTAATTCTGGTGTATTTCCACCAGCACCGCTAGTTTCTGAAGCGAAAGTAGTATACTTTCTTCTAATCACCTTTTCAGTATCCCAACCATCAGAAAAACCACAATCCGGAGTTGTTGTCATTACGCCTGTTGCTCCGGTAGTACCTGCAGAATAGGTAGAATGTGTACCTGTATAATCACCTGTAAATGTAACATTCACATCAGTTCCTCCTACTTTATAACCAGTAAAAGATAGAGAATCAGTTATTATCGCTTTTGCAACAAGTGCAGGGGTATTGGCTGCTGTTGTAAGTGCTACATTAAAAGGTGTTCCATCCAATGTAATTACAATACTTCCATTACTTGCACATGCAGCTTTAACTTCAAGATTAGAAGTCTCTTTTATTGAAAAGCCAGCCATATCGGTGCTATCAAGAACTGTGTATATTTTTCTTGGATCTGCATCAGGAATTGAATTATATAATTTAGCTGTTGGAGGCATAAATCCCCATCCACCATTGATTCCAAGGCTTCCACCGATTGAGGAACGTGGCCCACATAATTGAATATGTCTATTATCATTGGCAGTTCTGGTCCATTGCACATTTCCCCAGTTTTTATCTTCGCCAATAAAATTAGCCTCAAGTAATGATTCGATTCCAAATTCGCTAACTTTTTTTGTAATGTCTTCAAAATCGGGATATAAACCAACCTGAGAACCTTCAACTGCCTCTAAAGATTCAAAAGCAGTAATAGCTCCGGCCCAATCTTCCTGATAAAGTCTTGCTCTTACCAATAAACCTTGAGCAGCTTGTTTGGATACCCTAAATCTATCGGTTGTTGCATAATCATTTTTATTAGGCAAACCAGCTATAGCATCAGCAAGATCCTTTTCAATCTGAGCATATACATCCGCTTTTGGTGATCTTGCAGCATAATCATTAAGACCTTTAGCAGCTGTTGTATACAAAGGAACATCGCCAAAACACATAACAAGTTCACAATAAAAATAGGCACGGAAAAATTTTGCCTCGGCAATAGATCTGTTTGCTATTGTTGTTGTTGTTTTAACATTATCAATTATTTGGTTGGCGCGATAAACACCAAAAAAGTCAATTTGCCAAAATGAAGAAATACCAGGGTTAGAAGGTGTCCAATCAAAATCATCAATAGCTTGGTATTGAGCTTGATCTGAAGCTCCTCCTCCACCGGCATTCACATCATCGCCAGGTAAATTTCTAACAATAAAATTACTGCTCCATCCATTCAATTGGTCGGCAGAAGTTAGCATATCATATATAGAAATAACTCCAGCTTGTATCTCCTGATCAGTTGAATAATAAGTTGATGGTTCTATTTTACCATAAGGTTTTACTTCTAACCAATCTTTTGTACAGGATGCGGTAACAAGCAACCCAACAATCAGTAGAAATGTTATATACTTATATTTTTTCATATTATAACTTTAAAATTGTAAATAATAAAATTGAGATAAACTCTTAGAAAGTAACTGATAAACCAAATAGTAATTTTCTGGCTATTGGATAAGTACCATAATCAACACCCACAGCATTAGAACTATTACTTCCAATTTCAGGATCCAATCCAGGATATTTAGAAAATGTAAAGAAATCATTTAAAGAAACATACACTCTGGCATTGGAAATTTTTGCTTTAGACGAAATTGCTTGTGGCAAAGTATAACCCAATTGGATTTGTCTGATTTTTAAGTAAGCACCACTCTGTACCATAAGGTCACTCTTCAAAAAATTATTTCCAACATAACCGGCACGAGGATATTTAGCGCCAGTAGTTGCAGTTGGAGTCCATCTTCCATCATAGAACTCTGCCAATTGGTTATATGTAGCACGGTCTGCACGATTAAAAGCCATAAAGTTGTCAACACCAGCAACACCCTGAAGGAAAACATTTAAATCAAATCCTTTGTAACCAACGGTAATATTACCACCGTAAGCAATTTTTGGGTTTGGATTTCCAATATTTACCATATCATCATCATTAACCAATCCATCCTTTTTATTATTTTTAACAATAGGATCGCCAGGTTTTGGTGTATATCCACCAGTAATTTGATTATCAACTAACCATTGGTCAATTTGAGTTTGAGATTCAAAAATACCATCTGTTTCAAAACCTCTGAAATACCAGATTGGTTGTCCTTCTTCCATATAAGATATTGATCCGATAGTTGGAAGCACTGCACCAGCAGTACGAACTGCATTACCATTCAACTTGGTAACTTTATTTTGAAGGAATGAAATATTAAAGTTCACATCGTAAGTGAAATCTTTTGCTTTATCTTTCATACCAATAGAGAATTCAAAACCTGTATTTTCAACATCACCCAAATTTTTAGAAGGTAAGTAGTTTCCAAGTGAAAGAGGATCTCTACTTCCAGTAATCAGGTTTTTAGTAAGTTTTTTATAATAGTCAAAAGTAAATGAAAGTCTATCATTCAAAGCCCTTAAATCTAAACCAAAATCAGTTTGTTGACTGGCTTCCCACTGTAAATCAGGATTGGCTATTAAATTTGGCTCTGCTCCGGTAAGTAAAACACCATTTCCATCAGGATTATTGATATTTGTACTTGTAATAAGAGAACGATATTGATCTATACCCAAATTAGATATACTACCGTTTTTACCCCAGCTGGCACGAATTTTAGCGTAGCTAAGTGCATCAATTGTCCAGAATTTTTCGTTTGATACCAACCATCCTGCAGAAAATGATGGGAAATTACCCCATTTATTATTTGGCCCAAATAATGAAGAACCATCTCTTCTCACAGTAGCTTCAAATAAATATTTGCCGCTAAAATCGTAAGATAAACGACCAAAATAAGAAGCCATTCTTGTTTTTTCATATAATCCACCATTAACATCACCGGCACGCAAAGTAATATAATCAGGATATCTGAATTCATCCAATTCTCTAAGCATTAAACCAGAAGAAGTATTCAGAGTTGTATGAGTATATTCTTGAGCAGACATACCAGCCATTAAAGAAAGGTTATGATTACCAAAGCTTTTTGAATAGGTGGCAAAGTTTTCCCATAACCAGGTACTCCATTTTTGATCGTTATCAGTTACTCCAGCAGAATTACTGCTTCCATCAGAGCTGGCCCAATAACTTGGGTTCCATGTATTAAAATTCTGAAAAGCCAAATCCATACCAACTCTGGAGGTAAAAGTAAAACCTTTGAATGGAGATAATTTTACATATCCGCTTGAAAGGATTTTATTATCTTTAGTAAGTCCTTTGCTCCTGTGTAGCTGTAATAAAGGGTTAAAGGTTTCACCGCCTACAAAGCTAGTTTTGCCGCCATTATTATCAGAAATACCATAATAATTACCATTATCATCTTTTACAAGTAGGTTACCTGCATCTAATTGGGTTTGCATCCATGGAGTTATTTCTGACGGAGCATAAATAGGTTTTGTTGTAGGATCCATTTTATACATTGATCCAATCAAACTATTAAATCCATCAAACTCAGTAATTGAAGCTCTGTTTGAATTTGAATAAGAGAAATTCACACCAACTTCAAGCCAATCTTTTACTTGCTGAGTTGCATTTAAACGGGTAGTGAATCTTTCGAAACTTGCCTTATTGCCACCAAAAATACCATCCTGCTTAGAATATCCAGCGCTTATCATATAAGCTCCTTTTTCACTTCCTCCGGTGAACGAAAGATAATGTTTCTGCATAGGTGCTTTTTCAGAAGCAGCATCAAACCAATTTGTTCCGGATCCTGGAGCAAAATCAGCTGGATTTGGAGAGTCTTTAATACCAGCTTCGTTCATATAAGTAGCATACTGAAAGGCATCCATTGTTTTTGGAGCTTTGTTTAAGCTCTGAGTTCCATATTGGAAAGTATAGTTAATTTCAGATTTTCCTTTTTTACCGGATTTAGTTTTAATAATAACAACACCGTTTGCACCTTCAGTTCCATAAATTGCAGAAGATGCAGCATCTTTCAATATTTCCATTGATTCGATATCTTCAGGAGCCAAATAGTTAATATCTCCTGTTTTCATACCATCAACAATATAAAGAGGTTCTGATTTTTGATTGGAACCAACACCGCGAATTCTAACATTCATACCAGTTCCAGGAGCACCTGAGTTAGCCAACACAGTAACACCAGAAGCTTTACCTTGCATAACTTCTTCAGCTCTGGAAACAGAGGCAATAACATCTTCACCACCAACACTAGAAATAGCACCAGTTACAAGGCTCTTTTTCTTAACGCCATAGCCTACTACAACTACTTCCTCGATACCTTTGGTATCTTCAGCCAAACTTACGTTAACAACAGTTTGTGAATTAACAGCTACCTCCTGGGTAATATAACCCATAAAAGAGAATACCAAAGTAGAAGTAGCATCCGCATCAAGGCTATAATTACCATCAATGTCGGAAACTGTACCCACTGTAGTACCTTTTACGCTAACATTTACTCCAGGTAAAGGAGCACCATCCACAGCAGACGTTATCTTACCTGTAATTGCATTTTGCAACTGACCTTTATTTGTTATAACAATAATTTTATCAAGCACTTTATATGCAAGATTGGTGTTTGCAAAAGCAGAATTTAAAACTTCAGCTATTGTTGCGTTTTTCATGTTCAGGTTTACTGACATTGATGCATCTAGCTGATTGTCTTTATAAAATACAGTAAAATCGCTTTGAGCTTCAATCATACTAATTAATTCTTGAACTGTAGCGGAATTTACTTTCATTGTGAGCTTAGTACTCTGGGAATAGGTTTCTGCGGAGACCTGCAGAATGGCAACCAGAGTTAATAGAAAGGTTAGCTTCATAATTCTGATTAGTTTTATACAGTCTTTTTTGTCAAAAAAACTGTATGTTTTCTGATTTTTATACATAACTTTGTCCTGTTAAGTTAATGACGATTGTTTAGTTATTAATTTTAAATGAAAGCAACTAACATTGCTTTTTAAATTTGCCGGGGAGTGTTGGTAGCACTTTTCGGCTTTTTCTTTGTATTTCACTGTATCATAGGCAAAATGGTTTTTATTGTTAATAATTGGTTCTATTTTTCTGCTGAAATAAATACATCGTTCAGTTTTACAGTATATTTTATAGGGGTTGTTATTTTTATTACTTCTAGTACTTGAATTAAAGGCTCATTATGGGTAAATTTACCTGTAAACCGCTCCGTTTTTAGTTTTTCGTCAAGTATTTCAATGTTTACTCCATACCACCTTTCGAGTTTTAAAACAATTTGATCAAAAGTTTCGCTGTTAAATATTAATTTTTGATCTTTCCATGAAGTGTAGTTTTCAGGTTTGGTTTCAACAAGCACCAACTGCACTTTTGGATTAATTGCAATTATGTTTTCTAATTCAGGTGTTTTTTCGATTTTTTTAATTTTATTTTCAAATTCAATTTTCCCGCCTTTTTTATAATAAATTGTCTTTTGATCCGGCTTAAGATGTGCTAACTGATAATTAGTTCCTTCGTGCACTAGAGTTACCGATCCACGAACCAGAATGGTTTCAATAAAGTTATCATCAGGATATGATTTAACGTTAAAAGCAGTTCCATAAGCTTTAACATCAATGGTTCCGGTTTTAACAACAAAAGGTTTTTTCGGATTTTTTATCACATCAAAATAGGCCTCTCCGACTAAATATACAATTCTGCTGGTATCATTAAAATCCGAATCATATTTCAATTTACTACCTGAATTTATCCAAACCTGAGATCCATCAGGAAGTATGATTTGAGTTTTTGAACCTAGGGGAACGTTTATTTCGTTGTGGGCTATATTTTGTTTTACTTCATTTTTAACAGGAAATGTTAACCACGAAATTCCAAAAGTAATGATAACAATTGCAGCTACTTTTAATAAATTAAAGTATACTATCCGTCTTTTTTGTCGTTTGGAATTATCAATTCTTTCTGCAATCTCCTGCTTAAAATGATTCCAGGCATTTTGAGTATCAAATCTATTATCATTTATAGCCTGGGTAGCTTCCCAGATATCTTTTAATTGGATATATAGTTTTTTATTTTCATTATTTTCATTAGCCCAAATCAGTAGCTGTTCCTTTTCTTCTAAAGAAGCCTCTTCTTTTAAAAGTTTGACTATTAAATCAATATTTTCGCTTGTTGTTCTCATTTTCATAATTGTACTATAAAGACAAAGCAGGACAATTTTACCCACCCTCTATTTTTTTATTTTTTTCACAAATTTTAACGAATTTTAATAAATAGCAGAATAAGAGATAGATACTCGACTAAATTTTCGCGAAGAATAATTAATGCTTTTGAAATATGTTTTTCGACAACTTTAATTGAGATATTTAAGGCATCGGCAATTTCACGGTTTTTAAGGCCTCTCAATCTGCTCATTTCAAATACATTACGACATTGTGGAGGTAATGATTCAATGGAAGAATCAATTTTTATTTCTAATTCAAAAAGGCTATGTTCTTGGTTGTCAGATGAATTGTAATATTCTACTTCAAGGTATTTTAAATTCTGGTTGATTTTTTCATGATGCTTATCAGCCATTTTTTTATGATCCAAGTGATTCAAACACCTGTTATATACAGATTTAAATAAGTAGGCGCGCAAAACAACTTCCATTTCGATGATTTCCTGGCTATCCCACAAATTCATAAAAACATCTTGAACAATATCTTGGGCTATTACATCATCTTCAACAAATTTTTTGGCATAGAAACACAGTCGCTGATGATATTTCTTGAAAATTAATTCGAAACTCTCCGTATCCTTTTCCATATTACTTTTGCCCTCAACTATTTTTTTTATAGACACAATTAGCTTATTTTAAAGGAAAATCGAAAATCAGTTTTTGCATATAAAAACTTACATATTACTATTTGACTTATTTCAAAGATTGAAAAATTTCAATTAAACAACCTACTTATTATTTGTTAAAAGTATAGAATCAAATATTTAAAATTGAATTTTGTAATATATTAGCTATATGTTAAAATATATTAAATAAGCTCAAATTAAGCGAAAAGAAACCGCTTCCGGAAATATCTTAAGCGATTGCTTTTATTTATCTGAACAATATTTGTAAATAGATTTTTCATTGTTAAGTTTATTAATTAACAAAGCATATAATCTATACTAAATCAGCCCATTACAACAATGACCTCATGAATTAAATTATCATCAAAAATTGGGACAATAGAACCCGAAATTTCTTTATTGTCAACAGTTAATTTCTTAATTCCTTTTGATAAATGATTTGGATTTTGAATGGTGATATGATAAACTGCCTTTCTAAACTTACGCGTAACTTGAAATCCATTCCAGTCTTCGGGTATACAAGGATTTATTGACAATCCATTATATTCGGGTTTAACACCTAAAATGTATTGAGTAATTGCATAGTAATTCCAGGCAGCAGTCCCTGTCAGCCAAGAGTTTTTTGCTTCACCAGGCTTGTAAGCATCTTTACCGGCAACCATTTGGGCATATACATAAGGTTCTGTTTTATGCAAATCGCTGATTTCTTCAAGATATGAAGGTGCAATTTTCTTATAATAGTCAAATGCCATTTTACCGCGTCCAATAATGGTTTCACCAATCATAATCCAAGGGTTATTGTGACAGAATATTCCAGCATTTTCCTTATATCCGGCAGGATAAGTTGAAATTTCGCCATATTCAATGTAATATTTTGTAAAAGCGGGATTATTAAGTACAATACCATATTCACAATCAAGTCTTTCTTTTACTGAATCAAGCGCTTTTTTTGCTTTTCCATCATCTACACCAATTCCGGCCATGGTGCAGAATCCTTGCGATTCGATAAAGATTTTGCCTTCTTCGTTTTCATTGCTTCCTACTTTCTTGCCATAATAATCATAAGCCCTCACAAACCATTCACCATCCCAACCGTGCTTTTTAACAGTTTCAATCATTTCATTTACATGAATTTGTGCTGTGGCAGCTTCGTCAGTTTTGCCAATTTGTTTGCATAAATCCACAAAGTCCTGTCCATATAAAACAAATAATCCGGCAATCATAACCGATTCGGCATTTCCCTTTTTGTTTCCTGTGGTTTGAAACGATTCATTGGGGTCGTTGGAAAAACAGTTCAGGTTTAAGCAATCGTTCCAATCTGCACGGCCAATTAAGGGAAGTTTATGAGGCCCCAGGTTATTTACAACATGATAAAAAGATAATTTTAAATGCTCAAAATGGCTCTTAGCTTTACTTTCGTCATTATCAAAAGCAACTTTCTCATCCAGGATACTGAAATCGCCTGTTTCCTTAATATAATTTACTGTTGAAAGAATAAGCCACAATGGATCATCGTTGAAATTTCCTCCAATGGCATTGTTTCCTCTTTTAGTAAGAGGTTGATACTGATGATAAGCAGAACCATCCTCAAATTGAGTAGCTGCGATGTCCAATATCCGTTCCTTTGCCCTTTCAGGAATTTGATGTACAAAACCGATTAAATCCTGGTTTGAATCCCTAAAACCCATTCCACGGCCAATTCCTGATTCAAAGAAAGAAGCACTCCTAGACATATTAAATGTAACCATACATTGATATTGGTTCCAGATATTAACCATTCTGTCAAGTTTTTCATCATGACTTGTCAATGTAAATTTTGTAAGTAAATCTTCCCAATAATCGTTTAGCTCCTGAAGTGCAGAGTCCACTTTTTTATCAGTATCAAATTTCTGAATCATAGCCTTTGCGGGCATTTTATTGATTATTCCTTTTGATTCCCATTTTTGCTCCGGCTCGTTTTCAACATATCCCAACATGAAAATAAACGACTTTTCTTCGCCTGGTTTAAGCTCAATTTCAATATAATGCGATGCAATTGGAGACCAGCCGTGGGCAACAGTATTAAAAGCTTTTCCATTGGCTACTGCATCCGGGTTATCAAATCCATTGTATAGACCTGTAAAAGTTTCTCTATCTGTATCAAAACCATTAATAGGTTGGTTTACAGAATAAAATGCGTAATGATTTCTTCTTTCTTTATATTCTGTTTTATGATAAATTACAGAATCTTCGATTTCAACTTCACCGGTTGAGAAATTTCGCTGGAAATTGGTCATATCATCTTCAGCGTTCCATAAACACCATTCGGCCAACGAAAATAGCTTTATCCTTTTAAGTTCTGTGCCAGTATTTTTTATTTTAACTCTTTGAATTTCTCCCCAAAAATGAAGTGGAATAAAATAAAGCACTTCAGCTTCGATACCGTTCTTTGTACCTTTAATTTTAGTATAACTAAGCCCATGGCGGCATTCATAGGATTCCAAATCTGTTTTTACTGGTTTCCAACCGGGCGACCAAGTAGTTTCACCATCTTTAATATAAAAATATCTTCCTCCATTATCAGCTGGAACATTGTTGTATCTGTAGCGGGTTAAACGTCGGTATTTTGCATCTTTATAAAAAGCATATCCGCCTGCTGTATTAGATATCAAGGAGAAAAAATCATGATTCCCAAGATAATTAATCCATGGATAAGGAGTTTTAGGATTTGTAATTACGTATTGTCTTTGCTGATCGTCGAAATATCCAAATTTCATATTCTATTTGTTAAAATTGTTAATTAGATCTCTTTCTCTTATAAGGAAAGATATTGTTTTTAAGATGTATTAATCAGCAGGTAATTTATCCCACCAGGTTTTCTTTAATATTAAAGTACAAACAATTGCTATTGAAAGCGCAACAACTGTAGGCAAACCTTCCAGCAATACCATGTAAATTGGGAAGATAACCAAAGCAGTTTGCCAAATTACTCCAATAAAAACATTAAACATATCCCGCTTGAAATTTGAATTTTTAATAAATGTAGGATCTTCGGCAATTACTTTATCATGAATTGGCTTCCAGAATCCCCATGGACGCACATTTTTATAGAATTTTTTTAATACTTCTTCATCAACTGGTGGAGCAGAATATGTACCTGCAATACAACCAATTACAGCTATTAAAAGCATTAAAGGAAAAGTATATAAATCAAGTACGCCGTTAAAGATAAATCGAAATGAAAGTGCTGGGATTAATCCACCTAACATTCCCCAGAAAAAGCCGCGACCATTAAAGCGCCACCAATACCATTTAAGTACATTGGCTGCAACATAACTTCCATATAAACCAGAAACAATCCACTGTAAAACATCGTTTACATTTTTTGCAAAAAGGCCCAAAATGATGCTGATGGCAACCATAATAAGTCCAGCTGCATAATTAATCATCTTAATCCTCGAATTTGGAGCATCGGGTTTGATATATTTGAGATAAATGTCGTTAACAATGTATGCCTGAGTTGCATTCAATGTACCTGCGAAAGTTGACATAAAAGCCGATAACAAACCAGCAAGTAAAAGTCCAACCATTCCAACAGGCACAAACTTAGCGATGGCGGCTGGAAGTATTTGTTCAAAATCAATTTTACCTGCCACTGTTAAATCCAGTTCTTTATAATAAACCATGCCCAAAACAGCAAAACCGGCAATCATAAAATAGCGAAATGGCATTAATATTATGCTCACTGAACCACTCATCAGAGCAGCTTCGCGAGGTGATTTTGAAGATAGTATTTTTTGCATATCATAGTTTGGTGCAGGCCCTGCCATACTAACAAGTAAACCTTTAAATACCATCATCATAAACAAAACGCTAAACAAGCTAAAACCATCTTCCTGAATTTTTTGATTGACCTCCGGAATAATGGTGCTCCAATCCAGATTAAGACGCATGCCAAAAAATGGAGTTAACCAGCCATCAGGTGTAATCATTCCGTGTGCAGCCAGAGCACTCATTGCTATTATCCCAATTACGATGCATGATATGGCCATTATAACATAGTGAATTACATCTACCCATACAATGCTCAACATTCCGCCAAGTAAAGAGTAAAATATGGCAAAACAAGTGAATATAAGACCATAAAAATGAGGAACATATTGTGGTGATATTTCAAAAGGAATATATGGAGAAACTGATTCCCACGGAACAAAAATTTCTACAAATTTACCTATACCAATAAAACCATACGCCATATATCCTAATCCCAATATAAGTGCAAATATCACAACTATTCCATGAGATAACTTTGCATCGCGACCAATGCCAAAGCGTGTGCCTATCCATTCAGCCCCAGTTGTTACATTTGATCTCCTTAACCATATGGAAAGAAATACCATTAGAAAAATTTGATTGAACACAGGCCACAACCAAGGTAACCATACACTTTTTAAACCGTAAACAAAAAGAATGGTTACCAACCACATGGTTCCTGAAATATCAAACATTCCAGAAGCATTGGAAAGACCAAGCAAATACCAGGGAAGTTGATTACCCCCGAGCAAGTAATCCTTTTTGCTTTTTTCTGCCCGCTTTTTTAGGATTAAACCTATAACAGATATAGAAACTAAAAAGGTAACTATAATTGCAATATCGATACCGTGTAAAATCATAATTTCAAAATTTTTTATTATTATAATGCATTAAATAACTTTTTAAAGGAATTATTTTAAATTGAAAATCAGATTATTATGTTTGAGATCCTATTCCAGTGAGGACTGAAAAAGTAAAAACAATTCAGAGTGCTATTTAAAATTAAAACTAAAATCCTCCTTTTTAGTTGCTTTATATATTTCGCGGCTAAACATGAATAGTTGGGCTGGCTTATGTAAAACATCTTTTTGCTTTTCGCTTAGAGCAACAATATAATCAGACTGAAGCGCTTTTTTCCTGAAATTTCGTTTGTCGATATTGATATCCAATACTACTTCGTATAACTTTTGCAATTGCGAAAGCGTAAATTTTTGAGGCAGCAATTCAAAAGCAATAGGCTCTGATTTGATTTTGAGGCGCAAAGCTTCAAGGCCTTTTTTTAAGATTTGATCATGATCAAAAGCTAGGTTTTCAACTTTTTTAACATCACACCAACTGGCATGTCTAGGGTTATAAGATACTTGAACTGTATTTGTGTTGACCAGAGAAAAATAACCAATTGTAATAACTTGTACAGCAGGATCTCGGCCAATTGATTTTAACCAGATTTTAGCCCTTTCCTTATTTAATCTATCCGGTGCTCCAAAAGCATAGAACTGTTCAAGGTAAATATTGGTTAGTCCTGTAGTTTCGAATAAAATCCTTGCTGCTGCATCATCCAGCGATTCCTTTAATTTAATATGCTGGCCAACAAGTGACTGATCGCAAAAAGCAATACTCGGATCTTCATGTTCCAGTCTTCGTTCTAATAACAGTACATTTAGTTTTTCAAAATCAAAACCAAATATAACGCAGTCGATAGAAATATGTGGATTGGTATCTTCATTCATATTTAAAATATTAGTGTTATTATGACACCTTATCAGATATTTTGTGCAAATTTATGAATATTTTTATTGTTTTCAAAAAATAAACCATTAATTATGGTGTTTATAAAACACTTTTCTCTTAATGATCATAACGGTTCAATTTAAAAAATTTTATATATCTCATTATTAATATATTATAATAATATTCTTTGATATTAAATTATCATAATCCATATTGTATTCTTTAAAATTAGCGTATTTATTACATTTATACTATAAATTACAAATGCACTTTAAAAAATTATAAATGAAGAAAATAAAATAATGTGTTTTAAAGACACTATATCATTATATTTAAAAAATAATTTTAGATTATTCAGAAGTAAAGTCGTGATAAATGAACTTTGAAAATTATTTTGGATAAAAAATCTTGGCTTGGTTTAAATCATTTTATTATCAATTGATCAAATTAGCAAAGTGAATTAAAATGATACACTACAAGTCTTTGTATCTTTATAATTCGTTCTATTTTTTTCTTTTCAGGTAAATTGAATATTCCAACTATTGTAATGAATTCAATCAGTAAAAAAATTGTCGGTAGTTTAATATCAATGTTAATAATCTTATATAAGCAGTTTAATGTTTGAGGCTATATTTTAGGAATTCTGTGTTTTTGTAACAATTTGATAATTAAATATTTCAATTTGATTTGCAATTATCAAATTCTATTAGACTAAACTACTTTGAATAAGTGATTTAATACATTTGATATTGAATATTTATATCTTATTACTCATAAGGGAAAGAAACAGTTCTTAATGGATAAAATGGCAGAGAGCATTGGGCGTACTTTGACAAAAATCCGTCGGCCGTGCCCCTGGCTAAAGTAGATGAATGGAAAAGGATATTTTTGTCTAGATTTTTGTTTCTTTTCATCATGGAAAAGAAAAAAGAAAATACAGAACTGATGAAAATAGCTGTAAAACTTCATGCCGAAGGAAAATAAGGTGAGTAGGATTGTTTTACGCATGGAAAATAAATAATCAGGGCTAAAATGAATAATAATTGTTAAAGTATGGACTCAATGGAATTCAACTTTTTACAATCTTAAACTCGATTTACCATTGTAGAATTGACCATTATATAAAAAATGTTAGAATCACAGAAACCCTAAAACATAGCCATGTTTGAATATAAATATCTGATTTACTTATTATTAATATAAATTTTTTAATAAGGAAGGAACAGGGGAATGATAATTTTATTTAATCCGATAAATAATATTAATAGAAAAAGGCCTAAAAAAAGACCTTTTCATCAGTTCAAATGAAATAAAAAGATCAAAAATCTTAAAGCAAAATTATCAACTGATTATTAAAACTTTGAATTTTTAATCAACAAAATAATATTTAATACTAAAAGAAATTTAATGCTTCTTTACCTTCTGGACTTACCATTTCAGGATTCCATTCAGGTTCCCAAACCAAATTCACCGATATTGAATAATCCTGGTATGAACGTTTTAGAATATGTTCTACATTTGAAATAATAACATCGCCAAGCGGACATGCAGGGGTTGAAAGCGTCATTTCTATTCCTATGCTTTTGTTTTCAATGTAATCTATCTTATACACCAATCCAAGATCCACAATATTAATCCCAATTTCAGGATCAATTACACCTTTGAGCATTTCATTGATTTTATATTCTTCTGTATTTGATTCGTATATTTTTGCCATTTTATTCTTTCTTTAAGTTTGAACTAAAATAATCAATAAAGTTATCCAAATAGTCAAATTAGAGTAAATGAATATCTAATTTTTAATCTCTTCTTTTTTAACTTTATGCATTAAAATTTTAAATATATTAATATTGTATAAAATTGCTACAAACGACAGCACATAACTGCCTGCAACTGCCAAATAATGAATTCCTCCAATTAAGCCTACAAATAAAAGAGCAATGGAAATATTGTATGACCAAAACTGTATATTTAATAATTTTTCGGAATATAAGTCTTTTGGAAGCGGTGTCTTAACTTTTCCAACCAAACTCTGATATTTTGAAAGCCAAACAATAAAAGGCAATGTTTTAAATGTTTGACCTAAAATAAGAGATGTTATAAAACCAAGTAAAATAGAAAAAACATATACTATATTCAATCTTAAAATATATTTCATTTCCATTTCAGGATTCAAACTCATAACCAAAGCCAAAACAATAGGAACCAACAACATTAAAATTGAGACAGCTGTGTGTTTGAGTCCGATATCCAAATTTTTTCTTGCCCTTTTTTTATATGATTCATAAATATAACTTATAAATCCAGCCAGACCTGAAGCAATTAAAATAAACGAAACGATATCTAAATTAAGATAGAGGTATGCATTATCAATAAAAAAGAACAATAATCCTGCATTCACCGCATAAAATGCAAATTGTAGCTTTTTTCTATTCAGTTTGTGCGATAATAAGAACATAGGTATAAGTTTGGAACCAACCCCCATAATAAGGAAGAATAGCCAACCAATAATTCCAACATTGGCGTGGATTTTAAGCCAAACCAGATGATTATTTTTAAAGAAAACACGATGAAAATTCATAGAAATCAAAAAACCAACAAAAACGGTAACTAAAATCCAAAAGACCGAAGCCATAATTAATGAGGACTCAATATTCCATTTAATGGTCTTTTTTGCTGTCAATAAAATATTGATCGAAAACATAATAAATACAATAAGCAGAATATGGGCAGGTATTAAAAGCCAAACATCAAATTTTGCAAACCAAAAGGCATGCACCAATAAAATGGTTCCGGTTACCAGAAGCCAAAAACATATTTTTGCCAATTTTTCGCTATACAACGGAACCTCTAAAACAACTGGAATTAGCTGATAAAGTGCCCCAAAAATGATCATTGTAATCCAACCCAGAGTTGCAATGTGCGTTAAAGCCAGAATTCTTGGCTGAAAAAAATGCCCTGCAAGCTCATTGGTCGAAAAAATTAGAACGATGGATAAAACCAAAAATGAAATTGCTGCAAAAGCAAAATGAGGCAAAACTACTGATGGATGCGGCGCTCTTTGTGTACTTATACCTTGCATTTAAAAAATTTTAAATTAATGATACTAAACTAATAAATATATTAAATCAGATGTCAAACAAAACGAAACTTTACATTTATCTATCAACTTTTGTCTTTTATCTTTACTGCTTATCTTTTGTCCTTATAAATAAGCATTTTAACGTTATCCTCATCAATTTCTTTGGTCAGATAAACATATCCTCTTTCTTTAAGTTGGGGCAACAAAAATTGCGGAACTTTTTTGTGATGCACAAACAAACAATTTCCTTCTGGAATATCTTTTAACTTTTCAAGAATTTGGACCATTGGTTGTGGCATTTCCAAATCCCTTACATCCATTTCAACTGTATGATTGCCAAATGATTCATAAACTTCATCAAAATTACCTTTTAAAGACTCGGAATAAGCCATTTCATCTTTTTGAGAACTGGTATCAATCGAAACTTTTTTAAAATAAATATAGTATAAACTATTTGAAGGATTCTCAACTCTGGAAATAAATCCTTTCTGCTTCAACACATTAATGATAGGAAAAGGTTCAAAGGTATTTGTAATTTTAAGTATTTGGCCTTCTTTTAATATTGCAACTGCAGCCATTATTTTACCAAATGGATCGTTTCCCTGTGCTAAATCCGGCCTAACATCAAGGTCAACAATAGTTTCATTTTTAATTTCAAAATTCTCATTCATATCTTCGTTTATTAATTGACTATTTTCTTCTTTGTCTATTTGATAGGTAAATCCAAGTGGTTCAAGCTTCTTCAAGAATTCTTCAATACTCACACCGCCAATTTTTGAAGCATTTTCAATAGTTACTCTTGCTGCAAGCAGTTTTCGTAATACCGGATTCTTCAACTTTTTAAAATTTGAATTAATCGATGCAATCACATCAATCACATCTGCATTAAATTCAATAAGTTTTGATATTTTGGTTCTTGATGTAATTTCCATTTGTATTTTTATTCTTTATTATTTTAATTTAGACTAATTACAAACTGTACAAAATTAAAGATTTATCTGAAACCATAAAATTTTTTTGAGCTTCTATTTCTGATAATTATTCTGTAATGCCCTATTTATGCACTTTAATTCTGGTATTCAAATACTTAAATTATTTAATTAATTATAATTGATAATCAAAATGGTTAATTAAGTAACTTTCATTTAAAACAATTGATAGTTACAGGTTGAAGTAATAGCTGGAAAATAGGATAAAATGGAAAATTAGAATACTAATTATGAGAAAAAACATTTCTAAAGCTCTTTTTTATTATTTACTTTGCGTTATGTAATGTATTGCATAACGTTTGAAAAATGTATCAATTATGCGCTATTTAATTGGAATTGATGATACGGACAATGAATTTACACGCGGAACGGGTTTCAGGACACGCGATTTAACAAGCCTGATCCACCAAAACAAATTGGGTAGTGTATATGCAATTAGCCGCCACCAATTATTTGTTCACCCCGAAATTCCATATACATCTCACAACAGTTCAGCATGTTTGGATATTGAAACTGACGATATAGATAAAGTGAAAGCATTTAGTGTCGATTACCTGCAAAGGGAATCTGCCGATGGTTCTGATGTTGGCCTTTGCATTGCCCTATACCAGGCAGTTACAGAACGGATTATGAATTGGGGACATCGGGCTAAAAAAGAAATTTTATATCAGGAAGAGGCCTATTTAATAGCAAAAGAAGAAAATGTTTACCTTGAAGGATTTCTCGGCACCAAAGGCGGAATTATAGGTGCTCTTGCCGGAGTTGGACTTAGGAAATTCGGAAACGACGGTCGCTTCTTTTGGTTATCAGGCAAAGAATTGCGCGAATTTAACGGAATTTATACAAGTTCGGAACTATTTGAAACCAGCCATTTTGACCAAATAATTTCATCTGACGGACAAATTATCAATCCCAAAGATCGTATTTTTGTTAATGAGTGGTTACGCCCTGTGATGAGAAATTACAAAATAAGTGTTATTGTAGAACCAAGTTTAAATGAACCAGAATATGAATGGAGAATTGCATCAAAAGAATATATCAAAAGCATTTCAGATTGACAGAGCAATCGTAATTGAAATGTTAATCCCTTTTGTTTTGGGGATGACTGCGATAATTGCGCATGCCAGATTCAAAATGCATTTAGGAATTCCAGGTCATCAGGGCTTGGTTTTTATGGCACTGATGCTAATTGCCCGAAAAACAAGCAAGATAAAATGGTCGTCCTTCGTTTTCTCAGCAGGAGTTGGTTCTATGCTGTATTTGCCATTTATGGGTTTCAACGATCCTTTTGTAGTTTTTGTTTATTTGTGGCCCGGAATCCTTTTCGATTTGTTCTATCTACCTAATTCAACAAATCAAACCAAATTGTGGTTTCTTGCAACTATTGGAGGTTTAGCCTATTCCACCATTCCAATAAGCAGATTTTTACTTGGAATTATTACTGGAATCTGGCACAAATCAATAGCTATGGGTGTTGGGTTACCTTTACTTTCTTTCTTTATTTTCGGACTAATAGGCTCATTAATTGGCATGGGTTCTTATTATTTAATAAAGAAATTTTTTAAATAAACATAAATGAATGTATGTTTTCACTTATATTTTTATATCAACCGAGTTGCAAATTTTAACCATACGAAAATTAAATATTTATACGAATTATAAAAACAGAATTGCTATTTTTATAATAATTAATTCAATGAAAATATTATCACTTAAAATGAGAAAAATGAAAAAAACATTTGTAAAATCAATTCTAGTTAGCTTGTTTATTAGCTTAATAATAATGGGCTGTAAAAAAGATGAAGTAACTCCATTACGCCCTGCTCCCACCATTTCTTTTATTACTGATGCAAGTTATATTACTGGTGATGCAACAGTATTTAGTGGTGACACTGTATTAGTTGGTTTGCAATGCGATTGGAATGGAACAGATGCAATGAAAACCTTGACCATTTATGTCAATGATGTTGTGTCTGGTTCACCGGAAATTATACCTGAAAATTATGCTCAAACTTTCAAATATCTTGTCAAACTTACAAAATCAGATCTAATTAGTGAGAAATGGGTATTTGAAATTGCAGATGCACAAGGCGAAAAAAGTTCGGTCAGCCTAACATTAACAACTGATGCCGGAGTTCGACCTAAACCAACTATTGAATTTATAACTGGAGTAGACTATACTTCAGCTGATAAATCAGTTTTAGAAAGTACCGATGTTTTAGTAGGTATTCACAGCCTATGGAATGATATAGACGCAATTAAAAACATAACTGTATACAAAAATGATATTGTGGCCGATGGACCAATCGATATTCCACAAAACTCATATAACGATTATAGTATGGATTATCACATTATCAAAGGCACCCATCCAACTGAGGTTTGGAAATTTGAAGTTACTGATGCAAAAGGACAAAAAAGCTCAGTGAGCATTAATTTAGCACTAATAGTTCCTGTAACTTTCAATCAAACCGTTACAATTGGAGCACAAGAATGTACAACTGATAATAGTTATTACAGCCTAAGTACTAACCTTACCTACAATGCTGCAGATGCATCGAACAACCAGGGATTAATCGATTTTATTGGGGCTTACGATGCCACTAATTTCACACACATAACCTCTCCTGGCGCTACAATAGCTACACTTCCAATTCCTTATCCAACAGATATGGCTAATTGGACAATATTCAATAATACTATGTTTTCTACAACATTATTAAGTGCTTCACAGTTTGAAGCTATTACTACCGTTGATCAGATTAAAAGTCAGTATCTAGATCCTAAAAAGAAAGCTAAGGATATAACAGTTGATTACAGTTACACTTTTTTAACCAATGGTGGGAAATACGGAATCTTTAAAGTCATTTCCATAACTCCAGGAGTTACTGGTAAAATGACCATTAAAATTAAAATGTAAAATAATTAATAATAAAAATAAGCTGTAGTGCAAAAACTTTCACTATAGCTTATTTTTTATATTTAAGCTTAATCATAAATGATTCGCAGTTATATTTTTAAGTCAAAAATAATTGAATCAATGCTATATAAAGAAAATAATTGGCAACTAAAGTAAAAATATGAAAATGAGATAAAAGCAATATTCAAATATATTCGTTATATTGTAAATCTAACAAACATATTTTTTTAGTTAATTAATTGATCTCTATAAACATCCATTTTGTATTTCCTAATTTATTTTGAAAGATATTAATAAAATGGAAGTTTCATAAAGTGATATTTTTACCAATTTAAAATTTCGAAAATGAAAAAAGCAATTTTCAAAACTATTCTGACTTCAATTTTAATTGCTCTATTAGCAGTTGGATGTAAAAAAAATGGAAATGGAGTTGGTGGCCCGACTCTGGCCTTTGTAATCGATTCTGGATATTTATCATTAGACACAGCAATTGCGGTTGGTGACACATCAATGATTGGACTGAATTGTGTATGGAATGGATCTGACCTGATTAAAACTGTAAATACTTATCTCAATGACAATTTGAATGGAGAGCCATACCTTGTCGAAGCTGCAATGGGTCAAAACCTGACATTTAATAAAAAAATAACAAAATCGCTTAATCCCAAAGAAATCTGGGAGTTTGAAGTAATTGATGCCGGTGGAAACACAAGCAGATTAAAATTAACGATTTCTAATGATTATTCCGGTGGAAATATAAAAACAATCAATGCCATCATTGGTGCTCAGAATAATTCTGGAATTGGGAGTTATTATAATCTGGCAAACAATATTAGTTTTTTTAAAGCTCAGGCAGATACAAGTCAAAAATTTATCGATTTGCTGGGTGGCTATGATTTTTTTACTAAAAGTTTTATATCATCACCGGGCTCAGATAGCTTATTTGGGGTTTATGATTTTAATCTTTGGGAAACAACAAATCTTACTCAATTTTGTACCACCACAATTAGTAAAGCACAATTCGAATTAACGAATAGAGATAATTTGCTGATTTCGTCATTCCATGCAGATCAAGCTAAAAATCATATCAAAGAATTGAAATCCAATAATGTATATTCTTTCAAAACACAAAATGGAAAGTTTGGGCTAATGCTCATTCTTTACGGAGCATTAAGCGAAACGGACATTATTACATTTGACTTGAAAATGCAGCAATAAACAGTCAAAGTATATACACAGTCCGCAATAACATATTTGGTAAGAAAATAATTGAAACATTGAAAAAACTTATTTTTATTGCGTGCTTTGCCATTGTACTTATTGCTTCATGCAATAAAATGGAATTATCAGAAAATGCTCCTATAATACAATTAAAAGAAGCTGAAGGATTTGTTCATTCCGATACCAGCATTAGTGCAGGAAAGCAATTTACCGTGGGAATTATTGCCACATCTGCAAACGGTGAAAATTTGACCAATCTCATTGTTGAAATCAATGGCGATAGGTTTTTAGACAAAGGCTTTAATATCCCTGAAATCGATGAAAATATTCTAATAACCAAGTCACTTGATAGTATAGAAATTATTAACTTTATTATCCGCAACAAATCACGCAAAGCAGATACAATCTCAATTACAATAACAAAACAGGATTCTTCTTTTTCGGAAATTACACGCTACAGTTCCATAATCCTAGGCGCACAGAACAATACCGGTTATGGAGGCTTTTTCTCTTTTTCAAATGGCATGTTATATACTCAATCACAGGCATTTATTAATCAATCACTTATCGATATTGTTTATTATTACGATGCTATTGGCGATGCAAATACAATTGCCTCACCTGGAGCAAACTTAATCGGGCTCTTTGTCGGAGCAGATGCTCCTGAATTCTGGCCAATAAAAAGGACAACTTTTTATACAAGGGCAAGCATCAATATTAATGATTTGGAATTTAATTCAGCCACCAATGACAGTCTGATTGTTTCCAACCTTTTTACTGGCGGAGGCCGAAAAGCGAAACAACTTCAAAATGCCCAATATTATGCTTTCCAAAGCAACGAAAACAAATTTGGGATAATAAAAATAGAAAATGTTACAGGCCAGACAGATGGCACCATTCAATTTAGCTTGATCATTCAACAATAAATCCAAAATTTATGATGAAAATAATTTCGACAATTATAATTATATTGTTGAGTGTCAATATTATAATTGCACAACAAAATTTTGAAGGCCGGATTCTCAATCAAATAAATGATCAGCCCATCGCTAATGCAAATATTTATTTTAGCCAAACCAAACAAGGTTGTTCAAGTGACGAAAATGGGTATTTTAAAATGGCAAATTTGCTTCCAGGTGAATATCTGGTGAAGATTTCCCATATTGCTTTTAATGATACGATTTTGACAATTAGCATTTCCTCGCAAATTAATCCGCCAATCCAAATAAAATTGGTTGAAAGGTTAAATCAATTTGGTCAAATAAATGTTACAGCCATGAGGCAGAAAAAGTTGACAGAAGATGTTTCTGGAAGAATTGATAACCTTACAGAAGATGATCTCAACAATTACCCTAACACCAATATTGATAATTATTTACATTCCATTCCAAATGTATATGTAAACCGCAGTTGGGGTATATTTTCTAAAAATTCGAGTGTTACCATGCGCGGTTTGGATGGCACAGCACGCGTACTGGTGCTTTTAGATGGAGTTCCTCTCAATTTATCGGCAGGAGGAGGAATTAACTGGCATTTAATTGAATCGGGCCAAATAGAAAGAATAGAAGTACTTAAAGGGCCGGCATCAGCTCTTTATGGAAATAACTCAATGGGGGGTGTTATCAATATCTTAACAAAAAAGGAGCAAAATCTATTTGATGCTGAAGCATCCTTATTTGGTGGAACCTATAATACAATTGGAGGTAAAATAAATATCGGAGGTAACTATATCAAAGACCAAAAAGGCTTTTATTGGTCAACAAATGCATTTTACAGGCAAGGTGATGGTTATATTATTGTACCTGACAATGAAAGAGATAGCACTGATGCCAAATTGGGACTCAATGAATACAGTTTGAATTTAACTACTGGTTATCAAATCAATAAAAATAATAAAATTGATTTGCGATTTCAATATTACGATGACAAGCGCGACGAGGGTATAAAAATATACGAAAAAGACGGTTCGTATGAGAAATATACAACACAACAATACCAGGGAGCATATACAGGAAAAGTTGGCAAAACATATATTTATCTAAAATCATTTTATCATAGACAAGACTATTACCAACATTCTGAGCGACTAAATGAAACCGGTGATAGCTATAAATTATATGACAGGGTGCAGTTTTCAGAAGATTTTGGCTTTTGGCTTAATATGGTTAAAAAATTAACTAAAAATAATGAACTGTCGTTTGGTTCTGATTATAAACATGGCAGCATGTTGGCCGAAGATATCTATTTTACATCAACAGATTATTTCGAGCGCGGCGGTGATATCAATTATTATGCTTTGTTTTTGCAGAACGAATCAAAATTTTTAGATGATAAAATGATACTTACCCTGGGATTAAGGGTTGATTTGGCAGAATTCAAAAATGGATTTCTGAATGTGGAAGATCCAACCCCAGTAACTGCATTTGACTCACAATTGTCGGAAAATTTCGAAGAAACAAGTTGGTCAAATTTAAGCCCTAAAATTGCTTTGGCCTACAAGTTTAATACAAAACTGAGAACATATCTTTCTTTTTCAACCGGTTTTATGCCTCCAACATTAGACGATATGGTAAGTTCGCGAAAAGTGAGTAAAGGTTTTAAAATTGCAAATCCATACCTGAAACCTGAAACCCTGATAAATTATGAAATTGGATTTGATTTTATGCCAACGGATAATCTTAAATTTCAATTATCAACCTATTATTCATTGGGTAAAGATTTCCAATATTTTGCACATACCGGCGATACGGTGGATGTTGATAAGCCAGTATTAAAAAGGGAAAACCTTGGTACGGCAGGAATTTATGGTGTTGAAACTTCTGTGGATTGGAAAATTGTTGAGAATTTATCGCTAAAAGCCAATTATACTTACAATAATTCCAGGATTGTCGAATTTACTTCAACAAATAATAATCCACAAGACGACCTGACCAATAAATTTATTGCTGAAACCCCTCCCCACCAAGCTTATTGCGGAATTTTCTTCAGCAATAAAATTATTAATGTTAATTTGGTTTCCAATTACATAGGAGCTATGTGGGCAGATGAATACAACACTGAAAAACTGGATGCATATACAACTATTGATATCCGGTTACAAAAACAATTTAAACAATTCAACCTGACACTTGATGTTCAAAATATACTTGATAATCAATACGTAGACAAGAAAAATGGATTATCGCCCGGTCGTTTTGTTATTTTGGAGATTGGATATCATTTATCAAAATGAAAAATTGTACAATTACCTTGAGCTAGTAAAAATAGGCCAATAGAATATAAAAGTTGATAACCTTATACCTAACTAAATGATTGAAAAACTATCAAATTTCCGCATTCAAAATTTAGTGAAAAATTATCACCCAAGGATTCATTTAGTGTTCCCATCCACAGAGAATCAAGTGTTAAATTGTCCAATTCATATTTTAAATTCTTAGATGAAATTTTTGTACCATTTACAAAACTAAATATTGATACTTGTTCTCCGGGAAAAGAAGCAAAATCAGTATTGCCGGAAATAGGTGTAAAAATGCCATTGTTGGTGACAGCACAAATTTTCAGTTTTTTTGAATAATCGCCAAGCAAAGAAATATTTGCTATGGTATGATCTTCACGCTTACCCGTATTACCTAAAATAACAACATCTGTAAATCCTTTTTTCAATGCCCATCCAATTGCTTTTGTCTGATCATTGGTATCTTGTTCCGGAATCCGTACCATAATACTTTTAAATTTAACACTGTTCTCTTCAGAAATTGAGTCCATATCGCCAACAATCACCGAAGGAATCATTCCATTTGCAATTAACTCATTGGCAGCACCATCGCAACAAATGATTGTTTGGGCGTTATTCAAAATTTGAAGTGTTATTGGGTGGTCCGGAAAAATTCCATTTCCTAAAATTACAGTTTTCGAAAATTGTCTGTTGTTCATGTATGTGTTTGTTTTTAATATATTATGTATTATTTTTTTATTTAATGTTTGCAAAAGTATCCAAATATTCTGCTTTATCATCCGACTTTCTAACTACTGTTCTACTAAATTAAAGTAATAAAAATAAAGGATACCACTAAAAACGATCGTAACAAATAAGGTATTCAATTAATTTTTCAATTCGCCTTTCAAATTCTGAAAAAAGGAAATAGTCAAAATTGCAGGTGTCCAAAATAGTTTAAATATTTACCTAATACCGTTAATACCTAAAAAAAATCGTATTTTTGTACATCACTAAATAAAACTGAATGGATACATTAAAATAAAAACATATAAAATATTGCGTTTAGCAATCTTGTAGCCGAAAACGACCAAAACAATAAGCACAACAATGATTGGATAAACGCTCACGCAAGGCGTGGGCTTTATCTTTTCTGTTGTGTGGGGCTTGGTCGTCCCTCGGCTACTGATTGGTATATGTCCCACGCTGATTATTTTATTGGCTTTGGGATATATGATGGACTAAGAATTTCTTTTATAAAAACCAAAACAAGCAAACCAATGAAAACCAATGAATTTATAGTATTGACGATAGCCAGAAATAGGAAAAGAAAGTTTTGCACAGATCAGATCATTTATTTAAAAGCTGATAATTCGTACACGACATTAAAACTAGCCGATGGCCAAACCTTCATTATTTCAAAACCATTAAAAGAAATTGAGCAAATGCTTTGTAAATCGACTTTTTACCGTGTTAACCGAAGCATAAGTATTAATATCCATCATTGTATCGAAATAAAAATTGGTAATTCACCAGAAATATTATTAGCAAACAACGAAATAATATATCCTGATAAGAAAATTGCAAAAGAAATTGAATCAATTGCATTTGGCTCAAAGGCAAAACCCATACTTCTCACAAATTGAAACATAGTCTGCCACAAAGTAGTCAATATCAAAGCTTGATTAAAAAGAATATTAAATTATTTTTATCTGCGAATAAGCGTTCGAACAAATTATTCAAAACAGTAAAATAATTTTTTAACTTTAAATTTTTACAAACATGAAAAACTTTGATTTAAATGCAATGGGCGTTCAGGAAATGGATGCATTGGAAGTGAAAATCGTTGATGGTGGACTTACTTGGGCCGAAGTACTAGATTGGGCTAATGTTTGTCTTTCTGCGTCTTGTTGTAATTGGTCATTCGTTAATGTTGGAGGAGACTTCCAAGATGTGTCAGGCAGTTGGATGGGCGGTTGTTATTAGAACCTAAACTAATAAAAGATTAAACTAGGTATCCTCTTAGCTCATCTAAGCTTTTTATATTTTAAAGGAAACATAACAAATTATGAAACCTATTAAGCAAATAATTGTATAATTAAAAAACAATTATTCGTTAAATCAATCTTGATTTAGTGGGATTCAATACATAATATTTCCTCATTTATTTAGATGAGTAAAAGAGATACCCAGTAAGATATATTTAGCTACTTTTCAAATATAATTTTTGGAAAATAGAAAATTCCTATTTTAATTATACTAGTTATAAAATTTTAAGATGAAGATAATATTTCTTTTAATAATCTATTTATCGGCATTGTCTATAACAGGACAAAATGAACATATTGTTAATATTAAGGTTCAAAATAATAATGTTGTATCCAGTTTACCTATAGATAGCTTAAGTATAAATCTACTTTATAGATATTCTAAATTTGTTCAGTTAGATACACTCTACTGGAGTATATATCCTCAATTAGACATTGATAGTATAATAAAATTGCAAGGAAAATCTGCTAATGATCTTGCAAAACTGGTCTTAAATATAAAACAATCCATTTATTATTCAAAACAAGCTTTCAATCTAGTTGGATCTTATAGTGAAAATGAAATGCGGAACGACACAATTTCAACTGAACAAATTAAAACAAAAGTATTGGTTTATGATCATGGTTTTAATAGTAATCAACCTATTCTAACGCATACCGAAAATTGTGACTTTGTTCATAAATCCCCAAATATTTCACCTACCGTTTACGACACATGGACTAAATCCTTGGGAGGGGAATATAGCAATCTCTATTATTCTCTTGATTTGGATTTTTTACGAATGTATAATTGTCCTTATTCTAAAGAATTGGGGGTCGATCGACGAATTTGGAGTAAACGTGATGAGAAATCTGAACTCCATGTCCCTGATGATTTTAAATATTTCAAAGCTTATAAGAAGGATAGTTCGAATTATTTAATTTTAGTAAGCTCTCGAACTTATTCAATGATTGATCAAAAAAGAAAAAATCCTAAAGTCACTATTAATGTATCGAAAGAAAATGAGGATATTTCAAATATATTTAAATATCTTTTAATCAACCTTAATACAAATTCAATTGAAAAGACAGGCCATTTCACAATTAGTACAATAAATTCAATTCCAATAAGTATAACTTCCTATGAAACATCATACAAACTAGTTGGAAATCAATATTTTTTAAATCATGTATCGAATAATACCCTTCGATTTCTTCCAAAAATAAATCATATCGACTTAAGATGTATCTCTTTTAATGTTGAAAAGGTCATTAATGAACCTTTAAAAGTTATAAAAATAAAAGAATCGAAAGCTGATCCACGAAATGTAAATTATATCGATCAGTTTATTAACAATAACTTAAAAATCAATGAAAAAGAATAATCCACTTTGAAAACAGCTATTTAACATTATCTTTATGATAAGCTTAAACACCACATATACAAATCACTTGCAAAAAATTAAACCTATTTGGATAATTTTTTAACTTTAAATTTTTACAAACATGAAAAACTTTGATTTAAATGCAATGGGCGTTCAGGAAATGGATGCTATTGAGATGAAAAAAACTGATGGGGGTTGGTGGACCATTATTGGAACAATAATTGGTGGAATTTGCCTTACAATTTATGTGGTTGACAATCTAGATAAAGGAATTCAAGGTTGGAATGATGGTGCTGCTGCTGCAAACAAATAAATTAATATACAAAATTAAATCTTTTACTATGAAAAATTTACAAGAAATTGGTTTGATAGAGCTTTCAAAAGCAGAATGTTCTATATGTAACGGCGGAGTATCAGAACCTGGTGATACATTATACTATTTTATGTTTGGACTTAGTTATATAGTATCTACATGTCGCAATGCAGCAACATATGCAAATGCTACACTAGTAGAAGCTGGTAATAATAATCCTGTAGGAATTTGGAATTAGAAAGGAACTTAAGAGTCATCAAATATAATTGATGACTCTTATCAATTTTGAATTAATAAATTAACGAAAAAATGAATACAAAAAGGTATCAAAGCAATGGTTATATTTTACTTACAATTTTTTTTCTTATAATAATTATTGATAGAGTGCTAATTGGACTAGGTTATAACAACACTTTTTATTATATATGTTACTTTTTTGGGTATGCAACAACAATCGTTTTAAATTTTATTGATTAATAAAGACAAATGGATAGAATAAACGCTTTTTTAACCCGGGTCAACGTTTTTATATTTATTGCATTGTATGTTCTCGCAATATTAATAATTCAAAAATTAATCGTTTTAATGCCATTTTCCGTAAACTTAGCTTTACCTGATGAAATAAAGAACTTACAAAACGAAAAAATTTCCTTCTTTATTCTAGTAATAATTGTGGGACCGCTATTTGAAACAACTATTTTCCAATTTCTAATTATCAAAATATCTCATAAACTCTTAGTTAAATTAAAAGCTAATTCTATGGTAATTCCAATATTTTTATCGGCAATCTTCTTTGGGTTATCACATTGCTACAACCTGAATTACATGATTTTAGCATTTTTCATAGGATTAATTTTTGCATCAGCATTTGTTATTTCATTGAAAAGACGTGAGAATGCAATAATTTTAGTTTTTGCGATACATGCCATGATCAATCTTGTTCCTTTTTGTCAAGACATTATCTTATAATTTAATGGTTCCCATATTCCCTTCCGAAATTATAAACTTTTCAACCGAAACGTTAATAAAAAAACACAGTAACAAAAGCAAAATCATTTATTTAATTTTACTTGTTACTTTTTGCGTGTTTGCCATATCACTGTTTTTTATATCGGTAGATGTGAACGTGCAGTGTAGGGGTATAATAACCACTATGGAGAAACAAGGTGTGATAAAAAATTCAGTTTACGGAAAAATACTGTCCATAAAAATAAGCGAAAACGCCAAGGTAAATAAAGGCGATACTTTGATAGAAGTTGATACTTCCGAAATTTGTCAAAGCCTTCTGTTATTAAAAAGTAAAATAAACATTGCCCTACAAGAAGGAAGCGATCTTGAAACCCTTACCAAGCTCACAAATACAATTGTATTTGTGAGCTTGGCTATCCATACCTTAAAATACCAACAGGATTTTCAAAGGTTTATTTCCGATTTGCGTTACCAAAAATCTGAAATAGCCATTATCAGCAAAGAATTTGATCGACAAAAACAACTTTACCAAAACAAAGTAATTCCTCAATCAGAATATGATCAGATAAGCTATCGGTTCGAAAATGAACAACTTAAATACACCAAATTATTCAAAAACCAAATTTCCATTTGGCAAAATGAAAATCAAAATCTATTAAATCAACTCCTTACTCTAAAGGAATCCCTCGTCAATTTAGAAAAAGAACGATCAAAATGTTTTATTATAGCATCTTCGAGTGGTTATGTTCAAAATCTTATTGCGGTAACTGTGGGCACTTTACTTTTTCCAAACCAGGATATTTGTCAGCTTTCGCCAAATTCTGAATTGGTAGTTGAAATGTACTTATCGCCTTCTGATATTGGAATGGTTTACCTATCTCAAAAGTCAAAATTTCGAATTGATGCTTTCAATTATAATAGTTGGGGTATGCTTTCAGGATCGGTTATAGATATTGCAAATGACATATCTATTGAACAAAACCAATTGCAGGGATTCCGAGTTGTTTGCAGCTTACCTAAACAAAGCTTAAGCTATAATGGTAAAACTGCACGGTTAAAAAAAGGTATGACCCTAACGGCAAACCTTTTCCTTATGCAAAGAACACTTGCAGAATTGCTGTTCGATGAATCATCGCAATGGCTCAACCCTAATATTACCAATTCAGGCTCATCCAAAAAATGAACAGAAAAGTACAATTTAAACAGCGCGATATCATGGATTGCGGGGCAGCTTGTTTGTCCTCAGTTTCGGCCTTTTACAATCTGCATATCCCAGTTTCAAGGGTTCGCCAATTTGCAAATACTGATAAAAAGGGAACGAATGTGCTTGGTCTTATTGAAGCAGCGGAAAAACTAGGTTTTACAGCCAAAGGTGTTAAGGGTAGTTACGATTCCTTATTAAAAATACCAAAGCCTGCCATTGCACACCTTAAACTCTCAAGTAACCTGTTGCACTATGTGGTCATCATAAAAGTTGACAATAAAGGGCTGTTGGTAATGGATCCTGCAACCGGAAAACTTGAGAAACGAAAAAAAGAGGAATTTTTAACAGTTTGGACTGGAATTCTGGTTATACTTGTTCCCAATGATGATTTTGAGATTAGAAATGAAAAAATTTCCAATATTTCAAGGCTGTTTTTCCTTTTAAAACCACACAAATTAGTAATGACCCAAGCATTGGTTGGAGCTGTTTTCTTCTCAATAATAGGCCTTTCCACATCCATTTACATTCAAAAACTAACCGATTTTGTTTTTATAAATGGAAATAAAAACCTGCTCAACATGATGAGCCTGATCATGTTAGTTTTGCTATTTGTTCAAATACTTTTGGGTATTTACCAAACGGTATTTACCATTAAAACAGGCCAACTCATTGATGCACGTTTAATTCTGGGCTACTACAAACACCTGTTAAAACTGCCACAACGCTTTTTTGATACTATGCAAACAGGTGAAATTATTTCTAGGATAAATGATGCGGTCAAAATCAGGAACTTTATCAATAGTACACTTATAAACTTGATTGTTAATGCTCTAATTGTCGCATTTTCGTTTATCCTAATGTTCATTTACTCATGGCAAATGGCCTTGTTAGTGATGACTGTTATTCCAATTTATATTGTTTTATATTTCGTCACCAATCATATAAATAAAAAAACAGAAAGACAAATTATGGAGCATGCTGCCAGCCTCGAAAGCCAATTGGTTGAGTCAATAAATACCGTCAGCACCATAAAACGATTTGGAATTGAAGGATACACAAATTCAAAAACGGAATTCAGGTTCATAAAATTGCTAAATACAGGCTACATTTCCGGGTTGAACACAGTTTTTACATCATTTTCGACAACGTTTATGTCAAGATTATTTACCATTATTGTACTTTGGATAGGCTCCTACTTTGTAATGGCTAATGATTTGACTGTAGGTGAACTCTTATCCTTTTATGCAATACTTGGGTACTTTTCTGGCCCATTGAATAGTATTATTGGTGTCAATATTTCGTTACAACATGCTTTTATTGCATCTGACAGGCTTTTTGAAATTATGGATTTGGAGCAGGAAAAGCAAAGCTGTATCAAACTATCAAAAGACCATTTAGGCGATATTTCCTTTCAAAATGTGAGTTTCAGGTATGGTTCCCGAATTGATGTTTTCAAAGATTTTAACTTACAAATAAAAAAAGGAGCAATAACGGCAATTGTTGGTGAAAGCGGTTCCGGTAAATCGACACTTATCCACCTTTTGCAGAATATTTATCCAATTGCTTCTGGTAAAATATATATCAACAATATTGATATTACCCAGTTCGAGAACCATAGCTTGAGAATGATTGTTGGTGTAATACCTCAGAAAGTAGAACTATTTAAAGGATCTATTTCCGAAAATATTGGCATTGGTGAATTTGAGCCCGACATGAATAAAATACTAAAGATTAGTCAGGAAATCGGCTTAATCAAATTCATAGAAGAATTGCCAGAAGGCTTTTTTACAGACATTGGCGAAAATGGAACATCCCTATCTGGTGGTCAGCGCCAAAAAATAGCTTTTGCACGTGTACTTTATCGAGAACCTGAAATAGTTATTCTTGATGAGGCCACTTCTGCCCTCGATTCGGAATCTGAAGAACAATTGATGTTTGTTGTACAAAAGTTAAAATCTGAAGGAAAAACAATAATAATGATTGCTCATAGGTTAAGTACAGTCCTTAACGCCGACACGATTGTGGTTATGGAAAAAGGCAAAGTAATTGAGTTAGGCACACATAAGGACCTTTATGCAAATAGAGAAAAATATTTTGATATGTGGCAAAAGCAAATGCCTTTCACTTTATGAAAGAATAGTAAACCTATTTATATCCATAAATAAGTCAATGTTTTTCAACTTATTTTGGAATGACATAGAATAATTAAAAAAGCACCAAAATATTTCGGTGCTATTTTATTATATGTCAATTATATATCAATTACTCTGTCTGCTTTAAATTTATATCCGTTCCAATCTATATTTATGCTTGTAGCTTCCCCTTTTTCATCTATAATAAACTCCAGTTTTTTACTATCATCCAGAGAGTTGAATTTGAATTTATCAATTGGATATATTAGCATTTTTAAATTAAAATCGTTTACAATCAAATAGATAAGTCCATCTTCTTTTACAATATTAATAACTGAAGGAAATTGATCAGGCTGGTAGTTACCTATAATTTTATCGGATATATTGGCTTTACCAATCAGGTCTTTGATGGATGGATAAAAATTATCTGACAAATTAAAATCAACGATTTTTTTATTCAACGAAATGCGCTTGATTTTTTGATAATCGGCGATTTTAAATTCAAAACTTTTTTTACCATCGGCCCAAACACCTGCACTTTTGTTCATTTTTTTTGAATCTCCATTTTCATATTCAATATCAAGGAAAATTGGCACCGGTTTATTTCCAATTTTATTGACAATAAGCTTATCTTTAATAAAACTTTGAATAGCCAAATCAGGATAGCCAAATTCAAAAAACCAGGGTTTCCATATCCAGCTTAAATCCTGGCCCGAAACATTTTCAAATGTATAAAAGAAATCATACGGCGTAGGTGATTTTTTAGCCCATCTTTTAATATATTCCTTATAGCATTTAAAAAACAATTCATCGCCCAAATGATGATGAATAATTGTATAAACAAAAGAAGGAAGCGCATAACTGGCATAAAAATAATTATCTTCCATATATTCTGAAGAAACAATTAATGGCAAATCTCCATTAGTACCAACCATTCCAAGCATACCTGAGCTGGAACCTGAAAATAGTTTCTCAAAGTCTTTGTCGTTATTGAAAAAACGTTTTTCGACTACAGAAGTATTAAAATCGGCCCAACCTTCATCCATCCAAGCCCAACGGCGCTCATTGGTGCGTACATACATTGGAAAATAAGTATGCATCATTTCATGCACGGTGACGCCTCGGTCGGCATATCCATTATTCGCCATCATGGGATATTCCATCCCACCTTGTTCTGTGCCAATAAAAGTTGTAAAGCTTTCATAGGGATAAGGAATTCCAGGAACATCCTCTGAAAAATGTTTCATCGTTTTCTGTTGTATTTGTATAAGGCTGTCACAATCTTTAGCTAAATTTATTGGATATGCTGATTGAATAAGAACTTGCCTGTCTTCGACAAGCTGCATGCCAGCATCCCACAAATAATGATTGCTTAAACCAAAAGCAAAATCCGATACTTCATTTGCGGAATAATGCCAGGTATTACTCAATGTTTTAAAACCTTTATCATAATCTTCTTTTGTAAAAACATGAATAACATCTATTGATGATTTTGCTTTAATATATTTATCATTAATTTCTTTAGGTAAAACCTGTTCTGAATTTACTAGAGTTCCGGTGGCCCATATTAAAAAATCATTAGGGACAGTAATTTCAACATCAAATTTTCCAAGATTATTATAAAACTCAGTCTGCAACGTATAATCTAAACGATCCCATCCAAAAACATCATCATAAACTGCAATTTGCGGATACCAGTCTCCGATAAAAAATGTGGTACTATCAATAAAACCATTCCTAATATTAGAATATGGTATTTTTTGCTTCCATGCAGTTTCAAAAATCAGCTCTTTTCCGGACCCCAATGGTTTTGCCAATGTGATATTAAGATTAGTACCACTTCTTCTTATTAACTGAGTATTTTTTAGATCAATTATTTGTCCATCAATCTTTAAATCAGATAACTCAACCCCATTATCAATATCACGTTCGTCAACACTTGACCCACGGCTATTTCCTTTTTTAAAAACATCAGCATAAAGTCTAACAACCAAAGAATTAATAGAATTTGGACTGGAATTTTTAAATACGGCTTTTTCATATCCATCTATTAATCTTTCTGATGGTTTGATGCCGACTTTGATTTTATAATCGACAAAATTCTGCCAATAATTTTTCCCGGGTTTTCCGTCGTATGATCTACTTCCTTTTTCGTATGCTTTTGCAATTTCCGAAGGCATAAAAAAACGCTTTTCCTGCGCCATCACATTCATAAAAGACCATGAAAGAAAAAGGATGATTACTAATGTTTTTTTAGTTTTCATTATTCACATTTTTATGGGTTTAATTCAATAAAAAAATAATCTTATAAAATATAAATTTACAATTAGATAATTAATATTTGGCAATTACTTGAAGTTTTGATATCATCGCTTTTCCTATAACTAGTTGATTTTTAATTGATATCATATTAAACTTTGTAGAATTTAATTTTTATTTAGAATTAATCTAAATAAAAATTGCAAGTTTAAAAATTTGAGTTTATTTTTGCATTGGAAATGAAATAAGATTTTCAAATCTTCAACAGATTTATGACATTCGAAATAATACCATATCAAAATACAAATTTACCTGAGGTTCAACTACCTGATAAAGAATTTCTTAATCAGCTGGGTGAAAGTGGTATCCGCAAATTGAGTAATGATCATTACAATTTACTTAGAAAAAGTGAAATAAATAACCTTTTCCCGGAAGATGATATTGAATTTGAAAAAGCAAAACTCAGATCGTCTGATTTTTTGATACAGATTATGGGTGGTCGCCCCTATTTTAACGAAAACCGAGGGAAACCAATGCTGGCACAAAGGCACGCTCCATTCAAGATAACTCCAAAAGCACGGTTAACCTGGCTTGAATGTTATAGTGAAGTCCTTAAAAAAATTGATTTGGAAGAAGAAATTATGTCCTCATTCTGGAAATACTTAAATATGCTTTCAATGCGAATGGTCAATACACCTGAGATTCAACAGGAATTTACTTTTAATTTCAAATAACAAATTTCAAATTTAAAATAACAAAATTCAGAGTTCTAATCATCTAATTTTTAACATCTCATCTCACATAACTAAAAATTAAAATTATGGCAAAAATTACATTAAAAGGAAACCAAATCCACACTGTTGGAGAACTACCAAAAGTTGGTAGCAATTTACACAACTTTGAACTGGTAAAGAGCGATCTTTCGAAAGCAAGTCTGAAAGATTTTGCAGGTTCACGCTTGGTTTTAAACATTTTTCCTAGTCTTGACACCGGAACATGTGCTGCTTCGGTAAGGAATTTCAACAAAGAAGCTGCTAATTTAAAAAACACCAAAGTTCTTTGTATTTCAAGAGATTTACCTTTTGCCCAAAGCCGTTTTTGTGGTGCTGAAGGCATTGAAAACGTTGTAACCCTTTCAGATTTCAACACAGGTAAATTTGCCAAAGATTTTGGCCTTGAAATAGCCGATGGCCCATTGGCAGGATTATGCTCAAGGGTGGTAATTGTTGCCGATGAAACTGGAAAAGTACTTTATACCGAACAAGTTCCGGAAATTGTGGACGAGCCAAATTACAAGGCTGCAATTGGTGCTTTGGCATAATTTAATGTCGAAAAATTATTGAACAAATAATTACTAAAAAACCCCGACTTTAAATGCCGGGGTTTTTCATTGATATAATCTACTAATTTTTAATCAAAACAGGATCACCAAAACCTATTGCTTTCAATGGTTCTAGTTGAGTTGCAGCATCTCCAACAATCACATAAATCATTTTATCAGGCACAATGTATTTCTCTGCCAATTTTTTGTGGCTTTCAAGTGTCATTGTTTTTACAATATTTTCTTCTTTTTTGATATAATCGAATGGTAAATTGTATGAACTTATATCATCTAACATTCCAATTAAACCGCCTAAAGTTTCAAACCTCAAAGCATTTGATCTTAACAGTGTATTTTTAGTAAACTTTAAATCTGCTGCAGAAAGGCCTAGCCTGTATTTTTCCATAGCGTCTTTAAAAATCTGAACTGATTCAAAAGTTGAATTGGATCTAACACTAGATGAAGCCCAAAAAGGCCCAATCACTTTTGATTCTGTAAAGCCGCTATATGCCCCGTAAGTAAATCCTTTTTCTTCGCGCAAAATAAGATTGACAACACCGCTAAAAGAACCTCCTAATTTTTCGTTCATCACTGTTGCAGCATAAAAATCAGGATTTAACCGGGAAAAGGCCAAATAGCCAATTCTAATCACAGATTGCTTTGCACCAGGCACATCAACAAAGTAAATTTTGGATTTATCAATCACAGGAAAATCTTTAAAATCAGGTATTTTAACATCTTTCTTTTTCCAGTTTTTAGCAAGATTTTGTAGTGATTTTATAACCATATCTTTTTTAATATTTCCAGCAACCTCAATGGATGTTACTGTTGGAGAAAAATAATTAGCATAATACGTTTTCAAATCGTCGAGGCTAATACTTTCTACAGAACTTACTGTTCCGGTTTTATCAAAGGCAAGTATACTATTTTCGCCATACAAAATTTTGTTAAATGCAAGCGTCGATAAGTAATTAGGGTTAGCCTGATTGCGCTTTAGGATATTGATTGTTTTAGATTTTGCGAGTTCAAATTCCTCGGCATCCCATCTGGGCTCCAATATTATCTCTTGAACCAAATCAAGCGTTTTTTGATAATTACGCGCCAGGGTAGTAACAGCGATATTGATATTTTCCTTAGTCGATCTCACAGAAATACTGGCGCCCAACATTTCAATTTCTTCTTCGAGCTGCTGTGGAGTTTTGTTTTTAGTACCTTGTTTAAGAATTTCAGCTATTAAATTTGACACTCCCAACTTATTAATTCCTTCGAGCAACTGGCCGCCTTCAACCACAATGTTAAATTGAACCAAAGGCAATTCGGTTTGTTCAATTCCATAAATTCTTAGACCATTTGCAAGTGTACTATTCCATATTTTGGGTAACTTAATCTCAGGATCAGGCCCAGAAACAGGCATTTTTGAACGATCGAGTTTGGTTTTTGTTTTTATAATTACTTCATTATCTGCAACTTCATTTTTAACCTCAGTTGCATTGTTTATATTTTCTTCGGCAACATTGGCTTTTACTGAATTTTCAACCATTAAGTTTAGCTGTCCTTTTGGCACAAAACTAGTTTCGACAAACGGCTTATCCTTGATGTATTTATTATAAACCCTTTTTACATCTTCAATAGTAACAGCGCGTGTTTTTTCAATTTCTTTTTCAATAAACGAAGCATCGCCTTTATATTCATTATAAGCAGCGAGTTGGAATGCTTTATTCATTACACTGTTTATTCCTTGATAATATCCGGTTTCAAGGCCAGCTTTTATTCTTTCCAAATCTTGATTGGTAAATCCCTCCTTCTCGAAAAGTGCAAATGACTCAAAAACTCCTTTTTCGATATCATTAAGGCTGATTCCGCTATTTGCAGTAATTCGTAAAGCGAATGAACCTGCCAATTCAAGAGAATTATTAAACGCGACAGGTTTTGAGGCATATTTCTTTTCTTTTTCAATAATTCTGTATAATGGAGCTTTTTTTCCCGACCACAATAACTGTGCAAGTATATCCAAAGCATAGGAATCGTCCGTAAATTGCTCTATTGTAGGCCATACCATATTTAATTGGGCTGTTTTGGCAAAATTATCTTCATGATATACTTTCTTGGTTTCTGAAAGATTAACAGGAATGGGTTTCATATCAAGCACCTCATTACCCTTTGGAATTTCGCCAAAATATTTTTCAATCATTGCTTTCGCAACATTGATATCGAAATCGCCGGCCAGAACCAATGTTGCATTATTTGGAACATAATACTTCTCGTGAAATTCTTTCACATCATCAACAGTAGCATTAAATAAATCTTCCATTTCACCAATTACCTGCCAATTGTATGGATGTCCTTCAGGATACAAATTTTTGCCAATAACGTAGCTGGTATGTCCATATGGAGCATTATCAACCCTTTGTCTTTTCTCATTCTGAACCACATTTTGCTGATTGGCAAAAGCGTTTTTTGTAACGGTATTTATCATATATCCCATCCTGTCGGATTCTAACCATAAGGCCAATTCCAGGGAATTTTTAGGAACCGTTTCATAATATACCGTTCCATCGTTACTAGTGCCTCCATTCAAATCACCACCGGCATTCTGAACCAATTTAAAAAACTGATCTTCGCCAACGTTTTCAGACCTTTGAAACATCATATGCTCAAAGAGATGGGCAAAACCGGTGTGCCCCTTAACTTCCCTGTTTGAACCAACATGGTATTGAATTGCAACAGCCACAATTGGATCAGATTTATCGACATGAAGAATTACATCAAGGCCGTTTGCAAGTTTGAATTGTTCGAATTTGACTGATATCTTATCAATTGGTTTTTGAGCTAAAACACTCGAAAGACTATGAATTAGAATCAAAGCCATTATTCCTTTAAATAAATAATTTTTAAATGGTTTTTTCATAAAGCAATATTTAGATTAATAAACATAATTCAACATATAATTTACAGTAGAAAGGGCTAATTTTGCTCATAAATAGAAGTATTTCAAATCAATAAATTCTTTAAAAATCAGCATTTAAAAATACAATATTTAAGGTATTAAAAAAAATCATCATAAATCTCTGAAAATAAATGCTTTTGAAAAAGTATTTATTCCCACTTTTAAAAATGATCAAACATTTTGAAAATAAAAGAAGCCGGTTGTATCTCTATAATTGTCCACACAATCGAAACAAATGTCTGAAACAAAGAAATATCCAAAATATGATCGTTAGAAATAAAAATTAACCTACCTTTGTTAGAGTTAAACAATTTTTCTAATTTTTTTTTTATTATGAACATTTATGTAGGAAATCTTCATTACGATGTAACCGAAGATTATTTGAAAACCATTTTTGGAGAGTATGGCGTGGTTGATTCTGCGAAAATCATCATGGATAAATACTCAGGCAAAAGTAAAGGATTTGGTTTTATCGAAATGCCAAATGACAACGAAGCTCAAGAAGCAGTTGATGGACTTAACGGCTCAGAAGTAAAAGGCCGTAACCTAAAAGTAAACCTAGCCAGGGAAAAAAGTGAATCGGACGAAAAAAGACCTCCCCGGAAAAAGAGTTACAATCGCTAATTAATATCTGGACAAGTCGTTTTTTGGCTTAAAGTTTAAGCATTGGATTATCCGAACTAAAAACAAGCAGTCTATTTTGCAATATAGCTTTTTCTAAGGCGTAACTTTATTTAAAAAAATTGCTAAATAACAAGGATTTATACCAAAACTTAAATTAGGATATTATAAAACAACGAGATGATAGTCTGTTCTGCAACAACTGCAGAACAGATTTTTTTTCTGCAAATTATGAATGAATCTAATTACAAATTTACAGAAGTACAAAAACACTCAATTGAAGATTGTTGAACTCAAACAAAAATTTTAGCTATTCAAACCGACTTTATAAACAAGAATTGCCCTTTTGCGTGCCATGGCGTGATCAACTATTGGCTTTGGATAATCCAATTCGTTGATATTTTTTACCCATTTCTGGATATAAATCATTTCAGGATCAAACTTTTTTTGTTGGATGATGGGATTAAAAACCCTAAAATAGGGTGCAGCATCGCAACCTGTTCCAGAAGACCATTGCCAATTACCGTTATTTGAGGATAATTCGTAATCCAATAGTTTTGATGCAAAATAAGCTTCACCCCAACGCCAATCAATAAGTAAATGCTTGCATAAAAAACTTGCAACTACCATGCGAACCCGAATATGCATATTTCCGGTTTCATTTAACTGTCGCATTCCTGCATCAACCAATGGATAACCGGTTTCACCAGTACACCAACATTCAAATTCGGATTTATTATTCCTCCATTCGATTTTGTTGTATTTGATTTTGAAATTTTCATTTACAACTCTTGGAAAGTGAGCCAATATTTGCATAAAAAATTCGCGCCAAATCAGTTCGCTTAAAAAAACCGAATCAGGTTCAGCTAATTTACTGATTAAATGCCTGATACCAACCGTTCCAAATCTTAAGTGCGGACCAAGAAAAGTAGTTCCGTCAACCGATGGAATGTCCCTGTTCTGCTTATATGTTTCCAATCCATCCAAAGTAAAATCCCGAACTTTTATATTTGAAATTCGAAATCCCAATTGTTCAATCGTTGGAAACACATCGTTATATTTATGTAGATTTTTAATTAAAGAGGCAATCGGTTTTACTTCAATCAATTTATTGGTAAATTGCTTAAGCCATTGATTTTTATAAGGAGTAAAAACGGTATATGGTTCCCGATTGCTTTTTAAGATTTCATCCTTTTCAAAAATAACTTGGTCTTTATATTGAAAAAATTGAACGCCTTTTTCTTTGAGCAACCGCTCAATATTTATATCACGCTCATTTGCATATGGCTCATAATCACGATTTGAATATACCGCATTTACTTCAAAATCATTTAACAAAATGGAAAAAGCTTCAGAGGGTTTGGATTTATAAATTTTTAAGGAACTGCCCGATTGCTTCAATTTTCCATCTATCGTTGTTAACTGTTTGAATATAAAAGATATTCGGGCATCGTCAACAGAAAGCTCGTTAACAATGTTGGTATCGAAAATAAAGATAGGCAAAACAGGCAAACCAAAATTTAATGCTTGCCAAAAGGCAGTATTATCCTCCATTCTCAAATCACGCCGAAACCAAAAAACATTTATCTTCATCCTGTAAAATTAACAAAATTGAAGGATTACAGGAAAGTAGATTATTGCCATAAAACCTATTGCCAACAATATAAAACTCTGTTTTTATCTGATAATTCAACCAGAGTTATCCATAAATCTCCCCCAGAGTGGCCAAAAAAGTATTGTGCAATAACGAAACAATCGTCATTGGCCCAACTCCACCCGGAACAGGGGTTATAAAACTGCATTTTGAAGCCACTTCATCGAATTTTACATCGCCTTTTAATTTAAAACCAGATTTCGTTTCGGTTGATGGTACACGGGTTGTTCCAACATCGATGACAACTGCACCTTCTTTTACCATTTCGGCAGTCACAAAATCAGGGCTTCCCATGGCGGCAATGATTATATCCGCATTGACGCAAATTTCTTTTATATTTTTTGTACGGCTGTGGCAAACGGTTACCGTGCAATCGCCTGGATATCCTTTTTGAGAAAGTAAATTGGCCATTGGCTTACCAACAATATTGCTGCGACCAATAACAACACAATTTTTACCGGAAGTTTCGATTTTATAACGGCGGATTAATTCTAAAATTCCAAATGGAGTAGCCGATACATAAGAAGGGAGTCCAATTATCATCCTTCCTACATTTACAGGATGGAAACCATCAACATCTTTGCGGAAATCAATGGCTTCGATTACTTTTTGTTCCGAAATGTGCTTGGGCAATGGAAGTTGAACAATAAATCCATCAATATCTTCATTTTGATTTAAATCGTGAACAATTTGCAGTAATTCAGCTTCAGTAATCGTATCTTCTCTTTTTATAAGGGTCGATTTATAACCAACATATTCGCACGCTTTTACTTTATGGGCCACATACGTTTCGCTTCCTCCATCGTTTCCAACTAATACTGCAGCAAGATGCGGTTGTTTTCCACCGGATTTGATATGTTCTTGCACCTTTAGCGCAATTTCATCTTTCATTTCAGCTGAAATTTTTTTTCCGTCGATGAGTTCCATTTTATTTAAGTTTTGAGTTTGCAGAGACGCACGGCCGTGCGTCTTTACTAAATTTTATTTTCCCATATTCATTCCGCCCATCAACCTTGAAAGGTTTTTGCCACCCGATAACATTTTCATCATTTTACGGGTTTCGTCAAATTGTTTAACCAAACGGTTTACATCCTGAATACTTTTACCACAGCCACTTGCAATTCTTTTTCTACGGCTTCCGTTTAAAACTTCAGGTTTTTCTCTTTCTTCGTGGGTCATGGATTGAATAATGGCTTCAATTTCTTTAAATGCATTATCGTCAATATCCAGGTTTTTAATAGCCTTGCCAACTCCAGGAATCATGCCTGCCAAATCCTTCAAATTACCCATTTTCTTGATTTGCTGTATTTGCGACATAAAATCATTGAAATTGAATTGATTTTTGGCAATTTTCTTTTGAAGTTTCCTTGCTTCTTCTGAATCATACTGCTCCTGGGCTCTTTCAACCAAACTGACAATATCACCCATTCCCAAAATTCGGTCTGCCATCCTTTCGGGGTGGAAAACATCGATGGCTTCCATTTTTTCACCAGTTCCAACGTATTTGATGGGCTTGTTAACAACTGAACGGATAGATAAAGCGGCACCACCTCGGGTATCACCATCTAATTTGGTCAATACAACTCCATCAAAATCAAGACGATCGTTAAATTCCTTGGCTGTATTTACAGCGTCCTGACCGGTCATGGAGTCGACAACAAATAGGATTTCGTGAGGCGAAACTGCTTTTTTAACATTTTCGATCTCGTTCATCATGTCTGCATCAATGGCCAAACGACCTGCGGTATCTATGATTACCACATCATTTCCCATCAATTTTGCCTGCTTAACAGCGGCTTTGGCAATACTTATTGGGTCTTTGCTGGCATCGTCTGAATAAACATTTACATTGATTTGTCCGCCCAATACTTTTAATTGCTCAATCGCAGCAGGACGGTAAACGTCACCTGCAACCAAAAGTGGATTTTTGCCTTTTTTTGTTTTTAATAAATTGGCTAGTTTTCCAGAGAATGTGGTTTTACCTGAACCTTGAAGGCCGGCAATCAAAATCACACAAGGGTTTCCTTTTAAATTGATGTCGGTTTTTTCGCCTCCCATCAAAACAGTTAATTCGTCGTGGACGATTTTAACCATTACCTCGTTCGGTTTAAGAGCTGTTAATACATTGGCTCCCAGTGCTTTTTCTTTTACATCGTCTGTAAAACTTTTGGCTATTTTATAGTTTACGTCGGCATCGAGTAATGCACGCCTAACATCTTTTAATGTTTCTGCAACGTTAATTTCTGTAATTTTTCCTTGTCCTTTAAGCAACTTAAACGACCGTTCCAGTCTTTCCGATAAATTATCAAACATCTTATTGTAAATTTGTTAAAAACGTAATATTTTTTGGTTTGCAAAATTATATAAAATTATCAAAGATTTTTGTTTATTCAGGAAAAACTACACCTTTGTTTGATTAACAAGAAGAATAAATCAAGTGAAAAATAAAATAACCGAATTATTTCAAATTAAATACCCAATTATCCAAGCTGGAATGGTTTGGTGCAGCGGTTGGGAACTTGCTAGTGCGGTGAGCAATGCTGGTGGTTTGGGACTAATTGGAGCGGGTTCCATGCATCCTGAAACATTACAGATTCATATCCAAAAAGCCAAACAAGCCACCAAATTTCCATTTGGGATTAATGTGCCCTTGCTTTATCCCGAAGTTGACAAATTGATGGATATCATTATCAATGAACAAGTTAAAATTATTTTTACTTCGGCGGGCAATCCAAGTACTTGGACTGGCATATTAAAAAGTGCAGGAATTAAAGTAGTACATGTGGTGGCAAATACCAAATTTGCCAAAAAAGCAGAAGAAGCTGGCGTAGATGCCATAGTTGCCGAAGGTTTTGAAGCGGGTGGGCATAATGGTCGCGAGGAAACTACAACACTCAGTTTAATTCCATTGATAAAAGCAATTACCACTCTTCCAATTATTGCAGCAGGTGGAATCGCAACTGGTCGTGGAATGCTCGCTGGCATGGCCTTGGGTGCAGATGGCGTTCAAATTGGAAGCCGTTTTGTGGCTTCTTTGGAATCATCGGCACACCAGAATTTTAAAAATGAAGTGATTAGAACTGGGGAGGGCGGTACCCGTTTAAGCATGAGAAAACTGGTTCCAGTTCGATTGATAAAAAATAAATTTGCCGAAGATTTGGATGCAGCAGAATCTGTAGGAAAATCTGCCCAATATCTTAAAGAATTGCTCGGCCACCGAAGGGCAAAACTTGGCATGTTTGAGGGCGATTTGCTCGAAGGTGAGTTGGAAATTGGTCAGGTAGCGTCCATAATTAATGAAATAAAATCGGCAAAGGAAATTGTAGATGAGATAATTGAAGAATACCTTTTTGCCAGAAACGAATTTTTAAAACAAGAATATCAGTTTTGATGGTTCATATATTTAAGTTTAAATTTTTAGTTGCTGAACAAAGGCAAAGCACAAATTTCAGATTTCAAATTTCTAAGTTCTAAGACCTAATTATATGATAAATATCGAAAAATTTGAATTGGAGAATGGGCTGCGGCTGATTTTCCATAAAGATGAATCAACACCAATTGCAGTGGTCAATACATTGTACAATGTGGGTTCAAAAGATGAGGATCCTGAACGTACCGGATTTGCTCATTTATTTGAGCATTTGATGTTTGGTGGATCCGTGAGTATTCCCGATTTTGATACTGCTCTTCAGTTTACAGGTGGCGAAAACAATGCTTTTACCAGCAACGATATTACCAATTTTTATATTACCATTCCTTCGCAAAATATCGAAACCGCTTTTTGGCTGGAATCCGATAGGATGCTTGAGCTTGATTTTTCGCAAAAAAACCTGGATATTCAGCGAAATGTAGTTATCGAAGAATTTAAGGAAAGATATCTGAACCAGCCTTATGGCGATGTTTGGATGCATTTAAGAAAAATGGCTTATCGGGATCATCCATACTCTTGGCCAACCATTGGAAAAGATATTTCGCATATTGAAGGAGCAAGCCTTGAGGATGTAAAATCGTTTTTTTACCATTTTTATGCCCCAAATAATGCAATTATTGTGGTTTCGGGCAATCTAGAAAGCCAATATGTTTTTGATATGGTTAAAAAATGGTTTGGCGGAATAGAAAAAAGAGATGTAAAAATTAAGCCGATGCCACCAATTCCTGCACAAACAAAACAAAATAGAATGGTACTAAAGAAAGATGTGCCATACGATGCGCTTTACATGGCTTTTGGTATGTGCAAGAAATCCGATCCCGATTTTTATGCAACTGACTTATTATCAGATATTTTATCAAATGGAAGATCTTCGCGTTTTTATCAGAATATTTTAACAAAAGGTGAGGTTTTTACTGAACTTGATGCTTACATCACCGGCGAAATTTATGAAGGTTTGTTTATGATCAATGCAGTTTTGGTTGAAGGGGAGTCAATGGAAGTGGCAGAGCATATGATTTGGGACGAAATAAATAAATTGATCAACGATGGGATTTCCGAATACGAATTGCAAAAAGTCAAAAATAAACTGGAATCGACCAAAGTTTTTTCTGAAATAAATGCAACTTCAAGGGCCTATTTAATTGCTATGTATGAACTTACGGATGGCGCTGATGAAATTAACCATGAAATTGAAAAATATCGAAAAGTAACTGTCGATGATATTATTAAGGTGGCTAAGAACTTGTTTAGGCCAGAGAATAGTTCAGTTTTGGAATATTTTGCCAATAAATAATTATTCTTTTCGATATCGATAAATGGCAATTAGCAGAAAATTTCAATTTCAAATAAATATGCAGGGCATTTAAATAAGCCCTGTTTTGTTAACAAAATCGTCAAAAGAAAGATGATTCTTTTACCAGCTACTCCCCGCACCTCCACCTCCTGAGCTTCCACCACCAAATGAACTACCTCCAAACGAACTTCTACCACCAAATGATCCAGAACTTGAACTACTGTTCGATGATTGGGTTTTTCTTGGAATGGTATATCTAACAATAGCGGAGTGGTTACAATTTTTACAAACATGTTTGCGTTCTCCAGTTCCCGAACTTGAATAAGTAGGCGAAGTAATTACTCTGTCATATTCCTTGAAATAGGTTTTAAACTTACATTTGGGGCATGAGCTGTATTCTGAGAACCATCTTTTATAAGAAATAACCAGAATATCTCCAGGTTCATCTGAAAGCCATACATCATAGTCTATTGATTTAATGTTTTCTTCAGTTATTTGTCCTGCTTGCAGATATTGATTATCCTCTTTTTCAGAAAGCTTATGCATTATTCTTCCTGTTTTTGGACTGATACGAGGTGTATTTCTCCACGTTTCCATCAGATTTTTGGTGAAATAATAAAACAAAACAAATGGAATTGGGAAGATGAGGAACCATATGTATAGTGTGAAAATTCTTAAGGTTTTGTATTTGATAAAGCAATCACTTTGGAATAAAGTAATACTAAATAAAATGATATAAAGAAAAATTGCAAGTACTGTAAATCTGATGTAATATCCTAAAAAACTATGATATGAAGAGTTATAGTTGGGATCGGGATTATTATTGTTGTCGGTTTTGCTTGAATAATTTTCAGAAGAAGTGATTAAACTGTCGGAATTAGCACTCAATCCACCTGTTATTTCAAGCGATTTTAAAACGCCGTCAATCATGCCTTGGGAGTAATAACCTTCCTTAAATCTTGGAATCATATAATTTTGCTGTATTTCGTAGCATTTAGCATCGGTAAGGATGGCTTCTAATCCATAGCCAGTTTCAAATTCAACCCGCCGCTGATCCATCACAAAAAGAATAAGCAATCCATTATCCATTCCTTTAACCCCAACTCCCCACTTATTGAATAAAGCTGTTGCAAATTCTTTTGGAACAGCTGTACCAATTGATTTGAGCATGACAACGGCTACCTGCACTTTTGTTGAATCCTCACTTTCTTGAATTAAATTATTCAGATTGGAGACTTCATTATTGGTCAAAATATTATCTGGATTTGAAACAAATTTATTGTTCTTTTCATGAGGATTAGGAACTGTTTCAACATTCCATTGTGCTTGCAACTGAATTGCTAAGGCGATTGTAAAGGCTTGGAAAAGTAGAAATTTTTTCATCGTCTTATATATTGATAAATTTTTGAACTAACCTTAAATTTTTTGAATAGAAATACATGATTGCAAGGGTTTTGATATTTGAAGTCAAACTTTTGACTTTTTCCTTTTGTCTTTTATCTTGATTTTATTGTCCCAAAAAATAAGGTTTTTCTTTGAATTCCGGAAAGTTCGAACCATACTTTTTAACCAAAATATTATAATCTTTCACAACTTTATTATACCGCATGGCTTCAACGGCAACCCTGTTATACGAACCTTCGATCTGTACCAAAATCAACTCGGCATTTTTGTCCTTTGAACCTGAGTTTATGGAGGTAATCAATAATTTTAGTTTCTCTTGCAATTGGCCGTTCAATTCAATTTTTTCATTCGAATCTTTCGACAGATCAATTCTTTTTCTTAAATCTTCAACTTCCGATTTTGCCAAAGGAGCCAATTCCAGCAACTGTGGCAACATCTGATCTCTTCGTGCAATCATATTTTCAACTTGAGCCCAGGCTGCATTTGCATTTTCTTGTGCATCGATAAGTTCAAATTTTAATTCTGTGTTTTCTTTTGGCTCCGACTTTGGCTTCAAAACCGCAAATGCAATAATTAAAATTACCACTGCCAAGCCCATAATACCATATTTAAGGATGTTTTTCTTCTGGGTATTTTCGGTATTTAAATGGCTACGAACTTTAGCAAGAATTTGAATGGCAGTTTGTTGCCTGGGGTTAATTTTCAAAAGTTCATTGGCGTGTGTTTGTGCTTTTTCCAAAAATTCATCTTTCTGGTCAGCTTCATATTTTCCCAAAGCAGCATTGGCCAATACCAATAAAGCACCTTCGTGATATGGATTAATCGAAATTGCTGTTTCGGCTGCCTTATATGCTTCAATAAAATTGTTGTATTGCATGTGCGACTGGGCTACCTGAACATTTTCCTCCACTTTTTGCATGAGTGCTGTCCATTCTTCCTCGGTCATTCCAAGGCTTAAATCAACCTCTTTTAATTCATCGAGTGTTAATGGTTTAATTTCTTTATTTCGCTGTAATTCAAGTACTTTATCAATATGTTTGCTTAATTTATCTTCGAAATCGTCCATTTTGCAATATTTTATTGATTTATTTACTTATCAAACAAATATAATTAAAATAAATATAAACAATCAGGATTCTATGAGCAAGAAAATTAAGGATTTGAATAATACCACTTTTAAATTGCATTACCGCTAACATGTTAGCGGTAATACTTTGTTTCTGATCACAAGCACAATTTATCTGGCATTGGATTTTGCTTGTTCCAACATTAAATCCAGTGCTTTCCTATTATAAACTTTCCCTCGTACGATAACAGTTTCAATAGTTTTTGTATTTTCAATATTTTTTAATGGATTCTTATTCAATAGAACCAGGCTAGCCAGTTTACCTACCTCAACAGTACCAAAATCAGATCTTTTGTTCATAAATATTGCAGGATTGATTGTTGCAGACCTTAATGCGTCAAGTATTGGCATGCCTCCTTTAACCATAAGAGACAATTCGTCGTGCAACGAAAATCCAGGGAAAACATAAGGATTTGGAAAATCGGTTCCCGCAATAAATTTTACTCCTTTCTCATTCATTTTGCCTATTAAGCTTAGTTCAAAAAGATACCTTATTCTTGAACCATTAGCAAAATTATCTATTTCGCTTTTTGTATATGGACTCATTTTCATCTTCCATATGTCAATTACATATTCTGGAAGATTTGCCATTCTATTATCATTTATAAATATTGAATCGTTTAAATAACTCATTGCCCTATTAACTGTTAATGTCGGGCATAACCACATGCTGCTCTTAGCCAGCACAGAACATATAGAATCAAACTTCTTTTCAGAAAATGTTTTAATAAGTGCTTCATTTGATGTGTCAACAGATGAGCAGGCATTTAGAAATCCATATAAATGTTCCGAGCTGGCCATTCCTGCTTCAATTGCAGTGTAGATTGAAACTCTATTGGGTATATGACCGGCAAATGGGATATTCATTTTCCTGGCTTCCTTAGCAATAGCCAAAAAACATTCTTCAGATAACGAACTATAAACTTTGATAAAATCAAATTTTTTATCTATTTGCTTTTTCACAGCATCAACAGCTTCATCTGGTGTTGTAACTACTAAACTTCCTGTTGGAAAAGAAGGCGGATTTCCATCAATAAGATCACCAGATAGGTAAACATCGGGTGATAAGAGCCCTTCCTGTTGCGATCTTTTTGGTACATCTACAAAGGCCGGCATATCACCCCACATTTCTCGTACTCCTGTAATACCATTGGCAATAAGTAACGGATCCAGATCAACATGGCTCCATTTATAGTGAGCATGCATATCCCAAAGTCCAGGGATAAGATATTTACCTTTTCCGTCAATTACTGTTGTTGCGGTTGAACCGGTAATTTCCTTATCATAAATGTCACTGATTCGATCACTGTCAATAGCTATTGTTTTATTTTTTAATATTTTTCCTGTATTTAAATCAACAATATTAACATTGGTAATTAAACCATCATGATTTCTTATTTGACAAAAAGATGTAATCGGAATGATAAGTAATAAAATCACAAAACTTGATTTAATAACATTTGAAGTTTTTAAATTCATGGTATATTTTTTAGATTTAAAAAAGTTAAAAATTAATTGATAAATATCACAAGTTCGTTTACATTTAAATTTCGGGATTGATTTTTCGTAATAATCTGTTTTATTTAATCAATTCATCATTTTTTTCTAAATTCATTTTTGCCTGATTGGCAAGCGCTGCAAGTCCACCATATGTTCCAAGATTCATGGAGTCAAGTGCAGAACTGGGGACAATAATCATAGACCCTTTTTCTTTCAATCCTTCTCCTATATAATTCATAGCCCTTAATTGCATTGCTACCGGATTATTGATATACTGTAGGCTTGCTTTGGCAAATTTCTCAGCAATTTCGGTTTCAGCGGTTCCTAAAATTACACGAGCCAACCTTTCTCTTTCTGCCTGAGCTTGTTTACTCATCGAATCGGCCAACCCTTGTGGGATAGTAATATCTTTTATCCCAACAGTTTGACAGGTAATTCCCCATGGAGTTGTGTTTTCATCCAATACTTTTTGAAGATCGCTTGCAATTTTTTCTCTATCCTGCAATAAATCAGCCAATTCATGTTTACCTATGATATCCCTCAAACCAGTGTGGGCAATGTATTCAATAGCTGTTGTGTAATCCTGCACTTCCAAGGCTGCTTTTTCAACATCCCAAACTGTCCAGTATAAAACAGCTACCACGTTTACTGGAACTGTGTCTTTGGTTAAGGTTTGATCTGCCCTAAAATCGGTTACCCTAATTCGTTGATCGATATAATTTATTACGCGGTCAACAATTGGAATAATAAAAAAGATGCCTGGCCCTTTTAAGCCAATGTATCTACCCATTCTAAGCAAAACTGCTTTTTCCCATTGATCCGCAATTTGAATGGAACTGGCTAATAGAATTGACAAAAATACAAGAGCAGTCAACACTCTGATATCAAGAATAGTAAGATAAAAAAACAGCGAAAATAATCCCAATAAAATCAATAAAATAGTTATTGAAATGGGATTAAATAAATTTTTTGTGTAAAGATTAGTTCTCATTTTGATTCATTTTTTGAAGTTCGTTAATCATATTATCTATTGAAAAACCATAAGCGAAAGCTATGGTCGAAAATTCTTTGCATAAATCCTGTATCTTTTTTTGCTTTTCTTTTTCTGATAACAGGATATCGTTCGAATTAATAAAAGTACCCGTTCCTTGCTGTGTTTCAAGGATACGCTGAATTTCAAGTTCTTTATAGGCTTTGGCAACCGTATTGAGGTTAACCTTAAGTTCTACAGCCAAAGCCCGAACAGTCGGTAGCTGCTCTCCAACTTTTAATTTTCCAGAAGCAATTCCAAATTTGATTTGGTCAATTATTTGCCGGTAAAACGGAGAACCATCTTTTGGATCTAATAAAAAATTTATCATTGTTATAGTTGTTTATTGTACTATATGTTTAGTACAAATGTACAACTATTCTAAGAAGAAGTCAAGTAAAAATCAATAAATTTAAAGAGATAATAGACTTTTATTAAATGTAGTTCAATAGCAGAAAATCTAATACTAAAGACAATTGTTGATTAAATCAATGCTAAAATAAGGTTCACATAAAAATTGAAAGAAATTTCGCACAAAAATTCTTTTAATTAGAAATCCAGATAAGGCTTCGACCCATTATTAAACATAATTTACCTCTCCTTATCCTTACTCGCCACTAACAAATATAGTTTTTTATCATCAAGAAACAAATATCCTTGTTCGTAACAAAAATGATAATTAAAACCCTTCTGTGTGGTATAAGTGTGTGTGAAGTAAGTAAAATTAAATCCGTTTGAAAGAAGCGTATCTTTCGAAACCATAGTCTTTCCGGATTGTTTGTTCAAATCCTGCAATATTCGCCTGTTTTTCCTAAGTATATTGTTGATATTACGCACTGTATTGCTTGCATCGCTGTTCAAGCGGTTGTTGTAAGTATTGCGGCATTGGTCTGAACAGAATTTCTTATCAACCCTCCCAATTAATTTCTCACCACATTCAGGACAAGTTTTAGCTTTATTTTCTACCATTTTGTATTGATTTGTACGCTTTGAAAATCAAATATATAAATATTTTCAATCAATTACAAACGACAACAAACGAATATTAATCGACTATACCCACTTAATAACCGAATCGGCTTTCAATAACTCCATTTCTTTGTACTATAATTATTTCTTAAACCTTTTAAAATTCAAAACATGGAAGCAACAACAATGAACAAAGTAGAATTACAAGGATATCTTGGTCGCGATGCAGAAGTTAAAACTTTCGAAAGCGGTCGTACACTCGTAAGCATGAGCATAGCTACTAACGAAAAATTCAATAACAACAAAGGCGAATTGGTTACTACCACCACCTGGCACAATATAGTATACTGGAAAAATAAAAAAGAAGAATCAACCGATTTCTTGAAAAAAGGAGAAATGATATTGGTTGTTGGAAAATTGAATACCCGAAAATATACCGATAAAAATGGTTTGGAAAAATATATCACCGAAGTGGTTGCACAAAAGTTGGAACCGGTTAAAGTGGAAGTAACTCAATAAAATTCATCGATCCAATTTTTGAATCTTTGATTTAAAGACACCAAGATGCAGATGGGATTTGTATTTTGGTGTCTTTGATTTTTTTTAGGCTGCAATTAAACAAAAGAACGCATATATAATTGACAATAGATTTTTTAAATAATACAACCTTATCGAATAAAGAAGTCTCCAAATAAATCACTGTTTTACTTTTTTAACTTTACAAGTATATAAATTGGACCAACTGTTTCGTTAAATAAACTGTAAATAATTTTACTTATTTAATATATTTGCAACTAAATAAAACACAAACAATAAATTCAGATGATATGAGAAAACTGTTTTCATTAAGCTTGATAGTCGCATTCTGCTTTGCTTCTGTTTTAGTCAAATCGCAGGGTTATGAAATAAAAATAAAAATTTCAAAACTCAAAAATCAGAAGGTTATATTAGGTCATCATTTTACTGAACAATTAATTCCTGATGACACAACTATACTAAATAGCCAAGGCGAAGGAGCATTTAAAGGTAAAACCAAATTACCTGGCGGAATGTATTTCATTTTTCTTCCTTCGCGAAATTACTTTGATATTTTAGTATCAGATAATCAAAAGTTTACCGTTGAAAATGATACTACTCCTGCTGATTTTCTTAAAAATATTAAAATTACTGGCGACAAGGAAAATCAGATTTTTATAGATTACCAAAAATTTTTAGCGGTTCAGCACGAAAAATCCAAGGCTCTTACTGATGAATACAAGGCTTCAGCAGATGAAAAAAGAAAAAAAGAATTGGAAAATGAATTTAGAGAACTCAATAGTAAAGTTCTTATTTACAATGAATCATTAATAGCTGCAAATCCTACTTTTTTCTTTTCAAAATTTTTAAAAGCAACAGAGGAAGTAGTAATTCCAGAAACAATAACTGATCAGAAAGACAAATATTATTACTATCGAAATAATTATTTTAAAAATTTCGATTATAAAGATGAGCGATTGCTGCGTACTCCAATTTATGAAGGCAGGCTCGACAATTATCTGGATAAAGTTTTACCACAGGCACCAGATTCTATCATTCCTGAAGTTGATGTTTTAATACAAAACTCACGACACAACAAAGAATTATTCAGATATATGCTTGTTCATTTGTTTAATAAATACGCAACCAGCCAGCTAATGGGCATGGAAAATGTATATGTTCACATTGCCGAAAAATATTATATTCCTGAAGCTGAATGGAGTGATAAAAAATTCCTGGATGAATTAAAAGAGAAAGTAGCACGGAAAAAGCCGGCTTTGATTGGTAATATTGCCCCTGAATTAAAGATGATTCTTTTACCATCAGATTCAATTGCAATTGTAAATATGAAAGAATCTCTGGAATCGCTAAAAGAAAATGGTAATACTTTTCTTAAAAATGAAACTTTAATAGCTGAAAAAATCAAATCGCATAAAGCAAATTTTCCAAACCTTGGCGATTCTGCATTGCGCTCACAAGTAATTATCAGTGAATTAGCGACAATGCTCGAAGATCAGTTTATTCCCAGTTTTGATGGATATATTTCTTTGATGGCTCAAAAATCAAAATATACCATATTATATTTCTGGGAGCCAGATTGTAGTCATTGTCAGGAAGAAACACCAAAATTTTCAAAAGCATTTGATGACAACAAGCTAAAAGACCGCGGAGTTACGGTAATTGCGGTTTATTTGCATCGCAATATCAATGAATGGGATAAATACACAAAACATATTAATTCATGGTTTGATTTTGTACTTAAAAACAAGATGACCAAATGGTTAAACGTTTGGGAACCATTTGGATACTCCCAATATCGCGATAAATATGATATTTCAAGTTCACCGGTTCTTTATTTGCTTGATAAAGACAAAAAAATAATCGCCAAAAGAATAGCATACGACCAGGCGATCAGCATTATCGATGAAATAGATAAGAGTGAAATCAAAAAGTAAATAAAAAAACCCGGTTATAGCCGGGTTTTTTTAATCCATAAAATCCAATCTAAAATAATCAGTGGATTTATAAGAATTTTGCATTTGAACATCACATTTATTCATTCGAACAATTCATAGATATTCTAAAAGACACCTTAATTATTAGAGTTACTTTGATATACAGAATAACACATTTGCAAAACAAAGCACTTCGTCCATTGAAAAATATTAATAACAATTTTTATAGACCTAAATTCTAGCTATATTTGTATATCAAAAAGCTAAAAACTGAATGACCAAAAAACCATCATACGAAGAACTCGAAATTCTTTTGAAACAAATGGAATTCAAGTTGAAAGATGTAAAATCGGAAAACACAAACGAATCAATCGTTCAAGTATCTGATGATTCGGGTGAATTGGTGAAATTAATGCTGAAATTCGAAGAAAAATCAAACCAACTTGAAGAGCTCAAAAAATATGTAAATATTCTGGAAAACCAATTAAGGTTAATCACTAATAATGCAAAAGATATTATTTTCAGGTTCTCCCTAAAGGACGGAAAACTAGAATATATAAACCCGGCTGCCTATAATATTTTAGAATTTACTATAGAAGAATTTTTTTCAAATCCTAAATTGCTAGAAAGTAGGATATTGAATAACTGGAAAGATATTTATAGTGAAAGATTACAAAACCTGCTTGAAAAAAACATAAGTCAGTCATTTGAATATCAGGCATTAACTAAGTCTGATGATATAGTTTGGCTTTATCATAGTTGGAATCTGATTTATGATAAAAAAGGAATTGCGATTGCAATAGAAGGAACAATTAGTGATATAACGATTAGAAAACAAGCAGAACTCAAACTTAAAAAAAAGAATATTGAATACCTATCCTTAAATGAAGAATATCTTCAGATAAACGAAAATTTAAGAAAATCGAATAAGCAATTAATTAAAAAGAATGAGGCACTTATTCGAAGTGAAGATCAATATAAAGTGCTTATCGATCAAGCTGCTGACGGAATATTTGTTGGTGACGAACAAGGCTATTTGATTAATGTTAATAACAGTGGTTGCCGGTTAACCGGCTATTCAATTGATGAATTGATAGGTTTTAAACTAACAGATTTATTGTACCGGACCAATAAAAACCAAAAAGTTTCTTTACTCGATAAAGTAAAAAGTGGGAAAGCTGGAACATTTGAAAGATTAATTTTAAGAAAAAATGGCACAAAAATACCAGTTGAAATTAACATAAAACTATTATCAGACGGTAGATATCATGCCATTTTCAGGGATGTTTCTGAGCGTAAAGAAGCAGAAAAACAGCTGATTAAATCAGAAGAAAGCTACAGAAATATTTACAATTCAAGCAATGATGGAATTATTATTTTTAACAATGAAACCTTAAAGATTTCAGACATAAATACTGCCGGTATCAAAATTTATGGATTTACAAAAGACGAATTACTTGATATTGATATTGATCTGTTAAGTTCTGGGCTTGAAAATTATACTGGACAAGAATTTAGAAAAATATTAAAAAATACAGGCGAAACTGAAAACCAGCTATTTGATTGGCTCGCTTGTAATAAAAAAGGTGAAACATTTTGGCTTGAAATGGACTTGAAACAAGCCCGTATTGGCGATGAATTATGTATTCTAAATGTTATTCGCGATATTACCAACAGAAAAAGAACAGAGGAACAATTAAAACAAAACGAAATCAGGTTCCGGTCATTATTCGAAAATATGAGTAATAATGTAGCTATTTTTGAGGTAGTAGATGATGGGCGTGACTTTATTTTCAAAAACTTCAACTCAGCTGCCGAAAAGCTGGAACGGATTAAGCGTACCGAAATTATTGGGAAGAGCGCAGATTTGGTATTTCCCACGTTAAGGGAATACAATCTTCTGGAATCGTTTAGAAAAGTATGGAAATCAGGCGAAGCAACCAATACTCCAATTATTATTTATGATAACGATGGAAAAATTTTAAGTTGGACCGAAAATTTCATTTATCGCTTGCCATCAAAAGAAATTGTGGTTATTTATGATGATATTACCCAACGAAAAAGAGCAGAATCAGATCTGTTAAAAACAAAAGAGCGCTACCGCATAGCTACAGAAGAAACAATGGTAGCGGTTTGGGAAAGAAATCTTGAAACAAATAAGGGACATGCAGACCCTGTACTTTTTGAAATATTGGGCTATCCAATACCGGATGTGGAAGATAGCTTTAGCATTTGGAAAAACTATATCCATCCGGTGGATATGGAGGTAATTACCAAATTAAATCAGGAACTTAGAGAAGGCAAAATCAAGGAATTAAATTTCAAATTCAGGGCAACCGATAAAGATGGAAATATCAGGTGGTTTATTGACAAAGGTGTTGCCTTAAAGAATAGTAAAGGGGTTACTACCCGTTTAATTGGTACAATTTCGGATATTACTCAACAACAAAAAATTGAAGAACAATTAATACTTTCAAAGGAAAAAGCAGAAGAAGCCGACACACTAAAATCAGCATTTCTTGCAAATATGTCGCACGAAATCCGAACCCCAATGAATGGAATTCTCGGCTTTTCGGATTTGCTCAAAAGTGAAGAAACCACTGAGAAAGAACGTAATAGCTATATTGATATCATACATCAAAGTGGAAAACAATTACTTAATATTATTAACGATATACTGGATATTTCGAAAATTGAAGTTGGACAAATTCAAATAAACGAAGAAGATTGCTCCATTAATGATATGCTTGACGAATTAATGGGACTATTTAAACCCGAAATTGTTGACAAAAAGAAATTAAGGCTCGAAATACACAAAGATTTAGGCAATCTTGATAGCATAATTAAAACAGATGGTATGCGACTAAGGCAGATATTAACCAATTTAATTAACAATGCACTTAAATTCACATCAAAAGGATATATTGAATTTGGTTATTTATTGGTACCAGCCGATGAACCTGGTAATAAAATCAACCACTACCTCCAATTTTATGTAAAAGATACAGGCATTGGAATCCCTTATTCCAAGCGCGAAATTATTTTTGACAGATTTAGGCAATCAGATGAATCGCATACCAGAAAATTTGGAGGTACAGGATTGGGATTGGCTATATCAAAAGGATTTGCTGAACTTTTGGGAGGCCATATCTGGCACGAATCTATTGAAAAAGCTGGATCAACATTCTATTTTACAATTCCTTATAAGGTTGGCAATATTGAACGAATCCATAAAATTGAAGCCAAATTAAATAGTCTGTACGAATGGAAAAATCAAACGATATTGATTGTTGAAGATGATGAAATCAGTTACAAATACCTTCACAAAATACTTGAAAAAACAGGTTTAATAATTATTAGGGCGCTCACAGGGAATGAAGCGGTTGACATTTGTGATAAACATGATGAAATTAAACTGGTATTGATGGACATACAATTGCCCGGGATAAATGGTTACCAGGCAACTGAAAAAATTAGGGAATTTAAACCGGACTTACCAATCATTGCCCAAACAGCGCATGCTTTGCCAGAAGATAGGCAAAAAAGTATTGAATCGGGATGTAATGATTATATTTCAAAACCTATTAAACGGCAATCGCTATTATCAAAAATTGACCACTTTTTAAATTAGTTTCAGTTTTGCTTAAAAATATTCGAAGATCAAAAACTTTTCTACAAATAGCTGAGGCTGTCTAAAAGTGCTTTTTGGATGTTGAGCCTGTCGAAACGATTGTTGATAATCAATATCTTATATACTTCGATAAACTCAGTACATCGCATTTCGACAAGCTCCATGTCCATACCCTTTAGGACTTTTTAGACAGACTCATTAAATACCGACTTTGCTATTGAATCTAAACTATTTTACTAACTCTTCGAATGTATTTTGATATTTTTTTCCTTGCCAGTTTCCGGTTTCAATTAAACGTTTCTCAATTCTATCAACGATTTCAAAATTTTTCAAACCATTCCATTTTGGAGCAATCAACAAATCTGAAGGTGATTCGCTAATAAATCGTTCAATAATAATTTTAGGATTTAGATTCGCAACAAATTCAACAATTAAATCAATATAATCATCAGCTTCAAATAGATTGAACAATTCAGGATTTTCGGCATACTGTTTTGCCATTATAGTGCCCTTAATAATTTGTAAATGATGAATTTTCAACATTTTAAAAGGTAATTCTGAAATGGTAGCAGCATGTTGAATGAGTTCGGCTCTTGATTCACCCGGAAGGCCCATTATAATATGAATTCCAGTTTCTATTCCTCTATCCGAAGCCATTTGGATGGCATGGATCGATTCTTCATAAGTATGGCATCGGTTGATAAATTCAAGTGATCGATTAAGGGTTGACTCAACACCATATTCAAGTACAACATAATATTTCTTTGACAATTCAGCCAAATAATCAAGAATTTCTTCATTCACACAATCAGGCCTGGTACCAATTACCAATCCAATTACTTTGTGGTGGGACAATGCTTCTGTCCAGATTTTTTTTAATACATCCAGACTTCCATAAGTATTGGAATAAGCCTGGAAATAACACAAATATTGTTGTGTTTTATATTTGGGTTCAAAAAAAGCAATTCCCTCGTTCAACTGTTGGGTAACCGACTTGCTTGGCAGACAATAAAAAGGGTTAAAAGTATCGTTGTTACAATAAGTGCAACCTCCCCTCCCCTTTGATCCGTCGCGGTTTGGACAGGTAAAGCCAGCATCGATGGCTACTTTTTGAACTCGTTCAGTAAATTTTTCTTTAAAGTAACTTGAATAATCGTTAAAAGGGCGCTTGTGTCCCCATGGATATATAGTTTTCTCTGCAAGTTTTAAATTTTCCATGTGAGCAAAAATAATCCTTTAATTAGGATTCTGAAATTCCTTATTTAAATCAATAGTATTTCTTGGTGTTTTAATTGAGAAATTGGCTCGTTATTGTCATAATCTCTGAAATGAAAAATTAGATTTTTCTGTTTTTTACATTTAAGATCAAGGCAAAAAAAGCAAAAAATCCAAAATATCTTTAATCTGTCAAATTAGGATAAACTAATATCATTTATTTTTATTAGATTTATATATTAGTACATTTTTTATTACTTATAAAATATTCTTACTTATGAAAAAAATGCTTTTTAAATTATCTGCCGTTATTTTGCTTTCATTATTTGTGAGCAATGCTTATGCACAAGAATATTGTTTGTGGATTGTCAACAACAGATCCGATGCACTCAATGAGCTAAAAGTTAAAGAAACATCAGCCTCTGTTTTTTCTGAGGATTTATTGCCAGGTACTGCTATTACACCAGGCACACCTTTTTGGGTAAAAGTTACAGATTGGTCTAGTGAATTGGGTGATATTCAATTTACGGATATGGATGGAAATCCACTAATGTTCACGTTGAAAACAACTAGTGGAGGTGAAGCAGATTTTGCTTATATAAGAATTAATATCAAAGACATTCACACACTGGTACTTAATGCTGATAATACTTTTTCAGTTTATAACGATGACCGTCTCAATTTGGGACATCCCTGTGAAAATTAATGGACTTAGTAATTTAAATATTTAGGAAGTTCAAAGTGTAAAAAGCCTTGGTTATAATCAGGGCTTTTTTTATGGAAATTTTGTATGAGAACTAACCAATCAAAGAACTAAACTAATTATATTTACAAATTGAACAAACTGTCTCTTTAAAGTTTTAGGATATGCGTTTCTTAAATTCAGCAAAACTTTACTATTTACTCAAATAAAAGAAAATGGACATAAAAATAAAGAATCAAAGCTTTTTGGTTTGCGGTGCAACAAGTGGTTTTGGAAAAGGAACCGCCGAAGCCTTAATAAAAGAAGGGGCAACAGTTATAGGAGTGGCCCGTAATGAAGACAAACTTAACGACATGGAAGCCCGCTTTGGCAAACATTTTATACCCGTTCAAGGCGATATAACAACTTCAGAAACAATAGAAAATGTAGTGGATTTAGCTAAAAAATACAAAATAAGTGGAGCACTAATTAATGCTGGAGGTCCGCCTGCTTTAAGTTTTCAGGAAACAAAGCTTGAAAACTGGGATGATGCCTATAAAAATCTTTTGCGGTGGAAGGTTGAAATTACGCAGCAACTCTTACCAATTTTCAAAACTCAAGGTTATGGCAGACTGGTTTATATTGAAAGCTCTTCGGTTAAACAACCCATTCAAAATTTGGTGCTCAGCACTTCGTTGCGGCTGGCAGTTGTTGGAATGGTAAAAACTTTATCGCAGGAAGTAAGTGGCGAAAATATTACATTTAACATCATAGCCCCGGGCTCACATGCCACACCGGCCATTGAGCGGTTGATAAAGAAAAAAAGCGAATTGGAAAAAATAAGTTACGACATGGCGCATGAGGCATGGATAAAAAACATTCCGGCTGGCTTTATGGGAAATCCCGATTACCTGGGAACTCTAGCCACTTGGCTCCTCTCTCCTCTAGCTGAATTTGTAACCGGACAGGTTTATGCAGTGGAAGGAGGCAATGTAAAATCCACCCTGTAATTCCCCTCCTTTGGAGGGGTGGCCAAAGGCCTAGGTGGTCAATTCCCCTCCACTGGACACATTACACTCACCCTTCAAAAAAAATTAAACTTTTTTAACATATATATTTCACCGCTTTCTAAATAATAATAAAATAAAGCCGTTTATAAGTTATTGTTTACTAATAGTTTTTAAACTTAATTCTAAATTATTATGGGTAAAAGTAGAAAATACAGTTTCAAAGATGTTGATGTGCTAATGACAGCTCAAACCATTGCTACTAGTTTTGATACCTTGTTGCCGGAACTTTCTTTGGTCCGCACCGATTGGACATCGACCTATTCAACCGCTTTAAAAACAAAAATTGACAATGTGTTAAATACCCAATTGGGCGTGGATTCTAAAAAAAGCCTGCGAGAAGCCTCTGCCCTATTGGAATCTATTATGTTGCCTGCACAAAGGGATGTAGCTTTTTTTAAAACCCAGATTGATGGTGATTTTAAAAAAGAACCTGCAAAAAGGGACGAGATTTTAAAAACCCTGGGTTTTACAAAAAGCCTCAAAGAAGTTCAAATTGGCAAACACCATGCAATGGTGCAATTGCTGTACTCCTTTAAAACCAATATGACAGAAACTTTGCGCAAGGATATTACGGCAAAAGGCATGAACGATTCCTTGATTGCCACCATAATAAGTTATGCCGATTCATTCAAATCTGCCAATATTACCCAAGAAAACTTTAAAGAAACCACCAAAGGCATTACCAAAGAAATGGCCGATTCATTTAATGACATCTACGACGAAATTATTGATATCTGCAAAAAAGTTTCCGCCTATTACAAAAACGAACCCTTAAAAAAAGAACAGTTCAATTTTAGTAAAATTATCGGTAATATTGGAAAATCGCGTAAGCCGGAAGAAAAGCCAGTTGTGGAGCTTGTAAAATAAATCAGGACACTTTGCCTTATAAATAAATCAAAATTCCCGCTTCATCAACGAAGAGGGAATTTTTTTTGTGATATCCCCATCTATCCAAAACATAAGATAATTCATTTGAGTTAAAAGGATCATCGTTCAAATTACATGGAAACTGAATCGAAACAAAAGGGTATCCGTTCTAACTACATAGATAACAATTCAGCAAGTGGGAAATTAATTAGAATGAGGTGGAAATGAAATCGTCACAGATAGACATGAATTTGAACTAGATGGAACTAAATTCAGGAAGAAAGACAGCAGTTAAACATAGATGGGTATTAATCTGAATGAGATGGAAATCGATTCTTATCAATGGGGAATGAATTATTAGGGCATGGGAGAATATTTGACCTTTGAGATATTGGAGCATTGGTTGGGGCTAATACTAAAGGTGAAACCTTTAAAAAAGGTTTCACCTTTAGTATGAACTCCTATTCATCCACCTACATGAATGCCAGCCTCCTTCCTCAAAACCCTAATCAAATAAACACCAAAAAGCACGGCAAACAAATCAAGGCCACCCATTAAAATCCAGTTGGCAGAAAATCCATAAGCTGCAACCACTTCCATTCCAATTTTTGAACTAAAAACCATTGCAGATGCAAATGACATGGTATAAAGCGACATGTATTGCCCTTCCCTGCCTTCGGGTGCCCTGTTCAATGCAAACACATTTGAAAAAGGAAAGCCAAACATTTCGGCAATGGTAATTATTACCATACTGATTACCAATATGCCGGACCAACTGGTGATATTAAAAATAAAGAAACTGGTGCCAATGAGCAATAAGCTCAATATAATAAGTTTTACTTGGTTGAATCCTTTTTTTTCGAGAAAATGGATGATTGGCATTTCTACCATAAAAATTAAAGCTCCGTTAATCGACATCAACAAACCAATAGAAACTTCGTTTAAATGATGTACTTCTTTGTCGAACAAAGGGATTGTAGAAAATAATTGAAAAAAAGTAAAGGCCATCAGAAAACTGATTCCCAAAAAAATCAGATAAGGTTTATCCTTAAAAGCTGATCTGGTATTGTTTGCAGATAACCTATTGGCATCTTTGACTTTTTTATCTACTTTCTTTTCTTTTAAAACAAACCTGAAAATAACAATTGCCAAAATGCAGGTAAGCCCATCCACCCAAAACAATCCACTATACGATACCAAGGCAATGATCAACCCACCTAAAAATGGTCCAAAAGCAAATCCCAAATTAATAGCCATTCTTATCAAACTAATCGATCTTGTTTGATTTTGGGGTCTGCTATAAGCTTTAAGCGCAACAAAAATAGCAGGACGAAAAGCATCAGCAACAAACATAGTGCAAAATATAGCAGCTGCAAATCCCCAAAATGAATTGATAAATTGTAGTGCTATTAAAAGAAAACCAGTGCTAAGCTGGCTCACAAACATCACTTTATAGAAGCCAAATTTATCGGTCAATTTCCCACCAAACCATGAGCCCGCAAAAGAGCCCAAGCCAAAACAGCTCATAATCCACCCTACTTGTCCTAAGCTAAGTTTTAGATGATTGGTAAGGTAAAGCGACAAAAAAGGAACTACCATTGTACCCGCCCTATTGATAAAAGTCACTAAAGTGAGCATCCAAACTTCGCGGGAGAAACCCGAAAAGGAATTTTTGTACAAATTGTATGTTTTTTTTAGCATGGCCTACAATTTTGTTTTGTATTACAAAGCTTTTGTTACTGAGTAAAACCAATTAAGTTAAAATGAAAAAGCCCGGACATTTTTATCTAGGCTTCACATTTATAATTATTAGGTATGTTTTAATAATTAAATCTATCCCGGACATTGTGTTTCCATTTCACCAACACGTTAAATTGGTTGAATGATATTGTGCCAATTGCCGGAAGTTTCATCTGTTTAATTTTGAACAAAGTAACGAAGAATTTTTGAGTTGGCAAATACTATATAGGAAGAAATTAGGGCTTCGACTTACTTCAATTAGGCTTCGACTACGCTCAGCCACCGGCTCAGTATGCGTCGATCGGCAACCGGTTCAGACACCAGTCGAGGGCAATTCAACCCTTATCTTAATAAATCATAATCATCAGTTTTATCAGTGTCCAAATTTTAGTTGGAAAATAATGATTAAAAATACGAAACCGGAAAACTAATCTGAGCCATGCAATCCAAGGCATAAGAATCAGTCATTCCCGAAATATAATCGGTAACAATTACTTCAGGATTATTTTCACTGAGATAAAAATCGTGCAGTGATTCCAGGTACTGGCCAAAGGCTTTTTCAATTTTAAGAGTTTGCGCCTCATAAGCAGGATAATCACGTTCCAGTTTTTCGAATAATATTAGCAAGTAATCAAACAATGCATAAATAATCTTGCCCACTGTTGTACGGTTTCGCTCCTTTTTGGTGCTACGGTAAATATGTTCGTAATTAAAATCACGCAAATCTTTAAGCAATTCAAATTTTTCATCCGAAAAACCAAGCTTCTCTTCCGATTTTGAGTTGTTGATGATATCATCAACCAATGCATCAATAATTTGGCTGTTCTTATGTCCTATTCCATTTTTAATTTTAAGCGGAATATCGTTCCTGTCAATAAAATTTGCAGTAATTGCATCTTCGATGTCGCGGCCCAAATAAGCAATTTTATCAGAAAAACGAACAATACAACCTTCATAGGATGAGGGCTTTATTTTACGATTGGCGACTTGGTTCAAATTTTTTTCTAAACCATCGGGACTTAAATATTGCTCAAAACTTTCTCCGTTGTGCGATATAATCCCATCTTTAACGCCATAAGTCAAATTCAAGCCTTTTCCGTTGTTTGTTAGATGCTCAACAATCCGGTAACTATTAATTTCATGGATAAAAGCATTGCCCCCACCCAATCTGATATTCAAAAAATGTTCGCCTTCGTGTCCAAACGGTGCATGTCCCAAATCATGTCCAAGGCCAATGGCAAAGGCCATGTCGGTATCCAAATTCCAACCATAATGGTTTAATCCCAAACAAATTGACTTGGCAATGGTAGCAACATGCATAACATGCTCAATACGGGTACAAACATGATCATTCTGAGGCGCAAAGAAAACCTGGGTTTTATGTTTTAACCTTCTGAAAGGCATTGAATGAATAATGGCTGTTTGATCGCGAAAATAGTTTCCTCGAATGGGAACATCTTTTTCAATGGTTCTTTTCAAATATATCGATTCATCTAGCGGATTGTTCATATAATTAAAATTTTCATCAAATAGTAAGTGATTCAAAATTAGCTAAATTTAGGTAAATCTGAAACAATGTATTACTTTCAAAGTTTTTGCAACTTGGAAAGCATATTTATAAATCAACAAGTACCTCAAATCGTTAATAAAATTAGTATATTTGAAAAACGGTAGACTAAAAAACTACAAAAACCTAAAAAAACGAACAAGGCGATACATATGTCCACCCACTATTTTAAACCCCTAATCCCCGACAATTTTTTCCATATCCTGAACCGCGGAAATAATGGCAGCAAAATATTCTACAATTCTGATAATTATGAACATTTATCGCTGAATTTAATACTACTTTGATAAATTGAAATAATTCAAGTATTACTATTTTATAGCGCATTTGAATCCATAAAATAAGGATTTCATTTAACCAAAATTGCGTTGAACTATGGGCGTTCTGAGACAAAAATCCGTCGGTCGTGCTCCAAGCATAAGTAAATGCTCCGAAAAGGATATTTTTGTCTTGATTTTTGTTTCTTTTCATCAAGGAAAAGAAAAAAGAAAAACAGAGAACAATTTAAAACAGCTGTAAAGTTTGATGCCGAAGGAAAAGTAGAGTATTCGGATTGTTCTATGCCTAAATAATAAATAAGACAAAATGATTGACCATTATTAAAGTTTGAACTTAATAATATTAAGCTTTTTACAATCTTAAACTTAGTTAGCCATTGTTGAATTGATCATTAAATGGAAAATGTAAGAACCTCAGAAACCCTAAACTATATCCAATATATTCATTACAATCCAGTTCACCATAGATACCAACGATTTCAAGGACTATCCCTGGAGTAGTTATAGCAAAATACTGAAACCCAAACCCAGCAAATTGCCAAAAAATCAGATTATTGAAAGTTTTAATGGCATAGAAAATTACATCGTTTTTCATGGCGAAAAGCACGATTTTAATATCATTCAAAATTATATTATTGAATAATAGTGAGACTTTCCAAGTTTTAAAAACTTGGAAAGTCTAAAAATAAATATGTACTTTTGAAGGCAATTAAAACCCAATTATCATGTATTTATTCTTCGATACCGAAACAACAGGTTTACCTAAAAACTATAAAGCCCCAGTCACAGACACCAATAATTGGCCAAGAATGGTACAACTCGCTTGGCATATTTATAACAAAGATGGAATAATGATCGAATCGTCGGATTACATCATCAAACCGGAAGGATATATCATTCCAAAAGAAGTATCAAAATTACATGGTATTTCAACTGAACGGGCGATAAGCGAAGGGCATGAATTACAGTTGGTATTGGAACAATTTAATGATAAAATAAGCAAAACTGAATTTCTTGTGGCGCATAATATGGCTTTTGACGAAAAAATTGTTGGTGCCGAATTTGTGCGTAAAAATATAGAAAGTAAAATTCTAAAAAAGAAGCGGATTTGCACCATGCAAGCTTCTGTAGATTACTGTCAAATTCCGGGCAATTATGGATATAAATGGCCAAAATTATCAGAACTTCATAAAATATTGTTTGGAAAAGATTTTACCGATGCACACAACGCTTCGGTAGATATTGCAGCCACAGCAAGATGTTTTTGGAAATTAAAAGAACTAGGAGTAATCTGATTTCGATAAAGAAGACTTTCCAAATTTTAAAAACTTGGAAAGTCTATTCCATACCATTTACTTCATAAAACTTACAAAACTCTGTCAATCCACATTCTCTGCATTTTGGCTTTCTGGCCATGCAAGTATATCGACCATGCAAAATCAACCAATGATGTGCAATAGGAATAAGTTCTTCCGGAATATGTTTGACTAACTGTTTTTCAGTATCATATGGCGTTTTTGAATTAATAGTCAAACCCAAACGCGCTGAAACTCTAAAAACATGAGTATCAACAGCCATCGCAGGTTGATTAAATAATACGGAAGCCAACACGTTTGCTGTTTTTCGGCCAACACCTGGAAGTTTTTGCAATTCATCCACATCCGATGGCATCTGGCCATTGTATTTTTCAAGCAGCATCTTAGCCATTCCTATCAAGTGTTTGGCTTTATTGTTGGGATAAGAACAGGATCTAATATATTCGAAAACTTCGCCCTGCTCTGCTTCAGCCAATTTTTGCAAATTAGGGAAACGCTTGAAAAAATCAACTGTGATGATATTGACACGCTTATCAGTGCATTGTGCTGATAATATAACGGCAACAATCAATTCATAAGGCGATTGATACTCAAGTTCAGTTTCTGCAATAGGCTTATTTTCAATAAAATAGTTTAATATTTTTTTAAATCTTTCTTTAGTAGTCATATCAAATCAGTCAAATAAAAAATATTCATATTTACAAATTTAACCAATCAATTCATTTATACAAATCTCTATACTGTGACTGAATTAATGCATTTGATGTAAATCTTGAATTTAAAATACCACAATTACCTTTATTTTAAACATTTTTACACCAAAGTCAAATAATTATAATCCAATATTAGATTAGACTTTGTAATTTTACAGCCAATTTAATTTCAATATGATAAGTTATTTACAAATAGAAAGTGTTAGTAAGGCATTTGGAGAAAATATTCTATTTTCAAATATTTCCTTTAGTTTACATAAAGATGAAAAAGTGGCTTTAATTGCTAAAAACGGTACTGGCAAAACAAGTCTATTAAATATTATCACAGGAAAAGATCTCCCCGATGAAGGTAAAATTTCGCTTCGTAAAAATTTGAGAATATCCTACCTTTCACAAAATCCGGAATTTAATGATCAAAATACGATATTAACACACATTTTATCAAATTCAGGCTCAATCAGTAAAACTATTGATGAGTATCATTATGCTATTGAGTCAGGCGATTCGCTAAGGATCCAAAAAGCAAGCGAACAAATGGATTTAAGCGATGCCTGGGACTATGATCAAAAGATAATACAGATATTAACTAAACTAAATTTGCCCAATGTTCATCAATCTGTAGAATTTTTATCAGGAGGAGAAAAAAGAAGAGTGGCTTTAGCGGCTGCCCTGGTCGATCCTGCAGATATTCTAATACTTGATGAGCCTACAAATCATCTTGATTTGCAAATGATTGAATGGCTGGAAAAATTCCTTAAAGCCATGCCCGGAACCCTTCTCATGGTCACACATGACCGCTATTTTATGGAAAACATTTGTAGCTCAATTATTGAAATGGAGGATAATACCATTTATCAATATAAAGGCAACTACCAGTATTACGTAGAAAAACGGGCAGCCAGACTAAAGGAATTACAGGCAAGCATTGACAAAGCATGCAATATTTTCCGTAAAGAATTGGATTGGATTCGGAGAATGCCACAGGCAAGGGCAACAAAGGCAAAATATCGTATCGACAACTTTTACAAAGTTAAAGAACAAGCATCACGAAAAATAGACAATAGTACTCAAACCATTGATATACAAGCTAAAAGATTAGGAACAAAAATCCTGGAAATTGAAAATTTAACCAAAAGTTTCGGTGATAAAACATTAATAAAAGATTTTAGCTACAAGTTTGGCAGAACCGAAAAAATAGGAATTGTAGGGCCAAATGGAACAGGTAAATCTACTTTTCTGAATTTGATTACAGGAAAAATTCGACCTGATACAGGCATTATAGAGAAAGGTGAAACTGTTCATTTTGGTTATTACAGGCAGGAAGGCATTAATCTTGCCGAAGATAAAAGAATGATAGATGTTATCAAGGATATTGCCGAGATAATGATTGTTGGTAAAGATAAAACCCTTTCGGCAGCGCAATTGCTCGAATATTTTCGCTTTGACAAGGAAAAACATTATTCATATATTTCAAGATTAAGCGGAGGAGAACGAAAAAGGTTATACCTTTTAACGGTTTTAATGAAAAATCCAAATTTCCTAATCCTTGATGAACCTACAAATGATTTTGATATACAAACACTTAATGTTTTAGAAGACTATTTGAATAATTTTCCAGGCAATGTAATTATTGTATCGCACGATAGGTATTTTATGGATAAAGTTGTTGATCAATTGTTTATATTTGAAGAAGATGGAAATATTATCAGTTTTCCAGGAAATTATTCCGATTATCAATATGATGTAATGCTCCAGGAAAAAGAAACTCAAAAATCAGAAAAAGTCATAAAACCGATCGTAGAACAAATCCCAAAAGAAAAAAAGAAATATGGGTTTAAAGAAAAACGTGAATTTGAAGAGCTCGAAAAAGAATTAGAAAATTTAAACCTTGAAAAAATAGATCTTGAAAAAGCCATGAATTCTGGAAATCTATCAAATGATGAATTAGTTGAAAAATCAAACAGATATCCAAAATTGCTTTCATTAATTGATGAAAAAGAAATGAGGTGGCTTGAATTAAGCGATTTGCAAGATTAACATCCTGGCAAACTTTATAGTTCATTAACCCAATTTGGTTTACATCGATGAATCTTTGACAGCTCATCTTATTTAACTACTTTTGCATCCTAATATATATAATCAATCAAAATGAGTAAAAAAACAATTGATCCAATTGGAAAACTAATGGATTTACGTTTTCGTTCACATCCCTGGCATGGAATTGAAATTGGTGAAGAATGTCCACATACAGTCACTAGCTATATCGAAATGGTACCAACAGATACTGTAAAATATGAGGCTGATAAAGCAAGCGGTTATCTTACCATTGACAGGCCACAAAAATATTCAAGCATTTTACCCGCACTTTATGGTTTTATTCCACAAACATATTGTGGCGCCCAAGTAGCAAAATTGGCTGGAGATATTTTAAAACGCCCCGAAATTGTTGGAGATGGCGACCCACTTGATATTTGCGTACTAACCGAAAAAGAAATTACGCATGGAGATATTTTAGTACAAGCAGTGCCAATTGGAGGTTTTAGAATGATTGACGGCACCGAAGCAGATGACAAGATTATAGCAGTATTAAAAAACGATGCAGTATATAGCGGATATAAGGACATAAATGATATTCCAGCACCGGTAATTGATAGATTACGCCATTATTTTCTGACCTATAAAGATATGCCCGGTGAAAAAAGAGATTGTGAAATTACCCATATTTACAGTGCCAAAGAAGCACACGATGTTATTTTAAGGGCAACAAAGGATTACAGAAAATACGTTGAAAATTTACTTTTCTCATAAACTTTATTAAGCAAAATAAGTTGAATTTGGAGTTACTATCCATTGCATTTCGTCAGTAATTGTGTTTTGCAAAACTGGCAACATTATAAACAATGGATAGTTCCTTTCCTTCAATCCTGCATAGCAACCACTTGATAAATGCTATTTGTGAGCACTTATCGACATTTATCACCAAATAATAAAAAATACTTCTTCAAATTATCATCTGATAGTACCTAAATATCCAACCTGGCCAATTAAATCGTTAATAAAACATAAAAAGTTCAAGTTCCCTGCATAGTTATTTGAGTAATTTCATAATTTTAGAGCTTGTTAAAATACAAATAATAAGATATAAACCAGGTGTATGAAACACCTTTAACCTTAAAATCGAACTTATGTCTACTATAAAAAAATACCAGATTACTTTTCTATGTCTTTTATTCTCTCTAGTTATTACTGCTCAGGGATATGAAATACCATTAAAAGTTAAGAACTTAAAGGACTCAATGATATATCTTGGCCATCATTTTGGAAATGGATTTTTTGTAAATGATAGTCTAAAGTTGGATAAAAATGGCCTGGCAGTTTTTAAAGGAAATACTAAATTAAAAGGTGGAATTTACTTTATATTATTACCAAAAAACAGATATTTCGATTTTCTGATTGATAATAATCAACATTTTAGCATCAATTGCGATACTTCAGATTTTTTAAACTCTGTGAAATTTAAAAACTCATATCAAAATGAAAAATTCTATGCCTACCAGAAATATCTAAATGAAAAATACAATGAAATCAATACAAAAAAGGAAATTCAAAAGAGGTATATCACCAAACTAGATACATTGATGCTTCTTCAAGACGAAATTGATTTGATATACAATAAGATATATTTACAAAAAGAGGAGATTATATCTGAACATCCTGATTCATTGATTTCTGTATTAATTAAAGCAAGTTTGCCTATCGTTCCTCCTCCTGCCCCACGGGATAGTACAGGTACTATGATAGATTCTTTATATGAATATCGGTATTCAAAACAGCATTATTTTGATAATGTTAATTTTGCAGATGAGCGTTTACTTCAAACAGCAATTCTTCAAAACAAAGTTATTGATTATCTTACACAAATGTGCGTTCCTCATTATGATTCAATTATTGTGGATGTGGATTATATTGTGTCGAAATCGGCAGCAAATGCAGAAACCTATAAATTTATTTTGAATTCGTTATTTCAATATTACAATAAGAGCAATATAATTACTGATGAAAATGTTTTTGTGCATATTGCTGAAAAGTACTTTTTGAATGGAAAAACACCTTGGGCAACCCCAGATTTTACAGAAAAATTAAAAGCAGATATTGCATCTAGAAAAGCTAATTTGATTGGTCAGTTGGCTCCGGATTTTCAAATGAAGGACAACAAAGATAAAGTAGTCAATTTGAGGAGCATTCAGAATAAATTTGTTATCCTTTATTTTTACGATGTCGATTGTGAAATTTGTAAGGAAGTAACGCCTGAAATGATGAATTTTTATCGGATAATTAAAGACCGTGGTGTTGATATTATAGGAATTTATGTGGGAAAAGACAAAGAAAAATGGTCAAAATACATTGATGAAAAACACCTGACTTGGAAAAATGTGTGGGATGCAGAAAATAAATCAGGTTTTAGGGAAAAATATAATATTGCAGGTACTCCTATGATTTACTTGCTTGATGAAGATCAAAGAATAGTAGCAAAGCGGATAACTGTTGACCAATTAATGGGATATTTTAATTCAATTCAATAATAATCCCTTATTTAACTTTGCCAATGTTGGTCTTTGTTAAGATCAGTAGATTAATTATTTAGACAACGCGATAAACTTCGGCAAAGTTAAAATGAAAATGATAATAATTTGCTGAACTAATCTATAAAAGATTGACTAAATATGAAACTGAGCGCAATAAAACAAGTTTTCACTATTTTAATAAGTCTGTTTTGGGCATTTCCTATTTTTGGACAGGCCTATAAAATAAAAATAGAAATAAAAGAAGCAGCTGGACTAAATGCTCAATTGGCATATTATCAAGGAGATAGCAAATATGTGAAGCAGAGTGCTAAATTTGCTAAAAATAATATTGCTATTTTTGAAGGTACTGAAAAGCTTCCAACCGGGATTTACTTTATAACAGTTGGTAATATTGGTTATTTTGATTTATTAATACGTAGTGAACAGAACTTTTCAATTTCAACAGATACAATCGATTTTATAAAAAGCATAAAAATCAAAGACTCAAAAGAAAACTCGTTGTTTTTTGCTTATCAGTCTAAAGTGCTTGCGTTTAAAACAAAATTAGCTGAATATGAATCTGCGATAAAAAGACTGGGAACAGAGTCAGATTCTGTTAAATTACTTGAACAGAAAAAAAATAAACTTAATGAAGAATTGAATCAGTTTGTAGATAAAACTAAAATAGAAAATCCAGATAGTTATCTAACTAAAATTTTATCTGCAATGGATGTTCAGGATGTTGACAAATTCAATTTTGCGGATGAAGAACTTCTACTTACCCCATTTTTTCACAATTTTATCAGGTTATTCATTAAAAAGAATATTGAAAAAGGCCCTGCATTCATTATTCAGGAAACTGCAAAATTTCTTAGTGCTGCTAAATCAAGCCAGGCAAATTACCAATACATTGCAAACTATTTGCTGAATTTCTACAATACATTCTATAAAGTAGGGATGAATGAAGTATTTGTATATATTGCCGACAATTATTTTCTTCCCGATAAAGCCAATTGGTTTACCGGCAAAGATTTAGAACAGATAAAAGTACGACGCGATTTTCTTGCACAAAGCATGCCCGGAAAACCAGCTCAGGATTTAACATTAAAAAGTAGCTCTGGTGAATATATTTCACTTTTGCAGGTTAAGTCTAAATATACTTTGCTTTTCTTTTGGGCAACAGGATGTGGGCATTGCACAACGGCTACAAAAATATTGAAAGAGAACTATCAATCGCTGGTTTCGAAAGGAATTGAAATATATGCTGTTAACATTGATAAAAATGAAGAAGAATGGCATAAAAAAATAGAAGAAAATGAGCTTTCATGGATAAATTGTATTGATCAGGATGAAATTTCAAACTATCGCGATAAATATTATGTCTACGGAAGCCCACTTCTTTATGTAATTGATTCGGATAAAAAAATAATAGCTGTAAATAATGGCGAAGTCGAAATAGAAAACGCTGTTTTACAATTACTCAAATGAGTGAATATTCACAAATTTTCGCCATTGTTCATTATTTCACCAGCTCAAAAGAATCAAAAAAATCGTTTTCGGCTTGTTCACTAATTTTCCCAAATTGTAATATACCTAACTGATAAAGCCTGTTATCAACCAAATAGTCTCTCATAACGCAGCTTTTTTCGCTATCGCTCGCAACAAATCTTATTCCCTGATGTTGTCCATAAGTTATAAATCCTTCATCAGAAACAGTTAGATTTAGTGCATTTACAAAACCATTTTTTGCATTTGTAAGCAATTCTTTTTTGTTAGGATTCAATTTATCGGCAGGATAATCAACATAACTTACCATGTAAACCGAAGATTCCGTTTCATACATAAACTGATACAGTGTAACATTGCCAATATCAGTTTTCTGATCTTGAGAGCTTGTAGTTGGTTGACCAGGGAATTGAATCTTAAATTTACCGGCATAATCGGAGTACTTTGATTGGGCTAGAGACGCAAAAGTGCACAAAAGTAGCACAAGGGAAATAAAACTTCTATTCATAATTTTTGTCATTTTTTTAGGTTTTCGTTTAAGGAAAATTACTAAAGAATTTTCAAAAACCAAAAAATATTTTACAGAATTACTTTGAATATAGATTAGAAAGCTGCATTAATACACATTCTTATCAAAATGATTAACAAGGCACAAATTTTCTTGCAATCCACAAGATAAGGTTAATGAAAAATTTTTAATTACTGAATTGGTAGTGAAAAATAGGTTCCAAATATTCAAGTTTTATAAATAATCGCTTAGATTTAAAACTAGTAGCTACCGAAAAACTTACGCAGAAACCATTCGAAGGAAAGTAAAAACATGATAAGGAAAAAAATCCATTCGAGTTCAATAAGATCAACCAAATCAACTATAGTATGAGACACTGGCCTTATTGTATCTTTATTTTTAAGTTCGCTTAGCAAATCGTCCAACTGGTTGGCATATACCATTTTGCCATTAGTCTGAGCCGATAATTGATAAAGCATAGCATGATTAGCAGTCAAATCCTGGTGTTCAACATTAATTTCTGCAACTTTGAATTCACCCTTCTTTTGATATTCTTTTCCTTCAAATTCTGTTTTAGCCTGATAAGTATAATTACCAACCGGTAGCCTTCCAATGTTTAATAAATAAGATTTTGAAGTTTTAGAAAATTGATATTTAAATTCCTTTTTTTCTGAATTATAAATTAATAATGAAACATCAGAACTATTATTCAATTCGTAGCTTTGATTATAAAATTCAGCCCTGAAATTTATATCTTCATTTTCATTAAATATTTTATCATGGTAAACCATAAAACGGTCTTTCTGTACGTCAAGAGCCAAAAAATGGACAATTTTATTAATTAGAGCATCAAATTGTTGATGGTTCTCATTTATCAGATAATCTTTAATACGCCAGTGCCAAATGCCATCTCCCATTATAAAGGCAAACTTTCCACTTTTCCCAGGTTTTGCAGTTGAAAAACAAAGCAATGGTTTTTGCGTTTTAACTCCTTTTATCTGCTGATAAAACAATATATCCAACTGATTTTCTGACTCAAAATTTCCAAATGGAGTGATCAATGGAGGACATTCATTAAAAAGTTCTGTCAACTTTTCATTAATTTCAAAGAGGTTAAAATTAGAATTCAGTAAGGGAATTGATTGCTCCAGCAAACGGTTGTTTCCTGAAATTGTAATTCCGGTTTTAAGCAAATTAAAAGTCTGTACATCAGTTTGCGCTCCTAATATAAATATGGCTGGAATAAAACCCTGATTTAACTGATTAAATTGTTTTTGCAAATTGAATTGCAACGAAGGAAGTTGATGAAAAATTACCAATTGGTAGTCAGTCAAATTCCCTTTGAAGTCGTCAACTACATAAGATTCAACCGATATGTTTTTATTGGTTTCCAGTGCTTTACGAATAGTTCCAATATCCGGGTGAACCGAATTTGCCAAAATCAGGATTTTCTTTTTATCATCAACAACATCAATAATAACCTCTTTGCTATTGTTTAATAAGTCAAACTCATCTTTCTTGCTTTCAATTTTCACTCTATAAGTACAAATACCCTTGCTTTCAGCTAGTATGTCAAAATTAATTTGTTTCGAAAAATCATTCTTGTCAATTCGAATGGCCTGTTTACTTACTTCTTTTTCCTTATTATATACAATTAAATTTATATCTTGATTTTGGTAACCATAACAATCAATTGAAACTTCTATTGGAAAATAATCACCTAATAAGGCAATTTTATTTGCATAAACACTTTTAACTATTAAATCCTTTTTTCGTGCCGTATCGCCCAACGCAATTGTATAAACAGGAAATTGAATATCTTTTGAACTATAAACAGGATTGAGTCCTTTATTGTAAATTCCATCAGTTGCAATAATTAGTGCGCCAACATTGTAGTTGATAAACCGCGAATTTATTTCTTCAAACAAAGGGGTGAAATCAGTTTCCTTGTCATTAAATTTCAAATCCAGACCTTCGATCAAACTTTCTCCAAATGAAAAAGGTTTGACTTCAAATTCTTTACTTAAATTCTTTTCAAAATTCTTGATTAAATTGATATATTCTTCTGAGGATTTAGTTCCCAAGGGTTTTATTAAACCAATGGATTCAGATTTATCCTGTGCGATTATAATAATGGGATCATCAAAATAAATCTGCAAATATTTGATTACCGGAGATAATAATAAAAATGAAATTAAAAAAAGTACAATAAACCGAATGGCCAACAAGCTATAATTCAATATTTTACCGAGTTCTCCAAGTTTTTTATCTTTATAATAAAGGAAAAAAGATAGAGCGGCAGCAATAAATATGGCTGGTAAAACCAGCCATATAGAATATTTAGTGAAAATTTCGATACTTTATATATTTATAAAAATACAATGAGTCAAAATCTATAAAAGATTAGTAGGAAATGCTTCATAGTAATCCTGAATAAACTTTCCATAATTTCGTGCTTGTCCCTGTCCATTATAGTGTTCTGCAAAATTGACAAATTGCTTGTTTTTCAAAAATTGAATCATTTCAGGACTGAAGAAATCGAACAATGCAAAAACATGATATCTAATGTCTTTAGTAAAATTGTCAAACATTTCCTGGGCAGAATTATAACCAACAAGTTTAGAGTTACTTCCTAAAATTTGAGGTAATCCCATACTTATTGAGAGCAGAGCCTTTTCATTATCCAGACTCCTGGCAAAATTCAAAGCTTCATATTCTTTATTCTGATCACCGTGAAAATCAATCCATTCACCTTCAGGATCTTTTCTAAACTGATGACCCAGCCAGTTTTTACCTGTATCAAATTTAAAATGTTTTTGGTAAACTTCTTCATTGTTTTTACCCCAATATCGGTAAAAAAGATGGTTTTCAAATCTAATTAATACGCGTCCTTTATCGATACCAACCCCGCCACTTTCAACACTTAAAACCGCAATAGAAGCAGCCAAATCAATTCCAAGCTTGCTGCTTAAAACACTCAGTAAATTGCCATATTTATTATATGCCGATTTAACGATTGATTGGATTCGATTCCCTGATTCATCAATTTTCTTTGAAGGTTCAAGGGTAGTTCTTAATAATTCAACATCTTGAAAAAGATATCTCCGAGCGTCCTTTGAATCTTTAATAGTAATAAAATCTGCAAATACGTAACCAAAGCCATCTTTATACTTGATTTTATACCAATCATCGATTTCATCAACTATGACAACTTCAACATTCATAGTAATCTGATCAATTTTATCAGCATCTTTATTAGGCAAATTCCTGATATTCAATAGATTTACATTTACTATTCCCTGTTTAACCAACTCTTCAATAAATTCTCCAAATACAAAAGCACTTGAATCTTTGAATTTGATTTCGTACCAACTATCTTTCAGTGCAATAATATCGACCAAATCGTCTTTACCTAGTTTACCTACGATGTCTCCATCTTTGCTGGCTTGAGCCCTGATATTTAATACGTTGGCAATTACTTTTCCTTTCATAATTATAGCTTTTTCTTCAAAAGGTTTCCTTGTGGATTCGCCTATTTGATCTGGTTTTGTAAGCATTTTAGCCATATTCAATTTTTTAGTTTAAAGCTTTAATGAGCCGTAATATATGAATAAATCTTTAAACCTCCAAATAACAGATTCTCAATTATATTGGCAATTATATCAACATAGCGCCTGTAACCTGTATAACTTGCCCACTTACATAAGAAGATAAATCAGACGCAAGAAATAAAGCAGTATTGGCAACTTCATCTGCTGTTCCGCCACGTTTCATTGGAATACTTTTTGTCCACTCCTCAATTACTTTCTCAGGAAGGGCAGCAGTCATATCCGTAATAATAAAGCCTGGTGCAATTGCATTGCATCTGATATTACGAGATCCCAATTCTTTAGCGGTAGACTTTGTTAAACCAATCATTCCAGCTTTTGATGCTGAGTAATTAGCTTGTGCCGCATTACCACCAACACCTACAATTGAGCTCATGTTAACAATAGAACCAAATCGTTGTTTCATCATTGGGCCAATTACAGCCTTTGTGAGGTTAAATGCTGATTTAAGATTAACAGTAAGTACCAAATCCCACTGTTCCTCAGTCATTTTCATCAATAATGTATCGCGTGTAATACCAGCATTATTTATCAGAATATCAACTTTACCAAAATCTTCAACAATTTTTACTACAAGCTCTTGCGATTGTTGAAAATTCGATGCATCCGAAGTATATCCCTTACCTTTAACTCCTAAGTCAGCCAATTCCTTTTCCAAGGATACAAAATTATCATCAACTCTCATATCTGTAAACGCAACATTGGCGCCGTTTTTGGCAAAATTTATAGCAACTGCACGTCCAATTCCACGAGCAGCCCCAGTAATAATTGCGGTTTTTCCTTCTAGTAATTTCATATTTCTAATTTTTAATTGTTTATAATATAACTATTCCAACATCTCAAAATCAGTTAATCCGAATCTGTAAATAGATGTTATGATTAATTATTGTTTAAATAAATAATAAGCATTGTTAATAAATCCAATTTCTCATGAAATGGAAAAATACATAAATGATTAAAAAATTTTAAAATATCAAAAGAATGATTGTACAAAAATAATCCGATAGAATTGAAATACAAATTCGAAATGAAAGAAAGTAAAAAAATATAAAAGGAGCAGGAAATTCAAATTTGAGAATGAATAAAATTACAATTTCAGAAAACGTACATAAATATACATTTGTAAACTTTTGTCGAATTGTCATGTTTTTTTACATTTGTAATCATAAAAATTCTTACAATTCAAACAAAACATCGATAACATTTGTAATTAATTCTAAATGTCGTTATATATAGATATTTTTATTGATGTTATGATCAATATATCAGTATTTTGCAATCAAAAAAACAAGTAATACTTGAAGTAATTATTATAAATATAGTGCTATATTCAAATGAATGTATACATATGTAATTTATTATGAGTTAATTGTCTGATATCCAATAATTAAGTTGCATTTTGATAAAGTTGTTCTTGAATTTTTAAATTTTTATTGATTTTTTGATTCATCAAATGATTTTAATACGTTAAAACATAGTGTTTTGATATTTTTAATTGGAATAATGAATTAAATAGGTGATTTAACCTTTAAAATGGTTATTAGAGGCTCTTTTATTCAAGTTTTAAATATTTTTATATGGATAAAAATCTTTAATATTATTTTTAGATGATTAAATTTCAATATTTTAGCAGTAATTGTAATTAAATTCAAAAATTAGCAACGAAATATGAATATTAGGATAATAAAGCAATTTCAAATAGCTATATTCTTGATATTTTTTTATTGATTTAAATTACATTTGTGAATAATGATTGTTTACAAAAGTTACTTATGTAAACATTATAATTATTACATTTGTAACATGAGTGAAATTGAAATAAAAGATCGAATTTTAAAGTTGCTAACCAGACAAAACCTTTCGTCTTCGAAGTTTGCTGATTTGGTTGGAGTGCAACGGTCGAGCATTTCACATATTCTATCCGGACGTAACAAACCGAGCCTTGATTTTCTGCAAAAAATTTTATCAAATTTTCCTACATTAAATTCTGACTGGCTAATTTTGGGAAAAGGTGAAATGTTTATCCAATCTAACCAAACGCAAATAAGTTTCGATATTAAAAAAGAAAATGCTCCTATTACAATTTCACCACCATTATTTGAACCTAAAACACAAGTTCCGGTTGCTCAGGAAACGAATACTAAAGAACTAAAAAGACGTTCAATTAAAAAGATTGTGGTCTTTTATGATGACAATACTTTTGAAGAAATGAAACCGGAAAAAGAATCAAAGGATTAAACAAATTGCAGAATTAAGAATCCTATACAAAGTAAGAGCGAAAATAAGTTCTAGTTTATAATATTTAAAGTTTACACTTATTACTAAATTTCATAAAACCAAAATTTCGGTTTCATATGTAAACAATCATTTTTATTATATTTAACATTTGTGATGAAGTACATTTCTGTGAAATAGTTTAAAATTTCGTACTTTCCTAAAAAGATTAGAATTTTCAAATATTCAACTTTTTATGTCGATTTAAAATTGCCTGATGTGATAGAAATGAGATGATCCTTAAAGAAAATATTGAAAACTTAACTCACTGAGATTTCTATATTTTTTTACATTATGTACCAAAGGCTAGAATATCCAATTCTCATTGAGTTAAGTCTTGTTTACAAAAGTCAAATATCAATCAACAATAATTTTAAATTAATATGCAGATATACAATACTATACATATTAAGTTAGATCAAAAGAATTGCATTTTGGCAAATATTACTTGATTTTGAACTTTTTCAAAGATTTAGATTTTTCTTAGGTACATATTACAAAATTTACAAACTGATTTTTTCAAACTGATTTGTTATTTATATTTGCAACCGAAAAAAAAATTATGTACAAAACAATTATCCGTCCTATTCTTTTTCAATTTGATCCTGAAAAAATTCACAACTTTACTTTTTTATGTTTCAAGTTAGCAATTGCAATTCCTGGAATCGGTTTGATTACCAGAAAAATATTCGAACTCAAGCACCCAGCTCTTGAACGGGAACTTTTTGGTATAAAATTTCCCAATCCAATTGGTCTTGCTGCCGGACTTGATAAAGATGCAGTTGCCTTTGATATGCTAGGCTATCTTGGATTTGGATTTATAGAAATTGGAACATTGACACCTATTGGTCAGCCAGGTAATCCCAAACCCAGAGCATTTCGCTTAAAGAAAGATCAAGCACTTATCAACCGTATGGGATTTAATAACAAAGGAGTTGAACAAGCTGTTAAGAAATTAAGAAAGAAAAAATCGAAAATAATTATTGGCGGGAATATAGGCAAAAATAAATTGACCCCAAATGAAAACGCAATTGAGGATTATAGTATTGGGTTCAGATCACTTTATCCATATGTCGATTATTTTGCAATCAACATTAGTTCTCCAAATACTCCTAATCTAAGGGAGTTGCAAGAAAAAGAACCTCTGAAAAAACTATTAAATACGCTAAAATCAATTAATTTGGAAATGCCAAAACCAAAACCAATTTTATTAAAAATTGCACCGGATTTGAGCAATGAACAACTCGATGACATTATTGAAATTGTATTGGAAACAGGAACAAGTGGAATAATTGCAAGCAATACGACTATAAAAAGAGATAATTTATCATACACAGCAAATGAAATTGAAAAGATCGGTGCCGGAGGTTTAAGTGGAAAACCATTAACCAAAAGGTCAACTGAAATTATAAAGTATATTGTTAAAAAAACCAATTCGGTGGTTCCTGTGATTGGAGTTGGTGGAATTATGTGTCCCGAAGATGCAATTGAAAAAATAGAAGCCGGTGCAAGTCTGGTTCAACTCTACACCGGCTTTATTTACGAAGGCCCATCGCTTATTAAAAATATCAAAATGAAAATTATTGAAGCAGCTAATTGACCTTTTAATTGTATATTTCTTTAAAAAATACTAATATGCTTATAATCAGGTAATTAAAAACACTATTTGATTTCCTGCATAATAAACACAGCTTCTTCGAGATAAGCATCTTTCTTTAAATCCGATTGCCATACTTTTGCTGAAGCCAATTTAATGCTATCACTTTCCATTTTTTTCAAATCATCTGTGAGTGAAAAAGTTTCAAGCTTTGTTTGAGCTTCCAACATCTTCTCGTATTTTTTTCCTTCATCTTTCAATTTGGCCTGTTCTTGTCTATAAACTTTTAAGTTTAAACTATATTTAGTTAACCCTTTTTGTTTCATCAATCTTTCCGAATTCTCTTTCACCATTTGAAAAGTACTGCTTTTAGCAATCCTTGCTTCGCTATTTCCTTTAAGTTCAAGCATATTGGTAGCAGGTAAAGACCATTTTTTATATGCAACTGATGAAATCTCATCCCAGGGAATAACATTATCTAATTCTTTCTCACCAATATCAATAGCTCCATACACATCTGGCAATATAATATCTGGAACAACACCCTTAAGTTGGGTAGCGCCACCATTAATCCTATAGAATTTTTGTGTGGTAAGCCTAAGAGCCCCTAATGGCTTTACATCTGAATAAGAATCGCCTACAAAATCATCCAAATCGATAATTCTTTGAACAGTTCCTTTACCAAAAGTTGTTGGTGCTCCTACAACCACGGCGCGACTATAATCTTGCATAGCTGCAGCTAAAATTTCTGAAGCTGAAGCACTTAGCGTATTTACCATTAACACCAGATCTCCATCGTATTGAATCCTGGTATCTGTGTCTTTCCAAATATAAGGAGCACCGCCGCGTGATTTTACCTGAACAATTGGGCCGTCTTTGATAAACAATCCAGCCATTTCAACTACATCCGACAATGAACCTCCTCCATTATTTCTTAAATCGAGTATAATACCATCGATATCTTCTTTTTTTAATTTTTCTACTTCAAAGGCTACATCTGTTGCGCAACGTCTTCCATTCCTGTCATTAAAATCAGCATAGAATGTAGGCAGGTAAATATATCCATATCTTTTTGAAGAACCATTAACTTTGACTATCGCTGATTTGGCGTATGTTTCTTCAAGAACCACAATATCGCGAATAATAGAAATGACAGAAATAGAAGCATCTGGCTTCTTAACAGTTAGGCGCACTTCGGTTCCCTTCTTCCCCCTTATGTATTGAACCGCATCATCAATTCGCATGTCTACTAAACTCAAAGGTTCAGCATTTCCCTGGGCCACTTTTAGAATAATATCTCCAGCCTTTAAGTCACCTTGCTTCCAAGAAGGACTACCAGGAACAATGCTTGCAACTTTAATATATCCATTTTGCTCTTGTAATTGAGCACCAATTCCTTCGAGTTGACCTGAAAAATTGATATCGAAAGTTTCTTTTTCCTTTGGTTGCATATATTCCGAGTGCGGATCATAGCTTCCGATATAAGAATTGAGGTAAGCGTCTAATCGATCTTTTTCATCCACCTGATACAATCTACGATATAACTCACTGTAGTCTGTTTTAAGAGCTTCTCTTGCTTTACTTTCCAATTCTTTGAAATCCAATACTTTATAAGTAGTATCTTTATCTTTTATAGCATTTTCCTGAATGGTAAGTAAATCACTAAGCTTCACCATGGTTTGATATTTTAATAATTGCCTCCAACGCTCAGTTCTTTCCTTATCATTTTTCGGAAAATCCATCTTTTTAGGATCAGTTTCAAACATTTCGTTCTTCTCAAAATCGAAAGGTTTATCTAAAATTTCTTTGTAAATTGATTCCGTTTCCTTAAGTCTCTGATTGATTATTTTTACACTTAAATCAAAAAAATCAAATTTAGCTCCTTTAATCTCTTCATCAAGTTTAAATCGATATTTCTCAAGATTATCAACATCTTCCTTTAGCAAGTATCTTTTGCTATAGTCGAGACTTTCCAAATATAATTTATAAATTCGATCCGACATATTCCGATCCACATTATATGCTTCGAAATGACCACTTTCTAAACTCTTTGAAACAACTTCCAATAAAATTTTTTCCTTTTTGCCACTACTCAATAAAGTAAATGCAAAAATCCCCAAAACCAGAACAGGCAAAACATACACTATAATTTTCCTTTTCATTTTTTTTAATTTATCAATTTGAAATTAAAGGTTCAAAATAGCTACCAACCTTGAACCATACTTTTATTTATCGAAAAAATACGATGCTTATTATACAAAAATAAACCAAATTGGTTAAATAATTCTTCCAATACAAGTTAAAAACACTTAAACTAATATTTTTAGTGTTCTTTTTTCTAATTTTAAGGCTTAAAAATGATATTTCAAAAATTCAATAACACTAACTTTTCTATAAATATAAGATTAATTTAGACCTATTTTAAATATTTTGTTTGTCATCTTATCTATCAATAATCAATTTATTAATTCGTAAAATGAATTCTTTTTCATTTAGTCCTTTAATTTCGGATGATAGTAAAATATTAATTTTAGGCACGATGCCTGGAGTCAGATCTTTACAAGAGCAACAATACTATGCTCATATCCGGAATGCATTTTGGATAATTTTGTTTAAACTTTTTAATAGTCCGTTTACGGTAAATTATGATATCCGGGTGGAATTATTATTCAAAAATCAATTGGCTTTATGGGACACACTCCAATTTTGCTATCGCGAAGGAAGCCTGGATTCCGATATTAAAAATGCTCAACCAAATAATATTAATGAACTACTGAAGCAAAACTCACAGATAAAAAATATCATTTTTAATGGAAAAACGGCTGAAAAATTTTATGATAAATTTCACATGCGAATTGATAAAATAGACTACTATTGCCTGCCATCAACAAGTCCAGCTAATGCAAGGCTGACTTTTGAAGATAAATTAAATGAATGGGCAATTATCAAGGAACTACTCTAAATATTGAGCTCTCCAGGTCGTGTTTTGAAGAAATTAGAAGAAATTTTTAATTTATTTTTTTTACAATTACACATTACCAAACAATATGTAACGTTTAATTCATTTTTGACAAGAATAGATTTCTCAATGTTGTGAACTCATTTTCAAGATTTGGTGTGAAAAAATCTTTTCCCATACTTTTTTTAATTTCATTCCAATCCCAAAATCTTCCCTCATCAATTTCAATGGGGTTGATTTTTATATCACCATTTTGTTTTGCAATGAAAACATAGGTAAGTTCTTTTTCAATTTCACTTTCCCAAATATATTTTGTAATAAATTGATATTCAAGATTTAAAAGCCCTATCTCCTCTTCTACTTCTCTAGCCAAACCGATTTCAAGAGTTTCACCAAATGAAATATGGCCTCCAACTGCTGTATCCCATTTTCCAGGCTGAATATCCTTTTTCATAGATCGTTTTTGCAAAAATAATTGGCCTTTTTCGTTAAATACATGCACATGGACAACCGGATGAAGCAGTTTTGTGCCAGAATGGCAGACCGAACGAGGAGCTTTCCCTATGACATGTCCTTCAGAATCAACCAATGGAAACCATTCCTCATTTTTGTACTTATTGGCTTTTAGCTTGTTACGAAGGAGCTCAAAAACAAAATATACTCCGAAAAGAATATAAAAAAGCCCTCCGGAAATAAAAATCCAGGCTTCTTTGCTCATAAAATAAGCGGAATAAATAATGAGAATTACGTGAACAAAAAACAACCAAAATAAGACTTTTAAACTTCTGTTAAAGTTATTGCGAAGAGCATCGTTCAACTCAACTCCTTTCATATAGCGCTGGCTCATGTTAAGAATAATATTCTGCTTTGAATAAATTGATATTCCTATTAACAGGCAGAATATCAATTCTATAAGAGCAGGTTTAAGCATAAAAAAGATATCGTTTTCCAAGAAAATTGAAATCATTCCAAGAAAAATCAGTAAAAGTGTATCACCAATCACGAATAAATCTATTCGCTTCTCTTTCAGGTATATAATAATAAATTCAACGATACCAAAACCAATTGCAAATAGAATTCCTGCTTCGGTTCCTAAAAAACTATCCACAATAATAAATACTAACAAAGGGAGGAAACCAGGTAATAATTTTTTAAGAATATCAAACTTTTGCATGTCTTATCGAGTTATTGAAGATGCGAAATTAAACATTCCGTTTTGAACATTTGTCTTAAAATTAGAAAGAGCAGATATTTTTTGATACATTTGTTGAAGAGGATTGAAAATAGGTGAATGTGAAAATAATTGAACGAATAATCATTGGGAAGTAAGTTAGAACTAAAATTGTTATTTGCATTTTAACAGAATTCAAAGATACTACAATTTACTATATATCAATAACATACAATTATTTTCTAAAAATATTTCAACTAATTAAAAATAGCTTTCAGAAAATTTGAATCAAATTAGAGAAAATACATGAATGCCAGAAATTTAAGAATTGTTTTTATGGGTACCCCAGAATTCGCCGTCGAAATCTTAAAAGGATTGGTTGAAGGTGGATATAAAGTAGTTGGAGTAGTTACTGCACCTGACAAACCGTCAGGTAGAGGACAGAAACTTCAAGAACCTGAAGTAAAGAAATATGCAATAGCACAAAACTTAAATGTGCTTCAACCGGAAAAGCTTAAAAATCAAGATTTTATTAATGAATTGCAATCTCTAAATGCAGATTTACAGATTGTAGTTGCTTTTAGAATGCTGCCTGAACCCGTTTGGCGAATGCCAAAATTAGGTACTTTCAACCTCCATGCCTCATTATTACCACAATATAGAGGAGCTGCACCAATTAACTGGGCCATAATCAATGGAGAAGAAAAAACAGGGCTAACTACCTTTCTGATAGATGCAGAAATAGACACAGGTAAAATTTTACTCAAAAAAAAAATCGAAATCATAAAAACAGATTCAGCAGGCGATTTACATGATAGAATGATGATTGCTGGGGCTCAATTGGTAAAAGAAACGATTGAAATAATTGCAAGTGGAAATTTGCAACCAATTACACAAGATTCTATAATTCAATCTGTTACTGAATTAAAACAAGCTCCCAAAATATTTAAAAATGACTGTCGCATCAATTGGGAAAACGAAGGAGAAAAGATTTACAATTTTATAAGAGGGCTTAGTCCTTTTCCTGGAGCATGGACTACGATAGTTTATCCTGAAACAGGCAAAATACTCAATTTAAAGGTATTTGAAAGCGAATGGATCCAAGGCATTTCTCATGAAAATATAGGAGCTCTAATGGCAGATAAAAGCAAGATTCATGTAGCTGTAAAAAACGGTTATATATCCATAAAAGTATTACAACTTGAGGGCAAAAAAAAGCTAAATGTAGAAGAATTTTTAAGAGGTTTTAAAGTTGATAATCAAATTCTTAAATAGTTTTGTACAAAATCTATTCATTCAATAGTTTAATTGTAAAATTTCCTTTAATAAACAAAAAATGATAAAAAAAGATATCAAAATAACATTACTTGAATATAATTCTGTTAACGAACTAAATGAATTAGAAAGACAACTTGTTAATCAAGCCATGCGCACCACAGAAAGTTCATATGCTCCCTACTCAAAGTTTCATGTGGGAGCCTCAGTGATGCTTGAAAATGGTGAAATCATTTCCGGATCCAATCAGGAAAATGCAGCTTATCCCTCCGGTCTTTGCGCAGAACGGGTTGCTTTGTTCTATGCAAATTCAAAATTTCCCGAAATAAAAGTAAATGCTATAGCAATTGCTGCGCAGACAAATGGATCATTTACCAAATTACCCGTTTCTCCTTGTGGTTCATGCAGACAAGTTATGCTAGAAACAGAAACGCGCTTTAATCAGCCTATAAAAATTATACTTTATGGTGAAGATCATATTTTTGTAATTGAAAACGCCAGTGTGTTATTACCAATTGGTTTTAAAGAGGATTTTTTGAAAAAATAATGAATAAAATAATACAAAAGATAAAAGTGAACTAAAGATAAAATTCAAATAACAAATGACTAATTTCTAATGACTAATTGCCAATTTCAAAATTTCAATGCCCAACCATAGATTCAAAAGCTTTCCATAAATTGTCATCCGGAACTTTGGCTGTCAGTTTGACAGGTTCCCCTTTAACTGGATGAATGAATTCTATATATCTGGCATGCAAGTGAATACCTCCATCTTTATTTGAACGTGGAAAATTGTATTTCATGTCCCCTTTTATTTTGCAACCAATTGTTGCCAATTGTGCCCTAATCTGATGATGACGGCCTGTATGCAACTCAATTTCAAGTAGATAATACTTATCAGAACTCGCTAAAACATGGTAAGTCAAACTAGCTTCCTTGCTACCTGGTTTTGGCAAGTCAGAAGCATATGATTTATTTTGTTCCTCATTTTTAACTAGGTAATGAACTAATGTATCACTTTTCTTAGGAGGATAATTATCAACGACAGCCCAATAAGTTTTTTTTACCTCTTTATCCTTAAACATTTGGTTCATGCGCGATAAAGCCTTTGTTGTCCGAGCAAAAATAACAAGTCCGCTTGTTGGACGATCTAAACGATGAATACAGCCTAAAAACACATCACCGGGTTTATGGTATTTTTCTTTTATGTAGGCTTTAAGGGTATCCAAAAGACTCGGATCGCCAGTTTTATCGCCCTGTACAATTTCTGAACAAGCCTTATTGACGATTATTAAGTGATTATCTTCGTAAACTATCTCCAATTTGCAATGAGTGAGTGAATGCTTAAATGTTTAAATGAACAATTGAATGAATGATTGATTGACTGAACAAATTACAAATCTTTCATGGACAATTGAATTCTTTTTCGCAAAACGTCTACTTCAATTACTTTAACTTTTACATGTTGGTTCAGGCTAACAACATCAGCAGGATTGCTTACATATTCGTTTTTTAATTGAGAAATATGTACAAGTCCATCTTGCTTTACACCAATATCGACAAAGGCACCAAAATTTGTAATATTGGTAACAATTCCTGGCAATTCCATCCCTACCCTAACATCTCCAATACTGTGTATTCCTTGCTCAAATTCAAAAACTTTGATTTTTGTACGTGGATCCCTTCCCGGTTTTTCAAGTTCATCTACAATATCTTTTAGAGTAGGAATCCCAACTTTATTATCTACATATTTTTCAAGTGTTATTTTCTTCTTTAAATCTTTTTCCTGCATCAATTCGCTGATTGACTTGCCCAAATTTTTGGCAATTTTTTCAACCACAAAATAAGATTCTGGATGCACAGCACTGTTATCCAAAGGATTAGTTGCGCCTGAAATTCGCAAAAATCCTGCAGCTTGTTCAAATGCCTTTGCTCCCATTCGTTTAACTTTCATCAATTCTTTCCGCGATTTAAATGCTCCATTTTCTTTCCTATATTCAACAATATTTTGTGCCAACTGAGGTCCAAGTCCCGAAACATAGGTCAACAATTGTTTACTCGAAGTATTCAAATCTACACCAACTGAGTTCACGCAACTTTCAACCACGGTATCCAGGCTGGTTTGCAATTTATTTTGATCAACATCATGCTGGTATTGGCCAACCCCAATTGATTTTGCATCAATTTTAACCAATTCTGCAAGCGGATCCATCAATCTTCGGCCAATGGAAACTGCACCACGAACAGTAACATCAAAATCAGGGAATTCTTCTCGCGCAACTGGTGAAGCAGAATAAATTGAAGCTCCACTCTCATTAACCACAAAAACCTGAACATCCCTATCAAATTTAACTACGCGTTTAATAAATGATTCAGTTTCTCTGCCTGCTGTTCCATTTCCAATAGCAATAGCGTCAATTTGATATGATTCAACAAGATGTTTGATCTTTTTAGCCGCCTGTATCGTTTCAGACTGCGGAGGATGTGGATATATATTTTCGTTATATAATAGATTTCCTTGAGCATCAAGACAAACCAACTTACAGCCTGATTTAAAGCCTGGATCAAGCGCCAATACTCTTTTTTGTCCCAAAGGAGAGCTTAACAATAACTGACGTAAATTTTTGGCAAATACCTCAATGGCCTCATTATCTACTTTTTCCTTGATTATATTTCGAAATTCAGTTTCAATCGAAGGTTTTAAAAGACGTGAATATGAATCGTTTATGGCAATTTCGAATTGTTTTGAACAATTATTTTTCGATTTAATAAAAAGCTTTTCCAGCCTTTCAACAGCTAATTCTTTATCAGGAAAAACATCTAATTTAAGAAAGCCCTCATTTTCACCTCTAAACATAGCTAAAACTCTGTGTGATGGGCTTTTATGAAATGGTTCGTCCCATTCGAAATAATCACGAAATTTTTCACCTTCTTCTTCTTTGCCCTTGACAACTACAGATTTGATAACAGATTCTTTTTCAAATAATCTGCGGATTATATCTCTGGCTCTTTGAGTTTCATTTACCACTTCAGCAATTATATCTCTGGCACCTTGCAAGGCATCTTCGATATTTTCAACCTGATCAGTCAGGAATTCTTCTGCTTTTAAATCGATATCTACATTATCCTGCTTGAAAATGATCTCGGCCAAAGGCTCCAAACCAAGCTCTCTGGCTTTCATGGCACGGGTTTTTCTCTTTTGTTTATATGGGAGATACAAATCTTCAAGTTCCAAAAGACTATCAGCTGCCAAAAGTTTAGCTTTCAGTTCATCTGTCATTTTGTCAGCCTTTTCAATAGAACTTATAATACTTATGCGCCTATTATCTATCTCAAGTAATTTATCATACAACTTTTTAATGTCTGTTATCTGCACTTCATCAAGTTGGCCGGTCATTTCTTTCCGGTAGCGGCTAATAAAAGGTATACTTGCCCCCTCAATGAGTAAATTTAAGGTGTTAACAACCTGAGTTTTTTGAAGTTTTAATTCTTGCGAGATCTTTTTAAAATACTTTTCTTCCATATAAAATAATTAGCCCGCAAATATAATGAATTCAACAAAGATCCAGTCTTTTGTTTATAGAATACTGTTAAAAATTAATGAACAGAGTTGATAACAATTAAAAATTTTGTATCTTCGATATTCTATAAAAAACAAGGGATAAATAATATCACCCTTTTTTATTAAAGTAGCTAAACCTATGAATAGCAAGAACCAGCAGGAATTATTGAATGAAATTGCAAAATATAAAAAAGAAATTGAACTTTTAAAAGAAAATCAAAAATCTCTTGAAACGCTAATTGATGATTCTGCTTCTGCAACAATCGTTGGTAATAATAAAGGACAAATTATCAAAGCAAATAAAAAAGCGCTTGAAATTTCACAATTCACTTTTGAAGAAATAAGCAATAAGAAAGTAAACGAGCTTTTAATCAGTGAATCAATACCAGAAAGCTTTTCACGCAAAGACTTCAAAGAACCTTCCACCGAATTTTCAAGTGAACACATTCTTAAGCGGAAAGATGGCAAAAAACTATTTGTTTCGACACGGACCAAGCTGTTATCGGACAAAAACTATCAAATCATAATCAATAATATTAATAAAAGAAAAAAAGCAGAACTTGCACTTATTGACAGTGAAAAACGATATCGTCTGCTTGCAGAAAATATCCATGATGTTGTTTGGACATGCTCAGTTAGGCTCAAAACTGTATTTATCAGTGCCTCTATTGTTAAAATTACAGGTTTTACACCTGAAGTATACTATGCAAAACCATTAAGTGAATTAATTACACCAATTTCGCTTCAGCTAATAAAAGATACAATTAGAAAAGAAAGAGAAAAATTAAAAACAGGAACTTATTCTCTAAACAAATATTCCAAAACCATTGAAATAAAGCTTTTACACAAGCAATTTTCAAGTATTTGGGTAGAATTGACAAGCACTGTTATTCAAAATCAATTTAATGAAATAATAGGATTTCAAGGCGTTATTAGAAATATTGACAGCCATAAAAAGATCCTTGAAATACTTGATAAAAATAAACTAAAATACAATTTTGCTTTAAAATCAACAGATTCAGGAGTTTGGGAGCTGAATGCTGATTTAACCAAAATCACTATTGACGATAACCTTATCGCTTTACTAGGATATAACAATAAAGAAATCAAGCCTTTTTTAAACGACTGGATTAGCATAACATACAAGGATGATCGATTAACTTTAATAGACTATTTACAAGATCTATTGGATGGAAAAAAAACGACCATGGCATATGAATGCAGGCGTATTCATAAAAGTGGCAAAGTATTGTGGTTTAAAGATTATGTGCAGGCAGTAACAGATTCAGATGGAAAAACATTAGAACTAATAGGAACTTCTAAAAATATTACCAATGAAAAAACCACTGAGGAAAAAAAATATAAGTATTTCGCCAGTCTTCAGATGCTGATTAATAGTACATTTCATTTTTTAAAACTATCTGATTTAGAACAAATCTACGATTATACTGGACATGTTCTATTACAAAACATTCCAAATAGCATCATTGTCTTCAGCAAAATCAATCCGGTTACTCTTGAAGCCAAACCATTTAAATTTTACGGGATTAATGAACCCAGGTTTGTGAAACAATCCGAAAAATTAAAATATAAACCATATGATACCATTGTACAACTGAACCAGCAAATATTTAATCTACTCGAAAAGGAAGTTCTGATTGAACATAATGGCGGTTTTGCCGATTTTATAGAGTGTATTTATCCGGCGGACTATAGCGCTCAGATAAAAAACACCTTCGATTTTGCCAATTTATTCATGATTGGATCTTTATCAGATGGTCAACTTAACAATAGTACCCACATTATTTTCAGAGAAGATGGAGAACTTCAAAATAAAGAGTTCATAGAAGCTTTTATATCACTTAGTTCGATTATAATCAACAAAAAGAAAACTGAAATTCAATTAAAAAAGCTAAATGCCACTAAAGATAAATTTTTCTCCATTATTTCGCACGATTTAAAAAACCCATTCAATACTTTTATAGGATTTTCGGGATTAATAGTTCAAAACATAGAAAAAATTTCAAAAGAAAAAGTTCTGGAGTTTTCAAAGCTCATTAACGAATCAGCTCTTCAAAGTTATGAAATGATGCAAAACCTCTTTAATTGGGTAGTTTCGCAAAAAGCAGGAATTGAAGTTAAGCCTGTTCCTGTTGATATAAATAAATTAATTAATTCAAATATCAACTTGTTCTCAAGCGATGCAATTAAAAAAGGCATTTCAGTAAAGCTTATTACAGAAGATAAATTCGATTTTTTTGCTGATATTGATATGATGAACACCATTTTCAGAAATCTAATCTCTAATGCACTAAAATTCACAAAAAAAGATGGTTCAATAAATATCTCTTATTGGAAAAATGAAAATATTGTACAATTTGAAGTAAAAGACAATGGAGTTGGTATTCCGGAGAACGATCAAGAAAGTATTTTCAATATTGATACAAATAAATCAACTCCAGGAACTGAAAATGAGAGAGGAACAGGCCTCGGATTGGTTTTATGCCGTGAATTTGTAGAGCAACAGGGAGGTCGGATATGGGTAGAAAGCGAAGAAGGTAAAGGCTCAAATTTTATTTTTTACATACCACTGGACTTAAAAACTAAAAAGTCAAAATCAACCTTATCAATGATATAGTTCTATAATGAATGATTCCATTTCTTTAAAAAAACACATAACTTTTTAAATATTTTTTCACATAAAGATTGATCTATTTTTTGTAATTATCAGAGTTATTATTAATTTTGAAAAGAGAGATGAATTTACAAACACTTATTAACCAGTTATTTAATATATATTCAAGTAATCAGGTGCTTAAATTCTTTTTATAATTATAGATTTACAAAATAATATAACAAAAGGAAAAATAAACTTGAAATGTTCAAACAATTTCTATTTATAATAATCTAAATTTATTATAATGACCATATTCAAGTAATCAAGTGCTTAATTTCTTTTATCGATTTTAATGCTACAATTTAATAATTATTTAAGATGATTAAATTTAAATGACTAAACAAAATCGATCAATACATGAAAAACAAACTGAAAAATTTTTATCTACCTAATTTTAACCATTTAATAAGAAAATTATGAAAAAAATCAGTTGCTTATTTCTTCTACTAATCTTAATTTTTAGTGCATGTGGAGGGGATTCACAAAGTGAAAGTCAATCTTCAGAAATAATTTCAGACAAGGCCCAACAGGGGCAAGCTTCTGTAGTAGATGATGTATCGCAGAAAAATATTTTGCAAATTGCCGGTGGTTCAAAAGATCATACTACATTAGTTGCAGCGGTGCATGCAGCAGGAATTGAAGACGTTCTATCCAACAATGGCCCAATTACCATATTTGCGCCTAACAATGCCGCTTTTGAAGCATTGCCTAAAGGAACTGTCGAAACTCTCCTTAAACCAGAGAATAAAGCCAAATTAGCTAATATTTTAAAGAACCACGCAGCACCAGGAACTTATAAAGGAAAATTACTTAAAAACGGAAGAAAAATATATATGGCATCTGGCAATTACATCGAAATAAGAGTTGATGGTAAAGATGTTTATATTGGAGATGCCAAAATTATTGGAACGATTGAAGCCTCAAATGGAGTTATTCAAGTAATTGATAAAGTGCTTGTTCCAGCCGATAAATAAATTTTAATTAATATAGATATGAAAGTTACAATTCTAATGGTCTGCTTTTCAACTTTATTGCTTTTTAGTTGTGGAAGTTCTGATGATAAAAAAGCAAACGATCAAAATGAAAATGCAGTAAAAAACGATGTTTCAGATCCAATGAAAGATAAAGGAATTGGACCTATTACCAGTGTTACAATTGGCGCCGAAGTTGATAAAGCAATGGCTGCCGAAGGTGAAAAAATATTTGTATCAAAGTGCACTGCCTGCCATAAGCCTGACAAAAGATTTATTGGTCCGGCACCCAAAGGCGTACTTGATAGAAGATCTCCTGAATGGGTAATGAATATGATTCTAAACCCCGACAAAATGGTAAAAGAAAATGAAATTGCCAAAAAGTTGCTTATGGAATATATTGCACCAATGGCAAATCAAAATCTGACTGAAAAAGAGGCAAGATCTGTTCTGGAATACTACAGAACGCTATAATATCTCTGTATTAATTTATTAAATAACACCAAACTTTTAATAAAATGTTATGAAAAAGAATTTCACATTTTTACTTGCATTATCATTTTTAGTGATTGCGATGACAGGCTGTAATAAGGGCAGCAAGTCAGGTGCATTAAAATCAGGCGTAGCTGAAAAAGTTTATGTTGCACCTGGTGAACATGACAAGTTCTATGCTTTTATTTCCGGTGGTTTTAGCGGGCAATTAGCTGTTTATGGACTTCCTTCAGGACGACTTTTTAAAGTTATACCTGTATTTTCGGTAGATGCAGAAAAAGCGTACGGTTTTAATGAAGAAACCAAACCTTTGCTGAATACTTCCCATGGTTTTATCCCTTGGGATGATGCTCACCACCCTGATATTTCACAAACTAATGGGGAACTGGATGGAAGATGGATTTTCATCAATGGTAATAATACACCAAGGATTGCACGAATAAGTCTAAAAACTTTTGAAACTGCAGAAATCCTTGAAATTCCAAACAGCGCCGGAAACCATAGCTCATGTTTTGTTACTGAAAATACCGAATATGTTGTTGCAGGAACCAGATTTAGTGTTCCAATTCCACAAAGGGATATGCCAATAAAAGACTACAAAGGCAATTTCAAAGGTGCTTTATCATTTATTAGTGTTGATCCAAAGGATGGAAACATGAGTATTGCATTTCAGATTTTGATGCCCGGTTTTAATTACGATTTATCACATCCCGGAAGAAACAAGTCACATGGTTGGTTCTTCTTTACTACCTATAACACAGAAGAGGCGAATTCACTACTTGAAGTAAATGCATCGCAAAATGATAAAGATTATATTGCAGCTGTAAACTGGAAAAAAGCCGAAGAATATATTAAAGCTGGCAAATTTAAAACAATGCCTGCCAATTTTGCTCATAATGTTTACTCGGAAACTAATCATTCGGCCACCTCAACAATGGAAAAAGAAGTAAAAGTTCTTGATCCTGCTGAATGTCCCGGTTTAGTTTATTTTCTGCCAACACCAAAATCGCCACATGGTTGCGATGTTGACCCATCAGGTGAATATATTGTTGGAAGCGGTAAACTAGCTGCAGCATTAACAGTTCATTCCTTTACTAAAATTCTGAAAGCTATTGAAGATAAAAAGTTTGATGGAAATGCATATGGTATACCAATTTTAAAATATGATGATATTGTAGCTGGTGTAGTTGAACAACCAGGCTTAGGCCCACTTCATACCGAATTTGACGATAAAGGAAATGCATACACCACCTTCTTTATCTCTTCGGAAGTTGTGAAATGGAAGTTAGGCACATGGGAAGTATTAGACAGAAAACCATGTTTTTACTCTGTAGGGCACTTGATGATTCCTGGTGGAAATTCACGTAAACCATTTGGAAAATACCTTGTGGCAATGAATAAAATCACCAAAGATCGTTATCTTCCAACAGGACCAGAAATGTGTCAATCGGCTCAATTGTATGATATTTCGGGTGATAAAATGGAATTATTATTGGATTTTCCCACTATTGGCGAACCTCATTATGCCGCTGGATGTCCGGCTGAATTATTGGAAGCAAATTCTCAAAAATTCTACAAACTAGACGAGAACAAGCATCCATATGCTACTAAATCAGAGGCAGATACAAAAGTTGTTCGCGAAGGTAATAACGTTCATGTTTACATGACTATGATCAGAAGCCACTTTTCACCTGATAATATTGAAGGAATTAAAGTTGGTGACAAAGTATTTTTCCACATTACCAACTTAGAGCAAGATTTCGATGTACCTCATGGATTTGGAATGATTGGTGCACAAAACTCAGAATTATTGATTATGCCGGGACAAACCGAAACTTTGGTTTATGAACCAAAACAAGTTGGAGTATGGCCTTTCTATTGTACTGATTTCTGTTCTGCGCTTCATCAGGAAATGCAGGGCTATATGAGAGTATCAGCTCCTGGATCTAATGTTCCATTAAAATGGTCATTGGACGGAGAATAATATTTAAAAACTAAAAAACGGACAGGATTCAACTGTCCGTTTTTTAATCATTTTAAAACGCTCATCACAAATTAATCACCTTTCTATCTGCATTTTAGTTAGTTTAATTTTGTAAATCCCAAAAGCAAAAAATCTAAATTCAGGAATAGGCACATTGACCCAAGAAACATTTAAATTTTTAACCCATGAAAAAATCTAAAATTTTAATGATAGTAGGCTCTTTGCTTTTATTATCATTGTTTATCTTTCCATTGTGGAATATTTCACTGGAAGCGCCACAATACCCTATTCCGCTTGGAATGGACATTTGGGTAAATAAAATTGCCGATACCCATGAAGGAGACTTGAAAAACATCAATTTGTTAAATCATTATGTTGGTATGAAAGCAATACCAGAACATATGAAAGAATTCGATATTTTCCCATATGTCATTGTCATTATGTCGTTAATGGGAATTGGCTTTGGTTTCATCGGAAACAAAAAACTGTACCTTACCTGGTTTATCATAATGGCTGTTTTAGGAATTATGGGAATGTATGATTTTTACTTATGGGAATATGATTATGGTCATACCCTCAATCCTAAAGCGGCTATAAAAATTGCAGGAATGGCATATCAGCCACCATTATTTGGCACTAAACAAATTGCAAATTTTACAGCAATTTCACTACCATTGACTGGAGCTTATCTAATGTTTACAGGTATGTTTATTACTTTGGCAGCTTTTTTTGTGGCGAGAAAAGAAGATAAAAAAGCAGCCAATCAAGCAGGAAAATAACGAATATTACAAAAATAAAATCTTTAAAATGCAATTCAGAATATTTCCAATTATCTTTTCTTTGTTGGTTTTATCGGCATGTGCTGTTGAACCAATTCCTATTGAATATGGCAAAGATGCCTGCACTTTTTGCAAAATGAATATAGTTGATCAACAGCATGCTGCGGAGATAGTTACAAAAAAAGGAAAGGCGTTTAAATACGATTGTATAGAATGTATGTTAAACGACTTAAAGGCTAAAAATGAAGCTGAAATTGAATTATTCCTTGTAAACACATACGATTCTCCAAAAAGCTTGTCGGATGCTTTAAAATCAACGTTTTTAATCAGCGAAGGCATTTCAAGCCCAATGGGTGAAAACCTAACAGCTTTTAAAGATATAGCCACAGCCAAATCAACAAAAGATGAAAAAGGCGGGGAACTTTATGATTGGCGACAATTAAAAATAAAATTTACATCAAAATAACTTTCAATTCTAAGATCAATCATAAATTGAATTAACACGCTAATTTAAAAATCGATTATTTTAAGCTTGTTAATTTTTCTGATATTACAATATTCCAATCTCATAGTAAACAAATGATAAGAACCTTTATTTTACTGTTTTTAATCACATTTTCTATCCAAATTATTGCCCAGCAAATTGAAGTTTGCCCAACTTGCAAAATAAAATCAATTAAAGAAGCGGTAAAGAAAGCCAAGAAAGGCGACAGAATAGTAATTAAAAGTGGAACATATTTCGAAACAGGCATTATCATTGATAAATCACTAAAACTTTCAGGCATTGGCAATCCCATTATCGACGGTAAAAATAAAGGCGAAGTTATAACCATTGTTGCCGATAGTGTAGAGGTTTCAGGATTGACAATTATCAATGTAATTTCAAGTTTTACCCAGGATGACGCCGCAATAAAGGTAAAAAAAGCCAATCATTTCTCAATACATGACAATACCCTCAAAAATGTTTTCTTTGGAATTACAGTTCAGAAATCGCACCACGGCTTGATTGAAAACAATACGATTGCGAGCAATGCCACCCAGGAATACAATTCGGGCGATGGAATACATTTGTGGTATTCTTCAGATATTGAAGTAATTAGCAATAAAGTTAGCGGATTGCGCGATGGTATATATCTTGAATTTGTTTCAAACAGCAGTGTTTCGAAAAATTACAGCAGTAAAAATGTTAGATACGGCCTACATTTTATGTTTTCAAACAACGATAAATATACCGATAACACATTTAAAAACAACGGTGCCGGAGTTGCAGTGATGTTCTCGAAAAAAATCAAAATGTTTAGAAATACTTTTGCAAAAAACTGGGGATCATCATCATATGGATTGCTGCTCAAAGAAATTTACGATGCCGAAATAGAACATAATTTTTTTGATCAAAATACTATTGGGATTAATGTTGAAGGCTCAACAAGGATTGATTATAAAAATAACGATTTTATCAATAATGGCTGGGCTGTGAAAATTTCAGGGGCATGTTACGAAAATAAATTCAATCGAAATAATTTCATTTCAAATGCTTTCGATATATCATGTCAAAGCAAGCTGAACAGCAACATGTTCGACCAAAATTACTGGAGTGAATACACAGGTTATGATTTAGACAAAAATGGAATTGGCGATGTACCTTTTCGTCCTGTAAAACTATTTTCATACATTGCCGATCAAACGCCTGAAGCCATTGTATTATTAAGAAGTTTATTTGTTGATATCATCAATTTTTCCGAAAAAGTATCGCCGGTATTTACCCCAGACAACTTGATGGACAAAAATCCTTTAATGAAAAAAATTAAATGATAGAAATAACAAACCTATATAAGAATTTCGCTAAAGTTGAAGTGCTGAAAGGCATAAATTTAGAAATAAAAAAGGGTGGTATTTTTGCTATTTTGGGCCCGAATGGGTCAGGTAAAACCACTTTGATTAAATCCATTTTGGGAATGGTTATTCCAAGATCTGGCGAAATTTTTATCAATTCGACCAATATCCATAATAAATGGGATTATCGGAAAAACATAAACTATTTGCCTCAAATAGCTAATTTCCCAAACAATCTATCTGTCATTGAACTGATTGACATGATTAAAAACCTGAGGGAAAAACCTACAAATGATATTGAATTAATTGAACTTTTTGCTTTAAAACCCTTTTTGGATAAAAAACTCAGAAACCTTTCCGGAGGAACCAGGCAAAAAGTAAATATAGTGCTTGCTTTTATGTTCGACAGTGAAATGCTGATACTCGATGAACCAACAACTGGCCTTGATCCTGTTTCATTAATCAAGCTAAAAAAAATGATACAGCTTGAAAAAGAAAAAGGAAAAACAATCATTATCACGTCACACATTATGAGTTTTGTTGAAGAAATTGCTGATGAAGTTGTATTTCTTCTTGATGGAAACATCTATTTTAAAGGCACCATTGCCCAATTAAAATCACAAACACAACAAACAAACCTTGAACTCGCCATTGCTGGCATTTTAACCGAAAACAATGTTTAAAATACTGAAATATAGCTTTTTTGATTTAATGCGCAGCCGATGGAGCTACGTTTATTTTTTGTTCTACCTCCTACTCGGTTTTGTTCTGCTTTTTTTAAATAACGATGTATCAAAAGCAATCATCACCTTGTTGAACATTATTATAGTGATAGTTCCATTGATTGGGACCATTTTCGGCATTATGTATTATTACAATTCGCGCGAATTTACCGAACTTTTATTGGCACAACCACTTAAAAGGACTACTATTTTTCTTGGACAATATATAGGCCTTTCAGTATCGCTAAGCTTAAGCCTTTTATTGGGTTTGGGAATACCATTTTTGGTTTATGGATTGTTTGAATCATCTGAAATTTGGAATTTTGCATCACTTATTATTGTCGGAGTTTTTCTGACTTTTATTTTTGTTGCATTGGCCATGAACATTGCACTTTCGAACGAAAACAGGATAAAAGGTTTTGGCTATGCTATTCTGGTTTGGCTTTTTATGGCCGTAATTTATGATGGACTGTTTTTGATTTCGTTGATGTTATTTAACGATTACCCATTGGATAAATTCTCATTGATAATCAGCATGTTTAACCCGATTGACTTATCGAGAATTTTGATATTGCTGAAGTTAGATATATCAGCACTTTTAGGATATACCGGAGCTTTATTTAACAAGTTTTTTGGCACAAACTGGGGTATGTTTATTTCCTTTTTTGTTTTATCATGCTGGATAGTAATTCCTGCATGGATAATAGTTTATAAATCGATGAGGAAGGATTTTTAAGGAAAACTTATAAGGTTTTCCTACCTTTAAATTGATTAATAATTATTCAAGTGGTGCAATTTTTTCAATGGTCTGACCATTTTCAATTCGGTTCCAATTATCCAATAATTCAGGTTGGGAATGGAGGCCCACTCTACTACAAGCCCAAGTGCTCGTGAAGGCAATTTACCAACCAATACATTTAAATCATTTATACCAATCTCGGCATTAAATTCACCATAAGTGGCGTGAAAATGAGGCGGATTATGCTCATCGTAAAACATAGATATGATAATCCCGAAAAATCTGCTAACTTGTGGCATGTGAATATGGATTGGTTTTCCATTGCTCAAATGTTTGTCCAGTGATTTTTAAATAAAGATTATCAGGACATAATTCGATATTTTCATCCCAGGCAATTGCAAAAGTTTCAGCATCAATATATACTTTATCAAAAAAATCTGGATTTGACCAATTTTTAAAGACAGGCTTATTGACTAAATGAGATAAATCCACCTGTCCTTCAGCGTTATCAGCAAATCTTAACCAAATTGAATATTGGTTAATTGCTTTCACTTGAATTGGTTTAACTATCATGATTTATAGAATTTTATCATTTATTACAAATTTACTATTTTCTTTTGATTTATCTATGATGCAGTTTATGTTTTAGGTAATATTCACATTTCACTTTTTCCATGAATCGTTAATTGAAGGTATCTAAATTAAACAAAATCGAATTGATAAAGGTGTGATGACTTAAGAAAATATAGTCTTTTTCTAGCATAAACCAGATTACCTAGAACGGCGGCGATATAACCCGCCGCCGAACCCATTTCTACTTTAATCCCAACGCTTCAATACCTTGTTCAAAAACGATATCTTTTGGAATCCCTGCCTTTGAAATCCTTAGTAAATCTGCACTTAAGGCATCATCAATAACTGCTTTTGTTTTAATAAAATCAGCAACACTTTTGTAATCTCCATCTCCTTGTAATTTAAGTATTAATTCAGAAAGAGAGTTCATTGCAAGCGTCATTTTATCAAAATTCACAGTGTAAGTTCCATCCTGGTTTTTGGTAAATGCTCCTTTTTCTTTAAAAAAGTTGAAAGTAATCAAGTTCGCAGTACCATGGGCATCTGCACCACCAAAACGAACAGAACGGAATATTCCTGCAATAAATGTGACATAATTATCCATCAAATCGATATCCAATTCGCCCATTTCTTTCAGTTTTGAAACCATATACAATCCCAAAATATCCGCTTTTTCTTCTTCGATTGCAGAGTATTTCTCTTTAAGGGCATCTCTTACAGTTCCCTTTCCATCTAGTGTATTTTTTATCCCTAAACCATGTGCAACTTCATGAAACATTACATTTTCGAAGAAAGAATTGAATTTTACATTTTTAATCTGATCTGGCGTAATTATCAAATTGGCAATAGGTTGCATAATTTTTTCAAACTTGGCCTTCATTGAGTTTTTTAACTGCAATCTGCGGCTTCCCTTTGCCATTTGTACTTTTTCATCATTTGGTAGGTTAATTGCAATTGTTTTGCCTCCTGAATTACAATTTCCTGCATAATAAACTACATCATAAGCATTTAGATCAGAATTAGATCCTGGCTTTTCCTTTTTATACTTGTCAGGAACTGGCAATCCGGTTTGTAAAACAGGTAGCAATTTTGAATATTTAGCCAATTTTACGCTCCACTCTTTATCTTTAATTAAAATGTAGCATTCATGGGCAGATTTGTAACCAAAGAGTGCATCTTCATAATTTTCGATTGGGCCTATAACCACGTCAATTATATTGGTTTTCATATCCATCCATGCCATATCGCTATCAAAATAATTATCAGTTAATAATGCTTTTGAACGAAGCTCAAGATATTTTTTAAGTCCAGGATCTTCGGCCAAAGCTGAAGCTTTCAATAATAAATCGGCAATTTTTGTAATTTTTTCTTTAAAAAATTCATGATAAGGAATACAAATCAATTTACCTTTATCATCTCTTCTAACCATGGTATATGGATTAGCTTTTTCCTTATTTCCTAAAGCTTCAAATTCTTCCTTGGTCATATCTTTAGGATAAAAATTGGCACCCAAGGGCTTTTTACCAAAGGAAGCAATAAATGGGATATTGTCATTTAGTGTCTCCCATGGACCATAATTTATCATCACAAACTTTTTAGTAAATTCGTCCTTTGCGCTGTCCAAGACCGCATTTTTATCTCCAAAAGTTTCCACCCAGAATATTTCATCAATAATTTGACCCGATTCAATTAAAAGAGGAAGCATTTGTTTCTCTTTTTCAGTTAATTGAGATAAGTCCGAGGTAAGTTTAAAACTTGTAAATTCATTCACTTTTTTTTCCATTGCAGCTAGTATAGTATCTGTTTTTACCTGCCCATTACCTTGATTTCCGGGTTGGTTACAAGCTCCAAAAAAAAGGCTTAAAACGAGCATACTTATTACAAAAAGACTTTTTGTTTTCATATATTTCGATTTTTGGTTTTAAGATGCAAATTTATTCTTTTTTCCGTTCAAAAAAGGAATTTATTATTACTTTGCAAATTAGTAATTAGATGTTGGAAATTGGAAATTTGTCTTGCATTTAAGCATTCACTCATTTACTCATTTACTCATTTACAAATTAAAAATGACATCAAATATTCCACTGGCAGAGCGGCTTAGGCCACAAAAACTTGAAGATTATATTGGACAGGAGCATCTGGTAGGTGAAAAAGGTGTTTTGTCAAAAATATTGGAATCTGGCAATTTGCCATCAATTGTATTGTGGGGGCCTCCTGGTGTGGGCAAAACAACACTGGCCAAATTGATAGCCACCGAGTTAAAGCGGCCAATTTACACTTTAAGTGCTGTCCATTCGGGTGTTAAAGATGTGAGAGATGCCATTGATCAGGCAAAAAAGCAAAAGTTCTTCAATACCCCGAATCCAATATTGTTTATTGATGAGATACATCGTTTTAGCAAATCACAGCAAGATTCACTGCTTGCGGCTGTTGAACAGGGAGTTGTTACATTAATCGGTGCAACAACTGAAAATCCTTCATTCGAGGTTATTTCCCCACTTTTATCGAGATGCCAGGTATATATTTTGAATTCGCTCGATGAAAAAGGAATGGAGAAATTGATTACCAGAGCATTGGAAAAAGATGCTGAACTCAAAAATTTCAATATAAAAATTGAAGAAACCGAAGCACTTTATCGTTTTGCAGGTGGAGATGCACGTAAGCTATTAAACATCATAGAATTAATGGTTTACAGTCATTTAGGTGGTGATGAAATTGTAATTAATAATCAATTTGTTACTGAAAAGCTCCAGGAAAACATGGCATTTTACGATAAAGGTGGTGAAATGCATTATGATATTATTTCAGCATTTATAAAATCGATCAGAGGGAGTGATCCAAATGCAGGTGTTTACTGGCTTGCACGAATGCTAGATGGTGGCGAAGATATCAAATTTATTGCCAGGAGACTTATTATACTTGCGTCTGAAGATATTGGTCTGGCAAATCCAAATGCACTTCTAATGGCAAATAATTGTTTCCAGGCTATCAATGTAATAGGAATGCCAGAATCAAGGATAATCCTTTCACAAACAGTAATTTATCTTGCAAATTCTGCCAAAAGTAATGCAGCTTATATGGCAATTGGTGAAGCTTTATCTCTTGTAAAAGAAACAGGAAACCTGCCAGTTCCATTGCATTTGCGGAATGCGCCAACCAAATTAATGAAACAATTGGGTTATGGTGCCGATTATAAATATTCGCACGAAGGACAAGGTAATTTCATCATGCAGGATTTTCTTCCGGAAGCGATAAAAGGAACTTCTTTTTACAAACCTGGCCATAACGCACAAGAAGAAAAATCAAAAGAATTCCTACAAAAAAGGTGGAAAGATCATTATAAATTTTGATATAAACTGGAGTTTATCTGGTCAATTTAATCACTAACTAAATACCAGATAAAAAAGAAAGGCAGGTGCGAAACCTGCCTTGTAAAAATTCAAAACTAAATTTATAATGCCAAATTCCTATTTCTTGTCAAAGCTCTGGTTTTCTATTAATTCCATACCACAATCGGCACAAACACCTGGTTTATCTGAACCACTTCCTTTGCAATGATCTGGACAAATATACCTTGCAGTATATTCTTTACCTAATTTTTTAGTTCCTTTACTTGATAAACTATCGGTTGCTCCCGCTTCAAGATTATCCATCTTTTTTTCGAGATTAACAATGGTAGTATCCGAATCTTTTTGTTCTCCGGTTTTTCCATTATTACACGAAAAGAGAGAAAAAACAGACAAAAATGCAATTCCAGCGATAAAAATATTTAGTTTTTTCATAAATTACCTTGTTATTACTTTTTTAAAGTGTCAACAGTTGTAGAGTCAACAGTTTGTTCAATAGTAGGTTCAGACTGAACTTTGGTTGAATCAGTTGCGCTCTCGTTGCCAGATCCACCACCACAAGAATAAAAAGAAGAAATACCAATTGTTGCAATTGCAACCAATAATAATTTGAAACTTTTCATAAAAATAATCTTTAAAGGTTAATAAGTCGTGCAAAATTAATACTTTTTATAAAAAACATGCATTTTTTGAGAAAAATCGTTAAAATAAATCAAAAAAAGACTGTTTTTCGTCAAATTATTCGTTTTTTTCGAACAAAATATTTTCAATGAATTGGTTTCTCAAAACGAATATTTATAATAATTCCTCCAGATATCCATCTACCTGGTAGTTGAACATTTTCAATATTTTGTTGATCCTGATCTAAAATGTTTTTGCCTTGCAGAAAAAAATCGAAATTACGGTATTGGTAAATGATCTTTAAATCCAGCAAATACAATGGTTCGTATAATTTAGCGGTTTCCCATAATTTACTTACTTGATTATAAGGATAATAGGTTCCATTTCTGATCTGGAAATTGAATTGCCAAGTGGCCGAGAGGTTTTTAACTATAGCATGGTTTATCGTAAAACCAGCATTGTGTCGCAAATAATCAAGTACATATTTTGAATTATAGTTGCTACTACTCTTATTTTCATCAAGATAAGTATAATTGAATGAAATATTTTTAACAGGAAATTGATCACCAAATTTTTCTTTCAATATGAATTTTGCCGAAAATTCATAACCGATAGTATTGATATTTGTAATATTGCTGCTTTGCCATTTATCAGCTGGGTTTAATTTAACCCAATCAATAATATCTTTTCCTTGTCTGTAAAATATAGCTGATTGAATCATAAGTAGTGGTGTAATGTATTTTGCACCCAATTCGCAGTTAGTCGATTTTTCAGGCACAAGCTCAATATTTCCTTGATTGCCCGGACCGACATAATACAAATCAGTATACGAGGGCAGTCGGCCTGACCAGTTTACTGATAACAATGCATGCCAGTTTGTGTTTAATTTGTAAGACATATCTACACCTGGATAGAAGTTCCAGTTATACATGGAATTCCAGTTTGCCATTAAACTTGTCGAAAGTGTCCAATTTTTATAACTAAAGTGGTTTTCGAAAAAAGCACTCATGTTTTGCCTGGATTTGCCATGATCATACATTACCGAATCCACATCTTTTATTGGCTTTGCTTTATCCAGTATATCTCCTAGCTTGTTAGAAATAATCGGCTCTGTATTCCAATCAATACCTACAGATCCTTTTCCTAATTTCCAGTCAAATTGAGAGTTTAGATCTGCTCCATAAACATCAGTTTGATGATAATTGTGATTTGTATACCACACTGGTGGGTTGCTACGGAACAGTTCAAATCTGTCGAAATTCCTTCGCCAATAGATTGATGGATTAATTTTTAGCTGATTATTTGAGAAAAATTTCAGGCTAGTCATCCATGTTTTATTCTGTTCGTATTGATTTGGATACACAGGAGTGTAAAAACTATTTGCTCCAAAAGATTTATCCAGGAATCCGGCTTGGAGCTGTAAATCGCCGGCTTTAGTGATTAATTTTCCATTATAAAAAAGATTTAAAATATCAAAATCAGTATCATCGATGTAACCAGCCGACACTTTTTTAGAAACAGATAAATAATTGGTGAATTTTTTATTGGTTAGGTTCAACGCCATATTTCCGCCATATAAATCATGCTGTCCAGCAAATAAAGTTGCTTTTATTCCATTTTCATCTTTTAATCCGGTTATAAGGTTTATGGCACCACTAAAAGCGTTATTCCCAAAAACACTGGATGCAGCTCCATGGATAATTTCTATCCGGTCAATATCAGAAAGCTCAACTGGCAGGTTCATTTGAAAATGGCCAGTTTGTGGGTCATTCATTTTTACTCCATTTACCAGTACAACATTCTGTTCAGAAGAGCCTCCCCTAAAATTAATATCGGCCTGCACTCCATATGCACCTCTTTCTCTTACGTCTACATTCATTGCTGATTTTAATGCATCATTTATACTAATTAATGGTGCTTGTGCAATTTCGGCAGTTGAAATAATAGTGACTATCCGAGGAGCATTACTAAAAGATACTGGCGTTTTATAAGCACTTACCGTTATTTCTTGAATTTTAACTGTATCGGTTTGTGCAAGTGTATTAAATGCATTCAGCATAAAATAAGATGCCGTTAAAGCCGAAATTTTAATAATCCTACCCAAGGATAGAAAGGCAGCATTTCGCCTTCTTGACCATTTAGCAAATACCATTATTTTGCCGTTTTGTAATTTGATTAATCTCTTGTTCATCGTTATTAAATTATTAAATTTTTATTTAAAATGTGCGGCAAAGATATTTTAATTAACATAGTGAAGAAACTGCTTAAGCATATTTAAGTTCCATTACTTTTTAATCCATTAAATATGAGCAAGAAAAGACAATCCGAGTATTTTTTAAGATAAAATTTGAGGATTTTAGGGTCGAAACCTTCCCTACTTTAAAGATTTATGTATATTTACCCTTTCGAAAATAGCTCAATATTTAAGCTATTTCATTGCTTAATAATTCGGAATACGTAGAGTCCTAAGCATTATAATTATCTAATAAAATCATCATCATGCAAGAATTAAGTATTGGAATTGATATTGGAGGTACAAACACAGAAATTGGCCTGGTTGACCGTAAAGGCAATATCTGGGCTGAAAACAAGATCTCTACCTCAGATTATCCTGAAGTTGACGACTATGTAACTGCTTTAACATCAGCAATTAATGAAAGCTTAAAAGCGGTAACTGAAAACTATGTGCTAAAAGGAATTGGTATTGGAGCACCCAATGGCAATTATTACACCGGATCAATTGAATTTGCACCGAATCTGCATTGGAAAGGAGTTGTTCCGTTGGTAAAATTATTGAACCAGAATTTCCATGTAAACATGGCCCTTACCAATGATGCCAATGCCGCGGCCATGGGCGAAATGATATATGGAGCTGCTAAGGGAATGAAAGATTTTATTGTAATTACACTAGGTACCGGTTTGGGCAGTGGAATTGTAGTAGACGGAAAAGTTGTATATGGCCACGACGGGTTTGCGGGCGAAGTTGGCCATACTATTTATGATCCTCAAGGAAGATTGTGCGGTTGCGGAAGAAAAGGTTGCCTTGAGACATATGCATCAGCAACAGGGATGAAAAAAACGGTGATTGAGTTTCTTAGTAAAACATCCGAAAAAAGTTTATTGAGTTCCATTCCTGAAAAAGATTTAAACTCAAAGATTATATATGAAGCTGCCGTAAAAGGCGATAAAATTGCATTAGAAGCTTTTGATTACACAGCCCGCATACTTGGACTTAAATTGGCAGATTCAGTTGCATACACAAGCCCCGAAGCCATTTTTCTATTTGGAGGTCTTGCGTTGGCCGGTGACTATATTTTAAAGCCAACCAAAAAATATATGGAAGAAAATATCCTTCAAATATTTAAAAACAAAGTAAAACTTGAAATCTCCGGTTTAATGGGCAAAAATGCAGCTGTATTAGGTGCTGCAGCCCTAATATGGGATGAAAAAAGTGAATAATGTCGAAAAATAAATTCATGATTGGATTAGTTCAATTTCAAATATTGTTAGTACAATCAAAGATTTGAATAGGTTATCATATCTTCAAGAATAACAAGAAGATATTAGAATAAGACAAACATAAAACAATTTGATGTTTTATGTTTGTTTTTTTTTAAAGGCTTCTAAATATTTGTTCCACAATCCATATAAAAACACAATTAATTCTAATTGAACAATGATTTCAAAGGTTCTATAACCAGCAAACTCGATACTGAACATTTCGAACTTCCTATTTATCAAAATTTACAATAAACCCTAATTTATTGACTGATAATTAATCGTATCCGATAATTTATATGTATATTTGAGATATGTTTAACTAAATTAATTAGGCCATGTTCTCAAATTTTCCTGATTGGTGGGATGGATTGAACACAATATCAAAGTTATTTTGGATCATTGCCTTTCCATCAACTTTAATTTTCCTTATGCAATTGGTTATGACCTTTATTGGAGGCGATCATGACCACGACTTTAGTTCTGGTGGAGATACTCATTCCGATTTTCAGGATGGAGATGGTCTTCATTTTTTCAGCATAAAAAATATGGTTGCTTTTTTTACTTTATTTTCATGGGCAGGACTAGCCTGTGTTCAAGGAGGTTTCGGACTTTTTATTACACTACTTATTGCAACTTTATGTGGTGTGGTAATGGTAATTATCATGACAAGTTTGTTTTATTATATCAGTAAATTTTCCTACAGTGGTACTTTAGATTTTAAAAACGCAATTGGCCTTAGTGGAAACGTATATATCCGCATTCCTTCTAAGAAATCAGGTTTAGGAAAGGTAGAAATTGATGTTCAGGGACAAATAAGAACATTAAATGCAATGACAGAAGACCCTGAAATCATAAAATCAGGTTCGCTTATTGAAGTTATAGATTTAGTAAACGAAAATACGCTGCTTGTTAAAAGATTAAGATAATTGAAATTTATGATTAAATGGAGTGATCAAAGTATCTGAAAGTATAAAATGGAGAATTCAATCTCCCTAAAATGATTCGTTAAAATTAACTACTTATAATAATTATTTAAAAACAATTTAAACCAAAGGAGATAAAATTATGGGTCAATATCTTGTTATCTTAGTAGCTTTAGCTGTCCTGATTATTTTTATTACACTTTATGCCTTGTTAAAGCGATACAGACGCTGTCCGGCCGATCACATCCTAATTATTTATGGTAAAGTGGCAGGTAAACCAGCCGGCAAATCAGCCAAATGTATCCATGGTGGTGCTGCCTTTATCTGGCCTATTATTCAGGATTATCAATATCTCGATTTAACACCAATTCCAATTGAAGTTGATTTGCGCAATGCATTAAGCAAACAAAATATCAGGGTAAATGTACCATCGCGTTTTATGGTTGGGATTTCTACAGAGCCCGGAATTATGGACAATGCGGCTGAGCGGTTGTTGGGACAATCACAAGAACAAATCCATCATTTGGCAGCCGATATTATTTTTGGACAGCTACGGGTTGTCATCGCTACCATGGACATTGAAGAAATCAACAGTGACAGGGAAAAATTCCTCAACAACGTATATGATGCAGTTGAACATGAACTTATTAAAATAGGTTTAAAGCTTATAAACGTTAATATTACCGACATTACTGATGAATCGGGATATATTGATGCACTTGGAAGAGAAGCTGCCGCAGGAGCCATAAACGAAGCAAAAAAAGCAGTTGCTGAAAAAGAGCGCGATGGAACCATTGGTGAAGCTATGGCTGTAAAAGAAAAAAGAATTCAAGTAGCTGCTGCTGAAGCTGATGCAAATATTGGAGAAGCTGATGCCCAACAAAAACAAAGAATAAGTATTGCCGCTTTCCATGCTACCGCAGTTGAAGGTGAAAATACTTCAAAAGTGACCATTGCAAATTCAGATGCAGATCGAAGAAAAAAAGAAGCTGAAGCAAAAAACATTGCAGTATCCGCTGAAAAAATTAATGAAGCCAAAGCACTCGAAGAAGCATACAAAGCAGAACGAAACGCAGAATTAGGTCGTGCTGAAAGAGAAAAAGCATCACAAGAAGCAGACAAAATTGTTCCTGCTGAAATTCAGAAAAGAAAAATTGAAATAGATGCAGAAGCAGAAGCCGAAAGGATTAGAAGAATTGCAGTAGGTAATGCCGATTCTATTTTTGCAAAAATGCAAGCCGAAGGAAAAGGTATGTTTGAAATACTAACCAAGCAGGCAGAAGGTTTTAAAAGAATTGTTGAAGCAGCCGGTTCAAATCCAAACGATGCAGTTAAATTAATGATAGCTGATAAATTGGAGGAAATAGTGAGATTGCAGGTAGAGGCTATCAAAAATATTAAGATTGATAAAATTACAGTTTGGGATTCAGGAAACAACAATGGCGGAGGCACTTCAACTGCCAATTTTATGAAAGGGATGATGGGATCAATACCTCCACTGGATGAACTATTCAAACAAGCAGGTTTACAACTTCCTGATTATCTGAAAGGAAAAGACAAAGAAGAAATAAAACCTGTTGAGGAAAAATTGGAAGAAAAAGGATAATTTTATGTATAGGCTGCACGGTGCAGCCTTTTTTATTTTAAATTTATTAAAATCAACAACTTATTTTAGGACAGCTCATCTTTATACATATCAATAAATTTCCCATCCGATAAGAACGGCAAAACAGGTGCAACGTCTTCTTTTAAGCTGTATCTGATATCGTGGCTCAAATGGCCTGAATTTTGGCTAAACCGAACTGAATTATCCATTACAAAATTGTAATAATTTGAACGTGCATCCTCATAAAGAAGAATTCCATGTTTGGCAGAATCACTGCTAAGTTTAAATTTCCCAGATTTCATCAACTCAAAAGCCACTTTTCCTGCAAATATGGTATCTTCAATGCTTAAATTATCTTTCCAACCCGAACAAAGAAGTAATACATTTTTATTTCCATTGTATAAATGATCTTTCAATTTGGTGTAATTTACAAAAGCACCAATTAAAATTTCAACTCCAACCGACAAGGCTGAAGCCATTAAAACCATATCAATTGTATGGGTTCCATTTGTGGTTGTTAATGCCAGTTTTTTGCCTTCAAGCTTTCTATCCATAAATGCAATTGGCGAGTTTCCATAATCAAACCCTTCCAACTTATCGCCATTACGCTCACCAGCAATTATATAGCCATCGTTTTTTAAATTCATCACTTCATCGATACTTTCCATTGTAATAATGTGATCAACTCCATAAAATAAAGCAGTACAAATTGAAGTGCTCGCCCTAACAATATCAATAACAACAATGCTGGTTTGGTTCAAATCGTAATTTGAAATTAACTTTGGAGATAAACAAATATCGAGGTTTAGTTTTTCAGTGATCATATGGTAAAATTCTGTATTCTATTGAATATTATTTGTTTAAAGATAATAATAAAAAATCAATTTCCAACAGCATCTATATTTTCCTGACAAATTAATTGAAAAGTTCCAAGTTCCAAACACAACAAATTGCCCATTTCCAAAGCATGACTGAATACACAACCATTGTCGAGCGGAATAATTCTTGCATTCCAATCTATTCTTTTATGAATCTCATCTAATTCGGTGGGGTTATGACCATGCACTATGGTTTTATTTTTAGCAAGAGCCGGGTGATATGGCCAATTTCGGATTTGAATCATTTCGTCAGTATTTTCGAATGGCTTTATGCTTTTAAAATCAAATCCGGCATGAACAAAAAAGTAATCTTCCAATTCAATAAAATAAGGCATCGATTTAAAAAAATTAAAATATTCAGGCTTTAATTCCAAATTAGAAGTAAAAAAGGCGGATGTATTTTCTTTGTTTATATACCTTATGATTAGTTTATCTATTTTATTTTGATGCAACATTAAAATATCTTCTTCATGGTTTCCCCGAACTGGATAAACCTGATAATCTGCCTGTTGTAATTCAATCAAAAAATTTATTACTCCAACACTGTCAGACCCTCTATCTATATAATCGCCCAATAAAAAAAGTTGGTCTTCTTTTTTAAGTCCGATTTTATCTATCAGAGACATCAAGGATTTACTACAACCATGAATATCAGGTATAACATAGCGATTACCAATACATGAAGGTATAGAAATGGTATATGGATTATTAATTGTCATGTCCTTATTTTGGAAGTCTGTTAACTTCTCAAACGAGATAAAATTAGGATTATTATTAAGAGAAACAATGCAGAGGGCAAGAAGTAAAGGTAAAAGAATTTTTATAAGAATATAGAGATTTTGTTTTTAAATAATTACCCCTTTCAAGCGTCAATGAACACTTGAAGGGGTTTTATTTTGGATTTCTATATTAATTTAAACTGTATAGAAAGGTGTTTTTACAATTTTGGCCTTGATATTTTTATCCCTTATTTTTATATAGATTTCACTTCCTTCGGCGATGTGATTAGCAGCCACATAACCCATACCAATGCCTTTTTTAAGGCTTGGTGACATGGTTCCCGAAGTAACTATTCCAATTACATTATTTTGAGCATCTACAATTTCATAACCATGACGAGGAATCCCCCTGTCAATCATTTCAAATCCTTTTAAGCGACGCACGATTGGAGTATTTTTTTGTTTTTCAAGGATTTCTCTGTCAATAAAATTATTATTTGGGGTAAATTTTGTAATCCAACCCAAGCCTGCTTCAATTGGAGAAGTTGTATCATCAATATCATTGCCATAAAGACAGAAACCCATTTCGAGACGTAAAGTATCGCGGGCAGCCAAACCGATTGGTTTGATATCAAATTCTTTTCCGGCTTCAAAAATGGCATTCCACAGTTTTTCAGCGTCGTTGTTGTAAACGTATAATTCATAACCACCAGAACCAGTATATCCTGTAGCAGAAATTATTACATTTTTAATTCCAGCAAGTTCGCCAACCACAAAATTGTAATATTTAATCTCTGACAAATTGCATTTGGTAAGTTTTTGAAGTACTTTGGTTGCCAACGGGCCTTGAATAGCCAACTGAGCCGTGCTGTCTGAGGAATTTTCAAGCTCGGCACCAATGGTATTGTTTTTAACAAGCCAGTTCCAGTCTTTTTCTATATTTGATGCGTTTACCACCAACAGGTATTTATTAACTTCGTAGTAATATACCAACAAATCGTCAACAATTCCGCCTTTTCCATTAGGGAAACAGCTGTATTGAATATGTCCAGGTTTAAGTATGGCAACATCATTGGTTGTAACTTTTTGAACAAATTCAAAGGCTTTTGGTCCTTTTACCCATATTTCGCCCATATGCGAAACATCAAAAACTCCTACTCCTAAACGAACTTTTAAATGTTCTCCAGTAACTCCTGTATACTCCACAGGCATTGAATATCCTGCAAAAGGGACCATTTTAGCCCCATGTTCAATATGAAATTTATAAAATGGTGTATTTTTCATTACACATTTGGATTAATAGTTAAACAAAGTTTTATCGGCAAATGTACAAAGAAACTTGCGTTAAACAGTTTCTTTTTAGAATTTACTGTTTATGAAATTTATCATAAAAAAAATTGCTCTGATTCTTTATTATTTTTTAATGCTGGTATTATTTCTACTTTACTAAGTTGAAAGTGATTGAATCTTAACCTGATGCTTCTATACTGAAAAGTTGAAAAACATTTACCACATAGACACATAGTTAAAAAAAATATTGGCACTTACTTTTAAAAGGCCTATTAGAAAAATATATTCCTATTGTGATTGTTTTTCTATCTACCTGTGTGATTATTTATATAAGTGTATTAATATCAAGTTGTTTTAACTTCGCAAAGTAGAATTATTAGCACGTTAAAAAATGATTGTTAAATGAATCCAAAGCTACAAATTCTAAGTTCCAATTTCAACTTTATGGCTAAAAACCCATTAGAATCTATAATTTTTTCAATAGGTCAATTACTCAAAGCCAGATTAATTACTTATTATTTTAGCCTCTACCCTTCTGTTTTGTTGGCGTCCTTCGGGTGTTTTATTATCTGCAACAGGAAATTTAAAATCATAACCAACAGATTGTAAACTAGTAGGGCTAACTCCTTGCCCCAACAGGTAATTTCTTACTGCATCGGCACGAGCTTTTGACAATTTTTTATTTGCAGCAACCGATCCTCGGTTATCAGTGTGTCCGGAAATTTCGAGCACCAGTCTGGGATATTTGGTAAACATCAATGCCACACGGTTTAATTCCGAATAAGATTCGACCCGTAAATTTGATTTCCCGGTTTCGAAAAATGTATTATACAGAATAATTTTTGAACCCGCAGTCATTGGTTGTAATGCAATATCTTTAAAAATTTCCTTATATCCACTTTCAGCAGGTACGTTAAAATTTTCGGAATGGAACATATATCCATCCGCATTTACAGAAAAACCGTAATTTGATCCAGAAGGCAATGTAATCGAGTATAGGCCTGTATTTTGATCTGATTTTGTCTCTTTAACAATTTTTCCTGATGCATTATCTACCAATTCAACATTTGCCTGCAATGGTTTGTTGGTATTAAAATCGCTCACAGTGCCTTTTACAATAGTCATTCTTGTGTACTTTATTTCAAGTGCATCATCAATTATCGGATCTGAATCAGGGAAAGCAATACCGGCAACTAAATCGTCTTCATTGCTCAAAGCCAAAGGTTTTTCGGGTCCAAGCAGGGTAATATGATAGATATCCAAATCTCCTACACCACCATCGCGTTCTGAACAATAATAGGCATCCCTGCCATTCGGCATTATTTTCAAATAAATATCATCAACAGGTGAATTAATTGGAATTCCCATATTAACAGGCTCACTCCAAACAGAATCTTTATATACAGATTTGAAAATATCGAATCCACCAATTGATTTAGGCCTGTTTGAACTAAAATAGATTGTTGATTCATCCGGACTAACATAGACAGAAATTTCATCGAATTCTGAATTAATAACAGGACCCAAATTGATGGCTTTTGACCAACGTTTGCCTTTTTTATCAAGATGACTTAAATAAATATCGCGCCCTCCGTAACTATCCTTGGCTTTGTTGCTTATAAAATACATTTTTGTTCCATCTGCATTAAAGCAAACCGACGACTCTTGTGAATCATCTTTATTCACTTTATTTGTCAAATCATGAATATAACCCCATTTTTTTCCTTCTAGAGTTGCAGCAAACAAATCACCACCTTCGGTATGCCCTCTGTAAATGATTAGTTTTTTCCCATCGCCTGAAAGCGCAACTGCTGCATCGTTCCATTTGGTATTTACAGGGTTTCCAATATTAACTGCTTTGCTCCAAACTTTAGAGTCTCTTTCACTTGAATATATATCTTCGAAATATTTGTGATCAACCGGACTAATCAAATCTCCGTCCACACCTCTGCGCGAAGTAAATAGCATTGTATTTCCATCGGATGAGAGTACCGGGTTATAATCATCAAAAGGCGAATTAATAGCTGTATCAACATCATCAATTAAAGCCCTTACTGGTATTTTCTTTAAAACAAGACCGTTTTCGCACTCTTCGATGTAATTTGAAATTAAATTGCCATATTCTTTATTTTCCTTTTCTGATAAACCTTCTTTGTAAGTATTATAGGCAATAATTGCTTTATTAAACTCCGAAGCACATTGGTAAGCCCTACCCAATAAAAATTGTGCTTTTGGATGAACATTTATTTTTAAGTCACAAGCCTTTTCAATATATTTTGCAGCTTTTTCTTTTGGCCAAGAACGGAGAAAACAAATCCCGGTTAAAAGATTCAACTCTGCATTTTCTGAATTATATTCCAAGGCACGGGTATAATGTTCGGTAGCTTTACGATAGCTTCCTTCGCGGTGTTGATAAAATAAAAAATCACCTTTGGTGACATTTTTCCAAGCTTCATTAAAACCAGCTTCTGTTTGTTTAAATTCTTTTTTATCAATGTAAATCCGCTCCTGACAAAAAGTTGTTGAAAAAAACGCAAACATACTAAATGTCAAAAAAATAAGTTTATTTAAAATTCTCATTATGGCAGTTTTTTATTTTAATAATTTCTTTATCATCGAAATGAAAAATTCAATAAGATTTGTTGCTTTTAATTTATTTTTCGCATCCTTTAAGATATAAATCGGCATTTTCAATTCCCAGGCTTGCAGCTTTCTTCCAATCGCTGCATGCACCATCAAAATCGTGAAGCATTTCCTTTGAACTTCCTCTATTTCCATATGCTTCAGCAAAATTGGTATCTAACTCGATAGCTTTTGTAAATTGGGTTGATGCTTCTTGATACTTTTTTTGTTTTAATAACAGAAGGCCAATATTATTGTAAGCTGGTGCATATTTGGCATTTAGGCTAATTGCCTTTTCAAAATCCGAAATAGATTCAATCAAATTTCCCATTTCAAAATATGCACTTCCTCTATTGTTGTATGCTATAAAGTAAGTAGGATTTAGCCTGATTGCAGAACTATAGCTTATAATGGCTTTTTTGTAATCTTTTGTAATCCGTTGCACGCTTCCTAAATTATTGAATGCTATAGCCATAGCCGGATCATTTTTAATAGCGAGATTATAATCAGCAATTGCGCCATCATAATTTTGGAGATTTCTTCGGGCACTGCCCCTGTCATTATATGCAAAAGCATAATCATTTTTAATTCGGATGGCTTCTGTAAAGTTTTTCTCAGCCAGTTTATAATCTCCAATTTGAAAATTGGCTACACCGCAGTAATACGGATATTTGGCAACTTTGGGGTCAAGAGTAGAGGCTGTGAAAAAATTATCCATAGCACTTTTATAATCCTTCATTAGAAAATAAGCCATACCCCTACTAAAATAAGCTCTTGCATAACTGGGTTGTATTTTTATTACCTCTGTATAATCGCTAATGGCTTCTTTATATCTTTTAAGCTGAGATTGAACATTACCTCTGTTATAGAACGCTTGATAAAAATTTGATTTTTTCAATGTTGCTGAAGTAAAATTTTCTAAGCTTTTATCAAAACTTTTTATTTTATAATTCTCAACACCTTTGTTATAGTCCAATTCAGCTTCCTGATTATCAGCAACAACAAGAGTAGCCATACTATCAGTCTGAGCAATTAATTCAAGATTCACAATTAGACTAAGCAATAGCAGCACAGAAATTTTTTTCATATGTATATTTTTTTGTTTTGTAATGATAGCATAGAAAATTCCATTGAAGGACTTTTAGATTAAGATTCTATTTACTTGGTAAATAAGTATCAAAAATACAATAGTTGATTAATGACTCAGATATGCAAAAATATAAATAAAAAAGAATATATAATTAGCTGTCAATAATCTACATAAGCTGGATTTCTTAGAATTCTTGTGATATTAGTTATTCATTTATCACAAATTTATAAAGATATCATAAAGAATTCAAACATAAATAAGATATATCAACAGCAACTTTTATAATCAATTAAAAGACACATAATTAATTCTGGTGGTTGCATAATTGATTAAAAATATTATAAACTATGTTCTGTTATATTTACATTTTATCATTTTTATAATATTTTTTTCTATTTTATTTGTTTTATTGTACATAATACTTTACTTTTACATAAACAATCAAACTTAACCAATTTACCAAATACCATGAAAAGTTATAAATTATTTTTAGCCATTTTAATTTGTACCATCAGTTACTTTAAACCAGACCAAATATATGCACAAAAATCTATAAACAAGGCCAAAATCGAAGCTATTATCCAATTGACAAAGTTTATGGATTGGTCACAAAACCGAACTTTTTCAGATTCAAAAAGGTTGCTATATGTAATCTGTGATAATAATATTGAAATGAATTGTGAATTAAAATCACCGAACAATGCAAATTTTAAAAACTGGCAGATACAATACTGTAAAAACCTGAATGAAATAGAAAGTGGTTCTGTAATTTTTGTTACCAATAACCAGAAAGAAAATGCAAAAAAAGTAATTAAGCTTTCAAATACAATAGATATACTTACCATATCAGATAATATGGCCAATTTTTGCGAAAATGGTGGCATGATTAACTTATTTGAACAGGGAAATCAAATTCAGTTTGAAATAAATTACCGAATAATTCAAAATAAAAGTTTAGAAATTAGTTCAAAAGTATTAGCTTTAGCTAAAATTTATGATTGATGGTTTCGAAAGAAGATACGGATAAGCCTGAATATGTTAAATCGGGTTATTTATATAACCTAACTAAGTCTATTTATTGGCCGCAGAATGCATTTAATTTTAGTGTTTCACCTTTTATTATTGGAATATTTGGAAGTAATACAATTAATAAAGCCTTAATAAACACTTTAAGAGACAAGCAAATCCAAAACCGCGAATGGAAAACTGAATTATACTCATCAATTGAAACTATTCACCATTGTCATTTACTTTTTGCCACAGAAATAGAACTTTCTGTGGCAAAATTGCTTATATCGGCTCTTCGGGACAGGCAAATATTATTAGTTGCTGATAATATAAACAGTTTTTGCGAAAAAGGAGGAATGATAAATTTGGTAGGTAACAACCCCAATTATGGATACCAGATAAACCTGAAAGCACTAAATTATGCCAGGTTAAATGTAAGTCCTGAATTTTTAGAATTAGCAACAATAATTGAATGACCAAATGGCTATATTCAAAAATTTATCCATCCGAACAAAAATCATTTTACTGATTGTGATTGTTAGTACAATCAATATTATTCTAGCATCACTCGTGCAATATTATTACGAAAGGCTGCTATATAACTTAGAAATAAAACAAAAACTCAGCATATTAAGTAATGTTATTGGCGATAGTAACACAGGAGCCATTACATTTAATAATAAAAAAGAGAGTTTAGATTATCTTTCATCACTAAAAACGGATGAAGATGTACAGGGAGCGATTATATTGTTGCCAGATTCCAGCCTTTTTGCAGAATTTAAAAATTCAGAAAGCCTCCATACTCCAAAATATAATATCCCACTCAAATCAGACACTACAATTTTTGACCATAACATATTGATCAGCAGTAAACCAATATACCTAGAAGGTGAAATAATTGCCACTTTAAGAATTGCTTATAGTTTGTCGGAATACAAGAAAAAGGAAAAACAATATATTTCAGTAATGCTTTATATTGTAGGTTTATCAATAGTTACAGGAACTTTTCTGGCCTTGCTTTTTCAAGGAGGAATTACAAGACCAATATTTAAATTATACCATGTAATGAACCGTATTTCATTCAAAAAAGATTATTCAATCAGGTCGGAAATAAAATCACGAGATGAAGTAGGAAAACTAGCAAGTGGATTCAATTTTATGATTGAGCAAATTGAACAACAAAACAATGAGTTAAAAACAGCTAAAAACCAAAGCGACACTGCACTTAAAACCAAAGAAAAATTTTTGGCCAACATGACCCATGAACTTCGGACACCTTTAACATCCATTGTTGGATTATCTAGCTTACTCGAAGAAACAGAACTGAACCATGAACAAAAAGAATATCTTGAAAATATTAAGCATTCTTCAGATCATTTATTGGCAATTATTAACGATTTACTTGAATTCTCCAAGTTAGGAACAGGTAAACTACAGCTGGAAAAATCACAATTTTCAATACATAAAACAATTGAGCGGATAGAGCGTTCGATGGAATTTGAATTAAAAAACAGAAAACTGGATTTTATTACCTCAATTGAAGAATCAATTCCCCATTTTGTTATTGGAGATGAATACAGATTGACTCAAATTCTGATTAATCTGGTTGGTAATGCAATTAAATTTACACCCACTGGAAGTATACGAATTGAAGTTAAAAACCTAACGGATGACAATGATACTATTGTAGTGGAATTTGCAGTAATTGATACTGGTATAGGGATTATAGAAGAAAAACAAGAACTAATTTTCGAAAGCTTTACCCAGGAAAGCAGTGATACAAACCGCAAATATGGTGGAACCGGCCTGGGATTAGCAATTACAAAACAACTTGTTGAAATACAGGATGGTAAAATTAAAGTGAAAAGCAAAAAAGGTGAAGGAAGCAGTTTCATTTTCACCATTCCTTATCAAAAAAGACAGACTACAGATTCGGATAAATATAAAGATCAATTAATTTCATTGGAAAACAGCAAAATATTATTGGTTGATGATAATCCCATGAACCTACTATTTGCAAAATCCATGCTTGACAAAAATCATTTTATTACCGAAACCTGCAATAGTGGTGATGATGCGCTTCAAAAACTCAAAGTTGGTAATTATCATCTGATTTTACTCGACTTGCATATGCCAAAAATGGATGGTTATGAATTAAGCAGAATAATCAGATCTTTTGGCGACAAAGAAAAAAGTAATACGCCAATAATCGCTTTAACTGCTGCGGCAACATTAAATGAAATAAAAAAATGTTTCGATTCAGGAATGAATGATTATCTAATAAAACCATTTAAAAAAGAAGAATTATTAACAAAAATTATATCTTTGCTTTTGAACTTCCCAAGAAAAAAAGATGATTGATTTAAGCTACTTAAAAACAACCACTGGCAACGACCAAAATGTAATTAAAGAATTGATAAGCCTTTTTGTCAAACAACTTCCTGAATTTAATAGAGAAATTGTTAATTCTTTTGCTGCAAAAGACTGGAAAGCGCTGAGAGAAGCTGCACATAAAGCCAAGAACTCGTTTGAAATAATGGGTGTAAAAAAACAGGCTGAAGAACTTAAACAAATTGAACTTTTAGCCCTAGAAAATAAAGATAGTAATGAATTTAGTTCACTTATTACTAATTTCTTAAATACTTGTCAGATAGTTAGTAAAGAAATTGAGGATCTGCACTATTAATTTTCGTTATGTTAACAATCAACTATTTATTATTTCTATTGCCATTCAAATCCCCGTTTAAATTATATTTGGATGAAATTATTATTCTATGAAAACTCATATTCTTATCAAAAATAATTAAGCTAAATTCTTTTAAATCCAATCCTAATAAAATTTACTTTCGATGAAAAAAATACTTTATTCAATTTTGGGATTATTGCTAATATTTTCATGCAACAATCCGGGTCAAAATAAATCCGATGCCAAGGAATCAGAAATCATTGGTAAAAAAACACTCAAACTCAGCAGCGACATAATGACTCCTGAGGTTTTATGGTCTTTTGGACGCATTAGTGGCGTAGAATTATCACCTGATAAATCAAAAGTTTTATATGGAGTAAGCTATTATAGCATACCTGAAAACAAAGGGAACAAAGAATTGTTTATTGTCAACGCAGATGGAAGTGATGTAAAGCAAATAACCAAAACTGCAGACAGTGAATACGATGCAACATGGAAACCAGATGGATCTAAAATTGCGTATATGAGCGCTAGCAGTGGTTCCATGCAACTTTGGGAAATGGATACTGATGGTAAAAATCCGGTTCAAATTACGGATGTAGAAGGTGGAATTACCGGATATAAATATGCACCGGATATGTCAAAAATTTTATATTTAAAAGAAGTTAAACTTGATTCGACAGTAAACGACAAATATCCTGATTTGGACAAAGCAAATGCTAAGATTGTTGAAGATATCATGTATCGCCATTGGGATTCATGGATTGAGAGCTATTCGCATATTTTTGTTGCGAACTACAATGGCAAATCAATCTTGGATGCTACAGATATTATGGCAAATGAAAAGTACGATTCCCCACTCAAACCATTTGGTGGTATAGAGCAAATTAACTGGAGCCCTGATAGTAAGAATATTGTTTATACTTCGAAAAAGATGAGAGGTAAAGAATATGCATTTTCTACCAACTCCGATATTTATATTTACAATATTGAAAGCAAGCAAAACACCAATATTTCTGAAGGAATGATGGGTTATGATATTGCCGCGGTTTATTCTCCAAACGGAAAAAAACTGGCTTGGGAAAGTATGGAACACGATGGATACGAAGCCGATAAAAACCGCTTAATCGTTTATGATTTTGAAACCAAAGAAAAGAAAGATTATACAAAAGATTTTGATCAAAATGTATCTGGCCTGGTTTGGTCGCCAGATGGTTCAAAAATCTATTTTACTTCAGGTTACCATGCTCGTGTTCAAATTTATGAGCTAAATATTGAAACCAATGCAATAAAAGCAATAACAAAAGGGGATTACGATTATCTTTCTATTGCTCTTGCAGGCGACAAAATAATAGGCTCTAAGCAATCAATGCAAGTACCAACCGAAATATACTCCATTAATATAGAAACTGGCGCAGAAAAGCAAATTTCGTTCGAAAACAAGGAAATACTTGATCAACTTGCACTTGGTAAAGTAGAAGAGCGCTGGATAAAAACCACAGATAATAAACAAATGTTGGTTTGGGTCATTTATCCGCCACATTTTGATCCAAATAAAAAATACCCAACTTTACTCTATTGCGAGGGTGGACCACAATCAACTGTTAGCCAATTTTATAGTTACCGATGGAATTTTCAGATGATGGCCGCTAACGGCTACATTATTGTAGCTCCAAACCGACGAGGTTTACCAAGTTTTGGTCAGGAATGGAATGCTCAAATCAGCGGTGATTATGGCGGACAAAACATGCTTGATTATTTTAGTGCAATTGATGAATTATCGAAAGAACCATTTGTTGACAAAGATCGTTTGGGTGCAGTAGGTGCAAGTTATGGAGGTTTTTCAGTATACTGGATTGCCGGACATCATAATAAAAGATTTAAAGTATTTATTGCACACGATGGCATATTCAATTTTGAAAGCATGTACCTTGAAACCGAAGAAATGTGGTTTGTGAACTGGGATTATGGCGGAGCTTTCTGGGATAAAAACAATAAAGTTGCTCAAAGAAGTTATGCCAATTCTCCACATAAATTCATTGATAAATGGGATACTCCTATAATGGTAGTTCACGGAGGACTGGATTACAGGATATTGGACTCACAAGGAATGAGTGCTTTTAATGCTGCAATTATGCGCGGAATACCCGCCAAACTACTCTATTTTCCTGAAGAAAACCATTGGGTTTTAAAACCTCAAAATGGAATATTATGGCAACGGGAATTTTTCAGTTGGTTAGATAAATATTTGAAGAAATAAGTTTGAGATAAATTAATGGAGCAGCCAGGTATTTTAACTGGCTGCTTTTTTATTTTATGCCAAATGAATATTTGGAATCCGACAATAAGCATAAGTGGAAAATTGTGCCCGCAGAAGAAAACCTAATAATTTCAAATCATTAAACATTTTCTTGCCAATATTACAATGCAAACTTCCCGATCAATTATTTTAAAGAATTTCTATCTTTGAATCTAAGTTTTTGTTTATAAATCAAGATTCATTATGATAGAGAATCAAAAAAATTATCATGCTCCCATGCATACAGCAGAGCATATTCTCAACCAAACCATGGTGAGAATGTTTGGAATTGATCGTTCATTCAGCAATCATATAGAACGCCAAAAATCAAAGTGCGATTATCATTTTAACAGGACGTTAAGCGAAAATGAAATAGCTACAATCAATCAAAAAGTAAATGAAATAATATCCATGCATTTAGAGGTAAATGAAGAATTTATGAACCGACAAGATGCTGTAAATAAATTTAAACTTGATAAATTGCCGGAACAAGCTGGCGATACATTGCGGATAATAAAAGTGGGAGATTATGATACTTGCCTTTGCAGTGGAGCGCACGTAAAAAACACGTCCGAAATTGGTATTTTTAATATTTCAACAACCAGTTTTGATGGTGGTGTATTGAGAATTAGGTATAAGTTGTGTGGAGTTTAAATTAGAAATTGGTGCTTCGACTGAGCTCAGCAAACGAAATTAGTGATTCGACTGCGCTCATCAAACGAAATTCGAAATAGAATAAAGATAATTGATTAATATGAGGACAACTCTACCTGCAGTGATTTCATTGTTAAGATCCATTTAATCCTGAGTCATATTTCCTTTTTCACTTGTTTTTTGGCTTAGTTTTAATACTTTTGATTATCCTGATAATAAGGATAAAAGCCTAAAGAATAATGACCATAACTTAATCTATCGCGACATGACTCGAAAAAGAATAATCTACGGAATTTTAACACTCCTTGTTGTTGCAATTATTGGCGGTGTAATATATTTAAACTCACTGCTTCCGATCATTACAGGATATGCAGCCAAAAACCTTTGTTCTGCCGTTTTTATTTCAGGTAGGGACGCTAAAGATGTTGAGGCAGTTGACCTGAATTTCTCCTTTATAAAATATACAAGTAATGAAGTTGACACAATTGAAAAAAGTGTAACAAGCCATTTTCTATGGAGTAGCTCTAAGGCCATATACAGGGAAGGTTTCGGCACAACACTTATAAGGGGAATTTCGGAAGAGGCATTACGTAAAATAACTTTTCCTGTCAATAAAAATTCTGTATATTCCCAGGACACAATTAATTGGCCACTTGGCGATGTAGTTACTGATAGCGCTACAGGTATAGATAAAGTGGCTCTGGGAGTTATTTCAAAAGAATTGATGAGAGATAGTAGCAGCTATCATGGTAATGCTTTTGCTTTTATAGTACTTCACAATGGTACACCGGTGGTTGAAGCATATAAACCAAAATTTAATAAAAAGACAAAATTACTGAGTTGGTCAATGGCTAAGAGCTTTACAAATGCAATGGCTGGTATTCTTGTCCGCCAAGGGAAATGGAAAATTGATCAACCGGTCGGCATCGAAGAATGGAAAAGTGATGATAGAAGTAAGATTACTATTAATGACCTTTTACAGATGCAGAGTGGTTTATACTGGAATGAAGATTATGGAAACAGATCTTCCGTAAATGTGATGCTACATTGTGAGAATGACATGAGTCGTTATGCTTTTGATCAACCCTTAAAATATCCTGTCGGAACTTTTTGGTACTACTCATCAGGAACAGCAAATATTGTAAGCTACCTGATTCGAAAACAATTTGGTAATGATTCTTTATATTATGCATTTGCACAAACTGAACTTTTTAATAAAACAGGAATGCCTGATGCTATTTTTGAAGTTGATCCAACAGGTTTGATGGTAGGTTCTTCATACTTATATGCCACTGCCCGCGATTATGCCCGATTTGGGTTATTATATCAGAATGATGGTATGTTTAACGGAGAACGAATTCTGCCCGAAGGCTGGGTGAAATATACAACTTCTGGAGCATCTGCAAGTAAAGGGGAATATGGTTCACTTTTCTGGCTAAACAAAGCGAAGACATTTCCTTCAGTGCCTGAAAATATGTACTTTTGTGATGGGCATGATGGACAGCGCATTTTTATCCTGCCAACGCAAAAATTGGTAGTTGTTGTTTTGGGATATTCACCCCTTTCAAAAGGAGGAATGGATTGCGACAGGTTATTGAAAGATATCATAAATACGTTGTAGCTTAAATTATTTAACAGGATAAATATAGGCATAAGCCTATTAAGATATGAATGACTTAGGCAAGGCCTAAGCCAAACCAAGGTATTGCAACTTTATTATACCTTTCTGGTTTTAAAATCCGAAAGGTATTTTTGTTTATAAATCGATAGATGAAAGTTTTATTAAGTACAATAAATTCAAAATATATTCACCAAAACCTTGCTATCAGGTTATTATTCGAATTGAATAAAAACTTTGAAAGTTTGAGTTGGAAGGAGTTTATCAATAAGGATAGTTCGATTGATATTGCTGATTATTGTGCCAATTATGAGTTGGTTGCATTTAGCTGTTATATCTGGAATATTACTCAAATTCTGGAAGTTGCACAAAAAATCAAACATTTAAATCCCGAATGCAAGATTTTAATGGGTGGTCCGGAAGTTTCCTACGATTGGCAGGAACTGATCGGTTTTAATGAAATTGATTTTATTATTTTAAATGAAGGTGAAATTCCATTTTCATCGCTTTTAAGCTCTTATCCTAATATTGATCAAGTACCTGATTTGATTTGGAAAAAAAATGGTACAGTGATTCATAACAAGGGTTGCGAAATATTCAATCTTCAACAGCTAAGTAATATAAATCCATATATTAATGAACCAGAAGAGGAGCTGAAAAATAAAATATGTTATATTGAAGCTTCCCGAGGTTGCCCGCACACCTGCGAATTTTGTCTGGCCGGCTTACAAAATAAATTACGTAATTTACCTGTTGAAACCATCCATTCCAATCTTTTGTATTTGATGGAAAAAGGAAGGATTATTAAGTTTTTGGACCGCACTTTTAATGCAAATCCTAATTTTGCCATTTCCATTTTTAAATTTATTCTCAAAAATTACAAACCCGGAAATATATTTCAATTCGAAATTAAAGCGGATATCCTTCAACCCGAGATTATTGAATTTATCAACATCCATGTGCCAAAAGGCATTTTTCGCTTTGAAATTGGTATTCAAACATTAAATATAAAATCGAACAACGAAATAAAGCGAAAACAGAATTTTGAGAATATCAGTAAATTCATCCAGGAAATATCGGATAAAATTGAAATCCATCTCGATTTAATTGTTGGATTACCACACGATTATTGGGAGGATATAAAATACAGTTTCGAAGAAGTTTTTAAGCTCTTTGCCCCCGAATTACAATTTGGATTTTTAAAATTCCTAAAAGGAACTCCAATACGTGATAACTACAAGGAGCATGGTTATCAATTCGATGCACAACCACCCTACCAAATTATTGAAAGCCATTATTTATCGGCAAATGAACTTCAAAAAATTACTATAGTTGAACATGCACTTGAAATTTACTGGAACAAAAAAAGAACTTTACATACATTGAAATATGTAGCTTTGAATGATTCCATCTTTGACTTTTTATATGGTTTGGGAATATATTTTGAAACAAAAACAGGATTTCGAAAATACGATTTACTTGAAATCTACACCAATATTTACGAATTCTCAGGTCTGTATTATCCTGAAAATAAAGTAATTTCAAGCCTAATTGCACTCGATTATTATTTGCAATATAAAGTGAAGCCAAAAAACCAATTTATTGATGAAATAGATAAAGGTGTGAAATACAAAATTCTTGAAAAACTTCATTTGAATTACAATAAATACAGATATGTTATTATTCCTATCCAATTTAAGTTGGAAAAATTCTTGAATGAAAACGTGGTTGAATTTTCAGATGATTTGCTTGTTGTTCAGTATGATGGGGTGAATAAACCTGAACTTATTTTTAGCAATTAAAGGTTGTTTTTTTGTTATAAATGATTGTTGAATGTACATGAAAGGCAAAGCCTTAAAGAATAGAAACAACTCAGGCAGGAGCCTGAGCTTAACAAATCCAAAGATTAATGAGGATTAAAGAATGAAAAAGATTCTATTTATACCCATAAATTAGATTCATAAAAAAGAACAATAAACAGTATTTTAGCAACAAAAATAAAACCAATTGATGCATGAAAAATCAAGCTATAAAATTTAAAGATCTGAATTTCAAATTAGCAGTTATCCAGGAATTAATGTATAATCAGTGCCTCATAGAACCTGAGTTTGATGTATATGAATTTGTAGAAAGCTACAATAAACGCAAAATTGATATTGATGAAGAGGGATATGATCCCATTCCGGAAGTATTGAAATATTTCGAAGATTTTGAAATCTCCGAAGAGTTGGCCAAAAATATTGAAGAGCTGTGTACTGATGGTGGAGATGAAATTTATTTACAAGTTTGTCCTTTCTGGGATGGTGAAGATGATGCTTTTAATATCAAAATAGCTGATGATGCGGTTCATTTCCCGAATCTAAAGAAAGTTACTTTGTTTTATGATGAAGATCAAAGCATTTTAGAAAAATTCAAAAGCAAGGGCATTGAAGCAGAATGGTTGTGAATAATCTTTCGGATAATTTCTTTATTCAATTAAAATACTCTTGAAAAACCAATATCAATACTAATAAAGAGTAACGGAATAAATTCTGCTTTTTTATTAATTTCACCAATCAATAAAGCAATGGAAATGGAAAAACTAATTGGATTTTTAATGCCTACAATGGTATACGTCTTCATTTTTATATTAAATGCCGTAATGCCCGGCCATTGGGTTGTAGGTTATGTAAACAAGAAAGATTCCAATGAAAAACTTAAGTACAGGTTAAATGGACTATTGGTACTTTTCACCGTGATTTTTACATGGATTTTAATAAGCTATTTCGGTCTAATGCCATGGAATTGGTTTTATACATTTAGGTGGTATATGCTTGCTGGAGCGGTTACCTTTGGCTTGATTTTTTCATTTTCTATGGTTTTGCCACATGCTGCGGTTAAAAAGTATTTTTTGGCCGATTTCTTTTTAGGAAGATTGGAGAATCCACAGCTTTGGGGTGGAAGAATAGATGCCAAAATGTGGCTTTATTTGGTTGGTGCCATCATGTTGGAACTTAATATACTAAGCTTTGCGGCTGAACATTATATCTTGTTTGGAGACAAGGCTTCTCATGGCATTTATATGGCCACTGCCCTACTCACTTTTTTCATCTTGGATTATCTTACCTTTGAGGAAGTACATCTTTATACGTACGATTTTGTAGCAGAAAGAGTCGGTTTTAAGCTTGGATGGGGATGTATCGCATTTTATCCTTTTTTCTATTCAATTCCCTTATGGTCAACGGTAGAATTAGAGAATGCACAAACTCCCACATACTTATTGTTAATTTATGGCTTGATATTCTTTGGCAGCTGGAGTTTGTCGCGGGGAGCTAATTTACAAAAGTACTTTTTTAAAAAAGATTCACAAAGACCTTTTTTAGGGATAAGACCCCAATCAATTACAGATGGGAACAGAACTTTATTGGTAAATGGTTTTTGGGGATTAAGCAGACATATTAATTATTTGGGAGAAATAGGAATGGCCATTGGTATTGTACTTTGTGTGGGACATCCGTTCCTGGTTTGGCCGTGGCTCTATCCTTTGTACTATGTTCTTCTTCTGGGAGCCCGACAATTGGATGATGATAAGCGATGTGCTATAAAATACGGAACGCTTTGGGAGCAATATATTAAAAAAGTTCCTTACAGGATTATTCCTTTTGTTTATTAGGTATTACAAATTGTTTGAAGTTAGTCAAGTCTACAATCTATACATTTTTTTGGTATTATCGCCCATAATGTTGATGGCCATTTTACGTGGCAATAATTTTTGCATAATAAAACTTGCAATCTTATTTCCACGGCCTGTAACAAACGATGGTTTTTTTCCTAAATGGTTCATACATTCTTCTACAACTTCTTCGGGAGTTTGAACCCTTGGTGCAAAGAAACCTGCTTTTTCAGGATTTGTGTCGATAAAATTTTGGGTAGAAGTGGCACCGGCACAACAAGCAATAACATCCACTCCACGATTTTTCCATTCGTACCATAGACTTTCTGCTAAAACCCTGCTAAAAGCTTTTGTTGCAGCATAAGTAGCCAAATATCCACTTCCTTGAAATCCCGCCAAAGAAGCCATGATAATCAGTGCACCACTCCCATTATTAAGCATAGATTCTCCAAAAATATGGAGCATGTTCATTGGAGTAATCATATTGGTGTATGCTATTTTGTTGTGATATTCAATGCTGTTTTGTTCAAAACGACCAATGTATGAAAGGGCTGCATTATATACCAACAAATTGATTTCTTTGTCATTTATGGCTTCTTTTATTGTTTGTGCTGCATTATTTTCAGACAAATCACAATTGATACATTCTACATTTATCAGGTATTTATTTCTTAGCAAAGCAGCCAATTGTTCCAATGGTTCCTTTCGTCTGGCTACAAGTATAAGATCCATTCCTGCAGCTGCAAGATAATGGGAGAAAGCAGCCCCGATTCCTTCGGAAGCTCCTGCAACCAATGCTAGCAGTCCATATTTTTGTTTTAATGCCATCATCGTCTTAAAATTTGATAATTTGATGATTCAATGATAGTAATTATTAATGAAGTATTCAAGATAAATTGTTTTAGCCTGGTGGTTTGTGATATGAAAACTGCACTATATGTCAACACTAAAAGGTCAATTGAAAGATTCCAGACCAATATCATTGCAAGTGGAGCTGAGCAATCCTTAGCAATTCGTTTTGCGGCCAGTTGGTATAAAATGGCTATATTGGTTATTGACTGAGACTGCTTCGCTTTACTCGCAGTGACGGTCAGTATTAAAGTCCTTAACTTTGCAAAACAAGTAACTGTTCCATCATTCCACAACAACAAATTCAATTCTCCTGTTCTGCGATTTTCCTTCTTTTGTTTTATTATCAGCAATGGGGGCCGATTCACCAAAACCCTTTGCAGAAATCCGCGTTTTGTCAATTCCTTTTTTAATCAATTCGGTTTTAATAGCATCCGCCCTTTTTTGCGATAGGTTTAGGTTGGCTTTTGCATCACCAACATCATCGGTATGGGCTTGTATCTGAAATTTCAATGTTGGTTTTTTTTTCATTATGCTTACAAGCTTTTCAATTTCAGGATTATATGCCTTTTTAATGTTGCTTTTATTGGCATCGAATTTAATATTGACAAGTATAAAATTGCCTTTTGCAGCTTCGTTATCAATTGAATCGATCATTTCAATTTTTTTGCTGTTGTTGCACAAAACCAATTTAAATTGTGAGTGCCCAAAAATGGTTGGCGTATATTCAAAAATATATACATTTTTCATCCTTTTGTATATATCAATGAAAACCTGGTTAAATTCACTTGTATTATAAATGTGATAATAACATCCACCTGTTTGAGTTGCAATTTGGCTCATATATTTTGGATCGGTATTGGTTCCAAAATCAATGGCAAAAACTTTAATTCCTTTTGATTTTGCTTTTAAAATTACTTCGTTTTGGCTCATTTTAGAAGCATTATCAATTCCATCGGTATAAATAATGACAGATTTATTTGAGTATGTATTATTTGCATCCAAAACATCAATTGCTTTACTCAGGCCATCATTTATTGCAGTTGTACCACCATATTCCACTATGCCATTTACCTTTAATTGCGACATTAAAGCATTATCATCCTTGGTTAGTGGAACTTCAAGAACTATGTGATTGTCGTATTTGATTACTGCAGCACCATCTTCCATTTTTCTGTCGGTGGTAAGGAGGTTTGATAAGGCGTTTTGAACTGTTAAAACACGCAAATCGCCCATTGATCCGCTTTGGTCCAATACAAAAGCAAATGCATTGGAAATGGTGTCGTGTTCAGTTGAATGAAAGATCTGATAATTTTTGATTGGGAATACCTCCGTGTTTGATTTTTCCTGAATCTGGCACCATACTTTGTTGAATTTATCCTGATTGGCATAAACATAAGCTTTGCCTTTATCGTCGGTAATATTAAAGTAAATACGGACTTTCCCGTTTTTAACTTCAGTATTTAACACTTTGGTAGTATAATGAATAGCTGTATCGATGCGGAAAATTTCAACATTACTAACATAATTGGGTTTATAACCGACCGGGGCTTTGGCATCCAGTTCTAGTAGTGTTTCCTTTACTTGAATAACAGATTTGGTCTTTTTTGTAGTGGTGCAAGAAGAAATAATCGCTGCTACTAAAAATAGAATAATTGTTGTTTGTATTGATTTTAACATGAATAATGTATTTATTGGTTCATTATTATTAGAAATCCGTCAACTTCATGAAAGCGGAATGGTTTAATCATTTCTAAAAAACAAGCAAAAATAGAAATCTTTGGTGTATTTGAAACTTTGGTGTTTTAAAATGTTGTGTTCATTGATAAATAGCGAAAAACTTTCTCTACTTTTTTAAAATTCAAAGTCGAATCCGTGATTTTCTATTACTAATGCGAATTAATAGTTGAACTTTTGAATTATTACCTGCTGGTTGATCCTCAAAACTGATAAGTTTCAATTCTTGCTTAATTTATATTGTTCTGTAAGAAAACTATGTGACTATGTGGTAAAATTAAAGAATCTTTTTGTTTTATAGAATGATATTAT
>JANYKN010000063.1 GCA_025361565.1 Bacteroidota bacterium | reverse complement strand
CAACAAATCGGTTAGAACATACAGGTGTCCTACAAAAAAGAGTAGAAAGTCTCAGAATTGGAACAGTAGTGTGATATTTGAATATTCTTATATATGAGAAAACAAAATATTTGTACCAACAAAGTACTTAAATAGAGCCATAAACTTTAACATTAACTTTGAGAGTTTGCTTAAATACAAAGTTTCGCATGATGGAAATATCTTTAAAGTAAAAGGTTATGCTCCATATCATTTGGAACCAAGTTATCGGGGCGATATGCCCGATGCAATCAAGTATGACGAAAAACGTGGCACGCGTTTCACCACTTTATTCCAAATTAAAAATATAGGAGGTGAAGTGTCTTCAACCGATTCTTCTTTGGAAGTAAAAAATGGAACCGAAGCCATCATATATGTTTCGATAGCTACCAGTTTCAATGGTTTTGATAAAAATCCCGCTACCGAAGGATTAAACGATTTGGCGATTGCCTCCGATAATTTGAAAAAAGCATTTTCCAAATCTTTTGAAATTATCAAAAAAACGCACATCAAAGATTACCAGTCCTTCTTTAATCGGTTAAGTTTGGATCTTGGACCAACCGAAACTCCAAATTTGCCAACCAATGATCGATTAAAGCGATATGCAGAAGGGAAAGAAGATAAAAACCTGGAAATTCTTTACTTTCAATTCGGACGATATTTGTTGATTTCCAGTTCTCGGACAAATGCTGTACCTGCCAACCTTCAAGGAATCTGGAATCCTTACATTCGTCCGCCCTGGAGCAGCAACTATACCACCAATATTAATTTGGAAGAAAATTATTGGTTGGCTGAAAACGCCAATCTTTCAGAAATGCATAACCCTTTGTTGCAAATAATTGAAAATTTGGCTATTACAGGAGCTGTTACTGCTAAAACTTTTTATGGATGCAATGGTTGGACGGTTTGTCACAATTCGGATATTTGGGCAATGAGCAACCCTGTTGGCGATTTTGGAAAAGGCGACCCGATTTGGGCAAATTGGAATATGGGCGGACCATGGCTTAGCACGCATTTGTGGCAACATTATCAATTTACCCAGGATAAGTTATTTCTAAAAACAAAAGCCTATCCGTTGATGAAAGGCGTTTCTCAATTTTGTTTGGATTGGCTGGTGGAAGACAGCAAAGGCAATCTGATTACTTCGCCCTGTACTTCGCCCGAAAATGAATATATAACACCAAATGGCTTTAAAGGTGGTACATTTTATGGCGGAACTGCTGATTTGGCCATGATAAGGGAGTGTTTTGAACAGACCATCAAGGCATCTAAGGAGTTAAATGAAGATTCTGAATTTCGTACAAAGTTAGAAAAGGCTTTAATACGTCTTCATCCCTATCAAATAGGCAAAAACATCCAACTGATGGAATGGTATTACGATTGGGAAGACGCAGACCCCAAACACCGTCACCAATCGCATTTGTTCGGCTTATTCCCTGGTACGCAAATCACGCAAAGTAGAACTCCGGAACTGGCCAATGCATGCCGCCGCACACTCGAAATACGGGGCGATGAAACCACAGGTTGGTCGCTTGGCTGGAGGATTAACCTTTGGGCAAGGCTTTTGGATGGAAATCAAACTTACAAAATGTACCGAAGATTACTTAGATATGTAGATCCCGACGAATATACAGGAAACGACAAAAAGAGCGGTGGTGGCACTTATCCCAATTTATTCGATGCACATTCCCCTTTTCAAATCGATGGAAATTTTGGAGGGTCAGCAGGCGTGGTTGAAATGTTGGTGCAATCCAACGATACATCAATTCAATTGCTTCCTGCTTTACCAGATGCATGGCCAACTGGTTCAGCAAGTGGACTCTGTGCCCGTGGAGGCTTTGTTGTTGACCTTCAATGGAATAATGGAAAATTAAAAAATGTCCAAATCTATAGTAAAGCTGGTGCGCCCTGTATGATTTCTTATGAAAATAAAACTTATGATGTAAAAGTTGGTAAAAATAAAAGGGCAAAACTTAAATTTTAAAATTTTACATCCCCAAAAAAATACCAATAAAATGACTATCTCTCGTCGTAAATTCATAAAAGGAATAGCCCTTACAAGCATAGCAACTGCTTGTTTTTCAAGCATTGAGTCTTTTTCAGCCATGAACAATGAAACACGAAAACTTAAAGCAAAAAATGGAATGGTCATCCTTTTTCAGGGAGATTCAATTACGGATGGAAACTGGGGACGAAATTTGGATCCCAACCACATTATGGGACACGGCTACGCTTATAGCATTGCCAGTTGTTTGGGAGCCGATTTCCCCGAAAAAAAGCTAAAATTCCATAACCGAGGAATTAGCGGAAACAAAATCATTGATTTAGCCAGCCGTTGGCAATCAGATACGCTTGATTTAAAACCAGATCTACTCAGCATCCTGGTTGGTGTGAATGATTCCAGTTCGGTAGTTTTGAATTGGGAACCCATTATATCTGTAGAAAAATATGAAGCAGAATTCAGTTCGTTGCTTCAGAAAACCCGTGAAGTATTTCCAAATATCGTGTTGGTTTTGTGTGAACCCTTTATTTTAAAGGTGGGCAAGGTGGCCGAAAATTGGGATGCTTATCATTCCGATATGGTAAAACGCCAGGCAGTTGTCAGGAAAATAGCCACACAATTCAATGCTGTTTTTGTCGGCTTTCAGGAAGTTTTTAACAAAGCATGCAAAAAAGCTTCCGCCGATTATTGGATTTGGGATGGCGTTCACCCTACAGTTGCTGGCCACGAATTATTAGCCAGAGAATGGTTGAAACAAGTTGAAAGAAAGATCTCATTCAAAATTGCCAATAATTAAAGATGATTCCTTTTCTTTGAAATCTGCTATCTTTGAAAAAAGCTAAAATTGATTTTACATGGAATTATTTGCCATAGATACCGGAATTATCAAGTTTGATGGTGGTTCCATGTTTGGAATTATCCCCAAAGTAATTTGGCAAGAGCAGTATCCTGCCGACAAAAGGAATTATTCGCACTGGGCCATGCGCTGTTTATTGGTTGTTGATGGCGATAGAAAAATCCTAATCGATACCGGTATAGGAAACAAACAATCCAAGAACTTTATCCGATATTATACTGAAAAAACAGATTATTCGCTCCAAAGTTCTTTGGAAAAGCATGGATTCGGTTTTGATGATATTACCGATATTGTGCTCACCCACTTGCATTTCGATCATTGTGGCGGCTGTGTTCGATACAATGAAAATAATGAACCAATCCTTGCTTTTCCAAATGCAACAATCCATGCAAGTAAACAACAATTGGAATGGTCTCTGAACCCCAACGATAGGGAATCTCCTTCATTTTTGAAAGAGAATATCCTTCCTATTCTAGAGAGCGGCAAATTAAATTTGATCGATAAAGAACAAGAGCTTTTTCCTGGTTTTTATCTCAAATTATACAATGGCCATACCGATGGTCAAATCATTCCGCACATCCATGTAAATGATAAAATATTTGTTTTCGGTGCTGATTTGTTTCCTTCAACTACTCACATTCCCATTCCTTATATAATGGCTTATGATACAAGGCCTTTGTTAACCATTGACGATAAAAAGCGTTTCTTTGCCGGCATAAATCTTCAAGATTTGGTTGTGTTTTTTGAGCATGATTTATACGTTGAGTGTTGCACGCTAATCGACACTGACAAAGGTGTTAAAGCCGATAAAACATTCACTCTTGACGAATATTTTAAAAGGTAATTCAGTTTAAAATACAAATATCCTCTAATTAAAGATGATTCCTTTTCTACTAAATCATATATCTTTGAAAAAATGCTAAAATTGATTTTACATGGAATTATTTGCAATAGAAACCGGGAATTTTAAATTGGATGGTGGCGCCATGTTTGGCGTTGTACCCAAAGTAATTTGGAACGAAATCTATCCTTCGGATGAGAACAATTTATGCAATTGGGCTATGCGATGTATGTTGGTTGTTGATGGTGAACGAAAAATATTGATTGATAATGGAATAGGCGATAAACAGGATCAAAAATTCCTTAAGAATTATCATCTTAATGGTGATGATACACTTGAAAAATCATTAAAGAAATTAGGCTTTTCCTTTGATGATATCACAGACGTTATTTTGACCCATCTGCATTTTGATCATTGTGGCGGAAGCATAAAATACAATGAAAAAAGGGAATTGGTACCTGCTTTTCCAAACGCCACCTATCATACCAGCAATCAACAATGGGAGTGGGCAACAAATCCAAATCGCAGGGAAAAAGCCTCCTTTTTGCACGAAAACATATATCCCGTAAAGGAATCAGGTCAATTGAATTTATTCGGTTCCGATATTGAACTTTTTCCTGGTTTGTTTCTTAAGTTGTTTAATGGGCATACTGATGGTCAGGTAATTCCCCATATTGAGGTAAATGGTAAAACCATTGTTTTTTGTGCCGATTTATTTCCTTCGTCCATGCATATTCCCATGCCCTATATCATGGCATACGATACCAGGCCTTTGATAACACTTGATGAAAAAACCCGATTTTTTAAGGAAGCAATTGAAAAGGATTATATTTTGTTTTTTGAACACGATATTTACCACGAATGTTGTAACCTGCACGAAACTGAAAAAGGCGTTAGGGCAAAGGATTATTTTACTTTAAACGAATGTTTGGGAAGGTTTTAAGATTCTCTACTTTTAAAAAAAAGTTAAAAATAGTTTTATAAATCTAAGCTGATTTTTTAAATCCTTTGATTTATGTACTTTTGTGCTATTAAATCCCACATTTGGAATGAATTACGAAATACGAACTTTAAATAATGGAATTAGGCTTGTCCACTGTTTTGTAAACAGTCCAATCGCTTACTGCGGGCTGATTGTAAACACAGGTTCGAGAGATGAAGATATTGATGAGCACGGACTGGCCCATTTTTTTGAGCATGCCATTTTTAAAGGTACCAAAAAAAGACGATCATACCATATTCTAAATCGCCTGGAATCAGTGGGTGGCGATATCAATGCATACACCACCAAAGAAGAGACTTGCGTTTATACCGCTTTTCTGGTTGACCAATATGAAAGGTCCATCGAATTAATGGCTGATATGATGTTTCATTCCAATTTTCCTGTAAATGAAATTGAAAAGGAAAAAGATGTGATCATCGACGAAATAAATTCGTATAAAGATAATCCTGCCGAATTGATTTTTGATGAATTTGAAGATCTTATCTTTAAAAATCAAGCACTTGGACGAAATATTCTTGGTGAACCTGATAAAATTAAAGCTTTTACACGCAATAGCCTGATGGAGTTTATGGATAAAAATTATCCAACCAATCAGTTTGTGTTGTTTTCGATGGGCGGAATCAGTTTCAAGAAAATTTCAAAACTGGCTGAAAAATACTTTGGCGATATTTCTGAAAAATCAGGAAACAGCAGAAAAAAAGAAGATTTAATTTATCAACCTTTTTCACTGAAAGAAATTAAGAATACCCATCAGCTGCACTGCATAATAGGCAATGTAGCCTACAATTATCACAATGAAAAAAGAACGGCACTAAGCCTTTTTAACAACTTATTGGGTGGTACAAGTATGAATTCCAGGCTAAGCATGGCTTTGCGCGAAAAAAGCGGAATTGCTTATGATATAGAATCGAACTATACCGGTTATTCCGATAATGGTATTTTTAGTCTTTATTTTGGTACAGAGAAAGACAAGTTCGACAAAAGCATAAAACTGATACACAAAGAATTTAATGATCTGAAAAATAACAAATTAGGTATATTACAATTGCATCGTGCTAAACAACAGCTTATTGGCCAAATTGCAATTGGCGCGGAAAATAAAGAAAACTCAGCGCTGAACCTTGGCAAGAGTTTGATGTTATTTGATAAAATTGATGATTTGGATGAAGTAAACACCAGAATTTCTGAAGTAACTGCCGAAGAAATTCTTGACGTTGCCAACGAAATACTTAATACCGACACGCTTTCTATGCTGGTTTATGAATAAAATACAAAGTATGAACGATAAACTTGAACAATATATCCTGGACCATACCGAAGCGGAAAGTGAATTGTTGGCTGCCCTAAATCGTGACACTCAACATAAAATTCTCAATCCCAGAATGTTGTCGGGGCATCTTCAAGGAAAAATTTTGGAGATGATCAGTAAAATGATAAACCCATCATATATTCTTGAAATTGGTACATATACTGGATATTCAGCCATTTGTCTGGCGCAGGGCTTGACTGAAAATGGCCAAATCCATACCATCGAAATAAATGATGAACTTGAAAGTTTTATCCGTCCCTATCTCGAAAAGTCTGGTTTAAATGGCAAAATTCATCTACATATCGGAAATGCGCTTGAAATTATTGAAACGCTCAACAATGAAATAGATTTGGTATTTATTGATGGCGATAAGCGTCAGTATCTCGACTATTATAACATCATCATAAATAAAGTACGCAAAGGCGGTTTTATATTAGCCGATAATGTGTTATGGAGCGGAAAAGTGGTGGAGCCGCTTAACCAAAACGATGATTATACCAAAGGAATTCTAGCTTTTAATCAGTTTGTTCACAACGATAATAGAGTAGAGAATGTGATTTTACCCATTCGTGACGGAATTATGTTGTTAAGAAAAAAATAGATTTTTACTTTTTCAATGGTAAAATTCCTTCCATTTCACTTTTTGTGATGCAAGAATATTTTTCACCTTTATATTCTATCGCAAATGCAGACTTACAAAGACCGAGACACTTGGTCTTTTTTATTTTATCCTTACCAACAATTTTTCTGGCGTATTTTTCAAGTGATTTTTCAGGATCGGCACTTTTGCATGATTTACCTCTGCAGATATAAACTTTTTTACTCATTGATGAATTCTTTTTTTAACTGATTATCAACTCTATAATGAGTCAATACAAAATACCATAATTTATAATCGTCAGCTAAGGTAGAAGGAATGATCCACTTATTTTGCCCTTATTTTTAAACAATTTAGAAAACAAAAAATTAAGTTTTCATTTTTTTCTTTTTAGCTGCCGGGAATAGGATATTATTCAAGATAAGACGATAGCCTGGAGAGTTAGGATGTAAATCCAAATCAGTCTTTGGATCTCCTACAAAATGCTGATAATCTTCAGGATCGTGTCCTCCATAAAATGTCCAGGTCCCTTTCCCAAATTCACCATGTATATATTTTGCTTCGTTTATAGATTTATTTTCACCAAGGATTAAAATATTCGATTTAATAAAATCTTTATTGAATGCAGTGGTTTGTCCCATAAATCCTTTGATTATTTTTTCGTGGTCCTGGCATAGCATAGTTGGAATCGGATCCCATTTTGCAGAAAAATCGAATAGATAGAAAAAGTCATTGTCTTCTGTAACCTTCCTATAAGTGGAGACATCAATATCGGAAAATTTGTATTCATAAGGATTTTGGCTAAGTGTAAAATCTTTAAAAGCAAAAGTTTGTGAATAATCTAGCTTTGATTGAATGTTGGCATCCATGGGGTCACCATCGAACATTGGTGCACAAATATCGGTTTGTCCAATGGCTAGCACAATATCGTATGTGTCAGTTGCGGAACACATTGCAAATAAAAATCCTCCTTGTGAAACATAGTCCCTGATCGATTTTACAATAAACCTTTTTAAGTCAGATACCTTTTTATAGCCCAATTCAGCAGCCAAATCTTCAAGTTCCTGTTGGGAGTTTTTATACCAGGCTGCATTACTGTAATTTCCATAAAATTTACCGTATTGACCCGTAAAATCTTCATGGTGAAGGTGAAGCCAATCATATTTGGACAAATCACCTTCTGCAATTTCTTTATCGTAAATGACATCGTATGGAATTTCGGCATAACTCAATACGAGTGTCACTGCATCGTCCCATGGGAGATTGCTTTTTGGCGAATAAACAGCTATTTTTGGAGCTTTTCCCAATTTTACCCGGTCCATATTTACATCCGGTCTTTGGATTTCGGTAAAAATTTGATTTGCCTGGAAATCAGCAGTCATTTCGTAGCTTACACCCCTGATTTTACATTCATCTTCAATTTCGCTTCGATAATCAATGATAAAACTACCTCCTCTGTAATTAAGCAACCAACTGACTTCAACATCATTTTGCAAAGCCCAATAGGCAATCCCATATGCTTTTAAATGATTCTTCTGAACCTCGTCCATCGGAATCAAAATATAATTTGCATATGTTAATTGACGAAAAATTAAGAATATAATTATATAAATAACTTTCATAACCTTAAGAATTTATTAGCAAATAAGATATTTTATTTTCAATCGTTGTCCCATTATTTTGTTGCTAAATTATATTAAATGAGAAATTTGAATAATGGAGTACGGATATTAAAACGCTAATCCTGAAAAATTTGGTATAATAACATGTTTCTATTATAACTTGAAACAAATTAAAACTTGAAGGGTTGTTTATCTTGGCTATGGTGATAATTTGGTTTATTAAACAAAATTATTTCAAGTAACATAAGTTAAACAAATAGTTATTGAGGATGGCGATTTAAAAAGGTGCATCCGTTTCAAAACTTGAAAAATCACTAAAATCCTGAGATTTGGTATTTTTAATATCTGCATTCATTTTGGAGCCAAAAGTTTTTGCTGAAAAACTTTCAGATCCCATTGGTACCAATTCTGATATCTCAAATTCTTCAAATTTTGCCAATTCTGCCCTAAATTTAAGTTTTACATCGGTAATGGCTCCATTTCTGTGCTTTGCAATAATAATTTCCGCCAGTCCCAAAGTAGAATTTCCATCTGAGTCTTCAGTAATGCCATACTTTTCAGCACGATGAATGAAAACTACAAGGTCAGCATCTTGCTCAATAGCTCCCGATTCACGTAAGTCTGAAAGTTGTGGTCTTTTATCCCCCGAACGCATTTCAACCGAACGATTAAGCTGAGAAAGTGCTATAACAGGTATATTGAGTTCTTTGGCAATTGCTTTTAAGCCTCTTGAAATAGTACTTACTTCTTGTTCACGATTTCCCCTGGTTTCTGGAGTTCCTGTCATTAGTTGCAAATAGTCGATGATTATCATTTGAATGTTGTGCTGTGTCTTTAAACGGCGGCACTTCGCTCTCAATTCAAAAAGTGTAATAGCCGGGGTATCATCCAAAAAGAGAGGTGCATCGTTCAGGTTTTTTGATTTAATATCAAGCTGCTCCCACTCATAATCCTTCAATTTGCCACTTCTGAGTTTTTCGCTCGAAAGTTCCGTTTCTGCAGCAATTAAGCGGTTAACAAGTTGTAAGGTAGACATCTCCAGAGAAAATATTCCAACAGGAACTTTGTGATTAACTGCCATATTACGTGCCATCGTCAGGATAAATGCTGTTTTGCCCATGGAAGGCCGAGCTGCAATAATAACCAAATCTGAAGGTTGCCATCCTGCTGTAATCCTGTCCAGACTTGTAAAACCAGATGGAACACCGCTTAAATTATCTTCACGTTTTGAAGCTTCTTCAATTTTTTCGAGTGCTTCACCCAGAACTTCAGAGATCTTCATGGTTTCGCTCTTAATATTCCCTTCTGCCAACTGAAAGATGGAACTTTCGGAATAGTTCAATAAATCAAGTACATCCGTACTGTCATCATAGGCTTGCTTCTGAATATCCACAGCAACTCGTATCAGCTCGCGTTGAATAAATTTTTGAGCAATAATCCGGGCATGGTGCTCAATGTGTGCGGCAGAACCAACTTTACTGGTTAATTTTGAAATGTAATATGCGCCTCCAACTTCATCCAGTTCTTTTGTTTGGCGTAGAGCCTCTGTAACTGTTAGAATATCAATTGGTTTATATGTTTTTGATAATTCAACGATGGCACTGAATATTTTTTGATGGGCGGGAATATAAAAACTTTCAGGACGTAAAATATCGAGTACTTCAAGTGCGGCATTCTTTTCGAGCATAATAGCACCTAGCACAGCTTCTTCTAAATCAAGGGCTTGTGGTGGAATTTTACCCATTTCATTTTCTTCGATTTTTTCGTTATAAAAAGGTTTCTTTTTGGTTGCCATTTGATTTATTTTATAGAAGTGCTTAAAAAAGAGGAGCTTTCTCCTCTTATGATTTTGTTTTGAAGATCAGGAAATGATTAATCTTCTATATACTTTCCCATTGCCACATATTTTTCAATCCTTTGATTGACAAGATCTTCTGGCTTTATTTTTTTAAGGTTTTTTAAATCTTTTTGAATAACTGCCATTGTTGTGGCAAATATTTCTTCGTGATTTGTATGAGCGCCACCCAAAGGTTCTTTTATAATGCCATCAATCAACTTCTGTTCAAGCATATCAATTGCAGTAAGTTTAAGTGCAGCAGCAGCTTCCTCTTTATAATCCCAGGTACGCCAAAGTATTTGTGAGCATGATTCTGGTGAAATTACTGAATACCACGTATTTTCCAGCATATAAACTTTATCTCCAACACCAATGCCAATAGCTCCTCCAGAGGCTCCTTCGCCAATGATGATGGTAATGATTGGAACTTTGATGTTAAACATCTCATAAAGGTTTCTGGCAATGGCTTCACCTTGCCCCCGCTCTTCTGCTTCCAGGCCAGGATATGCTCCCATTGTATCAACCAAAGTAACAATTGGCTTATTGAATTTTTCAGCTAATCTCATTAATCTCAATGCTTTACGATATCCTTCTGGATTTGCCATTCCAAAATTACGATATTGTCGCATTTTAGTGTTGATACCTTTTTGATGACCAATAAACATAACTGTTTCTCCATCAATTGAACCAAATCCACCGACCATCGCTTTATCGTCTTTAACATTTCTGTCGCCATGTAATTCAATAAAGGCTCCTTTTGTAAAATAATCAATGTACGCCAAAGTATATGGACGCTCTGGGTGTCTCGAAACCTGAACTCTTTGCCAGGCAGTAAGATTGCCATAAATCTCTGTCCTTGCTTTTTCCAGTTTATCGTTTAATTCTTTAATGGTAACACTTACGTCAACATTACTTTTTTCTCCAATTTCCCTGGCTTTTTGAAGTTGATCAAGCAATTCGCCAATTTTAGCTTCAAATTCAAGTAGAACCATATGCATTTAATTTTAATGAGGCACAAAATTATAAATTTCTGAAATAGATATACTATCTTGTTTATAAATTGAATTACATTTTAATTTATAAAACACATATTTTTTTGATTATCAAATTTATAGGCAGAAGCGAATTCTGTTATTAACATTTTGTAAACAAAAATGAATTATACAAATCCAAAAAATGAAAGATTCTGAAGAATGGAACGGAGATTATTGATAAAGAGAAACATGATTTAAAAATAGAAGTTGGTGATATCGCAAAAAATATCCGGAAACCATTAAATTAATAAATTATAGCCAATTAAAGCTATCCTAAATATTGGTTTCCGGATGAATCAAATGTACGAAAAATATCATTGGCTTGGTCGAAAAAAAGATGATATTTTATGGATAAAAACAAGAAAAATTATATTTTCAGGCTATCTATTTCATTTGTATTGCATTAAATATTGAAATTAAAATGATTATTTTCAAAAGTTTTTGAGCCTCCCAATTTTTCAAATAATCTATTCGAATTTCATGAATTTCAAAAAATCAAAATTCAATATATATTTTTGCTATAATAATCAGATTATTAAATAGATAAATAAGAAATTGCAGGTGGGGAATAATTTTGCTTTGTGACATTTTTTCCAAATTTGTTAAAAACAAATGACGCCAGAATAATATTGGCGCCATTTATTTTAAGTTTGATTGCGTGCTTATCAAACTTCCTCATAAGAAAATTTCAAAAGCCCCCTAATGAAATCTTATATATCAAAGATAGGGTGTTTTGGAATGCTGCCAAACTTCTTCTTAATCAAGTTGTTCACAAGTCAAATCATTTTCGACTCATTTTTCGAAGAAACCAGATTTGAAATTATTGCTCAAATGTTTAATGCATCTGAGACTTTTGAAATATTTATAAAATATTTTTTTGATGAATTTTGGTGTTTATAACTTTTTCTGCAAATTGTTAAACTTTGTCAATTTAAGTTCTGTTAATTGTTATTCTCAATTTTTAAGCTTCTGCTTTTTAAGTTTCAGTTCTTAAAATGATTTCATATGTAAATAAATATTTTATTATTGATTTTAAAGCTTGATAACAATATCGAAGCTTTTGAAACTAATCCTTCTATTCTTTTTTATAAAAATCTTTCCAAACCACAGTTTTTCCATTTTTTGCAGAATACTTCGCCGCTTCCAGTATTTGAATTACTATTTTATTGTTTGCGATAGCAGACAAATCATATGTTGCCATTTTTATTTTGCCGTTGATTACATTGGCAAAATACATAAATGGATCTTGACTGCCTTCGGGCATTGGATCTGCTTTGATGGTATCACTCATTCTTTGGTTATTTTTCATCATCAGCATGTTTTCCCTGTCGAGACAAAATACATATCCATTTTTACCATAAACTTCCATGTCTTTTCTTCCAAAAGGCCAGTTCCACGAAGCCTCAATTATCACCTGTGCACTTTTGTAAGTAAGCACAATGGTGGCTTCATCTTCAACTTTTGGATACAAATCGGGCTTTATTTGCTGAGTAATTGCCGTAACTGTCATTGGTGTTTCGCCTTTCATTAACCAGGTGCAAATATTGGCACCATAACAACCAAAATCGGTAAGCGCCCCACCTCCGTTCAACACCGGATCTGTAAGCCATGCCAGGAATTCAGGGTTGCAACCAATTTCTATTGGTCCCTGGTGACCAGTATGGAATACTATTTTGCGGATTGAGCCAATTTCATTGTTATCATTTACAATTTCCCAGGCTTTTTTATTGCTTCCATACCAGGTAGTTTCGTAATTGGTGAGAAGATTAATATGATATTTTTCAGCAAGAGCAAGCATTTTCCGCGCGTGATCCATGCTCACAGCCAGGGGTTTTTCAACCATCACATGGATACCTTTTGGAGCACAATATTCTACCGTTTTTAAATGATCATAAATGGAATTAAAAGCAAAAACTGCATCTGGCTTGGTTTTCTCAATCATTTCTTCCATCGAATTGTAAACCAAATCCATACTAAAACCATGCTGTTTTGAATAGGTTTCGGCCAGTGCATGATTGGGTTCTGCAATACCAACAATTTCGATATCTCCCAATTTTTCGCGACCCAAAATCCAATGCACATGCGTGTGAACCAACCCTACAATACCAACCCTGAGTGGTTTTTTAACATTTAAATTGTTCTGTGCCTGAACAAGGCTGCTTGAAATAAACAAACAAAAAAAGATTACAATTACTTTATTTCTCATATTACTTGTTTTCAATTATCCAGTTACTTATGTATTCGGCTACTTCTTCCCAATTTTTTTGTCCACAAATATAATGAGTTCTTTCTTTAAATTGTTTAAAATCCCGCTTGCTGTTTTTGTCATTGTAAGCTTCAAAATTCTTTTTATTAAGTGATGATGGAATGATATTGTCCTTTTCGCCAGCAATAAATAAAAGGGGTTGATGTGGTTTATTGAAATCAATAATTCCATCATCTTTTGTACTGCTTCGTGGAATATTTCTGCTCTCGGGAACAACAAATTTTTCAAACTCGATGCCGGTTTCTTCCATTGTCATGGTATTGCAAAAAGCGTATTGATACCAGGCTACTGTTGGCATACAAACTGAATTCCCCTTTAAGGGATTAATGGTAGATAAATTGGCTTTCAAAAAGCTCCACTCAAAACTGAGAATTCCTTTTGGTGGTGCCGAATCAATACAAACTCCTGCAACTCCTTTATCCATTCCAATTAATTTCTGAACTGCTAATCCACCCATCGAATGACCAATAAGAATTGGCTTTTCAGGTAGATTATCTAAAAATACAATTAAACTCTTTATTACTTCTGCAAATGTTAAATCTCCAAGAGCCGGATTTATATTTTCCCGCAAGTCAGCAGGATTTCCATCATGGAAAGGATATGCAGGTGAGTGGCAATTATATCCCTTTGCTTCGAAATATTTAACCCAAGGATTCCAGCTAACGGGATTCATAAATAATCCATGAATAAAGACAATTGTTTTTGAGTTTATTGTATTCATTTTAATTGTGTTTGGTATTTATATTGAAAATATTAAAGATACCATTTTATAAGATAGTATCTTTTGTTATCCAATTTGTTGCAGACAAATATTAGATGAACTTTAATCCGTTTTTAGTAGAATCATTTAACTGTTCATAATTCAATGTCGGTTAGTTAAGCATAGAAGCGAATCGCTTCAAGCGGTTGAAAACCCTTGAAGAGGTTGAGGCTTTCATTGTAGATGTTTTCATGTTACATTGTATTTTTCTTAAAAAAAGAAATAAGACAAATTCAAATATTCCAACCATTTATCTTATTTCTTTTTTAAGCTTATTTCCCTGAATATTCAAAATGCACAGGTGTTATAACAGGCTCAACTTGGGGAACTCCTAATTTACCCATAATTGGTCCTAAAATTTCACCAAATTTGGCAAAAGCATCCGTCGATTCCCAAACATCAACCACCATAAGGGTATTGCCTTGCAAGCTACCTACATGGTGAATTAATCCTTTCGGATTTGCATGCCCGGTTGCCCGCATCTGCTCCCATGCCTGATCGTACTGCTTTGTAGTCATGTTGGGAATGTTCATCTGAACCATTACTTTTTGCATTGTATTGATTTTTTAGTAATCCTACTCGTCTGGCTTTTCAGTTTCGCCCCGTTTTTTGAGTGGTTGCTGGCCTCCACTTAATTTTTGACAATCAGGAATTATTTTATAAAATATTAACCATACTGTATATGGTAAAATACTATCTTTTAAAAAGATATTATCTGTTGATATTCAATTTATTGCATAGAATTATTAATTAAGACTTAATCCGTTTTTATTATAAAAAATTCCAATAGTATTGTTTTTCAACGTGAATATGCAGATTAATATTCTTGTTGAGTGATGCGAACAACTGTTTCAAATATATTATGGTTTTTATTCGAAAACAATACACTATCCTATCAATTAGCTTTTACGAATCGGGATTATTTCCATACTGCGAAGTATTTTGCAATCATTGGTAGATATATTGAACTTAGAAAGGCTTAGGGTGCAATGCTTTCAATTTCGAATATCCCGAACCCGTCAGACTGCTTTGAGTAATCAGACGAATTTTGGGATAGTCTGACAGTTACCTGATTGTAACATATTTTCAGACTTTAATCCTTAATATTAAAACAGTAATCTGAAATGTTAAATCAATCAAAATCATAGGTATATAAAAATAATGTACTTATGTATAATTAGCTGAAATAAATATCGCTAAATAAATTATTTTTACATTTCGCTAATTTTTTAAATTTATTGACATGATTTGTTTTCCAAATGCCAAGATCAACCTGGGGTTGAATATTATATCCAAAAGAGTAGATGGATTCCATAATATTGAAACCATTTTTTATCCACTTGCCCTTACTGATATTCTTGAATTTATTGAAACCGATAAAAACCAAACTCAAATTAAAATGTCCGGAATAAGCCTTGATATTCCTGACAATCAGAACATTTGCATAAAAGCATATGAATTACTTTCACAAGATTTCGATTTGGCTCCATTGGAAATTTTTCTTCACAAAATAATTCCGTCAGGAGCTGGATTGGGAGGTGGATCGTCAGATGCAGCTTTTTTTATCAAGTATTTGAATACCTATTTTAAACTCGGATTATCAGAATATCAACTTGAAAATTATGCCGCTCAAATTGGCAGCGACTGTGCTTTTTTTATCAGAAATAAGCCTGTTTTCGCTAGTGGAAAGGGAGAAGTTTTTGAAAAGATCGAACTTGATTTGAGCAATTATTTTATTTATCTGGTTAAACCTGATGTTTTTGTTGGAACGCAAGAAGCTTACAGTTCCGTAAAACCAACAATCCCGGATGTTTCAATTAAAGAATTGGTTAATGGCCCAATTGAAGAATGGAAGGATTTAATATTCAATGATTTTGAAAGAAGTGTATTTAAAATTCATCCTCAACTCAATCAAATTAAGGAGAATCTATACGAAAATGGAGCTATCTACGCATCGATGTCGGGAAGTGGCTCTTCAATTTACGGGATTTTTAAAAACGAACCTCAAAAAATCACAAATTTTGCGAAGCATTTTAATTGGATTTCGAAATTATAAATATTATAAATCCATATGTCATTTAATTTAATTCCTTTTAAAACACCGTATTGCGGCAATCTATTACAATAAATTATTTATATAATTGTAATTCAACTACTTAATAAGTATTTTTTAGATAAGTTGAATTCTTAAACAATGTTAATTGATTTAGAGGAATATAATAAATGACAGATTGTTTTATTACCTTTGCAAGCTTTTTTTAATAGCAATAAAGTTGGCATGTGCAATAGTTCAAAAACCAACAACAGATTAAATTTCTACAAATATGAAAGATGCAATGGGACAGATAAATAATAGATTAGAAGGGACTAAATCACTATTTCCGGTAAAGAAGAACGAGCGGGAAATAGATAAGCTTGATATTTTTTCGTATTTTGATGATGAAATCCATATTGGAAAGTTTTTTATTCATTTGTATGGCGAACTTCCTGATAGTTATTCGGTTTATAACAACATCAACATTGAATTGTTTATCAAACAGTTGACAGAATTACACAATCTTACTCATTCAAATTTTCTTAAAAAAGAAGAATTCGCCAAGACAAAAAAAATTGATGAGATTGATTATTCTTCATCATCATATCTGATTAAAATTAAAGAGAAATTAATTCTTTCGGTAACCAGTTATAAGATTGTTTTTTATTATTCTTCTGCCGATATCAATTTTGAAGAAATAAATGCTATTATTTCGATTGTAAAACAGAGTAAAAAGGAAAATAAACACAAGCAAAAGTTTTATATGGTTTCGGCCAATTCTCATTCAGAATATGGATTTGAATTTCGTAAATTCAATATAAAAAAACAGGAACTGAATATAAACGACAACTACAATGATGATTTTGTTGAAGTAGATCAGGTTATCACCAAGTTTCTGAATACTAACAAATCGAACGGACTGGTGCTTCTTCATGGAAAATATGGTACAGGCAAAACTTCATATATCCGTAATTTGATGGGAACGGTGAACAAGCGCTTCATATTTTTGCCCGTAAACATGATGGAATCAATTAGTTCTCCTAATTTTTTGCCATTTATCTCTAAATATGGCAATAGCATTTTGGTGCTTGAAGATTGCGAAACTATTATTAAACAGCGTGAAAGTGGCAATTCAGATAGTTCGTTGGTAAATTTATTGAATTTAGGAGATGGTTTACTTTCAGATGCATTGTCGATAAAATTAATTTGTACTTTTAATGCTGATTTAAAGCAAATTGATAAGGCAATTTTACGTAAAGGTAGATTAGTGGCCAGATATGAATTTAAAGAATTGGATATTAAAAAGACTAAATTGCTGCATTCAAAAATTGGTGGCCTTGAATCTATTGAAGAACCAAAAACTTTGGCAGAGATCTATAATTATAAAAATACCAATTTTGACGAAACAAGTGAAGGCAAGAAAATAGGTTTTTAATTTTTAAAACTTCTTTTTAATAAATACCAGCTTCTTTATTGATAGATTGGTAATTATCAAATTTTGATAAATCGATATGCATGCAAAAATTCACTTTTGAATGCTCCACTTGCGGTAAAAATTATCACGAAAGTGAAGTACGTTATCTTTGCCCTGAATGTAATGAAATTAATACATCTTATTTGCCTCCAAAAGGGGTTTTAAAAACGATTTACGGTTATCGCAAAAACCAATTTCCAGGTTCATACAGTTTGTCCGAATCCGTTATGCAATTTAAGGAATTGAAAAAATTCCAATACATTGATATTCTTCCAATTAATAATGCCAGTAGTTTACCAAAATTAAAAGTAGGCGAAACGCCTTTGTATTTGATCGAGCAAATAGTTGGAGTTAAATTATCGGTTAATCTTTATTTTAAAGACGATTCTCAAAATCCCACATATTCATTTAAAGACAGGGCTTCTGCTCTGGTATCTGCTTATGCAAAAGAAAAAGGTTTCGATACAATAGTTGCTGCGTCAACCGGCAATGCCGGCTCATCTTTGGCAGGTATTTGTGCTTCACAAAGTCAAAATGCCATTATTTTGGTACCCGAATCGGCTCCTTTGGCCAAGCTTACACAAATCATTATGTATGGAGCAAAGCTGATCCCAGTTAAAGGAACTTACGATGATGCTTTTGATTTATCTGTTCAAGCTTCGGCTCAATTTGGATGGTATAATAGGAATACAGCCTTTAATCCCCTTACAATAGAAGGTAAAAAAACTGTCTCTTTTGAGTTATTTGAACAATTAGGATATAAGTTACCGAACAGGATTTTTGTTCCAACCGGTGATGGAGTAATACTTTCGGGAGTTTATAAGGGATTTGAAGATTTGCTGAAATACGGAATTATCGATAAAATTCCAATTGTGGTTGCAGTTCAATCTTCAGGAAGTGATAATCTTGTGCGAAATATATCCAACCCTGAATTTCAATCCATTAAAAGCGACACACTGGCTGATTCCATTTCGGTAGATATTCCAAGAAACTTTTATATGGCACAACAATACCTACAAATCTACAATGGTGAAATGTTAACTGTTACGGATGAAGAAATTTTAAGTGCCTCAGCCCAATTATCAAAAAATACGGGATTGTTTGCTGAACCTGCATCAGCAGCTGCATTTGCAGGATTTTTAAGCTATAATCGGCATCATAAACTTGAAGAAAATTCTGTAAATGTTGTACTTTTAACCGGAAGTGGTTTAAAAGATTTAAAATCTGTAACTCAAATGATTAATATGCCAAAATCAATTGAGCCTACCTTAGAAAATCTTGGAAAACGAATCAAAGACAATCATTAATTAATCATCTTGTTATTTATTCGGTTTAAATTATATCGGAAAAAATTTTCCGTTATTTCCTATATTTGTCCCAAGCTTGATTAAAATGGAATTTACAAATAGTCCGGATTGATCTATAATGGTAATATTTAAATCGAAAACAAATTAAAACGATGCAAATAAAGAATTTTATTTTTAATCCTTTTCAGGAAAATACATATTTGGTTTATGATGATTCAAAAGAAGTTATAATCATTGATCCCGGTTGTTTTTCGGCCAGAGAAGAAAGTATTCTTGTGCAATTTATTGAGGAAAATGGATTAAAACCGGTTCGTTTATTAAATACACATTGCCATATTGATCATATCCTTGGAAACCACTTTGTATCTGAAAAATATAAGCTTAAAGTGGAGGCTCATCCCACCGATGAATTTTTATCCAAAGCTGCCAAAAACCATGGTATTAATTATGGAATTCAGATAGGAGAAGTGCCAAAAATTGAAATCTTTCTTGACGAAAAAGATCAAATAACTTTTGGAAATTCAGTACTGAATATTGCACATGTTCCTGGCCATTCGCCCGGTAGCCTGGTTTTTTATAGCCAAAAGGAGGCTTTTATGATTGTTGGCGATGTACTTTTTAACGATAGTATTGGCAGATCTGATTTGCCGGGTGGCGATTATAACCAGCTGATAACGAATATTAAAAACAAACTTTTTCCACTAGGTGATAATATGATTGTCTATCCCGGACATGGTCCATCAACTTCTATTGGAAAAGAGAGGCTTTCGAATCCTTTTTTAAGTTAATTTGAAAACAAAAAGTATTGAGCAAAGCTAATTCTTGTTTATAAGAGCAAAAGTTGTAAATCCAACAACCAAACCTATTCCAGAACCAAGAATTGCACTTTTGATGCGTTTGTGCTTGCATTCTTTTTTATAGCCCAATAAATAATGCTCATTATTCTTGTATTCCAATGGAATAGTCAATTTTTTTTCGCTGGTTTTAGTTAATCCAATGGTTGTACAATATGCACCCGAAACTAAAATAATAAAAACCGGGTTAATAACTACCGACGAAGCTCCTGCCAATACAATTCCTCCTGCTGTAATTAGCGGACTTTTAAAATTTTTGTTTGCATCGGTTTGTCCCTGAACAAAAGCACGCATTTCGAGAATTGAAAAAGCGCCCTGATAAGTCGTATCCTGCTTATAAACAACTATTTCATTACCATTATTTTCAATGAGGGAAAAAACTTCATATGTTTCAATGGATTTGGATTTGTTTTTTAAGGATTTGTAAGTAATGAAATCCTTGTTTGCAAATTTGTACTCACCAATTTCAATTTTTTTTCCATTGGTAAGCCATAATGTATTTTGAGCTTTTACAAAAAATGCAGCCAATACTAAAATAAATGAAACTAAAAACTTAACTATTTTCATGAGTTTACAAGTTTAATGTCAAAAAAGGGAATTTAATTATATCTAAATAATTGATATTTAATATTTTAAAATATGATCAAAATCATGATTAAAATCCATGATATTTTTAGCAATTATACTAATAAAGAAATTGCTTCTTTATAAATTTGCAGCTTCCTAATATATCTAATTAAAAGTAAAGATACAAAAAATGGCAACAGATAAATTTATTTACCGACACAATGGTCCCAGGGAAACTGAAATTCCTGCAATGCTAAAAAAGATTGGGGTTTCGAGCCTTGATGAGTTGATTGGTCAAACTATTCCGTCATCAATCAGGCTTAAAAAAAACTTGAATCTTTCACCGGCTTTAACCGAACGTAAATACTTCAGAAGAATTTTAGAAATTGCATCAAAAAATAAAGTATTTGATTCCTACATTGGTTTGGGATATTACGATACAATTACTCCTGCTGTTATTCTCCGCAATATTGTTGAGAACCCATCATGGTATACATCTTATACTCCTTATCAAGCCGAGATTTCGCAAGGAAGGCTTGAAGCACTGCTTAATTTCCAAACCATGGTTTGCGATTTAACGGGGATGGAACTGGCAAATGCTTCCCTTTTAGATGAAGGAACAGCAGCGGCTGAGGCTATGATTATGATGTTTAATACCCGATCAAAAAATGCAACCAAAGAAGGTAGAAATGTATTTTTTATTGATGAAAATATTTTTCCTCAAACACTTGCTGTAGTTGAAACCAGGGCAATTCCACTTGGGATCGAAATCAGACAAGGAAAATTCTCAGAATTTGCTGGCACCCAGAAAGAATTTGGTGTTTTATTGCAATATCCGGCTTGTGATGGTAAAATAATTGATTATAAGCAGTTTGTGGACAAAATGCATGCCTCGGAAGTGATGGTTGGAGTTGCTGCTGATTTAATGAGTCTTGCATTAATTACTCCTCCTGGCGAATGGGGTGCAGATCTTGTTTTTGGCACAACACAGAGATTTGGTGTGCCAATGGGATATGGCGGTCCTGCTGCAGCATATTTTGCATCCAAAGAACAATACAAAAGGAGTATGCCGGGCCGTATAATCGGTGTATCAAAAGATGTGCATGGGAATCTGGCTTTAAGGATGGCTCTTCAAACTAGAGAGCAACATATTAAGCGTGAAAGGGCAACATCAAATATTTGCACAGCCCAAGCTCTTTTGGCCATTATGGCAAGTATGTATGCCGTTTATCATGGTGCTGAAGGTATTAAAAGTATTGCCTTAAACATTCATAGTTCCGCTGGAATAATCTCAGAAGGCTTGAAAAAACTTGGTTACGAGCAAACAAACAAGAATTTCTTTGATACTCTAAATATAATACTGCCGGATCATATTAAAGTGGCTGATATTAAAAGATTGGCAGTAAACAATAAAATAAATTTCAGATACATCAACAGTAAAGAAATTGGCATCAGCATTGACGAAACAACCAATCTTTATGATGTTAACAATATTCTAAAGGTTTTTGCTGCTGCAATAAATAAAATTCAGGATGAAGTTCTTGAAATTAAAGAAAGTATCTTTTTTGAGAAAAGCTTTGAGCGCAAGAGTGAATACTTAACACTTGAAATATTCAAAAAATATCGTTCCGAAACAGAAATGTCCCGTTATATTAAAAAGCTGGAGAAAAAGGATATTTCGTTGACCCATTCCATGATTGCGTTGGGTTCATGCACCATGAAACTTAATTCAGCAACTTCAATGTTGCCATTGAGCTGGATTGAATTTGGTGGTATTCATCCATTTGTTCCTGTTGATCAGGCCGCTGGTTATCATGAATTATTCAAAGAATTGGTTGATGATTTATGTGAAATCACTGGTTTTTCAGACGTATCTTTGCAACCAAATTCAGGTGCTTCAGGCGAATATGCAGGTTTAATGGTAATTCGCGAATACCATTTGTCGCAAGGCAATGGTCATAGGAATATTGTTCTTATCCCATCTTCAGCACATGGTACAAATCCTGCAAGTGCTGCTATGGCAGGTATGCATGTAATTGTAGTAGAATGCGATAACAAAGGAAATATCGATGTTTCTGATTTGAAGAAAAAAGCCGAAGAGCATAAAGATAATCTTGCAGCCTTTATGGTAACTTATCCATCAACTCATGGAGTTTTTGAAGAAGCAATTATTGAAATGTGTGCAATTATCCATCAGTATGGCGGTCAAGTTTATATGGATGGCGCCAATATGAACGCACAGGTTGGTTTGACTAATCCAGCTATGATTGGTGCAGATGTCTGCCATTTGAACTTACACAAAACATTCAGCATTCCTCATGGCGGTGGAGGACCTGGAGTTGGCCCAATCGGTGTTGCCAAACATCTGGTTTCGTTTTTACCTAAAAATCCCGTTGTAGAAACCGGTGGTGAAAAAGGAATTGCAGCAATTTCAAGTGCTCCTTGGGGGAGCGCAAGTGTGCTTACCATATCGCACGCATATATTAAAATGCTTGGTGCTGATGGACTTACAGAAGTTACAAAAGTTGCCATTCTCAATGCAAATTATTTGGCTGCCTGCTTAAGAGATTATTATCAAATTCTTTATACAAATATCAATGGCAGGGTTGCACATGAAATGATTCTCGATTGCCGTAATTTCAAACAAGATTCAGGAATAACTGAACTTGATATTGCAAAACGTTTGATGGATTATGGATTTCATGCACCAACACTTTCATTTCCTGTTCATGGAACATTAATGATTGAACCTACTGAAAGTGAGTCCCTTCAGGAATTGGATCGATTTGTTGAAACCATGATAAGCATCCATAAAGAGATCAAGGAAATTGAAACCAATCAGGCAGATAAAGAAGACAACGTGCTTAAAAATGCACCACATACAGCCATGCAGGTGACTTCTGATGAATGGAACCATCAATATGGAAGACAGAAAGCAGCATTCCCTTTAAAATGGATTGCTGATAATAAATATTGGCCAACAGTTGGCAGGGTTGATGATGCTTTCGGTGATCGTAATTTGATATGTACTTGTGCACCAATTGATGCTTACCGCGAAGGTTTATTCAACAAATGAGTATTCTAATCTATTTTTAAATATCACACCCGAAAGATTTTAAATACCTTTCGGGTTTTATAATATAAAATTACTTCCTTTTTTCAAGTTCCTCTGCAATAATTTCCAATTCTTTAAACCAATCTTCACCATATTTTCGGATGATGGGTTCTTTTAAAAACTGATAAACTGGTACATTGTTTTCCAATCCAAATTTACGGGCGGGGTTGCAGATATTCCAGCTATCGTAATTAACTGCTTCGTACATACTTAAGTTCTGGATACGAATGGGGTACAAATGGCAAGACAATGGTTTTTTGAATTTGATAATTCCATCATAAAAAGCTTTTTCAAAAACGCATTTTGCAATTGTCCCATCAAAATATACATAAGCACATTCCTTTTTATTTACCAAGGGAGTTACACGTTCGTTATCAATATCAACAACAAACTTTCCTTGCTTTTCAACTGCATCAATCCCTTCTTTGCGCATGTAAGGCTTCACTTTTTCATAAATTTCTTCGACAATATCTAGTTCCTCATCGGTAAAAGGCGCGCCTGAATCACCTTCAACACAACAAGCTCCTTTGCATTCATTCAGGTTGCAGACGAACTTTTTTTCAACCACATCTCTACTAATGAGTGAATCACCAATTTGTATCATTTATTAATTTTATCAATCGTGAGAATTAAAATGCGTTTAATGTCTTTATGAACTGTGTTTATGCTATTTAAAAGTGAAATAGTAGCTCAATTCGGCTATTTTTGAATCCCTTCAAATGGCGAAAACTATTGAAAAGGGTGAACTTTTAAACCGATTCGAGGATTTGCAACCGCACTTTGACTACTTCGACTCGCTCAGTAACCGAGGCTCAGTGACCACCCGAAGGGTTTAAAAAACTTATGATATCAATACCTTACCAGTCATTTCTTTAGGAATTTCAACACCCATTGCCTTAAGAATTGTAGGTGCAACATCGGCTAAAATGCCAGGTTGAACGTTTTTAAATCGTTTGCTGATAAAAATATTTGGTACAGGGTTTAAAGAGTGCGCTGTGTTTGGGCTTCCATCAGGATTTACCGCATAATCTGCATTTCCATGGTCTGCAATTATCATGGCATCGTAACCATTTTCAACAGCGGATTCAACTACTTGTTTTACACAATTATCAACGGTTTTAACAGCTTTTGAAATGGCTTCATATATTCCGGTGTGCCCAACCATATCGCCATTGGCAAAGTTCAATATGATCAAATCGTGCTTTTGTTTTTTTAGCTCTTCTACTAAAAGTGAAGCTACTTCGGGCGCACTCATTTCTGGTTGCAAATCATAGGTAGCCACCTTTGGTGATTGCACCAATATTCTGCTTTCTCCTTCAAATTCTGCATCTTGACCACCAGACATAAAGAATGTAACATGTGCAAATTTCTCGGTTTCGGCAATCCGCAATTGTTTTAATCCCAATCTTGAAACTACCTCACCTAGTGTGTTTTGTACATTATCCTTGTCGTATATTACGTTTATATTTTTAAAACGCTCGTCGTAGCGCGTCATTGTATAATATTGTAATTTAAGGGTTTTCATATTTTGCTCTGGCATATCTTGCTGAGTTAAAACCGTAGTAATTTCCCTTAATCTGTCGGTTCTGTAATTGAAACAAATTACTACATCATCCTCCTGGATAGTGGTTATTGGTTTGCCTAATCCATCTACCTTAATGCTCGCTTTAATGAATTCATCTGTCGATTCAGCCTCATAAGATTCTTTAATTGCTTTTAAAACATCAGTGAACGGTTTTCCCTGGCCGTTTACCATTAAATCATAGCCTTCTTTTACACGATCCCAACGTTTGTCCCTGTCCATCGTATAATAGCGGCCTATTAGGCTAACAATTTCTCCGTTGGATGTTTTTAAATGGTTTTGAAGATTTTCTACAAAACCCAAACCACTTCGTGGATCAGTATCCCTACCGTCGGTAATTGCATGTATATATACTTTTTCAAGCCCGTAATCTTTGGTAATATCGCAAAGTTTATAAAGATGCGTGTCCAATGAATGAACGCCACCATCGGAAATCAATCCAATAAAATGAACAGCTTTATTTTTTTCTTTGGCATAGGTAAAAGCATCAACCAACGTTTGGTTTTTTGAGATACTGTTTTCGCGGATTGCCTTGTTTATTTTTACCAAATCTTGGTAAACAATACGTCCTGCGCCAATATTCATGTGGCCAACTTCAGAATTTCCCATTTGTCCTTCGGGCAAACCAACATCTTCACCAGATGTTAAAAGATACGAATTTGGATATTTTGCTTTTAAGCTAGAAATATAAGGTGTTCCTACACTGGCTATCACATCTGATTTTGAACCATCACCGATTCCCCATCCATCCAATATAATGAGTATAAATTTGTGTTTTTCCATTTTTATGATTTTTATTTTGAAACTATCAAGTTGCAAAAGTAATAATATTTTCGGTGGTGGTTTGTTAAATGTTTTTAAAGGAGGTAGATTTTATGGATAATAAGTCGCTTCTATTTCCTTAAATGAATCAATGGTTTTATATTTCCGTTTCCCTTTATAGGTATAACCAATCAAAGCTGCCGCCTTGAATTCAAAGGGTGGCATTTCTTACTTTGGATTTTGTGACTCAGTTGTAACATTTTCATTTTCAACTGGTCTGTATTGGGAGCGAGCATTGATATATAGTGTATCTCCTTTGTCATAAATATCCACGTTTTTTACACCAACGTGTTTATAAACTTTGATATCAAAATAATTGGAACCAATCCATAATTTGTCAAAATTTAATTTCCGTGAGCTTTTATTCGTTATTAGGGTAATGCTGTAATTAACTCCATGCCCCGATTGTTTCTGGCCTCCTGCCCATTTTTGCGCTGTGGCATCAATAATTTCAGATTCTTGCGCATAGCTGGATGTTAAGAATAAAAGACTGAATAATCAGGCAATAACTTTCATTTTAATGTTTTTTTAGCAGAACAAAAATAACTGTTTAACTTTAGAAATTGCGAAATACTGTTATTGTTCTTTCAAAATAGACTCTTGTTTTTACCTAATCAATTCATATTTAAATCCAAGCCTCACCAAATCTGCAGTATTTTTGGCTTCGAGCTTCATTAGTAAATTTTTCCGGTGGGTATCAACGGTATTGACACTGATAAAGATTTTTTCAGCAATTTCGGGATTGGTCAAACCCTGGGCAATAAGTTCTAAAACTTCTTTTTCTCTGCGTGTAATGGTTGGTATATTTGAGGTTTTGGCTTCGAGCAATCCACTGACCTCATCACTAAAATATTGTTCTCCGTTCATTACAACATCAATTGCATCAATAAGTTCTTCTTTTGTCGCATTTTTAAGCACATAGCCCGAAGCACCATTCTCCATCATTCTTTTAATAAAACTCAATTGGTTAAATGTGCTTAAGCCAATGATTTTGATTTTAGGATATCTTTGATGCACTTCTTTACATAAATCCACCCCGCTAATATCAGGTAAATTAATGTCCATCAGTATGATATCGGGCGATTGATTTTGTAAAAATGCCAGGCACGAAGCTGCGTTTGTGGCATGACCAGTCCATTCTATCGATTTTTCGTTGATAAATAATGATCTGATGCCTTCAATAACCATATAATGATCGTCGACTATGAATAATTTTGTAGCCATTTTTACACAGTTATTTCTATTAGGATGGAGGTTCCGCTACCCGCATTGGAATTGATATCTATTTTTCCATTTAAAAATGCCACCCGGTTTTTTATATTGCTCCAACCAATTCCCCTGGATTTGTCAAGATTTGTAATATCAAATCCTTTTCCATCATCTTCAACTGTTACGGCCAAATTTCCTTCCGATAAACTCAATTGAACAATGGTTTCTTTTGCAGCTGAATGTTTCAATGCATTGTTTACCAATTCCTGAACTATCCGGTAAATGGTTATCGATTTGGTTTGTTCTATTTCATTTTGCTCCATTCCATAGGACAGATAGCTAATTTTCATAATGCCACTCTGGTTAATATCAGAACAAAAATCCTTCAGCGCCGTATCCAAACCAAATTTCACCAATGCTTCGGGCATCATATTATGAGCCACACGCCTCATTTCTTTTATCGAACTGTCGAGCATATCAATGCTCCGTTCAAATGCCTGGGCATTTTCGGCTGTCATTATCAGGTTTCCTTTCATATGATTGAGTGTATATTTTATGCCCGACAACATGCCTCCCAAACCATCGTGGAGATCCTTTGCCAGGCGGGTTCTTTCCTGTTCTTCGCCTTTTAGCACAGATGATGTTGCCGTCAGGTTTTTTTCGGTTTCGAGTTGGTTAATTCTTTGTTGCTGAATGATTTGCTTCTGCCTGAAATATCTAGTGTAAATAAAAGTGGTCAATAATATTCCCATCAAAGAAATGATTAAAATTCCAATGATAATCCTTCTTTGTCTCAGTTTTTCATTTTGAACCAATATTTGTGCTTCTTGTTTATGCACCTGGAATTTGGTTTCTAAACTGCTTATATAGTTTTTGTTTTCGCTAGAAGTTGTGGAATCTTTTAATTGTTTGTATGATTTATAATATTGCAGCGCTTTTTCAAAATTCCCCGATTCCTCATATAATCTTGACATATAATCCAGTAGAACATCATTTTGCGAATTTTCCTTAGTTTTTGCAATTTCAGTTTCTGTAGCTTTTAATACTTTTTCTGCTTCTGCAAATTTCTTTTGTAAAGTTAATACTCTGCCCAACTGCATTTTTGATTGGATAATGCTAAATGTATGCTTCCACTTTTCAGCAATTTTTAAACTTTCATTAAAATTGTAATTCGCTTCATCCAATTCATTCAGGTTCATATTGATTAAACCCGAAATCAGGTGAAATGACAAAACACTTTCAAATGCGTTGTTTTCGTCGTAGTATTTTTTGGTTTCATTGATATAAATTTTGGCTTCTTTAAACTGGTTCATCATGGTGTAGGCGAATGCAATCATTAAATTGGCTACAAACAAATCTTTCTTATCACCGGTTTTTTTTGCATAAAAAAGTGCTTTTTCACCGCATTCCTTTTGCTTTTCAAATTCGTCCATTTCTTTATAACTGTTGCCCAAATTATAATAAGAAGAAACCAGGTTTGGGTATTTATTTAACTTTTCAAATACGGTAATCGCCTTTAATAAATAATCAATCGATTTTTTGTACTCGTTTAAATATCGATAATTAACCGACATTACGGAATAAATTTTCCCTGTAAAGAAAACCCTGTTTTCGTGTTTTGATTCCGAAGCAAAAAACAAAGCGCTATCGAGATTGTTTATCGCTTCGGCATAATGCCCGGCTGAAGTATTTAAATAAGATTTATTCTGATAAATTACTCCGGTTTCGTAATCCAGTTTGTTTTTACGGGCAAATGCAATAGCCTGGTTGTAATATGTATTTGATTTTGCGGTATCAACAGTTTCGTAAAACATAGCCAAATCTTTCATTTTCAATGCCCTTTCGGGGATTGTGAGGTTTCCTTTCAGTAAGTTTTGGATACTATCAATGTTTTTTTGTTGCGAAAAAGCGCTTGCCGAAGCAAAAAGGAAAAGAATGCATATGATTTTATTGTAATACATATCACTGATTATAAAGTACAAATTAACAAATTTAGTTAAAATAAGCTTCTCCCCTTTTTAGGTGATTTTTATAGGAAAGATAAGAAATCATGCTTTTAGGGGATTGATGCACTTTGTCAGATCCAATAATTTTACATTATCAATTTAAAACTTAAAAAGATGAAAATTTTCTTTCTTATTATACCAATCGTTATATTGATTTCCTCTTGTACAAAGGATTCAGTAATTGAACCACTGGCTATTATTTCAATTAGTGATATCAGCAATATAGATGTTACCAGTGCAAATTATTCCGGAATTATTTCTAATGATGGCGGTTCATTAGTCACCGAACGCGGAATTTGCTGGAAAGCGGGAACAATCCCAACAATTGCAGACAATAAAACAATCAATGGAGATGGCGCCGGTACATTTTCTGGAACAATTACAGGTTTAATTCCAAATACCAAATATTATATTAGGGCTTATGCCACCAACCAGGCAGGTACAAATTATGGGAATTACCTTTCATTTACCACACAGGATGGCGCTATTGATGCAGATGGCAATGTTTATCATGCAATTAAAATTGGTACGCAAACATGGCTGGCCGAAAACCTTAAAACTACCAAATACAATGATAACACATCAATTCCATTGGTAATCAGCGATATTTCCTGGCAAAAAGCAAACACTGGCGCTTATTGCTGGTTTAGTATTGATGGATCGGCTTTTGAAGCCAACTATGGCGCACTTTATAATTGGAATGCAGTAAATTCAGGAAAGCTTTGTCCCGCCGGATGGCACGTTCCAAGCGATGCAGAGTGGAAAACATTGGACGTATATCTTCAAAACAATGGTTACAATTTTAATGGTTTTGTGGATACCGACAATTTTGATAGTACAAATAATTATGTAGCCAAAGCAATGGCCTCAAAATCAGGCTGGAATTTAACCTCAAACGTCGGCGCACCAGGAAACACCGATTATCCAATTTATCAAAATAAAAGTGGTTTTAATGCTTTTCCGACCGGGATACGGCCAGAAAGTGGCGGATTTAATGGTTTGAAAGGAATAACCTACTGGTGGTCATCAACTGAAATTTATACAAAATATGCCTGGCGTTGCGGAATTGATGATTTGAATTATAGTTTGCTTAAAGACTATGAATTGAAAAACACGGGTTTATCAGTCCGCTGTGTTAAAAATTGATTTATATGATTTTACAGCGTTTAGACTTATTAAAACAAATGATCGCTTTAGAAGACGAAACGATATAATTTATGAAATAATTCTGATATAATTTTAATAACACAATACAAATGAAGACGATAGCAACAATTATTCTTTTTTTAATCACGCTAAATGCCTTTGCGCAAAAACAGACATATGAGTTTGTAACTTACACACAACCAGCAGGATGGAAAAAAGAAGTAAAACCAAATACTTATACCAGTTATACCATAACGAATAGTCAAAACAATTCATATTGTCAGATTTTTATTATGCTCAGTACCACCAGCAAAGGCGGCATTGAACAAGATTTTGAAAGTGAATGGCAAGGCCTGATAGTGAAAAATTATGGAGTTACTGAAGCGCCAAATATAACGGAGCCAACTTCCGAAAATGGCTGGACTGCAAAAGGTGGAGTTGCAACATTTGCATTTGATAAATCCAAATCCATTGCTATGCTAACAACCATGAGCGGTTACGGCAAAGCGGTAAGCATTATTGCAGTCACCAACAGCCAGGATTATATGCCTGTAATACAGCAGTTTTTGGAATCGGTTAAAATGAGTAAGCCACAGAATAATACAAATGTAATTACAACCAATACCAATAACACCAACAATAATTCCGATAATCCTTCCATAATTGGCACATGGGTAATTGGTACCAGTGCTCAATCAAGCTGGAGAGTAAATAATGGCGTAATGAGTACTATTTGGAGGCAATATACTTTTAATACAGATGGAAGCTATACTTTTTATTGTAAATCATTTGATCCACTGGTAAAAGAACTTCTTTTTACGAGAGAAAACGGCACTTATCAAGTCAATGGAAATAATATCACGGTCATTCCGCAAAAAAGTGCAGTAGAATCATGGACTAAGAAAAATGGAACCAATCAGTTTGGGCAATTGATTTCAAGCCAAAATCATCAACTCGAAAAAGTAACTTACCAGTTTTCAAAACATTATTTTTCAGGTACCCAGAAATGGAGCCTTGTATTACAGGCAGATAAAGCAACAGAAAGAGATGGGCCTTTCAGTAGTAGTTCTTTAAAAAATGCATGGATTTATGATGTTGTTTCAAGTAATAATTTAGCTATTGAAATCCCTTAAATATTTATCAATTCATCATATAAAATAAATGAAATGAAGCACTTTCTAATTATCCTTTCGATGTTAATTTCCCTCTCATCATGGGCACAAGATTGTAATGAAGCTATTCTTTTGCAGAAACCCGGAATTTGGGAAAAAAACTCGCAAGGTTCCATTCGAAATGTGAGTGCCGCCGATTTAGTTAAAGAGAAAGCAATCCTGACAAATATTCATCAAATGATCAGCTCCGGATACAATCCAAAAGGCTGTAAGATAAGCTACAGTACAGTTTTTGAAGGCGTTAATCCACCAACGGAAAAAAATTGGTCTGCCGATTTTTTTAGCTACAACATGTATATCCTCAGGTATTTTTGCGATAATCAAAGTACAGATAAATCAAAATTCTTTATAGACGCAGAAACACCTACCACAGTAGCAATAAACGCGAATTCGATTTACTGGCTGAATAGTCTTTATGCTGCTGAAATGCCGGAAGATGATTTCAGAGGTTATTTAAAGATGAACGTAAAGCCTCAAAAAAAGGATGGTTATTATTTTATGGGAGAAGAAGTTGTGGGCAATTCACAATCCGAAAATAAAACAATAGAATACAGGTGGTTAATTACTTACAACGACAATCTTCCGTTTTCTTATGTATGCCGCAAAGAATATCTGCTAATCCAGAAAAAAAGATTGGAAAAAACCATTCAGGACAATGGTGCTTCAACTTACTATGCGCAATTCATGAAAAATATCAATGAACAATTACTAAAACCGGAAGGAGAATTAAGCCAGCCCGCTATTTGCATGTGGAACGACGAAGAACAATTTACCGGTTTTGTTGACGAAGGCACCAAAGGAAGTTTTATTGCTGTAAAACCCAATTTGGAATATTATGATAAAAAGCTACCCAGGTCTACTCCGCAGTTTTTCACAGTAGTTTATACCCTGGCACATGGAAATCAGATATATGAAGAGAATATTTCAGCTATTCAAAAGGCTGTTGATTTTTCTTTACTTAAAAACATGCTTGGAAAAGAACCGGGAAAAACTGTTGTGCAGAACAATAATACAAATCAAAATCAATCAAATATTGTTAAAAAAGAAGATAAACCAAATCAAAATACTTTTGATGTTTATAAAACTGAACCGACACCTGGTTTTAAGGAAACACCGGAATCTGAGATTAAAAATGCAGCTCAACTTTATCCCCCGGTTGATAGTAAAATTAAGGCCAAAGCGCTTTCCACTCACCTTACTTCATCCACATTGCCGGATTATTTGAACAAATTATTGAGTGATATTGAAAAAAACCTAAAACCACAGGAACAAAAAAACACCCAATTGCTTTATTCAAAAATGAATAACAGCCCGGTAGATCTGGCTGATGCCGGTGCTATGCTCTATTACAAAGGTGCAGTCCCCGAAGCACTTTGGTGTTTGTCAAAGGCCGCTGCATTGATGCCCACAAGCGATTATATTCTCAATAATTTAACCGGTATTATGAATCTGGCACATTCTGAAGCGCGTGGATTACCAATACTTCGTTATCTGAAGGAAAGAAATCCAAAGAATTCAACTGTCCTTAACAATCTTGGACAAGCTTTGTATGTTTTGGGTGAGTTGAATCAAAGCAAAGCAGTTTTGGATTCGTGTATCAGAATATGTGCCTTTCATCCACAGGCCAATTTTACAAGGGCTATTATTGCTGAAAAAGAAGGTAAAAATGCAGATTCGAGAAATTTCATTATCAATAGTATGAAAATTGCCTATAGTGATGAAGCTGATGATTACGCCAACCGCAAAGGCATTAAACTCGATTATAGAAATATGCTTAACCGCTACAGGCCGGGAGATGCGGAATATATTAATCCAAGAAAATTTTTACCACCCAGCCAATGCACCAATGTAGATGAAGCAGCAGATAAAGAAGCACAATGGGAAGCTTGGTCAAAAGCAGTTGATGAAGCCACCCAGAAGATGAATGCAGGATTGCTGGCCTCTTCGGAAAATTACAAAAATGACATGGAGCAATTTATGAAAACCAAGAACTCAGGCGCTGTTGCTACATTTGGCCCATTGCATGGTAAAGCGGATAAACTATACAAGGTATTTTTCGATAAAGCCGCTGATTTGCTGAAAGATATGCAATTCTATATGGAACATATATACTTACCCGCCAAGGAAACTGCTAAATCGCTAAGAAGTGGCTCAATTAAACCATTAGATTGTGCTTCTGAAAATGCAGCCAATAACACTTATCTTCATACAATTGCAGCATTGAATGACGATTTCCATTCCAGATTTTCGGAACCTTTGAGGCAGTTAAATATTGAAATGATGTATTGGAGCCAGATGCTTCCTGTTCCATCAGCTTCAAGAGACATGATGTATTACGAAAGGGCTATTTTTGCAATTAACCCATTTATCGTCAAGTCTGAATTTTTCCAACCTTGTCAGGATAAAACTGAAGTCAATCCGGGTCAAAAAGAAATGGATATGCCTGCCCCTTATTGTCCCATTAGTTTTAAATTCAAGTTTAAAGTGGTTAAATTGAATGGCGACTGTGGCAAATTTGAAATAGAAATCGAATTCGAAGGGATGGTTTTAAATTTGGAACGCGATTTTGTAAATAAGAAATCAACAATTGCTTTTGGCGCAGGAGTTTCTCTTGATTTCGAAAATAAAGTTGATGATGTATCACAAAATGTATTGGTGCCAGGTGTCATTCCAGAATTTATTGATCATGGTGGTGCCGGAGTTGGTGCAAAAGTGCAGGGATTTATAGAATTTGGCGAAGATGGTGTATCTGATTTAGGCCTAAGAGGCGAGGCTGGAATTGAAGGCATAGGAACAGATAAAGGCGATTTAAAAGTGAGTGGAAAAATTGGAATCAATTCGGGTGTAACATTTACGCCATCGCCAGCGGTTGAAGGTATTGCCAAATTGATAAATTCTTCAATAAATGAATGATTGATATGGTAGGTTTAAGTATTTTTATTTACAAGTTTTTCATTTTTTCTTAAAAAATATTTTCAGATGAATTTTTTTTATTTACATTTGCATCCCGATTGAGAAGGTGCCATAGCTCAGTTGGTAGAGCAACGGACTGAAAATCCGTGTGTCCCTGGTTCAACTCCAGGTGGCACCACCAGAAAGATTGAAGGAATGGAAACATTTCTTCAATCTTTCTCATTTTCAGGGGCTTACAAATATTTGACGTTTAATATATAGAACGTTATTTTCCATTTTTTCGGCAAAATGTTTCACATGTGCTTCACATGAAAAAACGAATTTTGCCTATGATTTCATTTAAAATTTTCCTGCGCAAAGACCATCAAAATGATGATGGCTCAAACTCGGTTTATCTGAGATTGATCAATAACCGAAAGAAGAAAGATATTTCGCTTCGCATTTTTGTTTTGCTGAAGCATTGGAATTTGTCTTTAAACCGGGTTAAGAAAACTGATCCTGATTGGGATCGGAAAAACAAACGACTCATCAAATATGAAAATAGGGCTAGAAATATCATTGATGAACATTTCCTGTATGATAAGCCTTTGTCTTTTAGCATTTTTACTCAAAAGTTTTTCATAACTGAAGCTGAAAGCAGTTCTTTCTATGATTATGTGCTTAATAGTCTAGACAATCGTAAGCTCTCCAAGGAAACTTATAAGGGCTACAAATCTCAAATTACTAAACTCAAAGTTTTTAGAAAAGAACTCTTATTTTCTGAGGTTAATGCATTTTTTATTCATCAATATAAAAAGTATTTGTTGGATGAACTTGGTAATAATGAAAATACTACGAGTAAGTGCCTGCGCTCAATTAAAACTTTTATCAATTGGGCTATCGAGGATGAGCTAATGAAAACTAATCCTTTCCAGAATATCAAAACTAAACATTTTGATGGTAATAGAGAGTACTTGTCTATTATGGAACTTGAGAAACTCGAAAAAATCTATTCTGATGGTCGTTTGAAGGATAATTTACATCATGTTTTAAGGTATTTTCTATTTGCTTGCTATACCGAATTAAGGTATACTGATATTAAGGATTTGTGCTTTAACCATATTAAAAAAGCTAGTTTCAATAGAACTGAGTTTGATATGATAGACATTAATATGCATAAAACGAAATTACAGGTAACTATACCTTTAATAAAAAAGGCAATTGAACTATTGCCCCAAAAGTTTACAGCAAATCAAAAGGTATTTAAAATCCTTACTAATCAGAAAACCAATCAAAATCTAAAGGATATTATGGTTGAAGCTGGAATAGATAAAAGTATTTCTTTTCACTGTGCCAGGCATACTCTTGCAACCAATGGTATTGAAATGGGTATACCTATTGAGATTGTTTCAAAAATTCTTGGACATACTGAAATGAGAACTACTCAGATTTATGCTAAGGTAAATGATGGACTAAAGTATAGAGAAATGCAAAAATTGAATGATTTAGCGAGTGCTGCTAGTTAATTTATTTCTGATTTGTTACATGGCTGGTTATGAAGCACTTTTATTTTTTATGCTTTAAAAATTTGATAAGAAGAGGCGAAATAGTTTATTTTTTTAAAGAAAATGCTTGTTCTGGAATTTAAGAGTAATTTAGTTACTCTGATTACAAGCTTGTATAAAATTGATAATCATATATTTATCGTTGTAACCTGATTGTAAAAGCTTGTTTCTTTTGTTACATTGCAGATTACCAGTTATTTATAACTACTGTTATTATATATTTATTTAATTATTAATATAGTAACAATATGTAACAAGTATTGTTTCGCAATTTGAATAAATTTTTCAAAGGTTTTAGAGGTTGTAACAAATGTAACATGGTTAATTGCAAAAGTTTTTTCTCATTTTTTAATATAGAGCGAGATCGTATTTTGACATTTAAATAGGTAATTTTATCTTTAATCATTAAATAGAAAAATATGTTCTATGAAACAAAGAAAATAATTGAAAATAACCTGATTTATCAGTTTAAAGGGGAAAGAACCAGGGAAAATTGTTTTGCTGGTTTGGATACTATTTGGGGCTGTATCAGTGAATATTCAAGAAAAAGAAGGCTTATTGGATTAGTAAGTGACTTATTTCAAATAATAGAGTATAGCTCGGATTATGAAAAAATAAAGGGAAATTCATTTTTTATGATTAGTAATTCAGAGAAATCTTATTTGTTATATTATATGGAGATTGTTAATAAAGAGAAATCCCATAAATTTGAAGAGGCAATTGCTTTGATAAATAATAAATCAATTGATCAATTAAAAGAATTATACAAAGAAATACTAACTGATCCTGCGCTTACCTTTAGACCAAAAATACCATTGCATTTAATTGAAATGAAAAGAAGAAGTAATAACAATATTTTATATTTAAAGCACGTACTTGATAAAGATGATTACTATTTTGAATTTATTATTCGTTTTTCATAATCATCCTTTTTGTAGAAAGTTTCAATGGCCAATTTAAGTTTGCGAAATTTAGTTGAATCAATGTTGAATTCACAATCTGGTATTAATCCAGAATCCATCACCTGGTGAATTAAAAGTTTTTGTTCTTCAGACTCGACTTTATACCAATGGTCGAATTTCATTTCTTGATCTATCCAAGAATATATTTTGAAAAGTTTAGTCATTTCTTTTTAGAATGTTGGGATTGTGAGGTCTTCATTTTCAATTTGATTGTTTTTGAAATCTTCATATTCAAATGCCTGCAGGATTTGACTCGCTCGGAAGATATAAGGCCGTCCAATGGCTGGTTTATAACTTACTTTTAAAGCCTCCTGGCCTTCTTCATTGATTGTTTCAGTCCAGTAGGGTATTTTGTATCTTTTGGTTGTGTGTTTGCCTTCCTTATTAATATACTTGTCAATATTTGGGAAATGATTTTCTATTGACTTAATTATATAATCAATGTCGTATCGGTTTGCTTTACTGAAAAACATATTTTTAATATCAGTAGCAGAAAGAAAAATTTCTTCTTTATTGAACTGAAAGAACAAATCTTTTAGGTTTTGTTCCAATTGCCTAACTATTCCAGGTTTTGAGGCTTCAATAACTTTTTTGAGTGCTTCAGTTTTTAGCAAATCGGGACGGAACCACGCACGGCTCTCAAATTCTGTGTGCATTTTTCTTTTATCCAAAAAATCAAGAAATGCAGGTATTTCATTATGCATTTCTTCAAGCAAGTTGGTAGCTTCAGTTTTTGGTTTTTTGATTTCGCGCACCCAATAACGAATATCTTCATCAGTTGCGCTTATGAAATTGTCAACATTGTTTGATAAAAGTATGATTTTGCCAAAATAATCTATTTCAACAATGTCTTTTCCTTTGCGGTTCATGGGCATACTGTCGGCAGTTGCCAGATTTTTAATCTTTTCTATAATGGTTTTCTTTTCAATGAAACTTTCATCAATAACTATTACAAGTTTGGAGGCTAAATGTGCATTGAAATCGTTCGAAATCTCAGCATTACCAATAATAGTTACATTCTGTGAAAATATTCTTTGAAGCCACTTTGCAAAAGTGCTTTTCCCTGTAGCGTTTTCTTTTGATACCAGGCACAAAATAGGAAGTTTCTGTGTCGGTTTTTGATATAGCAATTGCATATAATCAAGCCCAAGTTCAAATTGTTCCTCGAAAATATGCATTAGAAAGTCAATTGTCTTGTCATAATTTCCTTTTTCAGCTGTATGATTGAATGGAGCATAGCTATTGTAGCAATTATGGATTACCCTCTGATAATTTGTGTGATCCGGAACATTTACAAAGTCTTTGTATTTGGATGTGAATTTTATAAAGTGCTTTCCATAATCATCTGTAATAATAGATTTTAAGCGTGGGGCAATTACATCTTCCAAATCATTTAGTTTATTTGGTCGTTTGAAGCGTTCGTAATAATCATTACCAACCCGGAAATAGTTTTGTGCGTTGGCAGGCATTACTACTTCTAATTTGTTTTCGTAATCGTTGTGTTTGTATTTGGTGCCCAGGTAAACAAATTCATTGCTGCCAATTTGATTTGAATGGAAATCATAAAAAGCATCAATGCTATTGATGTGGAAATATCGCTGCAAGCTTTTTTGTGAATGGGTAATGTTTATTTTGTGGAAATAAGTACCTGCTTTGCTTAATGAAACTAAATCTTCAATTATTGAGTTTTCATGGCCTTTCATCAATATCATTAAATCATCCAAGCCTTTTGGTTTTTCTTTTAAAGTGTTGCTTTTAACATGGGCAAAGTAGAAATTTACATCGAAATCTTTCAATAAATCGTTTATATTCCTTGCTGAAGCAAAAAAGCCAAATGGCCTTTTGTAAAGGTCATTTTCCAGTTTAATTGCATGTTCTGAAATATTTAGGCAATCTCCATCATAGAGCATGATTATATTTTCTACTTCGCAGGTTTTTATAATCTGGGCAATATCGGTGTGTAGTTCTTTGGTTTTCTTGTCTTTGAAGTGGGTTATGGAAGTAAGACCTATTATATCCAAATTATGCATAGAGCCTTTGAAAGCTTTAAATATTCCTTCGGTTAAAGTTAGTGTTTTGATTTTTTGTTTTTTCTCATATTTGACTAAAAGCGATGGAGGAATAAATGGAAAAGTTCCTGCTCCTTTTGGGATTAGGTACTTCATATCATCTTTAACGTTATCCGGGTGTATACGGGTAATGAAATAGGTTTGAGGGCGGTTGTTGTAGATATTATAATCTTCCGGAACTGCTTTTGGGTGGTCGTATTCGATGATTTTTTTGTCGAGGTTGTATATTAGAATTCTGTTGTTTCCATGGTTGTCTTCGCTAAAGATATCATGAGTAAATTGTTGATTTTCTTCGTTTTGGAGTTGGATTTTGTTTTGTTCTACGGTTATTCCTAATTCTTGGAATATTCGTTTTTGGAAATAAGATGGTTCTGACATTTGATTTGATTTATTTGGATTTTAACAAATACATTTAAACCCCAGGGCAATGCTTCGACAGGCTCAGCAAGCACCCTGGGCTATTGATTTCGCCCTAATAAGGGCTTTAGCAACGAAATAAAATTTTGTTTTATTTGCTCAGGTACCGGTTAATTTCTTTTTCGGTTATTTTATTATCCGGTGTAGTTTTTAAGGTTTCGTTGGCAACTAGTTTTTTAACTGTAGCGTGTGAAACTCCAAGGATTTTAGCAACTCTATTAATACTAAAAAGCTTATTCTCGCTTTTTTTCTCTTTTCTTAGTGAGTCATGTTCATCTAATGCTTTAAGGATGATTGCTTTTATAGTTGTGGGGCTTACTAATATTAGCTCATTTTCCATTTTTTCGGCATTTTATTAAATGATTAATAGTCAAGAGAAATTATTCGGAGAAAAGGATACTTTTAAACTCAGTATCTAAAACATGTTTCTTTTTGATGGTTTCAACGAGGTTGTTGTACTTTTGATCGGATTCATCTGCTTTTAATGCCAGCCTGTTTATTTCGGCTTCTAAGGTAGGCACCTGGTTGACTACAAATTTTACACAGGCATAAAGAGCCTGGGAATTGGTGTTTTGATTGAACTTTTGTTTAATGAATACAAACTCTTCATTCTTGATTTCTTCCTTACGATTAATTGTTAATGCCATAAATTTTAGTTTAAATGTTGAGTAATTGGATTAAAATTTAAGAATTTAATCATGCAATAAGGGTAGAATTAGAATCATAGGCTTTGTGTTAATTTACGTCTTAACAAAGTAACTAGAAGTAAATTTTAATTGCAAAAATCTAAGGATTTAAAATGCTATCATTTTAGTTAAATAATGCAAAAATGGAGTTAATTAACTGTTATTATGATGGATATGTTTTTGAAATTTGATCGTTTGTGGTATGGAAGATTGGAGTTGGAGGCCAATTCTTTCACTTTTATGAAGTTTATCATTGAAAAAGTACTTTGAGGTCTTTTTAATTGTCACTTTTTTTCTTCATTTTTCTGTAAAAGTATTATAATACAATAGTTTATAGAAAAGCATTTAGCATTATTTTGACGAAAAACGCAACAAAATGTAGAATTAGTTGTACCCATTGTTGTACCGCATCATATTATTTTGTA
>JANYKN010000053.1 GCA_025361565.1 Bacteroidota bacterium | reverse complement strand
GCATTGTGCTTTTAAACTCAATTGGATATGTTGTTTTTGAAGTTTTAACTGCTGTTCGGCAAAGAACAACTGCAATTCGCTAAAAAGGGAATTCAGATTGCAATTTTCAATAGTAACCTTTAATTGACCTGATTCAATTTTTGCAATATCCAAAATATCTTCAATAATCACTAAAAGGTCTTTGCATCGTTGGCTTATGATGTGAGAGAAGTTTTCGAGTTTTGGTTTATTATTAAAATTACGAACAAGTAAATGTGAAAAACCCATAATGGCATTCATGGGTGTGCGTATTTCGTGGCTCATGTTTTGAAGAAAAGCTGTTTTGAGGCGGTCGCTTTCTTCGGCTTTTTCTTTGGCTTTGATTATTTCTTGCTCAAACTGTTTTTTATCCGTAATATCTTTCCCATAGCAAGCTACTCCAACAACGCTAGATTTATCCCATATTGGATTTAAATTTAGTTCTAACCAAGAGTCGAGTAAATCCGATGTAGCAGGGGTGGAAAATTCCTGAGTTATTGAATTACCTGAAAGTACTTGGTCGTATAGGTTTTTCCAAAATACAATTAACTCATCAGAAAAAATTGTTTTACTTATAACTAAATCGCCACGGGTTAAAGTTAAACCAGAAAATGCTTTCACCTTATTAATAAATATATTGTTACCAACCATAAGTTTGTAATCACTATCCACACTCCATATTAAATCTTTTGTTGAATTAATAATAGTTTCCTTTTCGCAGCGATCAAATTCTCGAAGTTCTTCATTAAATTTTCGATTTGAAATGTCGCTACAAATTTTTACAACTGAAATAATATCATTGTCTTTCTTTACCGGATAAATATTTTCCTCAAACCAGGTCATTTTGCCCAGCCAGTTTGTATATATTTCTATTTTTTTATTTTCTCCTGTCTGATAGGTTTTCTTTATTTGTTCGGCTATTTGGTTTGCAATATCTTTTTCAAAAAAATCAAATGGAGTTTTACCAATTACATCAGATGGTGCAATTCCATATTTTTTTGGGCCACTGTAAAAGAGATATGTTCCTTCCAAATTATGAAGGGTAATCATATCGGTTGAATTTTCAATCATCAAACGAAGCCGTTCTTCACTTTTTATTAATTCATTTTCAGCTATTTTCTGTTTGGTAATATCCTGAAAAACACAATGTGTTTGTTTAAATTCGCCTGTCTCGCTATGCCCAATGCGTCCATCAAATGCAATAAATACAATCGAACCATCCTTTTTGACCATTTCGAATTCAGAATGGATGGAACCTAATGATTTAAAAAGAGGAAACCTTTCTCTGAATGCATTTGTATACCCGGGTGCCAGAAAATCGCCAAACCATTTGCCTATAACCTCTTCTTTGGTGTACCCTAACATTTCGAGCCATGTTTCGTTTACGTCTATAAAGCAGCCATCGTTATTTAGTGATTGGTAGCCAATGGGTGCTTTGTCAAATAACATTTTGAATCGTTCTTCGCTTTCGGCAAGAACTTTTTGAGTTTTGCGCTGGTACAATGCAAGTGAAATACTATCGCTTAACCTTTCGATAAGCATTATCATATCGTGGGTGAATTGTCCAACACGCTTGTCGTTTAACTGGATAAGCCCAAATGTTTCAGAACCTTTACGGAGGGGAATTAATGCAACAGACTCGTAACCTTGTCCGTTGCATCTATTTCGGGTATTTGACTGGCGGTCGGCTTCGGTTGTGCTTGCCAGTAAATTTGTTGTGCAGTTTGACCAGAAAGTGCCTTTTGAGGTAAAAAATGGTTTAGACGGGTCAAACCGGCTACAAAGCACGTTACCGCACATACAATCTAAAACAGGGTTGCCAATTTCGTCACGAATTATCTGCCCTTTTAAATCGTAGGTACATAAATATTTTTCCTTTTGAACAAAATCATCGGGGAACCCAAGTGTTTCGTAATAAGGATAATCGTCGCCATCGCGCATGCGAATGCCAACAGCTTCGCAGCCTGTCCAATTGTGAAGGAATTCTGTTAAAGTTGACATGAGAGTATGCATGTCGTTGCTTTTATTTAACAGGCTGAGGAGTTTGATGGTTATCTCACGTTCGTTTTCGATTTGTTTACGCTCGGTAACGTCTTTAGCCATGCTTATAACTGCCCTGCGGCCATCGCTAAGTTTACCAAGTGGTGCAGAACTGAAATCCCATTTACGGACTGTGCTGTTGTTACAAGTAATGGCAAATTCGCCCTCGTTTCTCGAACCTTCAATACGGTAAAGGGCATCGATATATCCTTTAATGTTTTGCTGGCGTATGCCGTAAGCCCGTTCTGTCCATATATCAATAGTAGGAATATCGGTTAAATTATAGCCTGTAATATCAGTCCACCCTTTGCTAATGTTAAGTACTTCGCCATCTTCGGCATGTATCATAATAGGGAAAGGAGCAAAATTAACAGCCTTGCTAAATTTATCTTCACTTGCAATAATGCTTTTAATAATCGGGTTCGAAATTTTAATAAAAAGAAAAATACTTAATGATAACAAAATAGTAAAAATGATTACGGTAATAAAAAAGGCGTTTATGTATGGTTCATTTACTTCGGATATTGGAATTTTGGCTACAATACCCCACTTTAGTGAAGATACATAACTATAAGCTGCTAAAACTTTTATTCCATTATAATTTTCGGCGGTTATAATACCTGTTTTGCCTTCTAACGCCAATCGCATTGGCAATCCGTATTTTCCGGCATTGTTGATATTGTAAACAGATTGCTCGCTGACTGACAACAAAAAATTTGCGCTATCGCCAACACGCCGGGCAATTGCAAACTCGCCAGATCGTCCAATGCTGTAATGCTTTGAGCGCATCGATTTTATAAACTGAATAATTTCATTTTCGTTTTTACCTTGTTCTTTAAGGGTTGTTACCAATGATTTTTGACGTTCGGTTATATCCATTAAAGAGGTTTCGAGTATTGCAATAGACTTATTGTAGATAACAAGAATTGAAATTCCGGTAATTACAATATTGGAAACAATCAGAATGATTGCAAGGAATAGTAATCGACGGTTTGAAAATATCAGGTGCATACTAGTAAAATTAAAACAGGTTATACGCTACACAATTTTAAATATATTTAAAGTTAGTCTATTTTCCCGAATAATTTTGGCGTTTTTTTTCGCTTGTGCCTAACGGATAGCTATATGCGGCGTTTGCAAGCCTTGTGTTGCGCCTGCGGCAAGGCTTGCAAATGACCGTATATAGCATGTTAGCTGCATGCAATCATTGTATTTATTTAAATATGTGATATTTACGGTAATTTTGACTTTTCAAATTGCGCTCTTGTCCACAGATACTCAAATTCATTTTTTTATTTGCATTGTCAGATATCTATTTAAAGGCCGAATTAAAAAAGTTCTTTAATTTTGCTTTGTCTTTGACTTGATACTTTCCTCCAGAACAAACTTTTATAATATCTGGCAGTACATCGAATAACTCTTCTAATGCATTTTCATATCCTGTAACAAGATTGTAAAAACTTGCTCCGTCTATTTCACGTATATGTTCATTTGTTGGGCATTTTTCTCCTTTATCCTTGTCGGATGGGGTAAAAGGTTTATTATAACGCTCTCCTTTTTTTGGTATAATAGCAACATAATATGCTGTATACCCTTTATATATACTTGATTTTGGACTTATCAACCCATCCAGGGAATAATATAAGTCGGAAAGTTTTCCTCCTGAAATGGTGTTGTATTTATTCTTGACTTCAGCAATAACTTTGTTTTTCTTTGATATCAAGTCAATTACATTGCCAACCTTCATATTTGTCCATCCTTTGGAGTATCCAAGTATGTTTTGGTGAAAATCCCCAATATGATTTTGCAAAGTTTTTTGGGCTTGTCTGGTGGTTTCACTTTTTAACCAAGTTTCATAATCAATTTCAAAACCCGACATTTCAAATATTGCAGCAAATGGGTCAATTACATTCTTTCCGAATTCATCAACTGAGGTTTTTTGGGCATCTTTTGCAATAGAAAGTAATAAACTAACTTCGTTCTTTAAGTCTGAATCATCAATCCACGATAACCAAGGCATAGGTTCTATTTTTAGGTATAAATAAAGCCTAAATATAAAGATTATTTTGGGTATAAACTTACAAGATCAATGTTTTGGATATATTTTATTTAAAAAACGTATTATAGAATAGCCGACCTCTTTTGCAAAATTTACTGGGACTGCATTTCCAATTTGCTTATATTGTTGTGAAACAGAACCTGTAAATGTCCAGTCATCAGGAAAAGTTTGTATCCGTGCATATTCCCTTACAGTAAAGGGCCTTGTTTCTTCTGGGTGACAACGTTCAGTCTGTTTTTGTGCAGGGCTACATGTTAGAGTCAGGCTTGGTTCTGACCAACTCATACGGCGGGCCATGCCAGTTTTTCCTCCTCCTAAATAAAAACTACCACCCATGTATTCCTTTTGGATATTAATTGGTAAATCTCTCCAATATCCACCTTCTGGGACCATGTCCAAAACTTCTTTTTTACTTTTAGGATATTTTGAACCAGAAGATTCCGGTACATCACAATCAAACAATTCTCCTTTTTTTAAGGCATCTTTAAGGGTAAATATCTTTTTATATGGTTGGGGGAATTCAAAAAGATGGTGGTTTAAGTCTTTCCTAATCCCTACGATCAATACCCGTTCCCTTTTTTGGGGAACTTTATAAAAAATCGTTTTAAAAATCCTCGGTGTAATAACATGATATCCAATTTCATCCAGGATAGAAATCATCCCTTCAATAGTTTTTCCATTCTCGTGGGTAAGCAACCCCCTTACATTCTCACCTATACAAATTGCAGGGTTTGTTTCTTGTACAACCCTTGCAAATTCATAAAATAATGTACCCCTTGCATCATTTAAACCAAGCTTTTTCCCAGCGTAACTAAAGGCCTGACATGGAAAGCCACCAGTAACAATATCTACTTTTCCTTTTAACCCTGAAAATGATACATTTTTTACATCATCCTCAATCACATTCCAATCTGGCCTGTTTTTTCTTAATGTTTCACAAGCCCAATGATCTAATTCATTTAAAGCAAGACAATTTAGCCCCGCTTGTTCTAAACCAATTGCCAAGCCACCTGCACCTGCAAACAATTCAATAGAATTAAAGTCCCTATTGGGGATTACGTGATTATCATTTTCTGTGGGTGCAAATAAAAAGTCAAGACTATCAAAGATTTTTAACTGATCTTTGCGATATACCCTATAATTGCTCATAGGTTCACGAACTGCAGATAATTTTCCATTTTTATCCCAACGCCTTAGAGTTTCTTTACTTACTGAAAGCAAGTCGGCAACTTCCGCTAATGAATATAATTTCTCCATTAAATAACCACATTAATCAACATTACACATGGTTACAAATATAGTTTTAATTTTAGATAATAATACTTTATTTTGTATTTATTTATGAACAAATTATTGAATTGAAAAAGTACGATGAGAACCAAATATCGGTGCCTAGATTTAACGAAGCTAATGGGTTTTATACGACCAAGCAAAGATCAGAATTAATGGGTAAGATTAAATCTCAAAACACAAAACCTGAGTTAAAAATAAAAAAAGCATTATGGAACCTTGGTTTCAGGTACAGAAAAAATGTTAAGAAATTGCCCGGGACTCCAGATATTGTTTTTTATAGGGAAAAATTGGTAATATTTGTTGATGGTGAATTTTGGCATGGATATAATTGGGAAGAAAAAAAGACTAAAATAAAAACAAATCGTGATTTTTGGATTCCGAAAATTGAGCGAAATATTCAAAGGGATAAAAAAAACAATCAATTGTTATCAGAGTCAGGTTGGTTTGTCTTGCGTTTTTGGGAACATGAAATTAAAAAAGATTTCGATGGTTGTATTAACCAAATAATCAACCACTTCCAAAAAGAAGAATAATTTGAATTGTGGTTCAATTGTATTTCAGGCATTTCTGGTATTTGTGAAATCTTTCTAAAGTTGCAGCTAACGGAAACTTGTAGCCGCCGTTTGCCCTTTTACAAAGGTTTCGCGCCCGCGAAACCGTCAAAAGGGCAAATGGAGGCTACAAAATGTTAGCAAGTGTTTCAATTATTATTTTATTTTTAATTATCAAATTCATCTGAGTCAAATTTTTGGAGCCTTAAACTTAATTTCTCTACTGGTAAGTCTTGGCGGCGGTGGACATTTTTTAAATGCTTCTACCGCTGCTTTTTCTGTAATTTTGTGAAATTCAAAATTGTCAATGGTTTCATGGTTTTTTGATATTAATATTTTTTCAATAAAGTCATGCAGAACTTCCAAGCTGTCAGGCAAATGATTAGGAACATAATTTATTAAATATTCTTTATTGTCAGATGTTTTGTAAAACAAAGTATAATTTAATCCATCGTATATCGAAAATCCTTTTGAATAATATTCATGTTCATAGTTTTTAAATAAAAGTAGTTTGTTCAAAAAATTACCAAAACCAATTGTGTCAGCCGATTTGACAGAATAGTAATCAATGGGTGACTTGTATTTTCTTATAGCTTTCCTAATAAAACTGTCTTTCTTAAATTCAAAATAAACTCTAATGTCAAGTTTGGTGCTATCGTAAATCCACTTTGCGGAATCCTTAAGACAAAATCCACTGTTTCCAAATAAAACCAACTCATCAATAGTTTTATTTTTCTCCACTTTCATGCAAGAACAAAAAAATAAAAGAATTATTAATGTTTTGTACATCTGTGTCATTTTTTATACTTGCTAACGGCAACTTGTAGCCGTCGTTTGCCCTTGTACAGAGGTTTCGCAACGCGAAACCGATTCAAGGGCAAATGACCGGCTACAAAATGTTATGCAGCTGTGTTTTATTATATTGTTAGTCAAGATGTTAATAGAAAAATGTTTTTTAC
>JANYKN010000179.1 GCA_025361565.1 Bacteroidota bacterium | reverse complement strand
GCCTCACGGCCGTGCGGGTTCAAGTCCCGCCCGGGGTACTTGAAAATTAATTAAATCCTTTGTTACTGTACTAGTTTCAAAGGATTTTTTTTTGCCCTACTGAAACATAACTGAAACATTTCAGTTTTTTTTTAGTTTTTTTATAGTGTAAAAAAAACACTTCAGTTTTTTTGTTAAATTATTCTAAACATATTCTAACAGATAAGCTGTATAGAAAATACCAAATAAAGAAATAAGGCCCATTATTATTGCAATGATAATTATCCAAGATATAGAGTTTGTTGATATAAATGAAATAATAAAAAATAATGATACAAGAAGAAGTGCAATAGAAAAATATCCTATTCCCATAATTTTGAGTACATATTTCCACGGCATCTGGATTTTTTCAGCAAATATTTTGTTTCTCCTGTAATTGTGGTGTTAAAGTAAGTAGGCCCTTTTTCGTACCATTGGTAAGTATCTTTTTGGCCAAATATCCGGTAGCAACCCATCGGAAATAATGGAATCCAACACAGTATAAACCATTTTACAGCATCATATAAACTATCTTCATTAGTTTGGACAGTTCCTATCATTTTCGTACCACAGCCATTTGTTGTGCTCATAAGTTATGTTGTATTTAAGTGTTCTTTTTAGGACTTATCCAAAACTCATGATGTCTATCAAGAAAAACAATATGGAAAATATTATCGTCTACAAAGCCAATAACACATTCTTTCCCTTGGATATGTAAACTTGCCCATGTTACATTTGGAGGAACATGTTTTGGATATACAAAAGTTGTATTGGCAGGAAACTCTATTTGTGTATATAATGTAAGAATATTATTATGTATTGCTTGACTAATAGTATATTGGGATAGTTGATTAACTCTATCTAATGCTAATGATAATAATCCGTCATTTTCCCATTCACCAAATTCTTGTCCTTGATTCCGATCAAAATATTTTAAACTAAAAACTATGAAGGGTTCTTTATAAGGCTTTTTATCTTCAAGATTTTTTAATTTTCTTGTATAGGATTTTTTATCCCTAATTTTAAAAAAAGCTTTGCTCATTAAATAAATTATATTTTTATGTCTTTATTAAAAAAAGGAATAGCTCCATATTTGCCTGCAAGATAATTATTAATGAATGAAGAACCCTTCCGTGCTGACTTAAAATCGGCAAGAGAATAAAGTTTTGATGCCCCAAATTGGTCTTTGTCAATGAACCAAAATTGGTCTCTTCTGAAAAATTTATTACTTAATAATGAAATATCATGAACCGCAAATATTAATTGTGCTGTTTTGTTGTTTTTAGTATGAATATACTCTAATAATTTCTTAGTTAATTCTGGATGAAGTCTTGAATCAAGCTCATCTATTACTAAAATATATCCATTTTTTATTGCCTCATACCATGATGCAAGTAAGCAAACTAACTTTTTTGTCCCTTCAGATTCTTGAGTATCAAAATCAAATTGTATATTATCAATTAATAAATGATTATTGTCATATTTTCTATGCCATGTAACAAGTTTGTGTTCATTAGGTAATTCTTCCATTAAAGTTATCAAGCTGTCTATTAAAGAATTCATTGCAGTTTGTTTTTTGTCCTTTTTTTGGGGCTTTGTTAATTGATTTTCTTTCTCTTTTTCTTTTTTCAAAAAATTACTTATATCATTTTTTTGCTGTTCCTTTGTTCCAATATCTGAAATTTCAAGAAAAACAAGAAAATCCCTTACCCATTTTTTAAAATCATTATCTGATTTTAGTTTACTTATAGTTTCTTTTTTATATGAATCATTAGAAATTCCTTGAATTATTTTTATTTTTTTAAACCAATCAATAATTGAATTTGATATTTCACCATTTAATTGAGCAACAAGTGTAAGAAATAAAACATTTTCCTTCACTTGATCTTCTTTACCTATTCCTTCGGAAAATGATGTCTTATTAATATCAATTTTTTTACCTTTTCTCTTAAAAAGGTATGTTTCTTTAGAATTATCATAAAAAAGCCATTCATTCACAACAACATTATCATTTAATAATTCAAAGCCATATCGATATTGTTTCTTTTGGATAATAAATGTTACTTCAAATGTGGATGGTTTCTTTTCAGATTCGGAATTTAAGAGAAATTTATTTAAAACAACTTTTCCGGGAAAACCTTCTGCCAACGAATCCCTGAAAGAGTTCAAAACAAATTCCTTCATAAAACCGATAGATTGCAACAAGTTGCTTTTCCCAGAAGCGTTGTTCCCATATATTATAGCAGATTTAAGTAACTTGATATCCTTAATGTCTTCAAAAAT
>JANYKN010000189.1 GCA_025361565.1 Bacteroidota bacterium | reverse complement strand
TCAATAGTATGTTTGTAGCTTATTTTGCAGGTTTATGGCCTTCTTCAGCTTGTTTTGGTGCAAGTATTAACCTTATCGTTTAAACTTATTGCAACTTTATGCCTATCATTAACCCTAAATTAACTCAAATGTACAAATCGTTTTATTTCCAATACTTGTATTCGTGTCATAATCAATTCATTGCGCTTTTTTTCTTTGTGCGTTTTGTTTTAGGGCTTATACTATCATTGTTGCAAGCGAAAATGATCAATGGGTGACACTAGAAAGAGCAAAATACTTCGCTTCAAAATGGGGTAGTGAGTTTATCAGCATTGGAAATGCAGGGCACATCAATACATTATCAGGCCATGGGCAGTGGCAGCAAGGATTGGAAATTCTTAAAAAACTTGGCTAATATATTCTATGTCTTAGCTACTAAAACTATCCATTCAATCTAACCTTAACAGGATTAACAATTTTGCATAATGGATTAATCTTATCAAAAAAATAAATTAATTTTTATAGATTAGTCATTCTAAATACTTTATATTTTATGATTAAATTTATTTATCAAACTTTCTTATATTTACCATTCTACTAGTTTATAAAATATTGCATAAATAAGATATTCAGTGTTTTATAAACAATTTTTATATGTAGAAAGTGTATTTTGTATCATCATAAATTTTAAAGCTAAAACAGAACATTATGGCAAGAGTATGTACTTATCTTAATTTTCCGCGCAAAACTGAGGAAGCATTCAATTTTTATAAATCCATTTTCGGTGGCGAGTTTAGTGGTGGTGGTGTGGCACGATTCAGTGATTTTCCACCAGCTGAAGGTATGCCCAAATTGGCTGAAAGCGATAAAAGCCTGATAATTCACATAGAATTGCCGATACTTGGCGGCCATGTACTAATGGGAACAGATGCTCCTGAATCAATGGGATTTAAAGTGAACTTTGGAAACAATATTTATATAAGCCTGGAACCGGATACAAAAGTTGAAACCAAACGATTATTTGATGCATTATCTTCGGGCGGTTTAGTTACAGCAGAATTGCAAGTGATGTTCTGGGGTGCATATTATGGAACTTGTACCGATAAATTTGGCGTGCAATGGATGTTCAATTGTAATGAAAAGTAAAATTTAAACCAGGAAAAATGTCTCCAAAAGAAAAAATAAAAATTACGGTGCAGGTAAATATCCATGCACCAATCGATAAAGTATGGAAATGTTGGAATTCGCCACAAGATATTATTAAATGGAACACTGCTTCTGAAGATTGGCACACAACCCATGCAACAAATGATTTAAAGGTTGGTGGCAAATTCCTTTCTAGGATGGAAGCCAAAGACGGTAGCATGGGTTTTGACTTTGAAGGAGTTTACGAATCAATAAAAACCAATGCGCTCCTGGAAACTCTGCTTGGCGATGGACGAAGAGTAAAAATAGAATTTACTGGCAAAGGCAGCGAAACCCAAATAATTGAAACATTTGAGGCCGAAACTGAAAATTCTGTCGAGCTTCAAAAAGGCGGATGGCAGGCTATTTTGAATAATTTTAAAAAAAATACAGAATCTAATCAATAAAATTATGAACATTCACAACCTAACTTCTAATATCCACTGGATACCGGTGATTGTATTGACAATATTTTCTTTTGTTATCGGATTTGTTTGGCATACTCCGTTTTTGTTTGGAAAGGCATGGAAACAAGAGAATAATCCAAATAATATACAAATAAAAATAAATGCACCATTGATTTTTGGAGGAACTGCCGTAATGCATTTTCTGGCTATAACTGGCTTAAGCATGGTGGCTTCAGGGCAAGGAGGATTTGATGGATTGCATAATGGGTTGTTCGTATCCATATTTTGGATATTACCAGCTTTGGCAGGTACTTATTTATTTGCAAACCGTTCTTTAAAATTATTAGCAATTGATGCCGGGATGTATATCGTTTTATTCGCTTTTTGTGGATTTGTTTTAGGGATTTGGTAAATGTATAAATTTTAAAAGCTATGGCTATAAAGGAATTATGGTTAAATCTTCCGGTGAAAGATATTAACAAATCAAAAACATTTTTCACTCAGCTTGGATTTTCATTCAATACTCAATATGGAAATAGTGATCATTCAGCTTGTTTGCTTATTGGACAAAAAAATGTGGTAATTATGCTTTTTGAAGAATCGAGTTTTAAAAGTTTTAGTAACCATGAGATTGCGGATACAAGCCATGGAAATGAAGTTTTGCTATCTATTGATGCTGAAAGCAGGCAGGAAGTGGATGAATTTGCCAAAAAAGTAATCGCCGCAAATGGCATAATTTATAATGGACCAGGGGAAAAGGACGGTTGGACGTATGGTCTTGGTTTCATTGATTTGGATGGACATCGTTGGAGTATGGTATTTATGGATTTTGGTAAAATGCAAAAGCCATAACTCAGTGCAAACATGAACAATAAAAATTAAAAATGGATTCGATTATAGAAACGGAAAGGCTGATTCTTAGGGAATTTACTTTTGACGACACAAAATTCATATTGGATCTTCTGAATAGTCCGGGTTGGCTTGAATTTATTGGCGACAGAAATGTAAAAACTGAAAATGATGCTAAGGAATATCTGCAAAATGGACCAATGAAAAGCTATTCAGAGAATGGATTTGGTTTATCTATGGTAGAATTAAAAAGCACCAAAATACCAATAGGAATGTGTGGAATTCTCCGCCGCGATAGCCTTGAGCACCCTGATATCGGCTTTGCCTTTTTACCCGAATTTACAGGTAAAGGTTATGCCTTTGAAATAGCAAATGCAACCATAGCTTTTGCCAAAAATAAATTGAAAATAAAAACAATTCATGCCATAACTCTTCCTCGAAACAAGACTTCGATAAAATTATTGACAAAAATTGGGATGAAATTTGTCAAACCCATCTTTTTGCCCAATGATAAGGATGAGCTGATGTTATATAGTAATTAATATCTTATAAATGATTTTATAAAACAATTAAGATAAGCCCCCAAAAACAAAACTACAATCCATAATGACGAAACAACAAATATCCCCAATCATTGAAGCCAAAGAACTAGTAGAATTAAATAAAATATCAAAACTGATTATTGTTGACGCCAGTTTCGAAGCTATTGCACAACAAAGATATTTGCAAAGCCACTTAGCCGGTGCATTGCGTGTTGATATGAACAAGGATCTTGCAGATATTAAATCCGATTTTGCAAATGGTGGAAGACATCCGTTGCCTACACCAGTTCAATTTTCTAAAACATTGACAAATCTTGGAATATGTCCAAATTGCCACATTATCATTTACGATTATAGTGATGCTTTAAACGTTGCAGCCCGTTTTTGGTGGATGCTGAAATCTGCAGGAATCAGCAAAGTGCAAGTGATCAATGGAGGTTATAAGGCAGCCATTAATTCTGGGTTTCCTGTAAGTTCTGGGATAGAAATCCCTCAAATTATCGAGCCATACAACTTCACAAATTGGTTATTGCCTTTGGCTGATATGGAAGAAGTAGAAATGGTAAGACAAAACGCAGATTATTTAGTTTTAGATGTAAGGAGTAAAGAGCGTTTTGATGGAATATTGGAAACATTGGATTTGGTTGCCGGACATATTCCGGGTGCTGTAAACGTTCCATTGGTAAGCAATTTGGATAACCATGGGTTTTTCTTATCTCCTGAAATATTGAAAGAAAAATATTTAAAAGTTATTGATAACAGAAAACCTGAAAATGTGATTGTTCACTGCGGATCAGGAGTTACTGCCTGTCACACCCTGCTGGCCATGGCCTATGCAGGAATAGAAATTCCTAAACTTTATGTAGGTTCATGGAGCGAATGGTCCAGAAACAATAAACCAATGGCAAAGTTTATTAGCTAGATTGTATATAACCATTGTCCTGATATTTTAAAAGTAATAAATTTAAAATGTGAATTCTCTTGGAATTGATTGTGCAGAATACTACTTTTAAGCCATTAAAAACGCATGTAAAAGCCCAAACTTATTTCGGATAACGTGGATTTATTTGCAATAGATTCAATATTCGCAAAAAAGCATGGTTTCATGGCACAGCAACACAACATTCTTAAATTCAAAAATTAAAACCCAACAATATGACACTTATCCCAATTATCGGAATTATCATTGCAGTACTTTTGTCAGGATTTCGTATTGCACAAGAATATCAACGTGGAATCGTATTCAGACTTGGACGTTTTCAATCTATCAAAGGTCCTGGACTTTATTGGATTATCCCATTTATAGATAGCCAACAAAAAGTAGACATCAGAACTAAAACTGTTGACCTTGAACAGCAAGAAACCATAACAAAGGACAGTGTAACTATAAAAGTGAACGCAGTGCTTTGGTTTAAAATAACAAATCCCGAATATGCAATTATTAAAGTGGCTGACTATAACAAAGCTGTTTATCAGTTTTCAGTAACCGCTTTAAGGAATATTATTGGGCAACATAGCTTGGACGAAGTATTAAGGGAAAGAGAACAAATAAATGCTACGCTTCAAAAAATTGTGGACGCAACAACCGAACCTTGGGGAATTAAAATTGAAATGGTTGAGATGAAAGATGTTGAAATACCTGAAGCAATGCAAAGAGCTATGGCTCGTGAGGCTGAAGCAATCAGAGAAAAGAGAGCAAGGATTGTAAAAGCTGAAGCTGAATTAGAAGCATCAATTAAATTGACACAAGGTGCCAAGGTTATGGAAGGAAGCCCTATAGCACTTGAACTTAGGCGAATGCAAATGCTTTCTGAAATAGGTATTGACAACAATACAACAACAGTAATTCTAATGCCTTCCGATTTTACCAATGCAGCAAAAAGTTTTACGGAGCTTGTAAACAAAAAGAAAGTTGACGAATAAACATACTGGAACGTGCTGTTGGCGCAAGCTTTTAGCTTGTGCCCCACTTTTCCAACCACAGTGAATTTGGGTACACTTCTATTGTAAAGATTTGTATATTTGAAACAGTAAAACAAAAAAATGCTTGCAAAAGACAAAGATCAACAACAATAAAAGAAATAAAAAGGAAAGACCAGAAACTACCTGAAAAAGCAAAACTAAACTGAAAAACCGTGGATATGAAACTAAACCTGAATAAAATGAAATTGATATCATTTTCAACTATCGTTTTTACTGCAATTGTACTTTGTTTTTCATGCGGTGGGCCGGCAAATAATAATGCTGCAAATACCGATTCTACGGCTAACGCAGTTAACCAAGCCGATTCTGTAATCAATCTGACCAGCTTTTCATCAATACCCGATTCCTTAGCTGGTTGCAGTTGCATTTTTTCCGAATCAGAAAACAAATATAATGCTAACAGTTACCTTTATTTTGATGATTTAGGAACAGTTTGCCTAATTTCGATAGATAATAAGATTGTAGTGCTTAAACCTGTGAAAATAACAGAAGTGATTTCGGAATTTGCAAATGATGAATACACAGCATATATTCAAAACAAAAAAAATATTGGCTCTGGTGCCGAAAGTGCAACTATGACAGGAGAATTGGTAGTAAAAAATAAAAAAGGGGCAATAATCACCAAAAAAGTATATGGAGTTTGCGGATGTTAATCTAAAGTGTTGGCTTAAGAAAATTTAATATTTGCATTCGAGTTTTTGTCATTGAAACTTAATTTGAAGAATCATTTATCTGAAGTTAATACATAAAAACTTTTTTATAGATCCTTTTGACTGACATAATTCAAGGTTTTATGCACTCATGCCAATATCAACAAGGGCACTTATCTTAAATTAAAATCCAAATTGACCAATAGTAATTTCATAAATATGAATGGTTTATAACCTGTAAGTTTGTATTTTTGAATCAATTGAATCACAACTATAATAGAAAAAAGTTATAGTAAATCTGCTAAACAGTCTAGCTTATTTGCATTTTTAATTCATTTAAAACATTAAATATTTTATGGTTACTTCTACAAATGATTACATTCCTGATGGAGGAAGACCGTTACCGTTTTTATTAAAGTTTCAAGTTTTTTTCAAAAGCCCTGTTTTTTGGATTGGACTCACTTTTACGGTTATAAGTTTATTAATACTTCCGGTTTTAGTCTATACTTTCAATTTTAAAAGTTTGGAAATGAGCAAAGACTTTCCTACAACACAAGGTATTGTTGATAATATTAGTATAGAGAACAAAAAATCCGGAAGGGGAAGCAGTGGCGATGTACTTGGAACATTTTATTTTTCATATACACACACTGACGGTAAAGTTTATCACAACGTTTCTTATTTAAAGAAACAGTATGAGGATTTGGTAAATCTAAAATACAATTTTGAATCAGCCAATAATAAATGTAAAGTACATTTCAGCCCCAATGATCCTGATTTGGCATATATCGATGGAATGAGCATCAGCACAACTTCTGTATGGATATTCCTGATAATCCTTCCATTTCTGATTGGTGGATCTGCACTCGTTTACAAAGGGATTAAAAAAGGAATTCACAGTATCCATTTATTGAAATTTGGGATATCTGGTTTTGGAACTTTTCTTAGAAAAGAAGATACCGGAATGATTGTTAACACAAAGCATGTTTATAAATTGTTTTTTAATTTAAAAGCTGCGGATGGTAATAACTACGAAGTTAGCTGCATATCAACTACTCCTCAAAACCTCGAAGACGAACCTGAAGAAAAATTAGTTTATAATTCACTTAATCCGTCCGATGCTGCTTTAATTGACTCATTACCAAAAATTGTAAAGACTTATTTTTCAAATAATTAAATTCAGTAATGATGAATAAAAACAAGTCATCATAATACAAATAGGAGGAAACACAATGGCAAATAATGCAATGTTATGGAAAAGTGATTCTGAAATTTCTGTTTATGATAATTGTGACGAAGAAAAAGATATAATTGCGGGATCCGAATACGCGATTCCACTTTTTTGGCTTGGTTTGTTTACAGAAGAAGATATTCGGACAGACAGAATTGAAATGGCTGGAGGCAGCTTTGCGGAATGTCCGAATCTGGTTGTTGCGGCCAAACTTGCAAAAGAAAGAGCTGTTGCAGGAAAAAATGAATTTATGCTTCTGCTACCTGAAAACTATAGAAATTTATATGATTTATGGTTGAAAACTATAAATGAAATCGATGTCGGATATATTCACATGGAAATGAGCGAAATATGGGAAATTTCAAATGATTCAGAACTGTTCTTGAGTGAATTAAAAACTGCTTTAAATACCATCAGTAATAAAAAGCTTGATATCCTGAATTTTAAAAAATATATTAATAACATAACTGGGCTCGAAATAGAAAAAGGAAATAATGAAAATATTATTTTATCTCCAAAAAAGAAAGAAGAAATTATAAGTGTATTATGTGGATTTAGTTGGATCAAAGAAGTTATATGGGAAAAAGCATAAAACTATTTTGAAGGGCAAAAGAGTTTAGATCTTTGCTGGCGAATAGTTGTTGCCTCTGGAGCATCAATACTTATTCGCACCCGATTCGTTATAATTATGTAAATGAAATTCAAATGATCAAACAAAGCCCAGAAAGGGCGTAAGCTTGCGCCCTTTCTGGGCTAAATTATACGGATTTGAATTACACAGGACAACGTCCAGTGCATATCTATACACCTCTAATTATTTATTTGGTAGAATATTGATTGTGAAACATATATAATTAAAATCTTACTATGGTTAATTCTAAAAAATTTCTTATCTACTTTTCATTTACTTTTTTAACCATAGTAATAGCCATCCATTTATTAAATGTTTATCAATTTCTATTGGTTTCGCCTGTAATATTAACCGTTTCAAGATATCTGCTCATTACAGGTTCAATATATTATGCAATTCGTAAAAAATCGCTTACTACTTGGATTATGGTAAGCATGCTTATTGGAGCTGAGATTGGATTCGACTTTCCTTCAACCGCAATAAAACTCCAATTATTGAGCAATATATTTTTACGGTTGATTAAAACCATAATTGCGCCTTTGCTTTTTGCCACTTTGGTTGTTGGAATAGCTGGTCATTCCAATTTAAAGCAAGTAGGTAGAATGGGACTTAAATCAATTATATATTTTGAAATTGTTTCAACTATTGCTTTGTTTATCGGACTATTGGCCATTAATATTAGTCAGGCAGGAGTGGGAGTACATTTGCCTGCACAAACTGGCGAAGTTTTGCAAGCAATTAAACCACAGACTTTTGAAGAGGTGATCCTTCATATCTTTCCCGAAAATATTGCAAAAGCAATTTACGATGGTCAGGTACTTCAAATTGTAATATTCAGCATTATTTTTGGAATTGCAGTTGCTATGCTCAAAGAACAGCACAGGCAGCCTATGATTACATTTGCGGAGAGCCTTTCTGAGGCAATGTTTAAATTTACCAGTGTAATCATGTATTTTGCACCTTTGGCAGTTGGAGGAGCAATTGCGTATTCAATTGGCCACATGGGATTGGATATAATGGTTAATCTTTTTAAATTATTGGGAACTTTGTATGTTGCACTATTGATATTTATTGCAATTGTGTTGGTTCCAATCATGCTTATTTTTAAAATACCAGTAAAGCAGTTTTTTGAAGCAGTATTTGAACCGGCTTCTATTGCTTTTGCTACAACTAGTTCCGAATCGGCTCTGCCAAGAGCCATGGAAAGAATGGAAGAATTTGGCGTTCCCCGCAAAGTGGTTTCATTTGTAATTCCTACCGGTTATAGTTTTAATCTGGATGGAACTACACTTTATTTGTCCTTGGCCAGTATTTTTGTTGCACAGGTTGCCGGAATCCATTTGCCGATTGAAAAACAATTATTGCTTGTATTTACTTTAATGCTCACATCTAAAGGTGTGGCAGGTGTTCCGCGCGCATCGCTGGTAATTTTGCTGGGAACAGCAGCTTCGTTTGGTTTGCCGGTTGAACCTATTTTTATTATTTTAGGTATCGACGGATTAATGGACATGGCCAGAACCGCAGTCAATGTAATTGGAAATTGTTTGGCATCAGCTGTTATTGCTAAACTCGAAGGTGAATTTGATGTTGAAAAAGCACGGAATTTTACATTAGAAAAATCGGTTGAATAAAATTATGACGTTTGTCGAAATACAAATATTATCAGGCATATCGAAATATTTACTATTATTTTTTAACTTTGTTAGTTAACTAATGGCTAATGAAATAATGGGAAATAGTAAAGCCTGTATTATAGATTTTTGTGTTCCGCAAAGTTACGGGTCGAAAACATCATTTCTGAATCTATTTTCAATTTTAATTATTTTAACAACTGGCTCATTAAGTGCCCAGAATAGTCAATACAAATTGTCTGTAAAAAAACAGAATACTTCTTTTATTCTACCAAAAATTGTAACTGCAGGAAAACCAATTATTAAAACTGTAAATGGCATTCCAAAACCAATTCCACTTGCCTTTAGAAAACTAAAAGATGATGAAATATTAATAAATGGCGATTTTGGTGGAGTTGGTAATTTTACCAACTATAATACCGAGCAAGGATTACCGATCAGTTCAATCTCATCAGCATATACTGACACAAAAGGAAATCTTTGGTTTGGAACCTCCGGAGCCGGGGTATGTCGTTACGATGGAAAATCTTTTGTATCATATACCACGGAACAAGGTTTGGCAAACAACAATGTGCTGAGCATTTATGAAGATAAAAAAGGAAATCTTTGGTTTGGAACAAATGGTGGAGGCGTGAGCTGCTACAATGGAAAATTTTTCAAGACTTATTCCAATAAAAATGGCCTTGGAAATGACAATGTTTATAGCATTTGCCAAGATAAAAATGGAGATCTCTGGTTTAGTACTGATGAAACAGGAATCAGCCGTTTTGATGGAAAAACTTTCACTATTTATTCAACAGCCCAAGGTTTACCTTCAAAAATGGTTTGGAATCTTCTTGAAGATAAAAAAGGGAATATTTGGATTGGTACTGACAAAGGAGGTTTGTGCAAGTATAATGGCAAAACTTTTATTACCTATACAAAAAAAGATGGCCTTGCTAATAATTCGGTGTACAGGATTTATGAAGATAAAAAGGGAGATTTGTGGATATCGGCTGGCGGAGGGCTTTTAAGTCGTTATAATGGTAAATCTTTTACCAGCTACACCACCACCGATGGGCTAACAGGTAATGTTATTAATTGCATCCATGAAGATAAAAATGGAATCATGTGGTTTGGGACCAATGGAGGAGGCTTAATTTATTATAATGGAAAATCATTTAATATTTACACCATTGAACAAGGGTTGGCACATAACGAAGTTACAACAATTACAGAGGATAACACTGGCAATTTATGGCTTGGTACTAACGGTGGAGGAATAAGTCGTTTTGATAGTAAATCTTTTATCAATTATACATCAAAGCAAGGTCTTGCCAACAACTGTGTTTGGAGTATTCTTGAAGATAAATCTGATAATCTATGGTTCTCTTCATATGGCCGTGGATTAAGCCGTTTTGACAGAAAATCGTTTACAAACTTTTCTGGATCAAAAGAACTTGTAGATTATGATATTTCATGTATCTATCAGGATGAAAAAGAAAATCTATGGTTGGGAACATATGGTGGCGGATTATGCTATTATAACGGGAAAACCGTAGCTCAATACTCTTCGAAACAAGGACTATCCAGTAATTATGTATCCTATATTTTTAAAGATCAAAAAGGAAATTTATGGATTGGTACCTATGGTGGTGGTGTTAACTGTTTCGATGGTAAAAGATTTACGATATATAATGATAAGCAAGGATTGTCAAATAATTACGTAAATGCAATTTGCAAAGATAAAAGTGGAAATCTTTGGTTTGCAACCGATGGAGGTGGGATTAACTGTTTTAATCCGAAAAAGGGAGAAAATGGTTCATATTTTAAATCTTATTCCAAAGCGGATGGTCTGGCACATAATTCTGTTCATTGTTTTCTTTTAGATAAATCAGGCGATCTTTGGGTGGGAACAGCAGGAGGTTTATGCCGGTTTAATGGTAAATCTTTTACTACTTATACCACCACACAGGGGCTTGGTGATAATTTTGTTACCCAACTTTTGCAAGATAGCGTAGGTAGAATATTTGTTGGAACCAATTGGGGAATAAGCGTTCTTGCGGGTTGGAAAGGGGATAATCCTATTTTTGAAGTTTACAATAAACGCACAGGTTATCCTGCAAAAGATGTAAATATTGGACAGAATGCTATGTATCTTGATAGTAAAGGAATTGTTTGGGCAGGAACTGGTGACGATAAAACAGCCTTGGTTCGTTTTGATTACAATGCGGTTAACAGAAACCCAAATCCACTAGAACTGGTTATTCAAAACATTAAAATTAATGAAGAAAATATTTGTTGGTACAGTATAGCAGGCCCAGATTTAAAGATTGATTCTATAATCCTTGCTCAGCAAGAAATGATGGCTTTGGGAAAATTACAAACAGAGCAAGAGCGCAAAGACCAAAATGACCATTATAAAGATCTTCATTTTGATGGAATCACTCCATATTACCCAATTCCGATAAATTTGGTATTACCTTATAAGCATAATCACATCACTTTTGAATTTGCAGCAATTGAACCTTCAAAACCAGCCTTGGTAAAATATCAATATAAATTAGAAGGTTATGATGATGAATGGAGTCCAATATCGAATAAAACGAATGCAGTTTATGGAAATATTGGCGAAGGAACTTATACATTTATGTTAAAAGATCAAAGTCCCGATGGTATTTGGAGTAAACCCATCACTTACAAATTTAAAGTACTTCCGCCATGGTATAGGTCTATATTGGCTTATTGTTTTTATATCATGCTGTTTTCAATTATATTGTACGGTGTTGTAAAAAAATATACAGACCGTTTATTAAAAGAAAAGTTATTGCTCGAAGATGTTGTAGAAAAAAGGACCGAGGAAATTTCGCGGCAAAAAGAAGAAATCCAAAATAAAGTTCAAGTTCTGAACCAGGAAGTAGAAATAAGAAAAAAAGCCGAACAATTACTCATTGAAAGAGAAATTCAACTGAAAGAGCTAAATGCTACAAAAGATAAATTGTTTTCGATAATTGCACATGATCTGAGAAGCCCTTTTAGTGGGATATTAGGATTTTTGCAGTTATTACAACATTCAATTGGAAAAGAGCCTATCGAACAAACAGAAGAATTGATAGGACATATTTATTCGGCAACAAAAAATTCGTACAATTTGCTCGAAACATTGTTGGATTGGGCAAAAACTCAGACTTCACAGATAATTATTAATAAGAAAAAGTTAAATATTTCATCAGTAATTAATCTTACTGTAGAAGATTTTCAGTCACTATCAGCCAATAAAAAAATATTGTTGGTTTACCAAAATCCTGAAGATATTTATGTTTTTGCAGATGAAAACATGGTAAAAACCATCTTGAGAAATTTAATTTCGAATTCTATAAAATTTACCAATACCGGTGGATTAATTTCCATTTCGGTTAATATGAATGGAGAATTTGCTGAAATATCAATTGCTGATAATGGAGTAGGAATAAAGATTGAATTGGTAAATGCTCTTTTTTCTTCCAGTGTAAATCTATCTACCGAAGGAACAGATCATGAAGGTGGAACCGGCTTGGGCTTGGTAATTTGTAAAGAATTTATTGAAAAACTTGATGGAAAAATTAGCGTAGAAAGTGATGAAGGTAAAGGAAGCAATTTTAAATTTACACTTCCTAAATTTAATGATTCTAAAAATTAAATCAGCGTGTAAAAATGTAATTTTTCAAAAATATTAAAAAGTAATTGTATTTTGAGATCGTCTGGTAATATATGGAAGCTTAAGCTGATTTTAATACTTTCGCTAAATCTTTATTTAGTGCATAACTCTGTTTTATCTCAATATTATGTGCCAAAAATATCAAGAGTTACCGACGAAAAAGGTGAAGGCCCTAGCGCAACTTTTGCTATTGTTAAGGATCAAGTAGGGTTTATGTGGTTTGGTACCGTTGATGGTTTATATCGATATGACGGATTTAATTTTAAAATATTCAGACACCAAATAAATAATGGCAACTCCTTATCCAACAATACGATTAGATCATTATGCCTCGGAAAAGGAGGTAAATTGTGGATAGGTACTCAAGGTGGTGGAGTCGATTGTTTTGATACACAAACCGAAAAATTTACCAACTATTCAGCTACAGGAAAATCCAAGAATGAAATAAGTGGTAATACAATTTGGACAATTATAGAAGACAGTGAAAATAATATTTGGATGGGTGTTTCCAATGCGGGTATTGATATGTTAAATACTAAAAATCAGACATTCAAACATTATGATGTTATAAAGGACGAATCATCTAAACTTTACGAAATACGTAGATTATTTCAGGATAATAGAGGTCTGATATGGATTGGAAATGGAAGTTATGGTTTATTTGTGCTGAACCCCAAAAACGGAAGCATAAAAAAATATGAACATAATCCTGATGATACTAAAAGTCTGAGCAGCAATGGAGTATTTGATATTTTTCAGGATAAATCAGGCCTGCTCTGGGTTTGCACATATGGTGAAGGCCTGAACCTTTTTGATTATAAAACAGAATCATTTAAATCCATCAAAAATAATCCATACTCAACAAATAGTCTGATTTCGAATTTAACATACAGAATTACCGAAAACAAAACTGGTGGTTATTGGATTTCAACAGAATATGGGCTTTCTTTTATGGATAAAAATCAAAGTTCTTTTGTTAATTATGTGCATAACAATTGTGATTTAAACACTTTAACCGATAATCGGATAAGAACTACTTATGTTGACAATCAGGGTATTACATGGATTGGAACAGAAACCGGAGTTGATAAACTCATTGAGCAAAACAGGTTTTTAACTTTCAAAAATATCCCAAACAACTCCAATAGTTTAGAAAATGGAATAGTTAGATCTATTTTGCAGGACAATGACGGTAACTTATGGATTGGTTTAATTGACAAAGGACTAGCTCATTATGATACAAAAACAGGGGTTTTTAATACATATAAGCATGATCCTAAAAATCCGAATAGCCTGTCTGGCAATCATATAACAGCGCTTTTTCAGGATAGTAATAACGATATATGGATTGGTGAATGGGACACTGGCTTGCAACGGTTTAATAAAAAAACCGGGGGATTTGAAAGGATTATAAATGCTTTTACAGGAAAAAGTAAATTGACCGATAACCGTATTCAGGTTATAAGAGAAGCCAAGCCTGGAGTTTTATGGATTGGAACAGAAGGTGGAATTAATAAATATGATGTGCAAACCGGAAAAGTTTCATATTTAATCCACGATTCCAAAAACCAGCACAGTTTAAATGCAAACGGTGTTCAATCGAACGCTTTTATTGTTGATTCCGAAGGAAATTTATGGGTTGGAATGTGGTCCTCGGGATTCAATAAAATTGAGTTTTCAGGTACTAACAAGGAAAATGTAAATTTCAAGAGTTGGAAAAATGACCTTAATAATAATAACAGCCTGAGTAATAACAATGTTATTTCAATGCATCTTTCTAAATTGGGAATTCTGTGGATTGGAACTTTTGGTGGTGGATTAAACCGCTTTGATACCAAAACAGAAATATTTACCCATTTTTCTCCTGAAGATGGGCTGCCTAATAGTATTATCTTTTCAATACTTGAAGATGATAATGAAAATCTTTGGTTAAGCACGGATAAAGGTATTTCTATGTTTAATCCCAAAACGCTGACTTTTCAAAATTTCGATCGTACAGATGGGCTTCAAGATGACCACTTTTTCTGGGGATCATCCTTTAAAGGTAAAAACGACGAATTATTTTTTGGGGGCATCAATGGTTTTAACAGTTGCTTTCCTAATAACGTTAAAACCAATAAAATACCTGCAAATCCAGTTGTATTAAGCATTAAAGTTTTTGATAAAACCATTGGAAATAATTATTCATTATCCGATACAAATACAATCGAATTATCGTATAATCAGAATTTTTTAACTTTTGAATTGGCAGGACTTGATTTTATCGAACCACAAAAAAATTTATTTAAATACAAACTTGAGGGAGTGGATCAAGACTGGAATGTGGTTGGAAATCGAAGATATGCAAACTATACTGACATTTCGGATGGCACTTATACTTTTAGGTTAAATGTTACAAATAGTGATGAAGTTTGGAATTCGGATGACCTTATTATAAAAATTACCATCAAACCCCCATGGTGGAATACGATATTGGCAAAGGTGATATTTTTTCTCTTGCTGGTTGGTGGAGTTTTAATATTTTACTATCTGAGAATTGGATTGCTTGAAAGACAAAAACACAAGCTTGAAGAGCAGGTTGTGGCCAGAACAATTGAAATTTCAGAGAAAAATACAGATCTGGAACAAATGAATGAAGAAATATTAAGCCAAAAAGAATCATTAAGTGAACAGGCACATAGTCTGAACGAAAAAAACAACTTGCTAAAAAATGCATTACTTGAGTTGGAGATTGCCCAAAAGGCGCTAATCGAATCGGAAAAAATGGCTTCATTGGGGATTTTGAGTGCAGGTGTGGCTCATGAAATTAATAACCCTTTGAATTTTATTTCACTCAGTTTGGACAATATTAAATCCGAAATTACCGAGATAAATGATTCTGACCATAACATGGACAATCAGAAATATGATATGCTTATGCAATTAATTGACCATGCGGAAACAGGTAAAATTAGAATTTCAAATATTGTAAATGACTTAAGGCTGTATTCGCATTCAAATGAAAGCAGTAGGGAAATATGCAGTGTTGTTGAATTAATCAACAGTTCAATAGATATGGTCCAAGCTAAAATACCTTCATTTATTCAGCTTGAGCTAAATCTGACTAAAGTTCCTGATATTATTTGCGATAAAGAACAGATAACACAGGTAATGGTTGGTATCGTTGAAAATGCTGTTCATGCAATTAAAGAAAAACATAAACATGAAAATGAAAAAGTTTGCTTTTCAACCGAGATACTCAGAAAATCAGAAAAAGATTTTGTTTCGATAATTATTTCAAATTCAGGTCCATTATTATCAGATGATTTATTATCGCACTTATTCGATCCTTTTTACACAACCAAAGCACCAAATAAAGGAACTGGCTTGGGCTTATATATTGCTTATAATATTGTTAAAGATCATCAGGGGTTTTTAATTGCCGAAAATAAAGACAACCTGGTATTTTTTAAAATTCAAATTCCAATTTAATAATTTCAGTATGTTGAATGTACTTTATGTAGATGATGAACAAATAAACCTTGAGTTGCTCGAAATGGCTTTTAGAAAAGATTTTAAAGTTCATAAATCAATTTCGGCGGCTAAAGGTTTGGACTTGTTAAATAAAAATTCAATGGATGTGATTATTTCAGATCTTAAAATGCCTGGAATGGATGGTATTCAATTTATCCGTGAAGTAAAAAAACAATATCCTGCCATGAATTGTATCCTACTTACTGGTTATTATGAACCAAAGCTGCTTAATGATCCTGAGGTGCAATCTATGCTTTTTAAATATGTATTAAAACCTTTTAAAAAAGAAGAGTTGAGAAGATTAATTGTTGAGGCAGCTGGTCCAGTTGTTAACTAATTTTATTTATGGTTTTTATGAATGCCAAATTTGTATTTTACATCCTTTTTTGCAGTTGTTCTTTTCTATCAATTGCACAACAAAAGAATAAAGTGATAAAAATCAATAATGATATTGAATTAATCCAGCTCAAAGATTCATTTTTCATTCATACAAATTGGTTTGAATCTAAGCAATTTGGTCGTTTTGCTTCGAATGGATTAATTTTTATAAAAAACGGCAAAGCTATTCTCATTGACACTCCAAACAACAACGAACAAACTTCTCAAATTTTTAATTATTTGAAAGATTCAATGCATGTTACTATTGAAAAGGTAATTGTGTGCCATTTCCACAGCGATTGCCTTGGCGGATTGGAATATCTTAATCAACTTGGAATTGAATCGATTGGACTTGATTTAACAAAGAATATTTGTATTGACAAAAATTTGCCAGTTCCTTCAAAAACATTCAAGGATAAACTTGAATTTAATTTTGAAGGAGAAAAAGTAATTTGCCGCTATTTTGGTCCGGGACATACCGTTGACAATATTATAGTTTATTTTCCCAAAGATAAAATCTTGTTTGGCGGATGCATGATAAAAAGCCTGTCAGCAAGCGGTTTGGGAAATATTGCCGATGCTGTGGTTGATAAATGGGGTACAACCGTTGAAAAACTTCAGAAAACCTACAAAAACATTGATTTTGTAATTCCTGGACATGGCGATTTTGGAAATTCAGATTTATTGAAATATACCATTTCATTAATAAAAGACGAATCGAAAGAATAAGCTTTATTAAATCAGTGATGATATAATTATAAAAGTCGAAGGCGCATTAAAATTATTCAGTTGAAACGATCCTGAAAGTGAAGCTTGTAGGGAGTGTGGGTCTTTCGCTGCTGATACTACGAAATTTAATAAAATCTTTTCATTTCAAAACTGCATCGCTTTTGGCAAGGCAGTTTAAGAATTTGCAGAAAAAGAATTTTAAATGGTTTTCTTCAAGTTGATTACTTCCAATTCTAATCTTTCAATTTCATCCTGAAGTTTCTTTTGTTCGGTGATATCAATTGCTATGCTTATTATTTTATAAGTCATGCCTGATTTATCCTTGATTGGTGTGTAAGTTTCAAATAACCAAATATCACCTTTTTTTGTTTTTCTTTTAATGGTTCTCTGTTTTGTATGGCCAGCTTTTAAATCATTCCAGAACTTTTTGTAGGCTTCCATATCTGTCTTTACTTCCGGCTCAAATTCTGAATGATTTTTACCAATCATTTCTTTATCGGTACGCATCAATGTATTTATATTCGAATCTCTTATATTAATAATGGTACCCCCCAAATTATACCATACAATGGATCCGATCTTATTTAAAGCTTCAACAATTCCTTCTGTCTCTTTTTCTTTGATGCTATCGTCTTCCTGTGTTTTTTGGAGTTCAATCAATGTTTCCTGAAGGGTTTGCTCTCTTCTGCTTAATTCTTCTGATCGAATTTGATATTGATCCAACAATTGTTTGGTCTGAACGTTTTTCTGCATTATCGAAGTTGATGATGCAACTCTTTCACCGATGCTCCTGAGAAATTCTATCTCGAAATCTGCAAATTCCCTGAACGAAGCCAACTCTATCACACCAAACGGCTCATCTTCATATAGTAAAGGCATCAGGAATAGACAATGCGGTTCATGGCCTCCCAATCCTGAAGAAACAAAAGTATAACCCTCCGGAAGATTGGTCATATAGATCACTTCTTTTTCCTGAAAACATCTGCCAACAAGGCTTTCACCGATTTCAATTTTGGCTTGCATCGATTTTTTCTTGTTATATGCGAAGGCTGCCAGCAATTCAAGATAATGATGTTCACTATCTAGCGTATTTAAAATAAATATCCCACCTTGATCTGCCTTAAGGTAATTTACTATTTGACCAAGGATTACATACAAATAGTCTTCAAAATTATCAGTTGAAGTTCTCAAAACCTCTCCAAGTTGTGATAAACCTTCCTGTGCCCAATTCAATTTTAATCTTTCAAATTGCCTTATTTCTTCTTGTTCCTGTCCAACTCTAAGGTTTTTTTGCATTTCAATTAACGTATTTCCCAACACATCAAAATTACTTAATGCAGTATATTGGGCATTAAAATCGCCTTCACCAATTTTTTTTGCAAACTCTGCCGTTTTCGATAAGGTATCTAACAAGTTATTCAATGATTTTCCCATCTCAGCAAGTTCATCATGCGAACGTACGTGTACTTTTTTTGATGGGTCTATAATTCCTTTATCCAAATCTTTTAAGATGGAAGTAGTTTGCTTTAACGGTAATGTTATTCTCCTTGCAATCATAAGGGTTATCAGTGAAAAAAGCAATATACCAAATGAACCGATAAGAAGAGAAATATTAAAATACGTGATTGATTCTTTTTCAATCACTTTGGATGGAACAATCAAGCAAATTGACCATGGAGTAATAGTTTTTCCAATCTGGATAGGAGCAATGGAAACATAATTTGATACTCCGCTACTATCTGAAAAAACAAATGAAAAATTTTTGCCTTCTTTAATATTTTGGAGAACATCATTTTTTACAAAAACCGGAAATTTAGAAAGTAAAGAATCTCCCTCCATTCCCGGCTCTGGAGCAGAGATTATAGTTCCATTATTTGAAACCAACAATGCGTAGGTATTTTCAAAAGGCCTTGTTTCGTCAATAATATTCTGAAACCTGTTCAAAGTGATATCGATTCCGATAATTCCGGCAAATTCTCCATCAATAATAAGTGGTTTAGCTATGCTGGTTTCTAAAACTGAATCTCCACCATCTTTTTGCGAATAAACATAAAAATAGGGATCAACCAGCACATCTTTCTTCGAAATTTTAGATTGATAGTAAATACTTCCAATATTATCACCGCCAAGCTCGGCAGTATCTATAACAAAGCTGATTACACCTGCATCGCGAATTGCAACGGTGCGTTTTCTTCCATATTTATTGGTATAGCCCGGTTGAATAAATCTTAGTTCCCACGACATCCAAACCGATAGATATTCTGGATGACCAGCTAAAACATTTTTAAGTATATCATTATAAATAGGTTCCCGCAAATTTTTGGGTATTTTATCATAATCTTTAAAACTTTCAGCAACTGTTTCACAGACGGTTAAATCCTTTTCAAGCGTTATTTTTGCAGAATTTGCAGCATTTTGAACATAGATATTTACCAGCTTGTTTGCCTGTTGGATGGAGTAATTTCTGTAATTAAATGCTATGTAGGTAATTACAAGAGCAAATACGATAAATGATGTAATAAATATAAAAAGAAAAATTTTAGCACGGATTCTCATTATCCTTTTGTATTTCTTTAAATTAACTGACTAAAAATAAGAAACTTTAAGCAATTTACAAATTTGGCTTTAAAAACCGCTTTAAAATTGCTTAATCTTTTCCTTATTTTATTCAATTCAAAGAATTTGCCAAAATCTTGATTTAAACAAGAATTCTTACATTTTCGTTGCTCTTTATATAATGGTAGTTCTGATCTCTGAGTACAGGTTTAAATCCAGCTTCAATAATTGCCTGCTGAATAGTTTCAGAATCGAAATGGTGGGTAGCTCCTGCTGCCGAAACCACATTTTCTTCTATCATAATGGATCCAAAATCATTTGCGCCAGAATGCAGGCATATTTGTCCGGTTGTTTTGCCAACAGTCAGCCACGAGGCTTGTATATTGTTGATATTGGGTAGCATAATTCTGCTCAGGGCAATGGTTCGGATGTATTCTTCAGATTTAACGGTATTTTTTACGCCTTGCTCTTTATTTAATACAGTTCCTTCGTCCTGAAAAGGCCATGGAATAAATGCTACGAAACCTGGAGCATTTGCAGGTTTTTCTGCTTGAACTTCCCTTATTTTTATAAAATGTTCTATTCTCTCAGCATTGGTTTCAATGTGGCCAAACATCATTGTTGCTGATGTGGTCAAGCCCAGCTTATGTGCTGCACGCATTACATCAAGCCATTGTTGTGAATTACATTTTCCTTTTGAAACTATGGTTCTTACTCTGTCAACCAGAATTTCGGCACCTGCTCCCGGCAAACTGTCCAATCCGGCTTCCATCAATGCAGAAAGTACTTCGGTATATCCTGTTTTTTCTATTCGAGCAATATGTGCAATTTCGGCAGGACCCAATGCATGCAATTTCAATTCTGGATCTATTTGTTTGAGTTCTCTAAAAAGTTCTGAATAGAATTTTAAACCTAGCTTTGGATGCAAGCCTCCTTGTAAAAGTATTTGGTTGCCTCCAAATTCCCTTAGAACTTTAATTTTTTCTTCGTATTCAGCCCTGGTTGTAATGTAAATGTCATCGGCGGTTGGTTTTCGGTAAAAATTGCAAAATTTGCATTGGGCAATACAAACATTGGTTATGTTTACATTCCTGTCGATTATCCAGCTTACTTTATTTGCACGTTCCTTCAGTATTTTATGTTTGATTTCGTTCGCAATCCACATCAGTTCCGATACAGGTGCTTTTTCGTAAAGTAATAATCCTTCTTCAAGAGTTAGAAACTCTAAATCAAGTGCTTTCGTATATATTTTTTCGATATTCATCATATTTTTAGTTTTAAGGCCACAAATATAAATAAATTAATTGCGAAGTAGATAGAGAACGGAAGAATGGTAAAAACAATAAATGTATATATATAATTGATTATCAGTATAATTATATTCTAATTTATTTATATCAAGACTTTATTTAAGAAAATTTTGAGCTACATTTTTTTTTGTAAAAATAGAAACCTGAAGCTTTTTGAAGTTCTTTAAGTTTTAACTACTTATTTGTTGTGTTTAATTTAATAATTTTACCGGATTAAATTTAAAATAGATAACTCATGGAAATAAAACTTAATAAGATAGAAACACTTCCTTTAGATAAAAATTTATTGATAATTAGTTCTTCATTGGATAGTTTGAAGGATTATGGTTTATCTAAAGACGAATTGGATTTTGTAGATAGAAGCAGCAACGATAAAAATACTTTGATTCCTTTGAATCAATATAAGCGATGGATTTTTATTCAGATCCTTCCTGAAAAAAAGATAGGTAACGATTTATTGGAAGCACTTCGTCGCGAAGCTTCAAAATTAAAATTGATATTAAATAAATATAAAATTAAGGAATTGGTTTTGGCTGAAACAGGAAATTCCTCAGATTTACTATTGGCTTTTGCCGAAGGCATTATACTGAACCATTACTCATTTTTAAAATATTTTGAGAAAAAAGAAGAAAAAGCGAACAGTCTGGTCAATTTATTAATTTATTGCAAGGAAATACAGGTTCAAAGTCTGAATAATTTAAGCATAATTTGTGATTCGGTATGCGAAGCCCGTCGCTTGGTAAATGAACCACTTTCATACTTAAATACCCAAAAATTGAGCGAAGAGATATTGGAACTTTCTAGGCAGAATGGCTTCGCAGTTGAAATTTTAGGTAAAAAGCAAATTGAAAGTCTTAAAATGGGAGGTTTATTGGCTGTTAATCAAGGCAGTGTAAATCCTCCTGCATTTTCAATCCTCACATGGAAACCTGAAAACGCAATAAACAATAATCCGATTGTTTTGGTTGGAAAAGGAATTGTTTTTGATACCGGCGGTTTAAGCCTTAAACCTACCTCAGACAGTATGGATTATATGAAATGTGATATGGCTGGAGCTGCAGTAGTGGCCACTACAATAGCTTCCCTGACAAAATTGAAAGTTCCTGTTTATGTGATTGGTTTAATTCCGGCAACTGAGAATTTAATTAGCAATACTGCTTATGTTCCGGGTGATGTAATTCATATGCACAATAAAAAAACGGTTGAAGTCTTAAATACTGATGCTGAAGGTCGCTTAATACTTGCTGATGCATTGAGTTATGCCTCAAAATACAAACCTGAGCTGGTTATTGATTTGGCCACACTTACTGGTGCTGCTGCTGCAGCAATAGGCCATTATGGAATGGTTGCTGTCGGTAATGCTAGTGATGAGGTGTTTGCTAAACTTCAGAAAAGTAGCGACAAAACAAGTGAGCGCATGGTCAGACTGCCACTTTGGGAGGATTATGGAGAATTGTTGAAATCGGATATTGCTGATATTAAGAACGTAGGAGGAAAGATTGCCGGAGCAATTACTGCCGGGAAATTCCTTGAATTCTTCACCGATTATCCATGGATTCATTTTGATATTGCAGGACCGGCTTGGGTGCAAAAAGATTTTCATTATCAAACAAAAGGTGGTACCGGTTTTGGAGTTCGTCTATTGGTTGATTTTATTTCGGATTATGCTAAAAAGTAGGGAAAATCGGAACTCTTCAAATTCACTTTTGCACATAAAAAAAGCCACGAATTCACAAATTTTAATAATAATTCGTGAATTCGTGGCTATTATAATCTATAAAAATTTAAGTCTGAATCCTGCATTTAACCAAAATCCACGACTTTTTACGTTATTTGGATCATCTTTATACAAATTAGATAGACCCCATTCATAACCACCATCAACAAAAATTTTGCTGATTGATAAACCTGCACCTACATTGATTCCCCAAATAAACTTGTTAAAACTGTCTGTTGTAAGACCTGTTGATTCTGTATTAACTTTGGTAACAATCATAGCTGCTGGTCCACCGAAAATATGAAAATTTCTATCGTCATCGCCACGGTTTACCACATTCCAGCCAACAAAGATTGGAATACGTAAAGAACTGATGTCATTTTTAAATTTTGTATCACCGCTAACTGTTAAATTTTGTAAGTCCCAGTTGTTTTTCATCCAAAAAATTCCAGGTTCAAGATAAAACTCATCTCCAAATGCAACCGTTCCTCCAAGTTGCCATCCCAATCAGCCTGTTGATGTATATGAAAGAGGATCACCTGATAACTTGGTAAAATTCATTCCAATGGCTGGTTTTATAACCATTTGCGATAGTGCAGAAAATACCATGCTGCTGATTAAAATAAAGCTAATTAAAAGTTTTTTCATTTTATTTGGTTTTTAGTTTAACAAAAGTACCAAACTTTTTATCTGGCACTGTTACTATAATTCACTATTTACAATTCAATCTGAAATTTCATCCCAATGCAATCTTTAATTAAGTGCTCTATAAATATTTCTAATTTATTCCATTTTCAAAAGTACATCAATTTCATTTTTTAATTTCTCCAAATGAGGCCAACTAGCTTTGGGATCAAAAATATATCCTTCCTTATCAAGCAAAACGTAATAAGGTATTCCTTTGATTTTCAAATAGGTTTTAATATTTTTTTTTGATGCCTCTTCAATTCGATAATGCTTACCATCAATATTAATTCTGCCCAGACCCAAAAGCCATTGTTTGTAATCGGTATCGGTAGATAGAAAAAGAAAAACAATTTTTTGTCCCTGATAATTTTTTTGTAATTCTTTGGTAAATTCCATTTCTCTTGCGCAAGTTCCACACCAACTTGCCCAAAAATCGACAAGTATAGCGTTTCCTTTTGATTCTGTTAATACTTCGCGCAAAGTAGTTTTTTCCTGATTGGTTTTGTACAATACACTATTTAGCACTTCGTCAGAAAAGGCTATTCCTTTCAGGCTTTTTAAGTTTTGTGAAAAAGAGCCTGAAGCGAAACTGAACAAGATTATGAAAAGAAAAAGCTGTTTCATCAATCGAATTAAAACCTATTTATTTGATATAGTATTAAAACTCTTAAATTAGTTTTTTATTACCTTTTTTCAAAATTGTGTTAAAGCAGGAATTGATAATTTTGATGAAATAAAACTTTGGATGTATAAATACCATTAGGAATTCGGATTGATTAGCATGGGAATTGGCAACCATTTTTTTTCTATTTTTATGCAACTGATTAAAAAAAAAATAAAAATCCGCAACCCGAAAACCGCAATTTAAATGAGGCCTTCCAATTCCGGATTCTTTTTATTTACTTAATACTTATGTTTTCCTTACACCTTTGCCAATGCTTGTTCCAAATCAGCAATAATATCTTCAACATCTTCTATTCCAACAGAATAGCGAACCAAATCATCGGTAATTCCTGCTTTGATTTTATCTTCTTTAGAAACTGCTCCATGAGTCATTGATGCGGGATGTTGTATGAGGGTTTCAACTCCTCCCAATGAAACTGCCAATAATGCAAGATGCACATTGTCCATTAGTTTTCTACCTGCGTCAAGACCGCCTTTAACACCAAAACTAATCATGGAGCCAGGGCCTTTCATTTGCTTTTGAGCCAATTCGTATTGTGGATGTGATTTTAATCCGGGATATTTAATCCATGCAACTTTTGGGTGTTTCTCAAGATAATTGGCAACCTTTATGGCATTTTCCTGTGCACGATCCATTCTGATCGATAGTGTTTTTACACCACGAATTACCAAATAAGCTTGGTGCGGATCCATGTTACATCCCATATAAACCATTGCATGCCTTATCTTTTTGTATAATTCCTGTGTTTTTGTTACAATGATTCCGCCAACAATATCAGCGTGTCCATTGATAAATTTAGTTACTGAATGGAAAACTACATCAGCACCAAAATCAAGAGGTTTTTGAAGATATGGGCTACAAAATGTATTATCAACAACTACAATAAGATTGTGTTCTTTTGCAAGTTTAACTGCAGCTTCCAAATCTGTCAATTCCATGGTTGGGTTAGATGGGGTTTCGATGTACAAAACCTTGGTGTTTGGCTTAATGGCAGCTTTTATTTGCTCAATATCTGAAGTATCAACAAAACTGGCTTCAACACCAAAACGACTAAAATCCTGCTCAATCACTCCTCTCGAAGGACCGTAAACCGAAGCTGTGCTTATCATATGAATGCCCTGACCAAGCAAAGCCATATAGATTGATGTTACTGCACCCATTCCTGAACTTGTTGCAATACCGCCAAAACCATTTTCAAGCTCTGCAATACTGTCTTCTAAAGCTTTAATAGTTGGGTTAGCAATTCTTGTATATATAAATCCGTCGCTCTTTCCTGCAAAACAATCTGCACCTTCTTGCGCATTTTTAAATCTGAATGTTGAAGTTTGATAAATGGGCACTGTTGCGCTACCTAAAGCATCCTCAAAAGCACCGGCATGAATAAGCTTCGAATTGAATCCTAAGTTTTTTGTATCCATTACTGTTAATTATTAAATTTTTAAAGCGAATTTTTTGCAAATTTATAAAATAATTGAATAATTTCTATGAAATTGTAAATAAGCTTGATCTCAATTTCAATTCTTTTTATCATCAAACTGAGCTTTTATTCAAATTAATGGAATCGTGATTCGTAAATTTCTTAAAATCCGTTGATTTATATACCCTAAAATCTGCACATAAATTTAAAATCAAAACATATAGATATATAAATATATGTTTAAAAACATATATAGGAATTTAGATTTCTTCTAAACAATAATTTAATTCAATATCACACAATAAGATAGAGTCTTACTATCTTCATTTTTTAAAAGTATAAAAAGTAATGGAATTCCTCAGCTATTTTTTTAATAATAAGATTTCTTACCTTTGGTAATTATAAAATTGATATACAACAATTAATTATTTACTGAATAATAATTATTATCGGTTTCAATTTAAAATTCGAAATTGCTTTTAAATTGCCAACAATAATTTATTATCTGGATTTATCAGCAATAAAAGCAATACAATAAATAAATCATAAAGGATGAAAACTACAAGGAGAGATTTCATTAAAATTTCGTCGATTGGGCTTGGCTCACTAGCTGTTGCAACACCTGTAGTCAATTACATTACGGGCAATAGTAATGACAATCCACTTTCGGGCACAGGAAAAATAAGTAGACACGCAAATTATTGCGAAGTCTGCTTTTGGAATTGTGCCGGATGGGTTTATAAAAACGAGGAAGGCAAAATCTGGAAAATTATCGGTAACGAAAACGATCCACACAGCAATGGAAGGTTTTGTCCGCGTGGTACAGGTGGTATTGGAATGTACGAAGATGACGACAGGCTCAAGAAACCTTTGATGCGTGTTGGCAAGCCCGAAAGCCAGGAATATAAAGAAATATCATGGACCGAAGCTTTTGATCATATTGCTGCAAAAATGAAAGAAATTGGCCAAAAATATGGCAATGAAAGCATTGCTTTATTCAAACACGGTTCCAGTTCCAAACATTTTGGTCATTTAATAAGTGCTTTTGGTTCTTCAAATCAGGCAGGCCCTGCCTATGCGCAATGCAAAGGCCCGCGTGAAGAAGCTTTTACTCTTACCTTTGGTGAACCATTGCACTCGCCCGAACCTTTGGATATCAGGGATTCGAAATGCCTTGTGCTTATTGGTTCACATCTTGGCGAAAATATGCACAATGGTCAGGTTCAGGAAATGTCCGAAGCCATTGATAAAGGAATATCTATAATTACAGTTGATCCGCGTTTTTCGACAGTTGCTTCTAAATCTAAGTTCTGGCTTCCAATAAAACCTGCAACCGATAATGCACTGCTTTTAGCTTGGATAAATGTGATTATCAACGAAAATCTATATGATAAGGATTATATTGAAAAACTAAGTGTTGGTTTCGATAAGTTAAAAGAACATGTTCAGCAATTTACACCCGAGTGGGCTTATGGAATCACAACCATAGAACCAAATATTATTCGCGAAACTGCCCGCGAAATGGCCAAAGCTGCTCCGGCAGTTATTGTGCATCCCGGAAGGCATGCTACCTGGTATGGCGATGATACTCAAAGGCTTCGTGCAATTGCCATATTAAATGCACTTTTGGGCTCATGGGGCAGGCGTGGTGGTTTTTATATGGCGGCCAGTGCAAAATTGCCAAAATTTAGTTCGCCCGCATATCCAAAACCAAAATGGGGATGGAAAGACATCAATCCTGAAAAATATCCATTTGCCAACGAAGGTGTTACCAATCTGATCATCGATGGTTCACATCCCGATTATAAAGGGGTAAATAAAATAAAAGCTTGGTTTGTTTTGGGAACCAATTTGCCGGTTTCAATTCCCGACACCAAGCGTACAATCGAAGCCATTCAAAATCAGGAATTTATTGTGGTTATCGATACCATGCCTACTGAAATTACAGGCTATGCAGATATTGTGCTTCCTGAATGTACATACATTGAAAGATATGATGACTTGAGGGTTCTGCCTCACCGAGAGCCAAATATAGCATTAAGAGTACCCGCATTTGAGCCCAGGTTCGAATCTAAACCTGCCTGGTGGATGGCCAAAGAAATAGCAAACCGACTAGGATTAGGTGATTATTTTAATTATAAGGATTATTCCGATGTGCTGGATTGGCAGTTAAAACAAATAGGATCATCGCTCGATGAAATGAAAAATTTGGGTGTGAAAAAATTTGATCGCGAATTCGATGATTTATATTTTGCTGAAGGTGAAACTCCCGAATTTGGAACCACATCAGGTAAAATTGAATTGTACTCTGAAGAACTTGCAAGTTATGGTTTTCCTCCATTGCCTGTTTATAAACCTATGCCTGAGCCAGAAACAGGGTTTTACCGATTGATTTATGGGCGTTCACCTGTTCATACTTTTAGCAGAACAACCAATAATCCAAGGTTAACTGAACTGCAGAAGGAAAATAAATTATGGGTTAATCCTAAAGTAGCGAAGGAATGGGATTTTAAAGATGATCAGGAAATTTGGCTGCAAAACCAGGATGGAATTGTTTCGGAATTTTCAATAAAAGTGAGAATTACCGAAAGGATTCGTTGGGATTCTGTATATATGGTTCATGGATTTGGACACAAAGACAAACGGCTGACAAGGGGATTTGGAAAAGGAATAAGTGATGCAGAATTGATAACAAAAGTTTTAATAGATCCGGAATCGGGAGGTACAGGAATGCGTAGCAATTTTGTGACTTTCGTTACCGAAAATCCAGGAAAGGAGGTGGTATCATGAGATATGCAATGGCTATAGATACCAAAAAATGCGTGGGCTGCAGTGATTGCGTGGTTGCTTGCCAAACTGAGAACAATATTCCTTTGGGTTATGCCCGCGACTGGGTTACCGAAACCATAAACGGAGTTTATCCTTCGCTTCAATTGGAATTCCGTTCCGAAAGATGCAACCATTGCGATAACACGCCTTGTGTAAGAACTTGCCCAACCGGAGCAAGCCACGTTATTGAAGGCGGTATTGTGAAAGTAACGCACGAAAAATGTATCGGATGTGGAGCATGTATCCAATCATGTCCTTATGATGCGCGATATAGCAGCCCGGAAGGCTGGGTTGATAAATGTACATTTTGCGATCACCGCCTCAAAGATGGACAGAATCCTGCTTGCGTTGAAGTTTGTCCAACACATTGCATGTACTTTGGTGATTTGGACGATTCAAACAGCCCGGTTTCAAAGGTAATGGCCAATAGAAAATGGAAAGTACTTGCTCCCGAGGCTGGAACATCGCCACAGATATTTTACCTTATTTAAATAGACTTTCTAAGTTTTAATACCTGGAAAGTCTCAATTTGATTTTAATTACTGAAAATAATATCAAATGAAAGAAGAATTAATTATTAGCGGAAGGATGAATCCGAATATTGACCCGGTTTTGCACTTATGGCATTGGGAAATACCTGTTTACCTTTTCCTTGGCGGACTTGCCGCAGGTTTGTTATTTTTTGCTGCTTTTTATGTTATCCGCGATGAGAAAGATCGTTTTCCTACAGCAGTGAAAATTGCACCAATACTTGCACCCATTGCTATTATTATCGGTTTAATAGCTCTTTTCCTCGATTTGAAACATAAATTGTTTTTCTGGAGATTGTACACAGTGATTCGACTTGAGTCGCCAATGTCATGGGGTGCATGGGTTTTGATGATTATAACACCTTTGTCTTTTATGTGGGTTGGTGGTTTTTTAAAAGAAGTTTTTCCAAAAATTGATTTAAAAAAAGGGTTTTCATCTAAATTATTAAAATTAGTTTTTAAAGAAAGTGAAGGTGAAGTCAACTGGAAGTGGAAATATAATTTTCTTGAAACATTTGAAAAATTCATCATTTTCAGACGCAAAGAATTGGCCTGGGTAATTTTGTTTTACTCATTGATATTAGGCGTTTATACCGGAATTTTACTTTCTGCATTTAATGCAAGGCCACTTTGGAACACTGCAATATTAGGACCCATATTCTTGGTTTCGGGATTTTCAACAGCTGCTGCCAGCATTATGTGGATGTCTAAATTACCCGAAGAGAAAAAATGGTTCAGCAAAATTGATATCATGTTGATCATTATTGAATTGTTTTTTATCCTTCACCTATTTATGGGATTTTTAGCAGGCCCTCAAGTACAGGTTGATGCAGCAGCACTATTTTGGGGAGGCCAGTTTACCGTATACTTTGGTCTTTTTGTGGTGATTTTGGGATTAATTATGCCAGCTATTTTTGAAGTAATGGAATTAAGTGGAATACATGTTCATATTTCCATTCCAGCCTTTCTGATTCTATTTGGTGGGCTTATTTTTAGGTTTGTGATGGTGGAGGCTGGGCAGATTACGAGGTATTTGTATTAGAACTTAGATATTAGAAATTGGAACTTTGTGCATTAGTGCCCAAAATTGAAAAATATATTACATAAAAAATCATTTATGGAAAAATTACAAGAACCTAAAAAATACATGAACCCTTATTTGGCAGGTTTTCTGCTAGGGCTTACCATGATAGCTGCATTTTATTTTTCGGGTCGTGGCCTGGGCGCGAGTGGAGCAATTAAAAGTTCTGTAACAGCTATTGTATCGGCTGTTGCGCCGGAGCATGCAAATAATTCGGAGTTCTATTCCAGCTATAAAGGCGAAGGAAGCAGCCCGCTAAACTCCTGGCTGGTATTCGAAATGATAGGATTTATTTTTGGTGCCTTGATTTCTGGATATATTGGTGGGCGAATCAAAAAAGATATCGTAAAGCCACCAAAAGTTAAAGTAAATACACGGATGATTATGGCCTTAATTGGTGGAATAGTTGCGGGAATTGGAGCTACACTTGGCCGCGGATGTACAAGTGGTGCGGGATTGACTGGTATGTCAAATCTTTCGGTTGCCGGTTTTATCTCATTTATGGCCATGTTTGGTGGCGCATTTATGTTCTCTTTCTTTTTAAGAAAGTATTGGATAAACAGATAAATTCAGAAATTTCAAATTTCAAAAAAAACAAATTTCAAAATATTGATTTTAAATCCGGCGTATTGAATTTATTGTTATTTGAATTTTCTGTCTTGGAATTTAACTAAATATAAATTGAACTTGAATATTTGTACAACATTCAATAAATAAACAACATACAATAACAATTTAGCTATGGGACCATTAATACAACAAGGAATAATAAACCCGGAATGGAATTCAATAATTGCTTTTGTCATCGGGATATCTTTTGGATTCATTCTCGAACAGGCTGGTTTTTCGACTGCCCGTAAAATTGTGGGCGTTTTTTATGGATATGATATGACTGTTTTACGTGTTTTTCTTACTGCGGTTGTAACAGCATCTATCGGACTTTTATATTTCAACTATTTGGGCTGGATCGATTTGGATTTGATTTACATAAACCCAACTTTCATTTGGTCGGCAATTGTTGGCGGTGTGTTGGTTGGCTTGGGAATGATTGTGGGCGGTTACTGCCCCGGAACAAGTTTTGCCGCAGCTGCTATTGGAAAAATTGACGGCATCGTCTTTATTGGCGGCCTTTTTATTGGAGTTTTCTTTTATGGCGAAACTTACAATTGGTTATTTAAGGATTTACATGAAGCCGGAAACCTTGGAGCAATTACCATGTACAATTTATTGGGAATCTCTTCTGGAGCCTTGGAATTCTTTTTTATCCTGTTCGCCATTTTATTGTTTTGGATGACCATAGTGATAACCAAGAAGTTTTCAAACAAACTATTGAAATATTAAATTCCAAATATCAATTCCCGAAATCTCAAATTTTAAATTTTTGTAATTTGTTTTTTGAATTTTGGATTTTATTTTAAATAACCAACACAGTATAAAAGAAATGCTATGGAAGCTAGAAATACTATAAGAAAGAGGTATTATTTTGTCACCGGAATCCTGTTTTTGTTGGCTTTGGGATTATTACTTCTTCCGCACAGGAAAAATGTAAAAGAGCTATCACCAGAAGATTTATTGGTGTCTATAAGTACCTCCGATCGATTTTATAGCCCCGAAAATGTGGCACGTTTGATTATTTCAGGCGATCCTTCTATACAATTGATCGATGTGCGAACGGCTGAAGAATTTGCAGCTTACAGTTTGCCAAAAGCTATTAACATTCCTCTGGCAAATATTTTGGATAAAGACAAAAAAGGAAATTATGTTTGGCAAGATGTTCTGAACCAAGATATAAAAACAAATATCATTTATTCAAACGGAACAGTTTATGCAAACCAAGCTTGGATGCTTATCAGCAGGATGAACTTTAAAAACAATTATGTTTTAAAAGGCGGGCTTAATGCATTTTTTGAAAACATCATAAAAGCCAAAGCACCTCTTGCAAGTGCTCCACAAAGCGAAATTGATTTGTACAGTTTCAGAAAAGCAGTAGCCATGTATTTTGGTGGCGGTGGAAGCATTTCTACAGCTACAACTGATGCAAAAAGCGGTGATGGAACACCTGTGGTAAAAAAGAAGAAAGAGGCTAAATCGGGTGGGGGATGCTAGTTTTGAAGATAGTAATTTGCTATTAGAACTTAAGCTAATGAGCTATAAGTGAATCAATAGAATTGAAAAGAAACTTGAAGTCCCATTCCCCCATGGAGAAGGGAGAATCGATAAACTCAATTTAAGAGGTTTGTTAATAGGCTTATAGTGAAATAATTAAATACAACAAGTTTAACACAACACAAAATGGACACACAACAAGAAAAAGAACAAGGGGGAATTTCCAAAACCTTATTTAACGGAATTATCATTTTTGCAGCTGTTATTTTTCTTGGTTTAATTTTTATGCCCAAGCCACAAAAGCACTATAAAATGACAGAGGAACAAATGCTAGCAAAAATATTGAGCTTTGATGGTGTTGCCGGTCCTGAAATAATTGTTGATCAGATATATAAACCAAGTGATAAGTTTCAGTTTATTGATTTGCGAAGTGCACCTGACTATCTGAAAGGTCATTTGCTCAACGCCATTAATATTCCAGTAAATCATATTTTGGACAAGGAAAATGAAAAAATATGGAAGCAAAACGATAAAACCAATTTGCTTTATTATTCCGATCATGCCGGTGCTTGCGGTTCTTGGATGATTTTAAACCAACTTGGTTATAAAAACAATAAAATCATGTTGGGCGGATATGATTATGTAAATGAATATATTATAAAGAAATATGCCCCTTTGTCAGGAAATTACCGTGACGAAAAAGCAAAATTCGATTTTGCTAAAATAATCGGCGAAACTTCGGGTGGCAAAGTAAGTTCAGTTGGTAGTGAAACCGACAAAGCAGGAACAACACCGGTTGTAAAGAAAAAGAAAGAAGCAAAAGCTGGTGGCGGGTGTTGATTTTGAACTTAGAACATAGAAATTAAATAGGCTGAAAGCCTGAAAGTAATAGAATAGGGCAACGCCCTACTAAAATAATACGATTGATAATCAGGCTGTAAGCCTGAAAACATCTAACATAATTATTGCCAAAAGGATTTACAAATCACATATCATTTGCTCTAAAGAATAATATCCATAGAAATTCAGTCAGAATATTCAAAATCCATATAAAATGAAGCAATTCAATTTACTTTTAACCATCATCATAGCCGGAAGCTTATTTTTCCTTTCTTCCTGCGGAAACAAACAAACGGAAAAGGAAGCCTCGCAACAAGATAGCTCTTCCAACCTGAATGAGACCGCCCAATTATACGATTTTATCCAAAAATCGGGCGACATTATCAATTCCGAGCAAGCACCATTTTTGGTTCCTGCTGCAGATGTTTGGGAAAACAAATCCAATTATCTAATCCTCGATATCCGCGATACTTCTGAATATGAAGCTGGACATATTGATGGCGCTATACTCGTAAATCCAAAGAATTTAATCGATTACCTCGATAAATCTGTTAATACAAGTGCATATGAAAAAGTGGTAATTGCATGCCACACAGGTCAGACTGCATCTTATTATACAACATTACTGCACCTGATAGGGCACAGCAATGTATATGCTTTAAAATTCGGCATGTCCGGATGGAGCAAAAAAATAACACCCAATAAAATAGTGGACAATATTTCGGATAAATACACTTCCATCCTTGAAAAAACAAGCTACACCAGCCCAAAAACATACGATTTTCCGCAGATTACAACCAATGAAATTGGTGGATATTCAATTATGCTAAACCGAGCCAAAACCATTGCCGGTGAAGGATTTGATCCTGCTAGGATAAAAGTGGATACGCTGATGAAAAATCCAGCCAACTATTATATTGTTAATTATTGGCCATCACAACATTATAACAAAGGTCATTTGCCTGGCGCCATTATGTTTGAACCCAAAAAATCGTTTTCCAAAGACAAAATGCTGAAAAACCTGCCCACCGACAAGCCCATTGTGGTGTATTGCCTAAGCGGGCAGACCAGTGCATCAGTTGTGGCATATCTTAGGGTTTTGGGCTACAATGCGCAATCATTGTCATTTGGCGCTAGTGGGTTTATGCACAATTTTACCCAAAGCTTTAACGATAAAGTATTTACACCATCAAGGGATATTGCTGATTACGAATTGGTTGAAGGTATGAATCCAAGTTTGAAAACGGCAACAACAGTTGCCGGCAATACAAGCCAAGCTACTGATAAAGAAAGCAAAGCACCACCAGTTAAGAAGAAACAAAAAGCGGGTGGTGGCGGAGGTTGCTGATGATAGATATGGAGCAAGGTTTATGCCTTGCTTTTTTTATCTAAAAATATTGTTGGATATTTAATTGTCCAACTTTATAGAATAACAATCACATTTGATCAAACCCATTTTTAATTCGACAATCTTATTTTTATCTTTGTAACGTTGCACGTTTTTCATTTATAATAATACGTACAACCTGTTAATTGCTAAGGATATAATAAAATATTCATTCAGTTTTTAATTGATGATTTTATAGTGAGAATCAATTAGAGTAAAACTTAATTTCAATAATGGAGAATGATAGATGAATCAAGAGCTGGATAATTCGAAGAACTTTAAATTTTTAAACATAGGTGAATTAGAAATTTTAAGAAATCCCAATGATAGGATATGGACAGTATTAGGCTCTTGTTTGTCTGTAATATTTCATGTACCTAAACGATTGTCGTTAATATGCCATGCACAAATGCCTGACAGATCAAAATATGAATCTAAATGTTCCGATACATGTCCTGATCCATGTTTCATACATCAACCTGATACCATTGATTTTAAGTTTGTTAGCTGTTCTATTGACTTTATGGTGAAAGAATTATTGAAAAAAGGAATAAGTTTAAGAAAAATTCATACCACAATTGTGGGTGGTGCATCTGTGTTAGAAATCAATAACAATACCATTGGTAATCAAAATGTTATTATGGCCAAAAAGAAACTGGCTCAATATAATATTATCATAAATCGCGAACTTGTTGGTGGTAATAACGGAATATCAATATGGTATTATTCGGGTAGCAACAAATTATTTATCAATAGGCATCCGGAAATAGAAAAATTTGAATTACAGGATGTGCGACACACCAGCTTGTTGAGGTAATCTTCAAATAGATTTAGGAACAAAGAATCTCGAATCCCGACAATTTTAATAAATGATGCCGTCAATGGAGGTAATTGATGCCATCAATTATGAGACTAAGACTGTAAAATAATGAATTTTCAGGAGGTCCCTTTAGTAATTTTCACTTTTTACCTATTTCCTTAATTTTTTTTGCGGCTATTTGTTTGGCATTTTGTCTGCTTACTACTTTTTTTCCTGTTTTTTCTTCAATTTCTTTTCTGGTATTGCCTGCAATAGTGCCGCCTTGGTTTGCAATGATGCGGCTATCTTCAAATGTTTTTGGGTTTTTTTCCTTTGAGATCTCGGTAGTTGTGGCTTCTGCGAGCATATTTAAAACCAATTCCAAATTCGTCATATGATCTCGGAGATTTTCTTTTTTTAATTCCTTGAATACTTTATATTGCTTGGTAGAAAATCCACTCCATGCTTTAGTAATCTCATCAGTAAGAATTGCATATTCTTGTCCTTTCTGTATTCCACGATTATCCCATTCATCCGTAAGTTCTTTCCGGACTTCAATGCTTTTTAACCGCTGGTTAATCCATTCTTTTGAATAACCTTTTCTCAGATAGGTTTCCATTAAGCGGTCAATTCCAAGTTCGGGGTCTTCAATTTCATCAATTCTTTCACTTCCTATTCGAGCCAGCCAAAGTTTAAATGGTTCAGCTTTTTTTGATGGAATTGATTGGATAAGTCGGAATAGTTGCTCCGTACTGGCAACATCGGTCTTTCTCATTTTTCCATCGGCAGCTTCCATTTTCAAAGCGTGACAATTCGTCACGGTTTCATTTCCTTCTTCTTTAAGTCTTTGTTTCAGCTTTCTCCAGTAAGCGTGTGAGTCAATACTTTCAGTTAATACTCCAACTACATCAACAATTGAAAAATACCATTTTTCTTCTTCATTGTTCCAAATAGAGCGGACTTGCTTCTGCTCAAATAATTTTATAGCGGTTTCTTTAGTCATGTATTCTGTTGCTTCGGATGTAAAAGTAATTAAAATTACTCTTTAGTTTTTTGAGAATTTCGTGTTTATGGAGTAAATGCTCCATTAAATGTATCACAAATAATGAAACCCAATAAACCCTATTATTTTTTGATTTAAATTTGTAAAGCAAAACAAAAGTCAAATTGAAACCATATCCCGAAATTGATATAATTGTGCCCAAATTTAGCGAGGAAAATGGCTTTTACACCACCAAGCAACGTTCCGAAATGATGAGCAAGATCAAATCAAAAGGGACAAAACCGGAATTAAAGCTTAGAAAAGTCTTGTGGAAGTTGGGTTACCGCTACCGCAAAAACGTGAAAAAGCTTCCCGGCAGCCCGGATATTGTTTTTGCCAAGTTCAAATTGGCTATTTTTGTGGATGGCGAGTTTTGGCACGGCTATAATTGGGAAGAAAAAAAGCTGGATATAAAAACAAACCGCGATTTTTGGATTCCTAAAATTGAAAGAAATATGCAACGAGACAGGAAGAACAACAGATTGCTTATGGAAAAAGGCTGGCATGTGTTGCGTTTTTGGGAAAAAGAGATTAAAAATGATTTGTTAGGCTGCATCAGTAAAATTGTTGATAATATTCAACTAGTAGAAAATAAGGGAATTATATCTTGATTATCTGAAAACTAATTTTCAATTCTTAGATCCATCATATCTATAAAAGACTAAAATTCAGTATATTTGTTAGAACAAACTAATTTTTCCATAACCTCAAAATTTAAAGCTATGAATGTAAAAATTAAAGCAGATTCGGTGGTTTTTGATACCTTGAAATCAAAACTTGAAACCCAATTTCCTGCCTATAAGTTTTCTGTCCGCAGTAAGAACTTTTTAGTATGCGCAAAATCAGGAACCATAGGCGCCAATATTTTGTTAAAAAAAGAAAAAATAATTATTGTTGGAAACTTCCCATCCATGGGATTGCAAATGCTTTTTACCTTATGCGTGGTTTTATTGGGATTTGTAATTCCACTTATTATTTATTTTGCAGCTTTTCATGGCAAATTTAAAGCTTTGGAAAAAGAGGTTGGCGAATATCTGTTGAAGGAATATCAGAATACATAAAATTTAAAATCCAATTTTCAAAAATCAAATTTCAAATATAGTCAAAGCTATTTATCTGTATTAACAAACTAGTGTACACGCTTACTTCGCAGTCAACTAAGGTGTACACTATTTTCATTTTATTCAAAAAGATTAGTCTTTTTTCTGATAATTATTCTATCTTTTTAAAAATAGTAACCGCAATATGCCCTCCAAAGCCAAATGTATTGTTCATGGCCACTTTAACCTCTTTATCCACCGCATTGTTTGGTGTAAGATTTAGTTTGGGATTAATAGCAGGATCTAATTCATTGAAATTGATGGTTGGTGGTATTTTGTTGTGCTTAATTGCCAGGATACAGGCAATGGCCTCAACAACCCCTGCTGCACCCAATAAATGTCCGGTCATAGATTTGGTGGCACTTATATGCAGTGTGTCTATTGATCCGTTAAAAACTGTTTCAATGGCTTTACATTCGCACGGATCGCCCAATGGTGTTGCAGTAGCGTGTGCATTGATGTAATCCACATCTTCTGGTTTCAAATGTGCTTCTTTCAATGCTTCCTTCATTGCTCTAATGGCTCCCAGTCCATCGGGATGTGTGGCTGTAACGTGAAAAGCGTCAGACGCCATGCCGGTTCCAACCAATTCGCAATATATTTTAGCCCCTCTTTTTATGGCATGTTCGTATTCTTCGAGCATAATGGCGCCGGCACCTTCGCCCATCACAAAACCATCGCGGTCTTTATCAAAAGGTTTTGATGCACTTTGATAATTCTCGTTGTTTGTTGAAAGTGCTCTTGCTCCGCTAAAACCGCCAATTGGCGATTCGCAAATTGCTGCTTCGGAGCCTCCTGCAATAATGGCATTTGCTTTTCCGAGCAAAATATAATTATATGCATCGGCTATAGCGCTGTTTGATGATGCACAAGCACTTATAATGGTATAGCTTAAACCCAAAATCCCATACCTGATGGTGATGTGTCCGGATGCCATATTGGGAATAGTCTTGGTGATAAAAAAGGGACTGAATCTCGGAATAGAATTATTTTGGGCGTAATCTATCAATCCTTCATCGATTGTTCTTACCCCTCCAATTCCGGTTGCCCAAATAACACCCATTCGCTCTAAATCCCAACTTTCCTTGTCAAATCCTGCATCCTTAGTACATTGATCTGTAGCTACAAGGGCATATTGGGTAAATAAATCCAATTTGCGAGCTTCGGCTTTTTCGATATATTGAGTAACATCAAGATTTTTAATCTGGCAAGCAAATTTAGTTTTAAAATGAGTAGTATCGAAACTATCAATAAGTGATGCACCGCTGTATCCATTAATTAAATTATTCCAAAAATCATTGGTGTTATTTCCCAATGGGTTTACTGTTCCGATTCCTGTAACAACTACTCTTCTCATGTTTTGTTCTTGGGTTATTAAAATTTAGGTTTAATGTGCATTCATTTTTATGGTTTTAAATCGTCAAGAAGCTGTAAATGAATAGCTTTAAAATCCGATTTATCCATTAGTCTGGCAAGTTGCAGCCCGGCTACCAAACACGAAAGAATGAGTAATGCCCTGCTTTTGGCATCGCCAATATACTTAAACAGGCCTTTGTTTCTACCTTTGTCCAATATAGAGCTAAGCCATTCAATGATCATTCCTGTCATTTTTTGGAGTTCTCTTTTTGTCGATTCTGAAAGTGATTGAAACTCAGAGCCCAATGAACCTAAAATGCAGATTTTGTCTTCGCGGTTGCTTTTAAGATAAAATTTGAAAAAGGCTTCAAGCTGTCCCCATTCATCAAATTCGCGGGTATTCATGTTATCCAGCATTTCTTCAAAACGAAGAATATTGTTTTTGATGATGCTGGTACCTAGGTTTTCTTTTGCAGGAAAATAATAGTGCACTGCAGCATTTTTTATACCCAGTTCGCTTGAAATATCCTGATAACTAAAAGCATTGTAACCTCTTTTAAGTATTAGTTCTTCACCTAATTCCAGTATTTTTTCACGGGTTAATGACACAATTAGACTTTAGATTAATTCTACACAAAGATACTTACTTGTAAGTAAGTAAGCAAATGATTGGATTAAATAGCAATTATTTTTTACGAATGAATTTTTAAAATGTATTTTTCAGCTACATTAATTTCACAAACTCATTTCTAAACTGATTTAATAATTCAATCATTTCTTTGATATGATATTCGGTTGTGCTATAGTTGGTTATGCAGGCTCTCAAGGTTTCATCATTGCCAATTTTATAAGCCGAAATCCAGGCTTTTCCTGATTCGATTATTTTTGAACAGAAAAATCGTGCAAAATCTTGCTTATGATTCAGGCTTTTATCGCTGAAACATATAACAGGTAGTTCTGTTTCATTATATATTGTCCAGTTATTTTTAATCAGTTCCAATCGCAATAAATTACCCATATCAATCTGATGTTGAATCACTTTATCGTAACCATCCCAGCCAAAAGTGAGTAGCGACATATAAAGTTTAAGCCCTGTAAATCTCCGCGACCATTGAATAGAATGTGTATAAGGATCAATAACTTCCATTCCTTCAGCGTCTTTTGGCATATAGTGGGTACTGATTCTAAAGGTTTGGTCGAGAATCTGTTGATGTGAAGTTAAAAACAAACTCGCAGCCATTGGCACCGAAAGCCATTTGTGGGCGTCAAAAGTAATGGAATCGGCTTTTTCAATCCCTGAAAGAACATGTTTGATATTTGTATTGAGAATGGCTGCTCCTCCATAAGCTGCATCAACATGGAACCAAATTTTATATTGATTAGCAATTTTCCCAATTTCATTTATTGGATCAATTATTCCTGCTCCCGTTGTTCCTGCTGTGGCAATTACCATAAAAGGTTCAAATCCATCTGAAATATCAGATTGAATTTGGCTTTTAAGTTTTTCAATATCCATCTTATATTTGCCATTAACAGGAATAAATTTTAAAGCATGAATTCCTAATCCGGCTGTCCTTGCTGCTTTTACAAATGAGTGGTGGCTTTCGGACGAAGCATAAAAAACAGGGATTTTACTTAAACTTTGCAAGCCATTGTTTAAATAATCCGGAAATTTTGAACACAAGGCAACCAATACGGCAGTTAAATTGGCTTCTGCACCACCCGAAGCAAATGTTCCATCGCAGTTATCAGTGAATCCAAATTTTTCACCAAACTCCCTAATCACGTAATTTTCCACTTCATTGGCAAAAGGGGCATGGCTCCAGGCAGCTAATTGCGGATTAAAGGCAGCACCAATAGCATCTCCCAAAATAGATGGAAAAGTGGTTCGTGGATTATAAAGTCCGTAATACATAGGATGAGGTGTATGTACCGCAAATTTGCTGAGGCCTTCTATTACAAAATCCATTGCCAGGTGTGGCTCAATTGCATCACCAATTGGACATTTTGAAATAAAATTTTGAATATTTTCCAAATTTAAATCAGGTGAAACAGCCAACGATGAGGTGTTTGAATAATAATTTTCAAATTTTTCAAAAAGCTGGTTCCAGAGTTTTTGTCGTTCATCAGCGGTTAAATCGAATGTTGGATGCATGTATGTGGATTAAGGTTTTTATCCCTCTAATTTAGGAATCTTTCTTTAAATCTAAAAGGAAGTAATAATTAATTTATATATGTATACCGTTTTAAAAACTCAGAAATAAACCCCATCAAGTGGTTGAAAACCCTTGAAGAGGGTGCTCTAATATAACCGCGTTGAAGGGATATAATTCTCATTAATTCAACAATATACTAATTTCTAATAGCTAATTTCCCACTTGACAAAATACTTCAAAAAAATCCGTGAAATATTTCTTGCATCATCAATACCCCGATGGGCTGTTCCTTCAAATTGCATATTTTCTATTTTCAACGCAGTCCCAAGTCCCAATGGCCGATTTTGATTTGTCAATTTTGCATGTTGGTGTTTTAAGCTTATGTGTTTTTTTACCCACTCAAATTCAAGATTGTGCAAATTACAATCTTCAATTATTTGTTTTCTATCGTAAAAACCCCAGCTGCATAGCAGATAATCACCATGTTCAAGATTTATCCATTTCCTGAATTGAGCTATAACATGCGGAAAATACTCAGCATTATCAATTTCATGTTGGTTAATTGAAGTTAAGTCTTTACAAAAATCAGAAAGAATAGGGTGGAGGTCTGGTTTTACAAATGAATCGAATTCGCTGATTATTTGTTGTTTGTCATTAATTTTAACGGCGCCAATTTCTATAATTTCTCGTGTGGTTCCTATAGTTTCGGGCCAGCAGGTTGCTTCTAAATCAAAGATAATGAAATTCATAGCTTAAATGCAAAGGGTTTTGGATATAACAATTATCAGATAAGCTAAGGTATGAAAATTTCTTTATTCTTACATTTTAGGAATAATGAAACCTTATACCTGCTGCCTACCCCTCCTCAACCATCTATAACGGTTGTTTTTCTTAAAATCAGGACTGAACAAGCTATGTTGGGCATTCAAAGACCTGATATCTTCGATTGAATAAAATGCTTTTGGATTAAAAAAGTTGATAATCTCTATCACATCTTTTACATTGCTGCGTTTAACAATAGAGTATATTATATGTACGTCGCCCGATTTTCCTTCGGCCCAAATAGAGGTAACGCCGTAGCCTTTGGTCCGCAAATCTTCAATCAATGGGCTTGAATCTTTACTTGTAATTACCCGAACTACTTGAAAACCAATAGCCATTTTTTCTTCGAGAATAAGGCCAATATAGTTTCCTGTGGCAAAACCTCCGGCATAGGCAACATAACAAATAAAATTGTCGAGATGCTGCATAATTTGAGTAATTGCCATAAGCCAAACCAAAACTCCGAAAAATCCCAAAATTGGAGCTACAATTTTATTTCCACGCGAAATAAATACAATTCGCAAAGTGTCCATGGTTACATCAACAATCCTTGTGGCAAATATCAAAAAAGGAAGTACAAAATATAAAAATAAGGGTGAACTTATAAATGCAGCATCGAACATTATGAAAGAATAAATGAATAATGCTGCAAAGGTATGAAGTTATTAAGGAACTATTAAAACGAAGCTATAAAAATCCAAACTAATTTACAAACTATAGATATACAATATCTTGATGGTTTTCTGAACGGTTTACCAGATTCCAATAATCAATGAAGCCAGTAATGACACAATGATTGCAATTGCAGAAAAAGCAGACCATTTATCGTGTAATTGGCTTTGCACTTTATTTTCGTATAATCTTTTGTTAAAAACGCTTCCATTCCAAAGTACTTTTCCATCGGAAAAAGTGTGATAAAGGAAAAAGACAATTGCAAGAATCAGAACCAGCGAATTTTTTTCATTCATAAATTGCATTATCAAAGGCTTGCTCAGCGCATAAATTAGCAATCCTAATCCAGTAATTATCGCAATCAGAAAAATCATATACCAGTTTTCAAGATCATTACCTTCAGGTTTGTTTGTTATTTTCAGATACGAATACCTGACGAAAATCCCCAATATAAAAAGAAACTGTGCCAAAAGAGCACTGATAAAAACCTGGTATGCAGTATAAGTATTAATAAAATCAGATAGCGATAATCCGGACAGCGCATTAAGCGAAAAAGCCCCGGTAAAGAGAAGTGCACCAGTCAATTGAGTAGGATAGGAGTATTGTTCAAGTCCGATATACATCAAAACCCAGATAATTGCACCAAAGGCCATTAACCATCCAATCCAACCTGGGAAATAAGGAAGCCCGCTTGCACTGCTTTTTCCATAAAGAAGCGCCAAAGGCAGTGTAGCGGCTGTTGCCAATAAATGAACCAAGCGAAAAGAAATATAAATCCAGCGAACAGGTAAGGCCATATCTTTTGGTGCATAGCCTTTTATTAGGATTTCGACAGTTGCTGTTGCATTTTGTTGATTTTTTTTGGCCATATTTCAATGTCTTTTTCCTTTTATTGACACAAATATAGCAGATTAGCATTAATAAATTAAAATGATATACAATTTCCCCAATTCATGATAATTAAAATTATTTATTGATTTTGTGATAATTACGTTAACATCATTCAATAATTCTCATTTATTTTGTATCTCAATACAACACACTTTAATTAAAGATTTATTTTATGGAAACAACCAAAACAGAAATGAAAGAAATAACCATGGATGCCAGCATGGTCAATACCAAAGCGCTTATATTTGTACCTATTATTCTTTTCATTTTTGCGGTGCCCTATTTTCTATTATGGCCGAATGGACACTCAGGTGGCCTATTTGACATCCTTTTTAATAATATCTTTTTCACTTTATTCATTATATTTATTGGTGTAATTCTTCATGAATTGATTCATGGTTTGTTTTGGTCGTTTTATCTTAAAAAGGGATTTCGGGCAATCAGATTTGGGATTATGTGGACACATCTTACACCCTATTGCCATAGCAAAGAACCAATGAAACTTAAACATTACCGTATTGGTGGAATTATGCCCGCAATTTTATTGGGCTTCATTCCTGCTGTAATATCTTTATTTACAGGAAGTTTGGGAATATTGGTTTTTGGGATTTTTTTCAGTATTGCTGCAGGTGGCGATTTGCTGATGATTTGGATGATGCGTAACGAAAATCGCAATGATTGGGTGCAGGATCATCCCGATAAAATTGGCTGTTTTATTTCTAAAGATTTGGATCATTTAGCTAAATGAATTTGAAAAACAAAATAATTGTATAATACTCATATCCTCAATAATTTATTATGAAACAACTTTCAAATGCATTAACTGGACATAATCATTGGTGGAGATACTTGGTTGTGTTTTTGGCATCTTTCATAGGTGGGCAAACCATTGGAGGCATTCCGCTGATTTTGGTAATTGGTTTTAAAGTAGCGCAGAGCGGAGGAACCATTCAACCCAATCCTGAAAATCTGGCTGATTTGTCTGTATTTGGAATTGATGCAAATTTTGGTTTCTTTCTAATGATTTTACCATTCGTTGCAAGTTTGCTTATCTTATTGTTTCTATATAAACCGCTACATAAAAGGAACTACAAAGTTCTTATCACTGGAGCAGAATCCATCAGATGGAACCGTTTTTTTATGTCAGCCGCAATTTGGACTGTATTAAGCGGTATTTATCTGTTGAGCGATTATATTCAACATCCTGATAATTTTACTTTTAATTTCAATGCAGTTTCATTTATCATTTTAATCTTGGTCTCTTTCTGTATGATCCCTTTCCAAGCTTCATATGAAGAAATTATGTTTAGGGGCTATCTGGCGCAAGGTATAGGGGTTTGGACAAAAAACCGGATGCTTGTTATTTTAATCCCATCCATTCTTTTTGGATTGATGCATTCGTTAAATCCCGAAGTTTCTGAATATGGATTCTGGCTTGTTATGCCACAATATATAATCTTCGGCTTCGTATTCGGACTAATCAGTGTTCTTGATGATGGTGTCGAATTAGCCATGGGAGCGCACACCGCAAACAACATCTTTTTGAGTGTTTTTTTAACCAGTAAATCTTCGGTATTGCAAACACCAGCCTTACTTATACAGCAAAATATTGATTCCAAAGCCGATTTAGTTGGTTTAATTTTAATAAGTGCGGTGTTTATTTTTATTCTTGCCTATATTTATAATTGGAAATTTGGGATTTTAAGCAAAAAAATAGAAATTCTACCTACCGAATTAAACGTAGATTGAAGGATTGAAATTAACTAAGTTATTTCTATCGTTTGCTGATGAGAAAATAAATACTTATCTGCATTTATTTTAAAATTTGAAATTCATATAATTTTGTATAACAATGCTTTATATGCAATAACAGTTTAATTATACAGAACTCATTATCCATTTGGGTTGTTAATTTTCAGATAGGCCCCAAAATTGACTTTTTCCACTATTAAATGTCAAAAAATTTTCGTAAATTTAGAATATAAACAAAATGTTTTATTCCTAAATTTTAACCTCAAAAATAGCCTGATTTTTTGGCATGGAAGATATTGGATAATAAATTTTCTTGTGCTGGATTGTTTACATGCCAATTTTTCAAATCTTATAAATTTGAATCAAATTACTTTTTTTGATGAAAACTATTCTGGTTATTGCAGAAATGCTTTTATTATTCTCACTGGCTTCTAGCCAAAATTTATGCCCACAGCTTTTTTCCACAGCGGGCGAAAAGTTTATCAATTCTAATTATCAATTAGATTGGTCAATAGGAGAGATCGAAACTGAAACTTATATAAGTGGTCAAAATATTCTTAGCCAAGGTTTTAATCAGGGAAACTATTCTATAACTGCTTTGGCGCAGAATGAAGGTATGGATCTAAAAATTTATGCTTATCCAAATCCTGCTAATGATTTTATTCTATTGGAAGTGAATGATTTAGAATTTGGTAAATTTGAATTTCAAATCACTGATTTATCAGGCTTCATATTGCTCAAATCCAAACTTTTTGCAGCAAAGCAACAAATAAACTTATCAAATTTTGAATGTGGCTCCTATATTTTAACTGTCAGGAAAAGTGAGATCCAGCTTCAGTCTTTTATCATTATTAAAAATTCGATAAGATGAAAACCTCTTTATTTCTATTTTTATTCGTTATCACCACAAATTTGATTTATTCCCAAGCTCCTGGTCAATTTAAATATCAGGCAGTTTTGCGCGATGCAGGTGGAAATATTATTGCTTCTCAAGATAAAACTGTGCTCATTGATATTTTTGAAGGAGGCACTAGTGGAACTATTGTGTTTACTGAATCGCATGATGTAACTACAACAGCACAGGGAATTATAAACCTGAATATTGGAAGCAAAAATACAGCAGGAATAGCTTCAATAAACTGGTCATCAGGTACATATTATATCAGAATTACGGTTGGAGGAATAGAAATGGGTACAAGTCAATTACTTAGCGTACCTTATGCACTTTACGCTCAAACCTCCGGCTCAGGGCCAAAAGGAGATAAAGGTGATCCTGGAACTAATGGTGTGGATGGTTTAGATGGATTACCTGGCAAAGATGGAACTAATGGAATATCAATAATTTGGCTTGGAAGTTTGATGAGTGCTCCTGCCAGTCCTGTTCTGAACAACGGATATTATAACACAGTGGATAAGAAATCTTATATTTGGGATGGTTCTGTGTGGCAAATAATTGCACAGGATGGAATTATTCCAATCATCCATTATGTAGGGGAACTTTTTGGAGGTGGAATTGTATATTTTGTTGACAAAACAGGGAAACATGGACTCATAGCCAGTCTTGACGATCTTGATGGCGGAAACGGAGTGGCCTGGAGCAATGTAGTTTCACCGGCTTCTGGGGCACAGAATTTTTATGATGGTGCACTAAATACCATGGCAATTGTTAACCAACCTGGTCATACAAATAGTGCCGCAAATCTTTGTAAAAATTATACATCTGGGGGTTTTTCCGATTGGTATTTGCCCAGTACCATTGAATTGCGTCATATGGATGAAGCACTGCTTTCAATATACAATGTGCTTGCAAATGACGGAGATGCCAACACCAATCCGCTGCACCCGGAGTTTATGTCTCCAACTTATGGAAAATATTGGAGCTCAACGGAATATGCCAACGATGGAGCTTGGTATTATGATTTTAGTTATGGCAAGTCAGAATATTTTTTTAGACCGAGCACTTACAGGGTAAGGGCAATAAGATCCTTTTAAAGTCCACCGATAATGTGCGAATTATGTTTTAGCCTTTTTAAAAAGCTATATTTCTAATCCAACATCGTTCATTTTAGTGATTATCAAAGGTATTTTTTGTAGGATTGTTGATATGTTCAGATTGAGAAGGATAAGCGGAATATTGTCAATCCATTAGCCATTGATAAACTTTTGGAAACTCCCTCCGCCAAAACCATTCATTATGTTGACCGTCTGGCAAAATTTCAACTTTTAAATTTTTTTTGAATTTTTTTGTTTCCAGTATTTGCTTCATTCTTAACACTTCATTTTCTAAGTCTTTATCTTCGGTTCTTCCAGCAAGAATATAAATTTTACAATCCTGCTTTTTGTTCAAGTTTTCTGCCATTTTGTATACCTCTTCCGAAAACCAAAACGAAGGAGAAAAAACACCAACTTTTCCAAATATATTGGGGTATTGAAGTGCCATGTATAATGAAGTTAACCCACCTAATGATGATCCAAAGACTCCTGTATTTTTCTGTTCTGGAAGTGTGCGAAAAGCACTATCGATATAGGGTTTTAAAGTTTTTATGATAAAATCGGCATATAATCCTGCTTTTCCTCCTCCATATTTAGCATTAGACCAAGGAGTTAGTTCTTCCAGCCGATACTCGCCACCGTTGTCAATTCCTACAATAATAGATGATTTTGAGCCTAAGACAAAAAGAGAATCCATGCTTTCATCAATTCCCCATTCACCTGAAAAAGAAGTTGCTGCATCGAATAAATTCTGACCGTCATGTGCATAAAATACCGGATATGATTTATTTGAATGCTTATAATCAGGAGGCAGATAAATCCAAATTCTTCTTTTTCTATTCATCTGTGGAATGTAGAAATCTTCTTTCAAAATGGAAACATTACTGCTTGCTGTATGTTTTTTTGTCCCAAATTTCCATGCTTTAATTTCTGCAAAAATGGTGTCATTACCTTTGATTTCGCATTTTCTGTTTTGTATTGAGATTCCATCTATCGAACATTCCTCTTTCTCCCAGCTGCCAAGGGTAAATTTGTATTCTATTTCTTTTAAATCAGTATAAAAACTTATTGTATAAAAGTTATCCTCATTTTTTTTAAGTTCAAAGTTTTCATTTTCAGGATTCCAGCCATTAAAATTTCCGGCAATGAAAACTCTTGCATTTGGTGGGGTATTTGCAGGTAGTCCATTTAGTTTGACATAAATTTGAGAATAAATTTTACTTAAACAAATCAACTGAATAACAATTAGAATTAAATTTATCTTTTTCATATTAATCTATCGATACTATAATTACTGGCGTTAGTTTGATGTTGATTGTTACATTACATATTTATAACCAACCCCTTTTACTGTCTGTATTAAATCTTCCCCGATTTTTTCTCTTAGTTTACGAATATGGACATCAATAGTTCGGTCACCCACAATAATGTCATCGCCCCATACTTTTGAGAAAATTTCTTCGCGCATAAAAACTTTATGAGGTTTTGAAACCAAAAGAAGCAGCAATGTAAATTCTTTTTTAGGAAGAATAATCTCTTCTCCTCCTTTGTAAACCATATATCTTTCAACATCAATTTTCAATTCACCTTTTTCTATAATATTATCTATTGCTTTTGATTCAGGTGTTTCATCTGCTCTATATCTTTTAAGCAATGCTTTAATTCTACTAATCAATACCTTAGGCTTAATTGGTTTTGAAATATAATCATCTCCTCCGGCATCAAATCCTGCAATTTGAGAGTAATCTTCGCTCCTGGCTGTTAAAAATGCAATAATAGTATTTTTTAAATCCGGCATTTCTTTAATTTTTTCGCAGGCTTCAATTCCATCCATTTCGGGCATCATCACATCCATTAAAATGAGGTGTGGGCGATTTTCTTTCGCTTTTTTTATAGCATCAAGGCCATTAAATGCCGTAAAAACTGTAAAGCCTTCTTTTTTAAGATTATATCCAACAAATTCCAGGATATCTGCTTCATCATCAACAATCAAAATTTTATGTTTTTTGTTTTCCATCTGTTTTAACTTTTTCTAGTGAAAATGTAAATTTTGTACCAATATTGAGTTGACTCTTTACTTTAATACTTTGTTTATGGGCTTCAATGGTATGTTTTACTATGGAAAGCCCCAATCCTGTTCCTCCCTGTATTTTAGACCGGCTTTTATCAACCCTGAAAAATCTTTCAAAAATCCTTTGTTGATATTGTTCGGCAATTCCAATCCCATTATCTTCAATGTGTATAAGAATATTTTTTTCAGATTGCTCTATTCTTGCCATTGTTGTTCCATTTTCTCTGCCATAAACAATAGAATTGATAATGAGGTTGTTTAATACATCCGAAATTCTTTTTTTATCGGCTCTGACAATAACAGGCGAAATATATTTTTTATCAAATTTCAATTTTATATTTTTTTCAGCAGCCTTAATGTCCAACATATCAAAAACTTCCATAATCAATTTTGCAATATCAAAGTTCTCGTATTCGAGCAATCGTTCACCTGTTTCAAGTTTTGCAATGGTTTCGAGATCTTTAACGATGGAAATCAGACGATTAATATTTTTATCTGTTCTTTTCAGATATTTCATGTTAATTTCTTCATCTTCCAGGCCACTTTCAATCAATGTCAGTATATATCCCTGGATATTGAATAACGGGGTTTTTAATTCGTGCGAAACATCGCCCAGAAACTCTTTCCTATACTTTTCATTGGCTTTTAATACAGCAATTTCGGCAATTTTAATTTTTGCCCATTCCATTACTCTATTATCTATTTCAGTCAAAAGGCTACCATTTTCAATACTTTCATACAACTTATCCACTGGCATTTGTAAAGTATCGATGGTATCGAAAATTGGTTTGAGTTTTTTAATTATAAAATTATTAAATGTATAATATAGAGCAATATACGTCAATGAAAAACTAATAAGCACATCAAAAATAAGGTAAGCCAAATAGTTTGGGCTATCTACCAAACGGCTATAAAGTAAAAGAATTCCGCTAATCACAGCAAATATCAATGCAATTACAATTGAAATTAGCTTTGTTGAAGCAATTTTCATTTCAAAATATTTTTATTCTTTTCAAAAGTAAGGATAATTTAAGCCGTCTCAAATCTTTTATTACAAAGTTCCACAAAGGTAGCCTTAAAGGATCTTCAAAATCAGCAGCAAACCAAGGACCTAGATTTTCATCGTTTGGATTGTGTAAAATTTGGATAATTTCCATCAGTGTATAACTTTGGCTATCTATATAATAAAAAAGCCCGCAGAAGCAGGCATAAATGTAATTTGAAAATGAAATTGATATTTTTTATTTAAGCGAAAACGCCATTGTTCCAATTCGCTTTCCATCAGTGAAAACATCAACATAATACAGGCCAGGCAAAAGTTCTTCGCTTTTTTTCCAATAAATGCAGATATCTGCCTGATCTCCTTTATAATTTACTTCGCGCTTAGCTGTAAATGCTATTTCTTTTCCTTCAAATTCAAATAAATCATATTCCGATTCCTTTAAAACATATTTATCAGGTTTTGCAATCCGAAGATATACGATCTTATTTCCTTTTGTAGCAATAATATTTTCGTCAATGGTAAAACATACTTTTATTTTATCAAGATTGCTGATATGGTTAGTCTCTTTTCCTCTAATGTTAATCCCTGTTGCAATCATATTTACAGCCTTAAGGGTTGAAGCCTTTTGAACTGTTCCAGCCAAACTATCCCTTTCAGAGCTTAATCCTTGCTTTTCAGTAAGAACCGATTGATATTTATTTCTAACATCTTTATTTTCAGCTGTTAACATTTGATTTTTAGTGTTCAATGAATCAATTTGAACAATATAGCTACGCATAATAGTTCGCAAAGTACTTACTTCTTGTTTATACTCTTTAATTTTCGATTCATTTGAAATTTGAACATATTTAAGCTTCTCCATTAAACCTTTGATTTTTGTTTGCTCCACATTCAGTTTTTCATTAATGGAGTCATTATCTGTTTTAAGGCCTTCATATTGTTGATACAGTCCTTTTAGTTCATCACTGATGTTCTGCTTTTCAGTATTACTTTCGGTTAGTTGCACAATAATACCATCCGTTTTTTTCTTTTGTAATACCTTGTCAACCAACAAGAAAATCACAAATACAGCCAGAAGAAGGAGAATAATTAGTTGAAGTTTAGATTTTTTTTTAGTTTCGGTTTCCATAGTTTTTTATTTTCTTTTTACAACGCAAAGTTACATGATCTGCTTATATAATTCTAAAAAAACTATGCAAAAAAATTTATAATTTCTTTAAAATAGAGTTTTGATATGCATGAACAATCAAATGCTTTCCAAATCAATATATTTGCATCAGTATAAAATATTTTCGTTATAACCTTTATTCCTAATTTTAAGAAATTTCATTTCTTAATTCAGGATAAATAATACTTTAAAGTTGTTTCATATCAATAATTTAAAATGTTTATTTATTAATAAAAGTTAAATCGATCAAAAAAAATAAGCTTTTTAATAGTTTAATCCAGTTTTTAATGTTTTCTTTCTACATTTGCAGGCTGAATAAAACCGTATAAATCAAAACCTTATTTTAAAGTAGAATGGCGCTGATAAGTAAAGAAAAAAAAGAAAAGATTGTTCAGAAGTTAAAAAACAAATACCAATTAACCATTTACAATAAAAATACACTTGAACAGGTGTTAACTTTCAGTCTTACCCGTTTAAATGTATTTGCTTATGTTGGTGTTTTTAGTATTCTGATTGCTTTTATGGTGGGAGCGCTATTTGTATATTCTCCTCTTGGCTTGCTTATTCCAGCTCAACAAAATAGCAAGTTATCCAGACAATTGGTAAGCAATGCCTACAAACTTGATTCGCTGCGCAATGCAATTTCAATCCGTGACAAATATTTCGAAAATATTCAAAATATCATGCATGGCAGAAAATTGGATAATTTTGAAACTACTTATGATACAAGCCTTCGCCACCAAAAACTAGAATTTACCCGCTCAAAACACGATTCTGTTTTAAGGAAGCAAATTGAAATGGAAGAACAGCAAAATCTTTCTGTAATTGGTGATCCTGCAAGCAGAAGCACAAGTTTGAAAAATCTTCACTTTTTTATGCCTGTTAAAGGAATAGTAACCAATAAATTTGATATTGAAGGCGGTCACGCAGGAATTGATATTGTTTCTGAGCCCAATGAACCAGTATTGGCAACCCTTGAAGGGACTGTTACAATTGCCACATGGAGTCTTACAACAGGATATATTATTCAGGTTCAGCACGCACATAATTTGATATCCATGTATAAACACAATTCCTCTCTACTTAAAAAAGAAGGAGATCATGTTACAGCGGGTGAGCCTATAGCAATTATCGGAAATACTGGAGAACTTTCAACCGGACCTCACTTGCACTTTGAAGTATGGTACAATGGTTCACCTATCAACCCCGAAGACTATATTGCTTTTTAATTTAATTCAAACCTAACTTGTGAGTTTAACACCAAATAAAAAAGGAATAGCAATATTGGGATCAACAGGTTCAATTGGAACCCAGGCTCTTGACGTTGTAAAATCGAACCCTGATTTGTTTGATGTTGTAGTTTTAAGTGCCGAAAATAATGCTTCTTTACTTATTGAGCAAGCCAAATACTTTTTACCTGATAGTGTGGTTATTGGTAACGAAGATAAATACCAGGAAGTTGTTAAAGCTTTAGCCAATGAGCCAATTAAGGTTTATGCAGGTAAAGATGCACTGGTTCAGATTGTTGAGCATTCTGATGTTGAAATGGTATTAACTGCTATGGTGGGCTATTCTGGATTATTGCCAACGATAAATGCAATAAAGGCAGGAAAAAACATAGCACTTGCTAACAAAGAAACTCTAGTAATTGCAGGCGAATTAATTACTAAGCTTGCTCTTGAGCATAAAGTTGAAATTATTCCGGTTGATTCTGAACATTCGGCAATATTTCAATGCCTTGCTGGTGAATTCCACAACATAATTGAAAAAATATATCTTACTGCTTCAGGTGGGCCATTCAGAAATTTTTCTAATGAAGATCTGAAAAATGTAACACCACAACAAGCTTTAAAGCATCCAACCTGGAATATGGGTGCAAAAATAACCATCGATTCTGCCAGTTTAATGAATAAAGGATTGGAAGTAATTGAAGCAAAATGGTTATTCAATATAAATCATCATCAAATTGATGTAATAGTGCATCCTCAATCAATTATACATTCCATTGTGCAGTTCAATGATGGTTCTATGAAAGCTCAAATGGGCCTACCAGACATGAAACTACCCATTCACTATGCTTTATCTTTCCCATACCGGGTTAAGTCAGATTTTAAAAGGTTTAGCTTTTTGGACTATCCAAATCTAAATTTTGAACCAGTCGATGCAAAAAAATTCCGTAATCTTGCAATTTCTTTCGAAATGTTAAAACGGGGAGGAAATGCTCCTTGTGTGATGAATGCTGCGAATGAAATTGCTGTTGATGCTTTCCTAAAAGGGGAAGTGGGGTTTCTTGAAATGTCCGACATTATTGAAGAAACAATTAATCGGGTTGAATTTATGAAAAGCCCGGGTTATGATGATTATGTTTATTTTAATGCCAGAGCAAGAGAAATTGCAGGGCAGATTATTAAAAAAAATTAAATTTTAAATAATGGATATTTTAGTTAGAGTAGGACAATTATTATTAAGTTTATCAATATTGGTGATATTTCACGAAATGGGACATTTCGCCTTTGCAAAATTGTTTAAAACAAGGGTCGAAAAGTTTTATTTATTTTTCAATCCATGGTTTTCATTGTTCAAAACAAAATGGGGCGAAACTGAATATGGTGTGGGATGGTTGCCTCTTGGCGGTTACGTCAAAATTTCTGGGATGATTGATGAGTCTATGGATAAAGAACAAATGAAATTACCACCCCAACCATGGGAATTCAGGTCAAAACCAGGCTGGCAAAGGCTATTGATTATGGTTGGCGGAGTTACTGTTAATTTTATTCTTGCTTTTTTCATTTATGTTATGATATTGACAGTTTGGGGTAAACAATACTTACCAACCGATAACTTGAAATATGGAATAATGGTTGATTCTCTTGGACAGGATCTTGGCCTTAGAAATGGTGATAAAATTGTCTCAGTATGTAATCGTAAAATAGAAGATTTTTCCAGGGTTATTCCAGAGCTTATTTTAAATGATCCTAAATCAATACAAGTTAAACGTGGAGATCAAATTGTTAATATTCCTGTTAATTCTGCACAGGAAGATCGTATCGTTAAAAATAGCAAACAGTTTATTTTTCTTCGTACCCCATTTTTTGTAGGTAGTTTTGAAAAAGGATCGTCGGCAGAAAAGGCTGGTTTATTAATAGATGATAAAATAATTGGAATTAATGATTCAAGTTTAAATTATTTTGATGAATTTGCTGCTTTAATAAAATCTTATAAAGGTCAAAGTGTTAAAATTAAAGTTCTTAGAGGCACTGAGGAAAAGGTTTTTGATATCAAAGTAAGTGATAAAGGTATTATTGGTGTTTACAATTCTATTGATATTGAAAAAGAATTTGGACTAAAAACTATTAAATATTCTTTTTTTGAAGCAATACCTGCTGGCGGAGTTATAGGTTATCAGGCAATTAGTGATCAGATAAAGCAATTGAAGCTTATTCCACGTCATGCAGATCAATTAGGAGGCTTTATTACAATTGGAAAAATATTTCCAAAAACCTGGGATTGGGAAAGGTTTTGGGGGCTCACAGCCATGCTTTCAGTAATGTTGGCAGTATTAAATTTACTCCCAATACCTGCGCTCGATGGTGGACATGTGCTATTTTTGCTCGTAGAAATGATTTCAGGCCGAAAACCAAGTGAAAAATTTCTAGAATATGCCCAAATTGTAGGCTTGGTGTTATTATTTGCTTTGCTTATTTATGTTAATGGGAATGATATTTTCAGATTATTCAAATAGGTATTGCTATTTTTTGTAATTTTGTACCGGAATTTGATATTAACTTAAAAAAAAATATAATGGAATTATCAATTTTATTAGGTGTTGTAGGACCTTGGCAAGTTTTAGTTATTCTTGTTATTGCAGTTTTACTTTTTGGAGGAAAAAAAATTCCTGAATTAATGAAAGGTGTTGGACAGGGAATGAAAGAATTTAAAAATGCAATTAAAGAAGATCCTGAAACCGAAACCAAAACTGAAACCAAAAAAACTATAGAGAAAGAATAAATAAAAAATGTCTTGCGTTTATTATTGAATTGCTGTTAAATAAAGGTTAGATTCAATAATTTACAGTTGACCTTATTGTATTTATATTTGTCATAAATTAACTAAATAAAGATTATTATGGATCTTTTTGCACCAATGCACATATTGCTTATTCTTGTTATTGCAGTTTTACTTTTTGGAGGAAAAAAAATTCCTGAATTAATGAAGGGCGTAGGCCAGGGAATGAAAGAATTTAAAAAGGCAATTAAAGAGGAACCTGAAACAGAAGATAAAACCAAAAATACGATTGAGAAAGAATAAAACCCCAAAAATCTTGAGGTTTTACTGGTAAAGGATTTCAATTCAATAATTTACAGTTGAATTTATTATAATTCATATTTGTTATAATTTAATAAAAATCATTATGGATCTTTTTGCACCAATGCACATATTGCTTATTCTTGGTATTGCAGTTTTACTTTTTGGCGGGAAAAAAATTCCTGAATTAATGAAAGGTGTTGGCCAGGGAATGAAAGAATTCAAAAAAGCGATTAAGGACGAACCTGAAACAGAAACTAAAAATACGATTGAGAAAGAATAAACATTTCTCGTATTTTTTGTTGAATTATCTCTAATGGATGTCTATGTTGTTCAGTATTGAAATTACAGTTTCATTTTGTAATTTTTATGTTATAACCACTTTATAAGTTGTAATTTTACTTATTGAGTTTTAATCTTACCCTGATTTTCAATTTCAGGGTTTTTCTTTTTTAGCTCTAATTAATAATTACTAGTTTTCAAATAATGAATCATTGATTTCGTGAGGGTTAACCCTGAAATTGATTTGGTTCAATATTACCTTAAAATATTGACTACAAGGACTAATCAATTTATAATTTTCTGATACAGGATATGCTTCAAATTGGTGTTTATTTTAAATGATTGAATTAGATTCTACTTCATCAAAAAACAAATTAATGTTGGTTATGCCTTGATTTTTATTAAAGACATTCATTATTATATTCGCATCTTCATTCTTTTTTAGGTTTACATGATAGAAAGCCTCTACCATGAGCGTTCCCTCGATATTTTTAATACTGACCAACTTCACATTTTTGCAAAATTTTTGTAAAGGTTTGTTTATTTCACTTTCGTAATCCAATGTTGATAAATAACTTAATTGAAGTAAGAAATGTTTTTTTTGTGGGTTTGCAAATCTTGATTTTACCAAGACATAAATAAGAACACTCACAATAATTGTACCTCCTATGGCAATTCCATGAAGTCCAACCCCGCTTGCCATTCCAATTGCCAATGCATAAAAAATAAATACAATATCAAGCGTATCTCTTACTGCAGTTCTAAATCGGATAATAGACATAGCACCTACCAGTCCAAATGCGCGTGCAAGATTGTTGCCAATTACCATTATTACTAAAGCAGTAATAAGAGTGAGCAATGTTATAGAATTAACAAAATTTGGAGAATAACTTGCGCCATTATATACCAGCCGATAAACGATTGAAATAATTAAGCCACAGAGTAATGCAACAAACAGGTTTAGCATAACATCAGAAAATGTTAGCGGAATAGGATCAATAAACTGGAATTCGTTAAACATAATGAGTAATTAGATAAATTTCTGTTCCAGAACCTGATATCTGTTAAACTTTAAAACTGCCCTGTGCGTATCCAATGAAATTACATATTTTGATGCAGATTCTTGTTTTAGTTCAAATGAGGCCACTATTGACTTCATCCAGTCTGGGTAATATTTGTTGAATTTTACTTCAAGAATAAAATATCCCTGTAATGAATTTAAAGTTTTTTTTTCATCATAAAGATCATTTATTTTAGGAAAGATTGAACTTCTTAAATTTTTATCAAATGTAATCCTCAATTGATTTGGTGTATCAGTTTTTTCGACAAATGGTACTCTTTCATAAATAATAAGAATAACAGCTCTGAGATTTTTAATTAGAATCTGGTAAAAAAAACTTCTGGCACTCGAATGATCTTTAGAATTTTTGTTTAGAATTTTATTAAGATCTCCTGATTTGAAACTTTCTATCGTATCTTCAAAAGTTGCTTTTGCCCTTGTTTTATACAGTGGAACCTGAATTTTGTTTTTAATTTCCAGAAACACAGGATTAGAGCAATTTACTGAATTATATCCCCTCAGCCTAACCTTTTTCCTATATGATAAGCCATCTACCTTATCGTGATAAAACTGAAAATCAGGTGTATCGAAATAAATGCTGCGAACTGTATATTCATTATTTGCCCTTCCTTTTGCATATTTATCAATACCGACAAAGGGGCTAAGCAATTTTCGTAGTTCAGATTCCTTGCTTATAGGAACGAAATATTTATATTCATACCTTAAATTCATCTAAATCTTCAATTTCCGTTTAAGATATTCAAATAAAGTAACATCACCACAATTGATAGTACATGTGGCATAAATCCCATATGGGATTTCTTTATGTGAAGATTTTAGACAACCTTTAACTATAAAAACTTGTTTATAAGCTCCCGTCAATTCTACATCTTGATCTTCTCCAATGTAATTTCCTGTTTCAATTTGTTCTCCTTGTAATATGTTTGCCTCAATTGAAATATCTTTAGTAATATATTTTCTTTGAAACAATTCAATTGGCAACAATACAACATATTCGGTTGTATCAATAAGATGAAATATGTGATATGTAGTAGCCTCTGGATTATTTAATGCAACTTTTTTAGTAATAATTTTGCCATCAAAAGGTGCAATCAGGATGTATTGTTTTTGCTTATTTTCTAAGAGTTTTATCTCATTTTCAAACGAACTGATTTTAACATTGGTATAATTGATAAGTTCAGGTTTTTCGCCTGTTTGCAAAGAGATTTGATTATTCTTTGCCAAATCAATATCCGTTTTTGCCAATTCATAATCTTTTAGCGCAATTTCGTATTCTGCTTCTGGTATTACACCATTATCAAAAAGTTTCTTTTGCCTTTCGAAATTTTTCTCTTGCTGATCAAATTTTTGTGTTGCCAATAGATACTGATTTTTGGCACCTTCGATTAAAGAACTTTTTTCGCCGGAATTAAGAGCCAATAAATATGCCTGTTCTTCATTTAATCCGCTTTTTAATTGCGTTAACCTTTCCGAAAGTAGAAATGATGTAATATAACCAATTGTGTCGCCTTTATTTACGGTTATTCTATCTTCAAAATTTTCATTGAAATTGAAAGAAGCAATTTCTCCTCGGTCAAATTTATAATTGGTGAAATTGTAAACAGGGTTTGTTTTATGATTGTTGTATACGCTTATTATGTCACCGCCATCTGCATTCCTTACAATCCATTCTCTGGTTGGAAGTATTTTCCCTGAACAGTTTATTGTATAAGGCAATCGAATAAAAAAAGCTGAAATGATAAGTGAAACTATAAGAAAACTTAGAATAATAATTTGCCTCATGCTAGCCAATCTAAACTTAATTTTTAGAACAGCGCAAAAGTAAAATATTAAGCTAAAATTAACGATTATTTAACGTTCCAAATTTTTTTTTTATTCATTTTAATGAATATGATGGATTATGAATGACTTAAATGAAGTTTAAAACAACTATTGATACAGAGTCTCAAATTAGAATGTTTCATTTTATTTGAATTGAAAGCAAAACCCGTTATATTTTATTATATAGCAGGGAAAGCTAAAAAAGAAAAATGCCATCTCTAATTTTATCAGAAAATGGCATCTTTAAACGGTAATTAATTTATTATCTATTTGTTCACCAATATCCAGTAATTCATACTTTCATCCATTGCTTTTATTCTGTCAAAATCTTTTGCAGCGCTTTCTACATTTTCAAATGAGGCTACAGATACTCTAAACATTCCATTATTTTCAGGTAAAACCTCTGCTTTAAATCCTTTTTTGAGTAAATGATTGCGTTGTCGGTTTGCAAAACTCTTTGTTTTGAAACTACCCGAAATGATATGTACTTTTTTAAAGGTATTTAGATTTTCAGCATTCAGAGCAACTTTTGTATTTGTTGATTCATCAATGATTGTATAATTCTCAAGCATTGTTTTTGTTTCATTTTCAGTACTATCTTTTAAATTTAAACTATCTGCGGTAGCTATCTGTTTATTATTTAAAGTATCTGATTGATTATTTTTTGTAAATATTCCACTTACAAATTGTGATGTATCGGTTAATTTTCCCTTTACGAAATTCATATTTAAATAAACCAATATTCCAATAGCAATTATTGGAACAACTATAAGTAATGTAGTTACAAGCTTTTTATTGCTTTTTTTTGCAATTTTTGTTTCTGGAATTATGGTCTCTTTTTGCTTGATCGGAGCTTTTTTAATTTCTACTTTTTTCTTCTCAGGCTGAACCTCTTCCTTCTTTTTTTCAATGGGTTGTCCAACAGTTGATTTTTCCTTAATATTAATAACAGGTAAACCATATGTTTCCGGAAAATCAGAAGCTGTAATTGTCGATTCAAAAATAAGAATACCTGAACTGTCTTTCACTAATGTACCAATTCCAATAAGAAGTATTTGCTGACCCTGATTAAGAGCATCTTCCCATGATGTTACCTGGCCTTTAATTTCGTCAAGCACTTTATCTTCGCTGATACCTTCTTTCTCGGCAATATATTTAATTAAAATACCGCTGTCGATTTTGAGATCACTTCTAAATATAACACCAACTTGAGGAGGGTGCATTTCGCCGGTTTTGGGATCAATTCTGGCAGACAACATTGTTTTTTCAAATGCTCCAAAGTTTGGAATAATTACATTATCCCTACTAATTAGAATATCCTTGATGTACTTGCTAAGTTCCACTTTTTCAAAATTTAAATAAACACTAGCTTACTAATATTGTACTTCAAATTCAATGCCATTAGAAATATTAAAACAAAATGACACGTTTTGTTTACAAAGATATAATTATTTTCTGATAATCAATCACAATATTTTAATATCATTCAATTGTTAATCAATGATTTATTTATTTAAAATTACCTGAAGTTCTTAAGCCTGCCTTGATGTATCCATTGATTGGCATATAAATATATGTTTTAATATGATTATTCAATTTACCAAAGTAGAAATAAAAAATGGTTTTCTATTTTTTTTAAATTATTTTAAAACGGTAATGCTATTTTCTATATAACATCCAGACTTATTCATTATTTAAATATTCAATCAAAAAATATTAAAAAATTGAGCATCTTTGTATTAAAATAAATTTAGTGAAAGTATCAAAATAAGCTATTAATTTTATAAAAATTCAGGTTCAAATGGTAAAAACAATTTTAATTACCGGTGGTGCAGGGTTTATTGGTTCTCATGTTATTAGGCTTTTCGTAAACAAATATCCTGATTATCTTATTGTTAATCTTGACAAACTTACCTATGCTGGCAATTTACAGAATTTAACTGATATCGAATCCAGGCCAAATTATAAATTCATTAAAGGCGATATTCTGGATACTGAATTATTAAAGTCGATTTTTGAGCAATTCAATTTTGATGGAGTTATACATTTAGCTGCAGAATCGCATGTAGATCGATCAATTACAAATCCATTGGAATTTATTCACACCAATGTAGTTGGAACAGCTAATCTTTTAAACATTGCAAAACAATCCTGGTCGAAAGATTTTTCAAATAAACTTTTTTATCATATTTCAACCGATGAAGTATTTGGCTCATTGGGCAAGGAAGGATTTTTCACTGAAACTACTTCCTATGATCCGCGTAGCCCTTATTCAGCATCAAAAGCATCATCAGATCATTTGGTTCGGGCTTATTTTCATACTTATAAAATGCCAACTATTATATCGAACTGTTCCAATAATTACGGGCCAAATCAGTTTCCCGAAAAACTTATTCCTTTGGCAATTAATAACATAAAAAACAATAGGCCTATACCTGTTTATGGGAAAGGAGAAAATGTTAGAGATTGGCTTTTTGTGATTGATCATGCTATAGCTATTGATTTATTGTTCCATAATGCTTTACCCGGCGAAACTTATAACATTGGTGGCGATAACGAATGGACAAACCTGGATTTGATTGAAATGCTATGTTCAATTATGGATTCAAAACTAAATAGAAAAGAAGGCACTTCAAGTAAATTGATCACATTTGTTACAGATAGAGCAGGACATGATTTAAGATATGCCATTGATTTTTCTAAAATAAATCAAGCTTACAAATGGAAACCATCTGTAGATTTTAAGAAGGGACTGGAATTAACAGTAAAATGGTATCTCGAAAATGAAAAATGGCTAGAGCAGATTGTTACTGGCCAATATCAGTTGTATTATAATGATCAATATAATGATCGTTAATTTTTTTATATCCTTATGATTTTAAATCTATTAAAGTTTTTCAGAATGCGAAAATTAATGTTCATTTTAGGCTTATTTTTAATAGTAAGTTGTGGCGAAACGAAATTGATGAATCAAATAAAATTTGACCAAAAGCAGAATTCAGATATACTGGTTGGATACACCAATTTAGATGGATTAAAGAAAATGCCATTCGGTGAATGGTTCAATGCTGAATATAAAAGTTATAATCCGGATATTGAAACTTTAAATCAGATTAATAAAGCGGATTTAAAAAAGAAATTCAAAATTAATATTGTTATGGGAAGCTGGTGCAGCGATAGTCAGAGAGAAGTACCTCGGTTAATTAAAATATTAGAAGGTCTGGATTATCCTGTAAATTCAATTGTAATAATTAATGTAGATTCACAAAAACAAGCAGAAGGAACAATAGTTAATCAATTGAATATTACAAAAATACCAACGATTATTGTGTTTAAGCAAAAGCATGAAATTGGAAGGATAATTGAAAGTCCGGAAATAAGTCTTGAAAAAGATTTGTTAAAAATAATAAACAAGTAACTTGTTAAAAAGTGACAAATTACTGATGTCTGAATTTTCGCATTAAATCTGTGGCAAATACAAAATCTTCAAGCTCTTTATTTTCGACTGTCAATATTTCGTCCTTATTGCCTTCCCACCATTTATTTCCTTCGTGGATGTAAACGATTTTATCACCAATTTCAATCACTGAATTCATATCGTGGGTGTTAATAACAGTAGTCATATTAAATTCAAGAGTTAATTCTTTGATAAGTTTATCAATTACAATTGAAGTCTGTGGATCGAGCCCTGAATTTGGTTCATCGCAAAACAAATATCTTGGGTTTAATGCAATCGCTCGTGCTATTGCAACTCTTTTTTGCATTCCTCCACTTATCTCAGCAGGGTACAATTTGTTTGCATTAAACAGATTTACCTTAGAAAGGCAAAAATTTACCCGGTCAAGCATTTCCTGTCTTGTTTTGTTTGTAAACATTTCTAAAGGAAACATAACATTTTCTTCAACAGTAGCCGAATCAAATAACGCCCCACCCTGAAAAAGCATTCCAATTTCGCGACGAATCAGTTTTTTTTCATTCAGATGCATTCTTGAAAATTCCTTGTCGCCATAAATAATTTCGCCACTGTCAATTGGGTGCAGACCTATAATTGATTTGAGTAAAACTGTTTTTCCAGATCCGCTTTTTCCAATAATTAAATTGGTTTTACCTCGCTCAAAAGTAACCGAAATATCATTTAAAACTACCTTACCATTAAATGATTTGTTTACATTTTTTAATTCAATCATGCTAGCAACAATTGGGTTAACAAAACATTAAAAAGTAAGATTAGAATACTGCTATAAACTACTGCCATTGTGCTTGATCTGCCAACTTCAAGTGCTCCTCCAGAAGAATAATAACCATGATATGCTGGAACAGAAGTGATGATAAATGCAAAGAAAACGGTTTTTATCAAAGTATAGGTAATATAAAAGGGTATAAATGCATAATGAAGTCCTTGGATAAAGCTGGCAGGAGCAACTGCACCTGTAAACACTGAAGCCAAATATCCTCCAAATATTCCAACAAAAATGCTGATTATGGTTAAAAAAGGATTGATTAAAACTGCAGCAACAATTTTAGGCAATATTAGGTAGCTGGCAGAATTTACGCCCATAATTTCAAGAGCATCAATTTGTTCTGTAATTCGCATGGTTCCAATTTCTGAAGCAATACTTGAGCCTACTTTGCCCGCAAGGATTAGACCAACAATGGTAGACGAAAATTCTAGAATCATGGAATCCCTTGCTGTTAGCCCAATTAAATAAGCAGGAATTAAAGGATTTTCAAGATTATAGGCAGTTTGCAGAGTGATTACCGCCCCCATAAAAACAGAAATAATAACAACAATTCCAATAGAATTAATACCAAGGCTATTCATTTCCCTGATAATTAATCGTACAAAAATTTTGTGTTTTTCCGGTTTCGAAAATACTTTGTTTAAAAGGACAAAATATCTCCCAATATTATAGAATATATTCATTTATAGTAAGTTAACCTAAATAATTATTACCAATTTATATCAAACTCAAAAGTGTGATGGATGATAAGAAACCTACTTAGCTAAAAATCGCTTAGCTTGAGTTAAAATCAGAGCTTGATAATTCTGTTTACTTCAGTTTTTGATAATTTACGATTTACATAATAATATGCTAAATTAATAATTTTGAGACTTTAACAAAAACCACTTTCTATCCGACTTATTAAAAGTCAATTATATTGGAAAATTATGTATAATTTTGTCAGCCCAAACAGGAAACAAATTTATAAAATGGATAAAAATAATTATTGTGTAATTATGGCAGGGGGGATTGGAAGCAGATTCTGGCCTCTAAGTAAAAACGAAAAGCCTAAACAATTTATTGATATCTTAGGTACAGGGAATACCCTGCTGCAACAAACCTTCGAGCGATTTAAATCAATATGTCAAATTGAAAATATCTTTGTTGTTACGAACAGAAAGTACCAAGACCTGGTTTTATCGCAAATTCCGGAAGTTTTTCCTGAAAACGTACTCCTCGAACCTTTGAGGAGAAATACTGCTCCATGTATTGCTTATGCAAATTATAGTATTTTACAAAAAAACAAAAATGCGAATATAATTGTTGCTCCTTCTGATCATTTGATTTTAAACGAACAGGAATTTAGGCGTGTTATTTTTAATGCGCTTGAATTTTCGAAACACAATGACGCATTATTGACACTTGGAATAAAGCCAAATAGGCCAGAAACAGGATATGGATATATTCAAATCAATAACATCAATAAAAAAAATTCAGAAATTACCGAAATTACCAAGGTTAAAACTTTTACAGAAAAACCTGATTTTGAAATGGCTAAAATATTTTTCGAAAGTGGTGAATTTTATTGGAATTCAGGGATTTTTATTTGGTCTTTGAGCGCAATAACTAAAGCATTTGAAACTTATTTGCCTGATGTAAACGATATATTTAAAAAAGGTTTGTCCGAATCTTCCGCTGCTTTTGACGATGATTTTATTGATAAAGCATATAGCGAATGTAGAAATATTTCAATTGACTATGGAATTATAGAAAAAGCAAAGAATGTTTTTGTACTTTGTGCTGATTTTGGCTGGTCTGACTTAGGTACTTGGGGGTCGCTTTATGAAAATAGTGCAAAAGATGATCAAAATAACTCTGTTATTGGCGAAAATATTTTGACATATGATACAAAAGATTGTATCATTAATATTTCAAATAATAAGCTTGCTGTTATTCAAGGCTTAAAAGATTATATTGTTGTTGAATCTGAAGGCATACTTTTAATATGTAAAAAGAAAGAGGAACAAAAAATCAGGCAATTTGTAAATGATGTTAAAATAAAGAAAGGGGAATCTTATATATAAATCTCCGAAATATTTCATAATTATCAATTTTTTTTTTTAAAGGTAGATAATGCAATATTTAGAAAATTAAACAAATAATTTATTAGGATAATCTGGAAATGGCAATAGAATGATCTTTTTTTCATAGAATCCATAAAAAAGATTAAATATTTATTACATATAGTTTTCAGATTAAAAAATTATTGTATATTTGCCGAAATTTTATAATATAGTAATATGAACAATGGCACAGTAAAATTCTTTAACAACACCAAAGGTTTCGGTTTTATTAAAGACAATCAATCAAACAAAGAGTATTTCGTACACGTTTCAGGTTTAGTTGATGAAATTCGTGAAGACGATGAAGTAACTTTCGAATTAAAAGAAGGTAAAAAGGGATTAAATGCAGTAAATGTTAAACTAGTTTAGTTAATATTATACATTTAAGAGTTTGAGCCTTACTTTTTGAGTAAGGCTTTTTTTTTGAACATGTTTTAAAACTAGTTTATTTTTGTTTTAACACATGAAGAAAAACCAAGGTAAACACAAACTTATATAACAAAAATCGGAATCATAAATTTTGTAGAAGTTAGGACATAAAGATGATTAAATAGATAAAAAAAGAGAGGAATAGTCCATTCCTCTCTTTTTTCGTAATCCTTAATAATAATCACTTAAATTGCTAACACAAGTCAATGCATAAGAAGGACTTATTGTTTTTTCCCTTCTGCAATTAGATAATCAAGGAAGTTTTTCCAACTTACCACTGAATAAGGATCTTCATATCCCGCTTTAGCATTTTCTTCAAGAATTTCTATTTTAACTTTAATTGAACACAAAAGTGGGTAACTTATTTTTGCACCTCTACTTATTAAAAATTCAACAATATTTTTATGGCCGTTTTCTGCAGCCCTCATAATTGGAGTAAAATTGCCATGATCTTTTTGGTTAACATCCAATCCGCTTTCAGCAAGGTGTTTAACCACATCAAAATTACCCTGAGAACATGCTATGCATAAGGGTGATTCAGTTTTAATTAATTTAAAAGAAGATTCTGTTTTGGCTTTAACCATAGGATTAACACTTGGGAAAGACCCAAAATGTACAATATCCCATTGGTGACTTTGGTATCCCGTTTTCATATTTTCAAATTTAAATTAATTGTGGAGACACAAGTTAAAAAGATTTTACGTTAATAACAAGTTATTAACAAAAAATCGCAAAAACAAATTTGAATTGACAAGTATGAATTAAAAATTACAAATTAAACGGTACCTATATGTTAAATATTTTAACACTTAACAGCTTAGATTCGAAGCCTTTAATGGAAGAAAACATGAGGTTAATAAAATTGTTTATTCGACTGATAATTATAATAAAATAATGGAGGTGAATTAGTTATCATAAAATATCCTTGAAGATTTGAATTTCATTCCTTTTGAAAATACTAATAAACACTTTGAATATATAAGTTTTTAGTCCAAATTATTCCTTTCGAAATATAATCGGTTCTACTTTTTCTAAAATTCATTATTTATTTCTATTAAAATCTGGTTGATAAAAATTAACCTTTAGTCAAAAACTTAAATACATCTTCCAAACTTTTTTCCTGTTTTTGCATTGAAAGGACAGTTATGCCATGTTTTACTGCAAAATTGAAAATGTTTGCCCGAATATCAATTTGAATTGGACTTTCGAGCAGCCAGGTATTTTCTTTATGTTTTATTGCCTTAATAAGACCAGAAATTTCATCAAACAATTGATAATCAATATCTTTGTCAAATTCTACAATTACAATCGCTGATTGTTCTTTTACAGTACTTTGTATCGTTTCTGGCCGCTCATCGGCAACTACGCGGCCATTGTTGATGATTATTACCCGATCACAAATTGCATTAACTTCCTGCATTATATGTGTTGATAAAATTACAGTTTTTTCTTTTCCAATTTTGGCAATCAAATTTCTGATTTCTACAATTTGATTGGGATCTAAACCAGTTGTGGGTTCGTCTAAAATTAGAACTTCGGGATTGTGAATAAGAGCTTGAGCCAGTCCTGTGCGCTGTCGGTAACCCTTTGACAAGGATCCTATTTTTTTATTTTGTTCAACGGTAAGACCTGTAAGCTCAATAATTTCTTTCACCCTGTTTTTAAGCAGTTTTGCAGGTAAATGTATCGAAGCCATAAAATACAAGTATTCTTTAACATACATCTCCAGGTAAAGCGGATTGTTTTCAGGAAGATAGCCAATAATTCTTTTCACTTCAATGGTTTGTTCAAGTATACTTTTACCATTAATTGTCACATCTCCGTTGTTTGGTGGGATAAATCCAGTCATTATTTTCATTAGGGTAGACTTTCCTGCTCCATTTGGCCCAAGAAAGCCAACTATTTCACCCGAATTTATTTCGAATGAAACTTGATCCAATGCTTTCTGTTTTCCGTATATTTTTGTAATCTCCTGAACTTTTATTGACATCTTGTTGTTATTTCTGTTGAACAAAATTATAAATTTAAATTTGAAAGTCTATCTTTTATCAAATTTCTATATAATGTCCTGAAATTTATAAAAACAAATGCTAGTTTTGAGGCTATTTTAGTTATTTTCAATGAAGGATTAGCATCCCCAATAAACAAATAAATATATAATGAAAAACGATTATAAATATTGCGATAATATCAATAAGTATGAGCGATTTAAAACTCGCGAGGTTAAAGTAGGAAACATTCCTTTGGGTGGTGAAAACCCGATTCGTATTCAATCTATGACCACTACTGATACACTTGATACGACGAAGAGTGTAGAGCAATGTATTCTGATTTTTGATGCCGGGGCTGATTATGTGAGGTTGACAGCCCAAAGTGCCAGGCATGCCGAAAATTTGGCAAATATAAAAAGTGAACTTCATAGAAAAGGATATACCAATCCGTTGATTGCCGATATTCACTTTAATCCCAAAGTTGCTGAGATCGCAGCTGGAATTGTAGAAAAAGTTAGAGTTAACCCAGGAAATTTTGTAGACAGGAAGAATGCTAAAAACATTGAAACCCAAGAGCAATATGATGAGGAACTTGCCAAAATTGACGAACAATTCAGCAGTTTAATCGAAATCTGTAAAAAAAATAATACTGCCATTCGAATAGGTTCCAACCATGGTTCACTTTCAGGACGTTTGGTGAATCGATATGGTGATACTGCTGAAGGTATGGCTCAATCTGTTTTAGAATTTTTACGCATTGCACAAAAGAACAATTTTCACCAATTGGTTATTTCATTAAAAGCCAGTAACACAAGGGTTATGGTTTCCGCCTACAGGACTTTAATGAACAAAATGATAAAAGAGGGCATGAATTATCCGCTTCACCTTGGAGTAACTGAAGCTGGCGATGGCGAAGACGGACGTATTAAATCGGCTATTGGAATTGGAACCTTATTAAGCGATGGAATTGGTGATACAGTGCGTGTTTCTTTAACTGAAGATCCTGAAAAAGAAGTTCCGGTGGCAAAACAGATTGTAGATTATTGTGTTGGCAGAAAAAGTGATGAATCAATAAATGGTGCAGAAGAGTTGTTGAAAAACCCTTTTGAGTATTCCAGAAGGCTTACGCACAATAAAACTGATTTTGGTTCTGAAAAAATTGTAAAAGTTATTGCAGATCTTTCGGATAAAGCTTCAATCATTAATGCAGATGTAATTAAACTTGGTTATAAATTAGAGGGCGATAATAAATGGCAGCGTTCCGATTCTTCCCCTGATTTTTTATTTACGGGCAATGCCATTATTTCTATAGATCCGTCCTTTGGAATTAAATTTATATGTAGTGCTGAAGATTGGGAAGATAAAAAAAACTTATTTCCATATTTTTCAAATATTCAAAAATATATTAGCAGTAAAAGACATTCGGACAGAATGAACTTTATTTCGGTGAATAATACAGTCCTAAATATTCAGGAATTGATAAATTTGAAGGAAGATAGCTCAATTGTTTTGCTTCTGGAATCAAATCATGATAATCCATTTGCTGACCAAAGAGCTTTTATGCAACATTTGTTTAAAAATGATATACTTTTTCCGGTTGTTTTAAAAAGACAATATAATGAATCTGACCATATAAAATTTCAAATTGAAAGTGCCTGTGATACTGGCCCCATGCTAATTGATGGATATGTTGATGGAATATTGCTCTACAATAAGGCTGAAAATGACTGCGCTTTAGTAGTTAATACTTCTTTTGCAATATTACAGGCAAGTCGGACCAGAATGACCAAGACTGAGTATATTTCATGTCCTTCGTGTGGGAGAACATTATTTGAAATTCAAAAAGTAACAGAAAAAATTAAAAATCGTACAGGACATTTAAAAGGATTGAAAATTGCGGTAATGGGTTGTATTGTAAACGGGCCAGGTGAAATGGCCGATGCTGATTACGGATATGTTGGAGCAGGAACCGGAAAGATTTCTTTGTATAAGGGAAAAGAAGTTGTCAAAAAAAATATTGCATCTGAAAATGCATTAGATGAATTAATACAATTGATTAAAGATAAAGGTGATTGGAAAGATGTAGTTTAAATTTTTGGCACGATTTTTCATAAATATAAAATAATGATTAATTTATAACGAAATGAGTGTATATTTGTTCGTTTATTTTAAACTGGGTGCATAATTTTTGAAATTTGAATTTTCAGCTATACCTTTACAAGTTAAAATTATACCATTTTTAATAATGAGAAGATTATTTGGCGCATTAGTTATTTTCATTCTAACTGCAAACACAGCATTGGCTCAGGAAATTACTGTAAATGGGATATATCAAGGTGAGAATCTTTTTGTGATGAATCCTTTTGCAGCCACAGGTGTTGGATTTTGTGTATACGAAGTAACAGTGAACGGCCAGATTACAACTGATGAGATTAATTCTAGTGCTTTTGAAATCGATTTGAGTGTTTTCCAATTGGAAATAGGGGATAAGGTTGCGGTTGTTATCAAGCATAAAGAAGGATGCCTTCCTAAAATACTTAATCAAGAAGTTCTACAATCAAAGAGTACTTTTAAGGTAACTGAAATTATAGTTGATAGAAAGAATAATTTGTTAAAATGGACCACAACCAGTGAAAAAGGTGCGCTTCCATATCAGGTAGAGCAATTTAAATGGAAAAAATGGGTAAATGTTGGAACTGTTAATGGTAAAGGAACTTCAACAACTAATAGCTATTCAATTGAAATTAACGCCCACAGCGGACTTAATAAATTCAGAGTAAAACAGGTCGATTATTCTCAAAAACCCAGATATTCGCCTGAAGCCACATATCGATCTCTTGATCCAGAGGTAACTTTTTCACCTGAAAAACCTAAAAATGAAATTAAGTTTTCGGCAATTACGAGTTACGAAATTTATGACTTTTATGGAAGGCTTATTACCAAAGGACGGAGTAATATTGTGGATATTACAAAGTATAAAAAAGGAGATTATTTTATTAATTATGATAATAATATGGGGCAATTTTCAAAAAAATAAATTGTCGTTAATAAACTAAAAACGATTCTATCACAAGCATAGAATCGTTTTTCATTTCGTATTAGATTACATCCCCAAATACAAAACTACCCACATACCTACAAATCCAGTTAAAAATCCAATATAAACCTGGGCAGGTGTATGAACTTGTAAATTTAACCGGGCATATCCAACAATGCCAGATATCAGACATATAATAATTAGTAGAATGCTGAAATTAGCCACAAAATATACAGCATAAAAAAACATACTTGCCAATAAACCACCAATTCCTATTAAATGTGCACTGATTTTCCATTTAATAGTAATAATCAAACTTATAACGATTAAAATTAACGATGCCAAAATTATTATTTTTATAAATACTAAGGTGCTTACTGGCAATCTACCAATAATATAATATCCAAAATAATAAAATAGAGCTGTAATTGCCAGAGGAATAATGCGTTCACTTGATTTTTCGAGGCCGAAACTTGAAATTATTTTCAAATTGATTAAAAATGGAATGATACTAACTGGTAAAAGAAACGTTGTTGAGAAAACAAGAATATATATTAATCTTTGGGCAGCAAAAGGCAAGAAAGAATAATGTGTGTTTGAATTAAACATGATGATTAATGCATAAGTCGGCATCAATAATGGATGAAATAAATAAGTTATAATTTCCGAAAAGAGTGTTTTAGGTTTTTCCATGTTTTGAATTAAGTAAATCGTGAAAATATAAATGTGTTTTTTGTTAGCTTTTTTTTTTGTACAAATCAAATTCTATGATTTATTAATTAATAATTTTCCCGAGCTTTATTATTTGTATATTTCTATAATGTTTTATCAAAGCCTTTGTATTTATCTCCCTATATCCAACAATTTCAATTTTAACCTCGGCCGAACCAGTTTTTATAATACCGATTACTTGAGCTGCTTTTTTTGATAAATCCAAAACTTTTCTTTTTGAAACCGGCCCCCTGTCATTTATTTCAGCAACAACTTGCTTGTTATTTTTTAAATTCGTAACTCTTATTAAAGTTCCGAATTCTAACTTCCGGTGTGCCGCGGTTAGTAAATTCATATTAAATTTTGAACCGCTTGCCGTATTTTTCCCTTGTAACCCTGGACCATACCAACTTGCAATTCCCGTTTCAACATAGATACATTTTAGCGGTTTCTCAGTCGATTTGTTACAACAAAAATGAATCAAGAAAAACAGGGATAACAATAGGCTAAAGAACCTTGGATACATTATTTTAAATCTTTCAAATATTTTAACATCATCCAATTATTAAGTTCTTCCTCTTTCTGAAGAATTAAACCATTTTTTATAGTTACTTTATTAATATCATCAAAATCAGACCTGTAGAATCCGCTCAACAGAAGATATCCGCTTGAGTTTAGGTTTTTTGTGTATTCTCCAATATCAGAAAGAAGCACATTTTTGTTAATATTTGCATAAATGATATCAAATTTTTGTCCTTTCACACTAGATATGTTGCCATGGATTGCTTTGATATTCATTGCTCCATTTAACTCCATGTTTTCAAGGCAGTTTTTATACGACCATTCATCGAAATCAACAGCAGTAATATCCAGAGCACCTTTTAAAGCACTTAAAATGGCCAAAATACCAGTCCCACAACCCATGTCTAAAAGACTTTTACCTTCTAAATCAAGTTTAAGAATTTCTGTAATCATCAGGCTGGTCGTTTCGTGATGTCCTGTTCCAAATGACATCTTCGGATCAATGGTTATTCTATATTTAATCTTTGGAAAATCTGGATGAAAAGAACTGCGAATCACACATTGTTCTGCTATAACAATTGGTTCAAAGTAATTTTTTTCCCATGTTTCGTTCCAATTTTCTTCCTCAATTTTTTTAGAACTGAATTCGACTTTCGATTCAAAAGCTAAATGTGCATGAATTGAAGATAATTTATCATTATCAAATTCATTTTCAACAATATAAGCCTGAAGCGAATCAGGTTGTTCTACAAAACTCTCAAAACCAATATCACCCAATTGTGCCACTAAAATTTCGCTGATTGTTGCATTGTAAGGTGAAATTTTGCAAGTAAGTTCAATATAATTCATATAAAACTGTATTAATATTGGTTAATGAAAATTGAGTTTAAAATGGAACGAAATTACCAAATATTATCTAAGAGCACAATATTTAGCAACAATAACAATCTTTCTTCAAAAATGACTTAATAATATACAAAATCGAAATCAAATTAAAATACAATTATTAAAAACTATTGACTTACAAAGTGTATATTATTTTGATAATTAAATAGCTGTATAAAAAAAGTTTAGATAAAATGCTTTTCCATAATCAGTAAATGGTAAGATAAATTATTAGATCCATTGGTTTTTCTGATTAAATAAGCAATAATATTTAAAAAAATAACTTTGAGTTCAATGTATGACATTTGTCTTATGTTAATAAAATATAAATTACTAAATTAGACGTTTTGAATTTTACAAAAATTTATAAGGAGGACCTATATAATGAGTGCAGAAATAAGAAAATTAGAACCTAAAGCTGTTTGGGAATATTTTTATCAATTAACACAGATACCTCGCCCTTCAAAACATGAGGCCAAGGCAATTGAGTTTACCAAAAAATTTGGAGAGAGTCTGGGTTTGGAGACTATTGTTGATAGTGTAGGAAATGTAATTATTCGAAAACCGGCAACACCAGGATACGAAAAATTAAAAGGTGTAGTTTTTCAGGGACACCTTGATATGGTGCCACAAGCCAATAGCGACAGCACTCATGATTTTACAAAAGATCCGATTGATGCTTATGTAGATGGTGATTGGGTTACAGCAAAAGGAACTACGCTGGGAGCTGATAATGGAATAGGTGTTGCAACAGCCATGGCAATTCTTGCATCGAAAGATATTGCACATGGACCAATTGAAGCATTATTTACTATTGATGAAGAAACAGGGATGACTGGAGCTTTTGAACTCAAGTCAGGTATTTTAAAAGGTGATATTCTGATGAATCTGGATTCTGAAGACGAAGGAGAATTATATGTTGGTTGTGCAGGTGGAATTGATGGAAGTTTTTATTTTGATGCAAAATATGAGGCTGTTCCTGCTGGATTTAAAGCGTATCAATTGATTTTAAAAGGTTTAAAAGGAGGTCATTCGGGCGTTGACATTAATTTAGAAAGAGGGAATGCCAATAAAATTATGTTCCGATTTATCAAATATGCAACAGAGCATCTTGGAATTCGCATAGCAACCTTAAGCTGTGGTAATTTGCGTAATGCTATTCCTCGCGAAGGATTTGCAACAGTTTTATTCCCTGTTGATAAAGTTGAAGAATTAGCTGAAAGTGTAAGCAGGTTTGAAGCAATTATTAAAAAGGAATACTCTGGGGTAGAAACCAACTTTTCTTTTGAAGCCAAACCATCGGAAATGCCTGCAAAAGTAATTAGCATCGATTTACAAAAGCGCTTAACCAAAGCGATTAATGGCTGTATGAACGGAGTTATCAGAATGAGCCAAGATATGATTGGTTTGGTTGAAACTTCTAGTAATTTGGCAGTTGTGAAATTTGATGATAACCAAATCGTAGTTCATTGTTTGTTGCGTTCCTCCGTTGACACGGCCAAAGATGATTTGGCCAATTCAATTGGGAGTATTTTTGAACTTGCAGGAGCAAAAGCTGTTTTTGCGGGAGCTTACCCTGGATGGAAACCCAACATGCAATCTGAAATTTTAAAAACCATGCAGAATACATTCCAAAAAATGACTGGAAAAATACCAGAGATAAAAGCCATTCATGCAGGTTTGGAATGTGGATTATTAGGCGGAGTTTATCCTCACTGGGATATGATATCTTTTGGCCCAACTATTCGATTTCCCCATTCACCGGATGAAAAAGTACATATCGAATCAGTTCAAAGATTTTATAATTGGATGATAGAAACTTTAAAAAATGTGCCCAATAAGTAATCGTTTATAAAATCTAATAAATTCGATAATCTTTTTTTTCTGGATAATTCAAATTTTAATCTGAAATTCAGGTGATAGCAACACACAGAAGTATAATGGCTTCTTGAGTTGTTATCACCTTCTTATCAATTATTTAAAAACTTTCGGATTTTAATAATAATATATAGAAATTTTCAATATTCATTTTTATATTTGACACGGTATTCACTAATATTTGATACTCAAATTAATAATACAAACATTCAAAATTATATTTTTTATTATGACTGAAGCAATTAGCAATTCTCTTAGAGATTCAAAGGCAGCCAGATGGGGTGCTTTGGCAATAATCTCAATTACAATGTTTGCCGGGTATTTCTTGGCCGATGTTATGTCGCCTTTGAAACCAATGCTTGAATCTGAATTTGGATGGTCAAGTACAAATTATGGTATTTTCACAAGTGCATATGGTTGGTTAAATGTATTTTTATTAATGTTAATACTTGGTGGAATTATCCTTGACAAGATGGGAGTTAGATTCACCGGACTTTTAGCTTCTGGAACAATGGTGCTTGGAGCAAGTATAAAATATTGGGCCATTTCAAACCCTACCTTAGCAACTGATACAACTTTAGGTATTCATACTCAAGTATTAATGGCAGCCATTGGTTTTGCTATTTTTGGAGTTGGTATTGAAATTTCAGGTATTACTGTTTCCAAGATTATAGTGAAATGGTTTAAAGGTTACGAAATGGCTTTGGCCATGGGAATGCAAATGGCAGTTGCCCGCATGGGAACCTTGCTAGCTATGGCTGCCCCAGTTCCATTAGCGATGTATTTTGCGAATGTACATACTGCTGTTGTAAATGGACAATTGGTTGAAAAAATGGGACCAAGTATTTCTGCACCTATTGCATTTGCTCTTGTTTTATTGGTTATTGGTTTTATAGCATTTTTCATATATGCAGCAATGGATAGAAAATTGGACGCTTCAATTGTTAGTTCAGGAGAGGTTAACACTGAAGAAGCTTTTAAAATTAGCGACATAGGCCGTATTATTACAAATAAAGGGTTTTGGTTAATTGCCACACTTTGCGTATTGTTCTATTCATCAGTTTTCCCATTTATTAAATATGCTTCTGATTTAATGGTAAACAAATATGGATTAGATCAGGAAATTGCTGGTTTGATTCCAAGTTTATTGCCTTTAGGCACTCTATTCTTGACACCTTTATTTGGAGGCATTTACGACAAAAAAGGAAAAGGTGCTACTATGATGATAATTGGTTCTTTGCTTATTATTTTAGTTCATTTTGTATTTTCATTGCCTATTCTAAATACTTGGTTTGTAGCAGTTGTTTTGGTTATAATTTTAGGAATAGCATTATCTCTGGTTCCTTCAGCAATGTGGCCATCTGTTCCAAAAATTATTCCTGAAAATCAATTGGGAACAGCTTTCTCTCTTATTTTCTGGATTCAAAATTGGGGTTTAATGGGGGTTCCTTTATTAATTGGTTATGTTTTAGATAAAACAAATCCAGAAGTAGCTTTGGCTAAAGCAAATGGAACAGCAATACCTTTGTATGATTATACCTATCCCATGATGATTTTCACTACTTTTGGAGTTCTTGCATTTATTGTTGGATTTATGTTAAAGAGAGAAGATAGAGTTAAAGGATACGGTCTTGAATTACCGAATATAAAGAAATAAAATAATGAATTAATATATAAAGCGCTCCGAATATGGGGCGCTTTTTTTAATTCTATCCAATTGAATTCAGTAATTCATTTTATTTTTGATACCGATAGTTCAGCATGCTTTTGTAATCACTTTATTTCCAATAATTTTATCTAGATGCTATAATCAGTGTAAGTCGAACTTAATAAGCAGAATGTCTTCTGTTAATAGACCTTTGACAAAGTTTAGCTAGATATTCTGTGCACTATTGATATTTTTTTGGTATACTATTTTTAATCAACAATTAAAATTATATTATTTATTATGACTGAAGCAATAAGCACTTCACTGAGAGATTCAAAGGTTGCAAGATGGTCCGCTTTGGCAATTATCTCAATCACAATGTTTTCGGCATATATTTTTGCCGATATTATGTCGCCATTAAAACCCATGCTTGAAGAGCAATTGGGCTGGTCTAGTGAAGATTATGGTATATTCACAAGTGCTTATGGTTGGCTGAATGTTTTTTTTGGTATGCTAATTATTGGAGGAATAATCCTTGATAAACTTGGGGTTCGATTTACAGGAGTTATGTCTGCAGCTATAATGGTAATTGGTGCGGGAGTTAAATATTGGGCAATTTCAACAACTTTTCCAGCAGGGGCAATGATTTTGGGTTTAAAAAGCCAGGTTTTTTTCGCTTCAATTGGTTTCACCATTTTTGGTGTAGGAATTGAAGTTGCAGGAATTACGGTTACAAAAATCACTGTAAAATGGTTTAAAGGCCATGAATTGGCACTAGCCATGGGCATGCAAGTTGCTATAGCGAGAATAGGAACATTACTAGCTATGGCTGCCCCAGTTCCATTGGCTACCTATTTTGGTTCTATTTCAGCTCCTCTTGCTATTTGTTTGTTGCTTCTGATAATTGGATTGCTAACTTTCTTCATTTACATTGCAATGGATAAAAGGCTGGACTCTTCTAATGCTAGCATGGGCGAGTTGAAAACTGAAGAACAGTTCCGTTTTAAAGATATTGGTTTTATTTTAACAAATAGAGGTTTTTGGATTATTGCAACGCTTTGTGTTTTGTTTTATTCTTCTGTTTTTCCTTTTTTAAAATATGCATCAGATTTAATGGTAAACAAATTTGGGCTTGAACCTGAATTTGCTGGATACATACCAAGCTTATTACCCCTAGGAACACTTTTTTTGACTCCGATATTTGGAGGAATCTACGATAAAAAAGGAAAAGGCGCCACCATTATGATTATTGGTTCCGCTTTATTAATTTTAGTATATACAATATTCTCTATTCCTGCTGTAACCAGCTGGATGGTGGCAGTTGTGTTGGTCATTATTTTAGGAATTGCACTTTCTCTTGTGCCGTCTGCTATGTGGCCTTCGGTTACAAACATAATTCCAGAAAGACAATTGGGGACTGCCTATTCATTAATTTTCTGGATTCAAAATTGGGGATTAATGGGCGTGCCTTATTTAATTGGTTGGGTATTAGACAAATATTGTATTACTGGATCTATCGCAATAAATGGATTTACAAGACCTACATACGATTATACATATCCTATGTTAATTTTTACTTTATTTGGAATATTGGCTTTGATTTTCAGTTTTTTGCTTAAAGCAGAAGATAAGAAAAAAGGTTATGGGTTGGAATTGCCTAATATTAAATGATATGTTTAATATTACAAAACCATAAAACAAAGGTGAAAAGCTTAAAAAGATGAAATATATTACAAATAGTGCAGATTACTTCAGAATATTGCATTATTGAGCCTCGAAATTAAAAGTCATATTCATTTTTAGATATTAGGAAGTAAGAACAAAAAGATGAGATTCAATTAGGACCAAAAAGAAACCCCGGTGATTTGCCGGGGTTCCTTTTTTTAAACAGATGAATCATTATTTCTTAAACATTTTTTGCGAATTGCGTTCACCTTTTTCTTCAACAATAGTAATCATATATACTCCACTCTTTAGTGAGTTGGTATTAATTTTATTGTCCTGTTTTGTAATCAGTTTTTCAATTAAAACCTGACCATTTAAGCTAAGGATAAATACTTTGCATTGTTTTTCAACTCCATCAAGTATTATTTCATTGTTAAATGGGTTTGGATAAACTTTAAATTTAACTAAAGAACCATTTTCAAAACCTGTTGCGATATTAACTGTTGCAACCCAATCTTGAGTACTTAAATCTTCTGCAGTTACAGTGTAGGTTACAGGGGCTGTGAAATTTTGTGCCACACCCGATAACGGTGAAATTGAAGCCCCATCAGATAAAGTAATGGTTGGTATCAAAGCGGTAACAGCAGTTCCTGAAGGTACTGTTAAAGCTACGGTATGAGCTGAAGCATTTACTGTTCCAACGACAGATGGTGTTCCAAAGTTGAAAGTCAGAATATCTTTGCCTGTTTTTCCAGCAGTTACAGTAACAGTAACCATCCAATCCTGTGTTGATAAATCTTCTGCAGTTACTGTATATTTTACAGGTGCAGTAAAATCTGCTGCAACACCTGTTAATGGAGAAATTGTAGCACCATCAGAAATAGTAATTGTTGGAACCAAAGCGGTAACAACAGTTCCGAAAGGCACAGTTAAAGCAACAGTATGGTCAGTTGTATTTACTGTTCCAACAGCTGAAGGAGTTGTAAAATTGAAAGTTAATATAGCCTTACCTGTTTTCAAAGGAATTCTCATAATGGTATAAGTTCTTTTTGTTATACCATCTCCGGCAGTAACGATTACTAGTTTAGTATCGTCAATTACAGTTGCAGGAGTTGTTCCATCAGCATCATATACTTGAAAGCTTGCATCCAATGCTGGAGTGAGGTTTGCTTTAAAATCAGCAACAGTAACTACATAAGGAACACTTGAAATTATTCCATAGTCATTATCTACAAAATATGCAGAAGAACTTACAGTTGAATATGCTGATTTAATATCTGAGGCATCACGAGGTAATATTTTGAATGCGAAAGAATAATAGCCTAAACCAGTGATTGTGAGCCTTTCTCCTCCTCCTGAACTGAAAGTATAAAAATCATTATCAACACTTGTTACACCAGAACCATCATCTATTGTGAATACTCCATTTCCATCACTAATACTTGTTGATCCAGCGTTTACTATTTTTATCAACACTCCTTCGTATGCTTCGAGCATTTCACCGGTTGTGATAGTTTTTGGAGCTGGTAGTGCATTACCAGAAGAATTTACAGTTACTTTTGGACTAGCTATTTCTGTTAAGCTAAAATACTCATCAACTGTACCTTCAATTGTTACATTATCGCCAACTGTAACAGCTGCTACAGGACCGTAAACATAAATTCCATTGTAATCGCCTTCACCGGATTGGACAAAGTAACCGCTACCTGATGCTTTTTTAGCAGTTACAATACCATTAAATCTAACAACACTTCCATCATAAATACTCAAATCGCCATCTATTGTTTTGCTTTGAATATCATGGATTGTTGGTATCGCAATAATAGCAAAAGGAGCGCTTTCTGCATTTACCAGATTATCGGTTACATAAGAAACACGAATTTTATAATCAGCACTGTACATGGCATCAGCAGGTAATGAGATAACTTCAGAACCATCGTTGATTGTTGAGGCACTCTTTTCAACCCAAGCAGTTGATGAAGGCACCCATTCGTCAATTTTAACATTATCAACATTTGCAGACTTCCATTTAACAGTAATGTTACTTCCAGCCACGTATGGAGAAGTTTCTGCAATGGTTACATCAGCTATATATGGTGCTGTAGGATCAATTGTAGTAAATGTAATGTTGCTTCCGGCAGCTAAATTATTGTTTATATCTTCCACATCGGCAATTGCTACATAATAAACCTTGTTAGCGATTAAATCAACATCGGGGTTTATTGTTATGATCTGGCTTGCAACATCTATAGTTCCTGTAAATGCTACATCTGCTCCGCTGGAATTGGTTTCTTTTAACGTCAATAAAGCGCCAACATTAGCATTGTTAATTACTGAATTGTCAAGGTTTCTAACAACCTCATTGTAATTGATTGTTATATTGGTGGTTGTAACAATATAAGTAGCTAGGTTTGCAGGAGTAAAAGTTTTTGTAGGTGCAGTTAAATCAATACCTGCAACATCGTTCCAGGTAGTACCAACTCTTAATCCATCAATTGTAAGTGTTGCAGCATTTGCAGTACTTCCTTGCCTTAATAAAACGGCAGCTTCTGCAGTTGCATCGGTTGATGCTACATCTGTATATGAAATAGTTGCAGCCGGCTCTGCAACACCAACTGTAGGACTAATAAATAAATCAACATTATCATTTGCCAATCCTGCTACAAAGGTATATTTAGCTACTATTAAATAAGTAGTATTTAAACTGTAAGTAAAACCAGTATAGGTTACAATAGATGTTGATCCTTTTGAAATTCCAAAAGCTAAATTAGTTGTCGCATCTCTTTTGATAAATATTCTTGTATTGTAAAGCGTGCTAGCTGCTACAGGTTCAAAACTTAAAAAATAATCGCCAGCAGTATTTGCGGCTGATATATTTATAAGAGCAGAAAGATAAACTGTTCCACTATTTTGAGAAGCAAATGATTTGTACACATCCTGGCCATTGTTTGCAATAGCCACCATATTGCCCCAATTGGAAGCAGCGTAGTCGGTATAGAATAAGTTGCCTGCCACTTCTGAAACAACATTTACAGCTGAAGGACCACCTTGTTCTGTCCATCCATTGCTTATAAGGCTTGTTCCAACAGAATGGTTGAAATTCTCATTAAGTAATACTTGTCCCCAGCCTACTTTACCGGCAATTAGAAAAAGTGTGGTGAGGATAATTGATTTGAGTAAAAGTCTTAATTTCATACGCATTGTTATTAAAGGTTAGTAATAAATGAGATAATACATTGATTTTCAAAATTTGTTTAAAGAGGTATAAAATCAATAATACCAGTATTTTAATAATATTTAGTTACTATTTAGGGTATGCACAAGCTGCTGTTAATGAATTGCTTTTATTGTTAATTTTAAATTGAAAATAAACAACAAAATCAACTAAAATATTAAAAAGAACCTACCAAATAACAAAATTAGATTATTTATTATCAGGAACAAATTTAGTTTATTTGAATAAACAAATGAACAGAAATTTACTTTTATTACTCAATTTTGGAAGGTTTGAAGAATGAAAAGCCTAAATCTTTTTCTATAACAAAATGAGAGTAATTCGGAATTTTTAATTTGTAGAAAAGTGATAAGATTAACTGGATTTTTAAAAATCAGTTTGAATATGCATTTTTAATATTCTGCAAGAATTTTTCGGAATCATAAAAAGGATCAAATGATTCATTTTTTACAATTTCTTTTGAGTAATAATTAAAATAGCCTTTAATATATTTGTTGTGAAGCGTGTATACACTATCGGAGTTGTCATTGAGGAAGGTTGGTTCTTCGGTTAGAATTTCTTCAACCCTTGTATAGGAAGAATTGACGGAATTGATTTCATTCAAATACCTATGGTATAGACTTTTTGAAAATGAGATAACAACAATATAGTCACCAAATTGTTTAAGTATGTAATGGTAATAATTGAGCTCGGTTGATTGATTTTTTGATTCATTGGCAGATTTATCAAAATCATAAAACCGAAACCCTGTTTTTATTATTTGGTCTGCGATTTCTTTACTGCATGTATAATGTAGAAAAGTTATCAATTCATTATTATCTTCAAAAATGAAATTTTGAATGTCTTTATCCCAGAAATTGTCTTGTCTTTTCCTTTCAGAATCACTTTCACCAACTAAATCCCTGAATTTGCCAATCAAAAAATCCAATTGAGTAAAATTACCTTCGGCTGTAAAAACATGATCCTTTAATTCAATTCTGTACCAATCCAGTCCGGATAATTCATTCGTATATTTATAATCAGCAAGTTGATTATAAATTGTTTTTTCGAGATTGATAACAACTTTCCAGCCTCTGTCTGCATTTGTAGTGAAACTCACATCAATATTTGCATCAAAAGAATGTTTAACATACCAGGACTGAAACCAGAATAAATTGCTCATTAATATTGTGTTTAAAAGCAAAGATAAACGAAATTGATTTTATAAACATAATTAAAGTTAGAATTAAATTAGATGATGTACAAGATTTTAGTGATGATTATACAAATATTGTTTCCTAACCTTATTCATCTTTTATTTCAAATTAATCTTTTAAATCAAGCAATTGAATAATAAATTAAAAATGATTTGCAAAGCTTAAAATAAAAAAGGGAAGCTCAAAAGAGTTCCCTTTAATAAAGAATGTATTTTAGAAATTGATTATTTTATCATTATTATTTCGCTGCCAAATTTCTTACCAGACTCTATGGTTAGGATATAAGCGCCTGATTTCAAATGCGAAAGATCAATCAGTGTTGATTTATTTAATTTAAACGATTCAATAAATGTTCCTGAAGTTGTGAATACTTTTACACCAGCGTCCGCTGAAATCAATTCATTATTAATATTGAAAATTCCATCAGATGGATTTGGGTAAATTGAAAACGTTAATTTATTTAAATCTTCAATTGAGGTTGGACTGTCATCAATTACAGTTATTGTTTTTGGAACTACAACAGCACCGTAAACTGCATTACCATCCTGATATGCTTCTACAGTAATGTCTCCCGCTTGTGTAAAATAAAGCTGATTACCGGTGATGCTTCCAACGCCTGACGTAATCCTGAAGCTAACTGGTAAACCTGCAGATGAACTTGCTAACAGAAGTTGGCTTCCTGCTGAAAGGTTTATTTGAGCCGGTAAAATAAAAGTAATTGTTTGTGCAAGATTTGTAACATTAAATTGTTTTGTATCACTAGCAGGTAGTGTATTGATATTGCCTGGATTAGAGGCTTTTACTACTACTGTTCCTGTGCCAGATACTGTTAAAATATTACCAGTTATCGATGCCGGGCCACTAACTATCTCATAATCAATTGGCAAACCATTTGAAGATACTGCATGAACTGCAAATGGGCCAGAGCTTAATTGTTTATTTGGGATATCATCTAATTTAACGATTTGACCATTGAAATTTTCCTGATCAAGTTTTAGCCGGATTAAAATCGGATTATGATCAGACATACCATTTGATGAGCCAATTAATATATTATTAGTTAATGACTGATGTTCAAAATATAATTCGTTTGAGAGCGAAATATGGTCAATGGATGCACCCACAGCCCGCAAATAATCCTGGCTGCTGTTTGCAAACCATGTAATATAGGGACTATCTGTTTTACCGGAAGTCATACTGCCTATATAATAATCGTTATAATCGCCCAATACAATTACATTGTCGGTATCAAATGTTTCGTCCAGTTTTGATTTCAAATACAAAGCATCGGCTTTTTTCCTGTCATAACTGTCTGAACAGCACTTTGCATGAATATTTACAAAATTAATTGTTTCTGTTTTTCCATCAATAGTAACATCTGCTTTGAGGCGGAATGGCAATCGACCAGAAGACCAAAACAATGAGGCGGTACCTGTATAACCTGGAATAGTACTAGATCCCCCAATTGGATATACAGCGTCGAACATGGATTCAGATTGGATATTGGTAAAATTAGCGGTTCTATAAATATAGCAAACCCGCTGTGCAGGCCAGGTAGACGAAGGTGTTTGATCGTCAAGTGAAAAACGTGGGCCAACAATTCCAGTATATACAGCAGATCCTGCTTTTGCATTCAACGCATCAACCAAAGGCGCAAGGAAATCTCCGTTTACACCGTCAACAATTACTTCCTGCAAGGCATAAATATCGGCATCTAAATTATAAATTGTTGTAGCAACACTTGCTAGTTTTGCCGACCAATCTGGATTGCTTTTTTCAGATATTCCAAAATATTCTAAATTCCAGGTGACTACATCAAGCGTTTTGTCTTTTGTAAGAGTGGTAGCATCTTCAATAATCGCAGGATTTTCAGCAACAATCAAATTAACGAGTAAGTTGTTTGCATTGGTGCTAGTATGCTTGATGGTACCTTTTAACTGACCTAAATAGTTTGTAGTAGGGCTATATTTAACAAAAATTTGTTTGTCGGTAGCGTCAGCCTTGGGAATTGTTAATGAAGTTTGCCACAATACGTTATCTGTAGAAAGTTCAAATGGGGCATCAGTTGTTACACTAATATCAGCTTCTAAATTATTTCCAGTAATTGTATAGCTGGTTGTACTAGTTGCACCAGATGCTATATAATTAAAATTAATGGTGTCAATGTTTGCTGTAAATGAAGCATTCGTATTTCCAGGCCAGGGAATTCCTTGTTTGTCGCCATAAATGTAATCAGCTAAATTTGGATTATCAATAAACGGATTTCGGTTATTTTGCCAGGTATAAATTACATTATTCCTTCGCATTTCAAAATCATCGGGTTTATCAAGTTTGTTCCATTGAAGAAATGCATTTAAATCACCAATTGTCTGTCCTGATTGAGCACCTGTACCAAGGCTTAGCGCATCGTATCTTACAGCCATATAAAAAAGTGACCTGGCAATATCTCCTTTGGCACTTAGCGGTGGCTCATAGAAAGAAGAATTTTTTGTTCTTGGTCCACTAACGTTACCAAAATCCAATTCGCCACGGCTTGAATTTTCTGCAACATCTGAAGCTCTTAGGTGGTGAGCATCGCCATGTGCATGTGTTATTTGTGAAGAGCTCGTTGAAAAAAATACATCTTTCCCGTCAGATGAAGTACTTGTTCCATCTTTAAATCCGCCCCTGGTTTGAGGGAAGAGGTGTTCGCGGTTCCAGCCTGTACTTCCTCCGGTATTTTGATCGGTTTTGGCTAAACCTGTTTCAACATAAATTTGCCAAATTTGTGTAGTATTAGCTGGATTTTCATCGGCTTCTTTTAGTACTTGCCAAACATCGCCATAGGTTTGGCCTTTAGTATTGGCATTAACTACTATCGTTTTTAATTTACTTTTTAATGTTGCTCCACTAAGGCCAATCAGTTGATCATAATAATTACCTGCGGCTGTGCTTTGAATATTTCCATAGGTTGGATTTAAAGGCGTTCCTATTTGTGCCTGGAGGGAATAGGCAATCAACATTAAAAAAATGCCGATGGATTGCCTAAATAATTTAGTCTTTTTAATCATCTTAATAAATTGTTAATTGATTTTTTTTCAATTTTAGAGACTTCAAAATTAGAATTTATATTTTGCATTGCATTCTAATTATCAGAATTATTACTGGATTCTGTATAGATGTATAAGTATATCAGAGAAAATGATTCAGCAATAAAACGTTGGTTTGGTTTGGAAATGGTTTTTATCGAATAGATCTAAATTTCTGAAATCAGTAGTATCAACTCAATGAATAAATAAAAATATGGAGGATAAAACTGAAAAAAAAACCCTGTCAAAAACTGACAGGGTTTTTTTATTATCAGATCAACTACACTTTTGTTTTTGAAATAAACACAAATGTTGGAGGAGAACCAGCACCAGTACATTGATACTTATAAATGTAAGTATCTGTAACTGTTGATGTAACACCATCCGGAGTATAAATTTTTACCTTTACATTGTAGAAAACATCTACTCCACTAACCTGTGGAATTGCATTAGGGAATCGTTTCTGTAAAAATATGTTCATACCTTCTTCCATTCTGGTCCAAAGTAAAGCAACTTTATCGGTAGTAGATGTTAGCGCAAATAACTCAGCATCAGCAGATGCTGGTTGTTGATATGTTTTACCAATAAAATAGAAAGGATCGCGGTAACTTAACCTGAAACTAACATTTGAATATCTGCTTCCAAATCCGTAATAAAACTCCTCGTTTTTAAATTCAGGATTAGCAAAAATTGAAAGTGATGAGTTTGCAAAAACATAGTCCACCATAATCTGATAATCAGTTTTTGCCATTTCCATATTGATTGTAGGATCAAAAACCCAACCATCAGCTGTAAAAACAAATTGTTCCGTTTTGCTGATTTTAAATGTATTTGATGACCAAACACCTCCTGATAATACAAATTGAGTAGCATTATTAACACCAGTAGAAGTTTTATAAACTACATTTTTAGATGCACCCTCTAATGCGTATGGATATTTAATCTTTAAGAAATTTGGAATATAATTAACCAAATCGGATGCAGAAATTGAAGTTAATCCCATTGCAGTATAATCTGCAGGCTGAAGTACATAATAGGTTTCACTACTTAGTTTAACCCAATTGGTACCGTCAAAATTATAAGTAAGATACTGTTTCTCTGAACTTGGTATAGTAAGTCCTTGAGTTGTTTTGCAAACCTTAATATTATCAAGTTGGTAGGTGGTAGTAATTTTTGTAACAGTAGCAGTACGGCTATCCCCACTGTACTTATAAGCCACATATACTTTTTTACCGGCATAAGAAGTTAAATCAGCTATACCTGCGGGCGCTAGTGTTCCATAGGCAGCAATTGGTATTACAGGTAAAGTAAAGTTTGAGGTTATATCATTCCATGTAGCTGCTCCGATATTTGCAACATTACCATCGAAATCCTCAGAAACAAGAACCTGTAAACAGGTTGCATTCCAATAACCCACATTTACATCAAATTTTAAAACGGGATTTGTTGCCAGTGTTAAATCTATCTGTTTTGTAATCAAAAACACATCGTTTTTCTCGTTTGTTGCGTTTGAAGTTATTTGTGCATACCTGTTTGCACTGAAAAATCTACAATTGTAAATTCCTTTTACACTACCCAAAGCGGTATCCTTCTGCATCCAACCATTTTCACTAATTGGAACATATGGAGCAACGGTTGTATACGCGTGAGTTTCAAAATTATCGAAAAAATAACTGGAATCAACACTTTGTATCGCAGCCTCTGCTGCAGAGTAATTGAATTCAATGAATCGATATTCTCCTGCAGCTGCTGTAGGATACTTATTTTTAAGAATGCTATTCATTTTAATGTCTGGAGCAGTAGCAGGGGTTAAAGCCTCCACATACCAATATGGATCATTCCATACATATTGATAATCTGCGGTATTCAAAGTACTGAAAGTTGGTGAGTTCTGGCCAAAAGTATAGGTAATATTAGCATTTGTAAAATAATCACCATAAGGATATTTTGTATTTAACAAAAGACCTACATAATTTGAGGCTGGAACAGTTGCCGAAAAGAATTTGTTTGTGTTAATACTTCTGGCTTTAGCGGAATCATCAGCATTAGTTGCAATTTTAAGTGCTTTGTTGCTAATATCAGTATAGTCAGCGGCTACTAGTGTATAGTTGTATTTAGCAAGGTTAGTGGGCGCTGCCAATTCGTCTAACCCATCAAATTGATCGTTGAATTTATTGCAAGCAGTAAAAATCAGAGCTACTGCCAAAAGCGAAAATATTATTTTCTTCATTTTCATAAATATTAGAAGTTAATTTTTAAACCTAGAGACCATGTCCTACCAAATCCGTAGTATACAGTAGATGTTTGCCAATCACTGTTAGCACCATTATTTGCATCAGCAATATATTCGCCATCCAGCACATTGTCAACATTAAAATAAAGTGTACTATTTAAGTTAGCAAATTTGAAATAATAAACAAGGTTTGCATCAATAGTATAATAATCAGGAACTTGCCATGTATCATTGCCTTTTAAAGTTGTAACATTGGCATAAGCAAATAATCTTGCAAAATAGTTGGCATCAAGTCCGAATTTCAATCCTTTCAATAATTCATAGTTAAAACCTAGAGAAGCACTGGTCTGAGCTGCATCACTTACATGTACATTAGCAATTAATAAACTAATTTTGTTATGAGCATCGCTTAAAGGTTCAACAACATTACCATTTTTGTCAACAGCCTGACCATCTTTATCATAAGTATAAGCCTCAACATTATGATCCCATTTCCAATCACCTACTGAAGCCATACCCCTTATGTCAAGTTTGTCAAATGGTTTCATAACAAAGTCCAATTCTACTCCTCTGTGGATAGCTTTTATTCCCTGTGCATTGTAAGTACCTTTGTTTGGATCTGTGGAAACAATAGTTCCAGATAAAGATTTATTATTCCAAATAGTATTGTATAAGTTCAAATTCAAAGAAATAAAATCATAACGCATGCCATAACCTACTTCAGCAGAAGTAACTTCCTCATTAATAGCTTTTTGGTTGATAACATTGCTAACATTAGATGCAACAAAAACATTAGCAAAGAACGGTGCTCTTGAAAAGAATCCAACATTTGCAAAAACATTGTGATTTTCATTTAAATTGTAATTGGCACCTCCTTTGGCGCTATAGCCTAAGAAATTAACATTTGCAGATTTTTCATTGGCTTTATCATAATACATTTTATCAACTCTCCAGTATGTAGTATTTGATATAGATGCAGCAACAAAAGTACTTAAATTAGATACTGGAGTATACTCCAACTGTCCAAAGGCGCCTTCCCAAAGTACATGGCCATAATAATTTCTCCTTACATTATCACCAACATATAATCTTTGATTAACATAGCTAGGATCATTGGCTCTAAATGCAACATTTGCCCTTGCAGGATCAATTAAAAACTGACCGCCTAATAAGTCTGCAATTTTGCCATTATGTTCACCAACGTAGTATCTTAAGTCAATACCTCCTGAAAAGTTTAATTTATCTGAAAAACGTTTGTTCAAGTTCGAAATAAAACCACTCCACTGATGGTTATTATTGTTATTGTATAGTGCAGCTTGTGATCCATTAACATTAGCAGCATTTTCATTCTCAATAGTAGCAAAATCCATATAACCTTCAATAGTTCTATAAGGACTGGATGAATACAAATTGCTTGAACTGTTACCATATGCACCTTTACCACCACCTGTTCCAAATGAATAATAAACTGCAGTAGATAAAGAAGTGTTTTGATCAATAGTCCAGAAATGGTTTAAAGAGAATTGTGGCTTGTGGTAAAAATTGTTATTTACGTTTACTCTTTGGCCATTTACACCAAATCCATAAGCTGGATTAAATTTGTAACCATCTTTAAAGGTTTGCCATTTAGCAATTGTCTGCATATCACCTGAATATCTTTGATTGTGCCACTGAGGCGCACCAAAACCTGTAAAAGATAATAAATGCTTTTCGTTAATTCTTTTAGAGATATTTAAGAAATAAGAATAACCTTCAAATTCAGTTCCCTGAATATAGCCATCACCTTTGGTTCTTGCACCTAATAAAGTAACAGCCCATCCTTTTGGTGTTAAGCCAGTAGAAACAGAAAATGAAACTTTTTGGTAACCATCGTTTCCTGTCATTGTTGAGATTGCACCACCTTGTTTAGCATTGGTAGTATTTGTTACAATATTAATGGAACCACCAACAGAAGGAACTGCAATTTTAGAAGCACCCAAACCGCGCTGAACCTGCATAGAACGTGTAACATCTGATAAACCTGCCCAATTTGACCAGTAAATACCGCCCCATTCCATATCGTTTACTGGAACACCGTTAATCATTACCGCAATGTTTTCTGATGAAAAACCACGAAGGTTAATACGTGAATCGCCAAAAGCACCACCTCTTTTAGTTGCATAAACTGATGGAGTATTCTTTAATATTTCAGGAAATTCTTTGGTTCCTAATTTTTCAAGAATAATTTCTGGTTTGATCGAAGATATTGCAACAGGGGTTTTTCTGTCAACTGCAACAGAAGCCATTACGCTGATTTCAGCAATTGAAATGTCTTCTCCTTCAAGATTGATAATACCTAAATCTTTAGTGCCCCCAGCTAAAGAAAGTTTTTGTTCTGAAACTGCATATCCAATAAATGAAATCGATACATGGTAATTACCAGGTTTCAAATTTCCAATTTTGAACACTCCGTCAATATCCGTAATAGCGCCGGATTTTTCTCCAGATTCCGAATGAATCGCAACAACTGTTGCTCCAGTCAGTATGTCTTTTCCGCTCATTACCTTGCCGGTAAGTTCCGTAGTTCCTTGTCCGAAGACGTTTACAGCAGCGAGTAGAATTGCTGCCGAAATAAACAACTTAAAAATCCTCTTTTTCATTGATAATTTAGATTGGTTAATATTTAGAAGTTTAAAAATTTCTGCAATGGTAATACAATTTGTTTAATTATACATTGTTAGATTATCATGTTTGGCTTAATTTTAATTTTGTTTTTTCTTATTTAAGATACGACTGAATATGCTCAGTAATAACATAGGTTGCCCCTTTTTTATCACCTACATATTTTCTGCAAATATTACCTGCCTCTTTGCAATATTTTTCATCTATAAAAAGTTTTTCCAATTTTTCGGTAACCATTGTTTTGCTGCTTACTTCAAATGCACCGCCCTGTTCAATTAAATCAATGGCTTCCTGAAATTTATGATAATCAGGTCCAAACAAAACAGGGAGGCCAAATGTGGCAGGTTCTAAAATATTATGTATTCCCGAACCAAATCCTCCTCCAATATAAGCAACTGTTCCATATTGATATATCGAAGAAAGCATACCAATATTGTCAATTATTAATATTTCATATTCATTAACCATCGACTCCAATGCCTGTGAGTATCTAATAGTTTTTTTTGAAATATTTTTAATTATCCTTAGAATATTGGATTCGTGAATTTCGTGGGGCGCAATGATAAAACGAATATTATTAGATTCATTATTGATATAATCCCATAGAATATCCTCGTCGGCTTTCCAACTACTACCTAGAATAATTACATAATGATCTTTGGCAAATTTTTCTATAACTGGAAATGATTTTACTTGTTGGGCAATTTCAGAAACCCTGTCGAAACGGGTATCACCTGAAATGGTAATATTCTGATAACCAATTTGGTTGAGTAATGTTTTTGATTCTTCATTTTGAACAAAAAACCAGGTAAAAGATTCAAGTATTTTCCTGTACCATTTTCCGTACCAATGGAAAAATACCTGGTCCTTTCTAAAAATTGCTGAGATAAGGAAAGTTGGTATTCGTCTATTTTTAAGGGTATTCAAAAAATTAGGCCAAAATTCGTACTTAATAAAAATAACAAATTCAGGTTTTAGCAAGTTGATAAATTTCTTCGCATTTGCAGATGTATCCAATGGCAGATAAAAAACATAATCAACATGTGGATAATCCTTTCTGATTTCGTAACCCGAAGGAGAAAAAAAAGTGAGTACAATTTTTAAATGAGGAGATTGTTTTTTAATTTCTTCAATAACCGGTCTTCCTTGCTCGAATTCGCCCAAAGAAGCCGCATGAATCCACATTCTCCGCTCATTTTCCATTAATTTTCCGGCAATTTGATCATAAATTCCTTGTCTACCTTTAATCCACAGTTTGGCTCTTTTGTTAAAAGGTTTACCTATAAATAGCAGAAAATTAAACAAATACAAACCTAAATGATAAATTACATTCATAAATAGATTCAAAAATGGGAGGTTGAAAGTAGATCTAATTATGATATAATCAAAATTGGGAGGAATTCTAATATAAACAGCTTATAAACAAATGTAAAACATACTTAGTTTTCAGTCTGTAATAATCGATTGAAGCTATAAAAACATGATAAAAAACATGAATTTTTGTAAAAAAAATCAGGCAATTACTAAACTACCTGATCTAATATTCGTTTTAATGAAAAGATACTAATCCATGTAAGGATATTTTATTTCAGAAGGACTGACAAGTGTTTCTTTGATAGTTCTTGGACTTGTCCAGCGCAAAAGATTTAATGAACTGCCAGCCTTATCGTTTGTTCCCGACATCCGCGCACCACCAAACGGCTGTTGCCCTACCATAGCACCCGATGGTTTATCATTATAATAGAAATTTCCGGCAGCATATCGTAAAAGCCTACAAGCTAATACTGTAGCGTATTTGTCATTAGAAAAAATAGCACCGGTTAATGCATATTGCGAAGTTTGATCGCAAATTTTTAGTGTTTCTTCATATTTATCGTCTTCATACACATAAATTGTCATTACAGGACCAAAAATTTCTTCCTGCATGCTTTTGAAATTTGGATTGGTAGTTACAATTATAGTTGGTTGAACAAAATAACCGATTGATTTATCTCCTTCACCACCTGCTATAATTTGAGCATCATCCGATTTTTTAGCATAATTGATATAACTCATGATGTTATCAAATGAATCTTCATCAATTACTGCATTCATATAGTTGTTAAAATCAATTACATCTCCAACTTTAATTTCGCTAACTAGCTGTAGAATATGCTCTTTTGTTTCCTTCCAAATGGATTTAGGAATATAAGTGCGGGAAGCAGCAGAACATTTTTGACCCTGATATTCAAAAGCACCGCTTACTATTGCAGTTGCTAATTCGCGTTTTTTTGCAGAATTATGAGCAAAAATAAAATCTTTTCCTCCGGTTTCGCCAACTAGTTTAGGATAGGATTTGTACAATTCAAGATTGTCTCCCACTGTTTTCCATAAATAGTTGAACACTCCTGTTGATCCTGTAAAATGAATGCCTGCTAAATCTGGATGTTTCAATACAACGTTGCTTAAAACTGATCCTGAGCCTGGTACAAAATTAATTACGCCATCAGGCAGACCAGCTTCTTTAAAAATCATCATTAAATAATAACTTGAAAGTAATGAGGTTGTAGCTGGTTTCCATACAGTAGTGTTGCCCATAATGGCCACGGAAGTGTTTAAATTTGACGCAATGGCTGTAAAATTAAAAGGAGTGATGGTATATACAAATCCTTCTAATGGCCTGTATTCTAACCTATTGATGTTTCCTAAGCCAATTCCCGGCTGATTTGAGATTATTTGAGATGAAAAATATGCATTAAACCTTAAATAATCTATCGTTTCGCAAACTGAATCAATTTCGGCTTGATATGCATTCTTGTCTTGACCTAACATGGTAGCGGCATTCAGCATATACCTGTACTTTTTTGAAATCAATTCTGCAGCCTTGAACATAATTGATGCTCTTTCGATCCATGAAAGTTCCATCCATGCTAATTTTGCTGCCAAAGCTGCATCAATGGCATCTTTAACTTCTTTTTCGCCGGCTTTGTGATAAGTAGCAAGAACATGCTTATGATTATGTGGCATCACCACTTTTCCAATATTGCCAGTTTTAATTTCTTTTCCACCAATTATAAGAGGAATTTCAACTTGCAAATTGCTTTGTCGGTTAAGCTCATTTTCGAGCAGCAAACGCTCTTTGCTTCCTTTTAAAAATGTCATAGCCGGCTCATTTACAGGCTCTTTAAAAGTAAATATTGCATTATTCATTTTAGATATTATTTGTTATGTTTATAAATTTTCGATATGCAAAAATAAACATATCGCTTTAATTAATAAATGACTTTTTAACAACTAATTGCATTTAATTCATTTAACAAAATTATGAAGTGGAAGCTGAGATGAAGTTGATAATTTAGAATGATTTAATATTTATTGACTGGAAGTACTATAATTATTGACTCTAATAATTATATTTATTTAGTCTAAATGTATAATTTTATGAAAAAATTACTGAAATAGATTTTCTTTGTATAAATCCTGTTCCATATTATTTATCATTATATAAAGGCAATATGTATTTTTAATGAAAATTTAAGCCAAGTATCAATTTGAATTTTAAAAACTATATAGTAATTATTCTACTGCTTTTTGCAAATGCTCTATGGTCGCAAACATTGCCAAATTCATTGCGTCAAAAAACTTTAATATTTTCATTTGATACAATCCACATTGACAGTCTGAGTATTGTGCCTGGATCTCTTGAAATATATACTGATTTGGGCTACCGCTTAGCAGACGAAGATTTTGTGATTAATTACCCTAAATCTCAACTCATTATTAAGAAGCATAATAATGAAAATGCTTTTAAAAGCATTCATCTTAAGTATAGAATATTACCAATGGATATTTCGGAAACGTATAAACATAAAGATACCGCGCTTATTATTGGCAACTTTCATTTAAAGCAGAAAAATCAAGCTGATGATTCCGAAATAGGGAATGGTTTTACCGATGATGATAAACTAGATAAAAATGGAAGTATTTCTCGCGGTTTAGCTTTTGGTAATCAACGTGACTTGGTAAGTCTATCGAACCTAAACCTGCAGTTATCCGGAAAGATTAATGATGAAGTTTCGATACTTGCAGCCATTTCTGATAATAATTTACCTATTCAACCAGAAGGAAATACGCAACAGATCCAAGAATTTGACAAAATCTATATCCATTTGTTTACTAAAAAATCAGGCATCAAACTCGGTGATATTGAATTGGATAAACCTCATGGATATTTTATGGAATTGAAAAAGCAAGCCAGAGGTCTTCAAATGTATTCGGGCTTTGATTTAGGAAAATCAAAGCAATTCTCGTTGAAATCTGAATTAAGCGCTGGTTTGGCAAAAGGAAAATATACAAGGCTAAAGATACAAGGAATTGAAGGGAATCAAGGGCCTTATCGTTTATTCGGGGCTAATAATGAGACTTATATAATTATCTTATCGAATTCTGAAAAAGTTTATATGGACGGACGGTTGCTTGCTCGAGGTGAAAAATTCGATTATGTAATTGATTATAATTCTGCCGAAATTGTTTTTACAAGCAACCAACCGATATCAAAAGATTCGAGGATAATTGTTGAATTTGAATATGCGCAACAGTTTTATCCCAGACTTCAGGCTTTTCAAACGAATTATTTACAAGGTAAAAATGCTTCTTTTTGGTTTAACATTTATACTGAAAAAGACAATAATAACGATCCTTTATCTGAAAATTATGACAATAAAACCAAATCTTTTTTGGCATCGGTAGGAGATAGTATTCAGTTGGCCATTGCTCCATATATAAAACAAGTTGATTTTGGAAATGACAAAATTTTGTACCTACAAAAAGATACCGTCATCAATGGACAAATCTATGATAGTATTTATCAATATTCTACCAATTCTTTAAATGCTATTTATCAATTGGGATTTTCGTATGTAGGCGAAAATAATGGAAATTACAAACCAATATTAAATAACGCTAATGGAAAAGTTTACGAATGGTTTTCTCCTGTAAATGGGATAAAGCAAGGAGCTTATGAACCAATTGCAATCTTTATAACTCCAAAAAAAAGCACAATGGCAACTATTGGTGGCAATTTTAAGATAGGAAAATTTGCTTCAAGTGGTTTTGAGATGGCTTTCACAAACTATGATGTAAATACTTATTCATCAAAGGATAACGGTGATGACAAAGGATACGCATTAAAACTTAACATTGAACAGGGATTACTAAATAGGGATACCAATAATATTCAATTCAAAGTATTTGCGAATTATCAGATGGGCGATAAAAAATTTAAACCAATAGAGAATTTCTATGATGTTGAATTTGAGCGTGATTGGAACTTGCCTGCTCAAATTAATTCCTGGCAGGAGCAGCGCATAACTGGCGGCATAATATTTCAAAAAAAAGATCTTGGTTTTATTAATTTTACTGGAAATTATATGCTTAGGTCAAATAATTATGCTGGTAAAAAAGCATCTTTTGATTCAGAACTAAAATTTAAAGGATTTAAGTTTGAGTCTAATACAAGTTTTTTGAATACCAATGATATTTCAAATGAATCTGAATTTCTCAGGCACAAAACAATTCTTTCAGAACACCTAAAATTTATTACGATTGGTGTTTCTGAAGAAACAGAACAAAATACACGTCATTTTATTCCAGCAGATAGTTTATTGATGTCAAGTTTCAAGTTTTCGGAGTATACTGTTTTTGTTAATGAACCGGATTCTTCACTCAATAAATATTTTGCAAGTTATAAATACCGGCATGACTATTTTCCGGTTTCAAATAATTTGCAATCCTATTCCATAGCGAATACTGCACAAGCGGGAATAAATATGGTTCGAAATAAATCATTGAAAATAAAGAATCTTCTAACCTACAGAAATTTGGAGTATATCGATTCGTCAAATTTTGAAAAAAAGACTGAAGAAATTTTATCAGGACGACAAGAAATAAATGTTCAATTGGCTAAAGGTTCCATAAACTATAGCTTTTTTTATGAAACGGGTTCCGGGCTTGAAATAAAAAAGGAGTATATATATGTTGAAGTTCAGAAAGGGCAGGGGCAATATACCTGGATTGATTATAACAAGAACAATATCAAAGAATTAGACGAGTTTGAATTTGCAAAATTTGTTGATGAAGCTAATTACATTAGATTATTTATGCCCGGAAATGAATATGTTAGAGCATATACAACGCAAATGAACCAGTCATTTTTAATTCAGCCCGATCGCGTTTGGCTAAAGAAAGTGGGTATTAGGGGTTTTCTTTCATTATTTTCGGATCAGTTCGCATATAGGTTATTGCAAAAGTCAGATCATCCTAATTTTATTCCAGATTTGAAAGATAATCGTTATTTAATTAGTCGGGTTATGATGATTCGGAATAACTTTTCATTAAAAAGTGTGAACAGAAAATGGCAAGCCGATTACCTTTTCGAAAACAATATCAACAAGAGCCTGCTTGTGAATGGAACAGATAACCGGATCATTCTCAATCATTCCCTGCGGCTAAGATGGAAGATGATGAACCTGTTGACTTTATTTAATACTGCCTTGTTGGGTGAACAAAGTCTGACAAGTGAATATTTTAGTTGGAAAAACTATCAAATAAAAAATAAGTCGAATGAGGTGAGCTTGCAATTGCAGCCAGGAGAGTCTTTCTATTCTACTATTCTTTACAGGATATCGCTGAAAAACAATAAAATCGGCACAGAGAATAGCCGCCTCAGCGAAATAAAACTAAATATAAATAAGGTTCTTTCAACAAAAGTTAATATTCAGGCCGATTTAAGTTTTGTTCTGGTAAACTATAACGCAGAAACATCAACATCAGTGGCTTACGAAATGTTGGAAGGTTTAAAGGTTGGCAAAAATTTGATTTGGACCATCAGCTACAATCAAAAACTTTCAAAAGTATTTTATCTAAGTCTTGGCTATAATGGTCGCACATCTGAACTTGGCCAAACAATCCACAACGGCAATGTTCAGTTGAAGGCTAATTTTTAAAACTTAAAAATATTGTTAAGCATGAAAAGTCAACATAGGCGTATCTGTTTGGAAAAGCATTTTCTTGGTCATGCTCGGATAAAAAATCTGTTTGATAAAATTCCGCTTATGTGTTGTCATTGCAATTAAGTCGATTGAACGATCTATAATAAATTGTTGAAGAGTTTGTAGAATATCTTCATGTTCAACAATTAAACATTCAAAATCATAACCAGGATACAGATTATTAAACAAATCTTTTAATGAATCAATTTTTATCAGGCTAACTTCATCTTTTTTACCTATGTGGACAAAATAAATTTTCACTTCGAAAAGATAAACCAACGTCATCAATTTTTTTATGGCTTTGTAATCTGAATCATCAAAGTTTGTGGCGTATAATATATTTACTTTTCCAATTCCTTTAAATTTTGATATTTCAGGGATAGTTAGAACAGGAACCTTTGTATCGTTAATTGTGCTGGCAGCAACACTTCCAAGTTGTTCTTTTGCCAATTTTGTTTTTCCCTGGGTTCCCATTACAATTAAATCGGGTCTGTATTTGTGATACATATTCATAATCTCATTTACAGGATTACCATTTGCCAATGTGAAATTAAGTTTGACATTTACATAATTCTTAATTTTAATTTCTGTTGAAAGTTCTTCATACAACTTTAATAATCCTTCGCGGGCTTTATCGGCAATTTCAGAAATTGTGTCGTTTAATGCAACTACGTAATTTAAGCCATCGCCATAATCAATAGCGTTAATTACCGGAAAATAATAGGCATGCAAAAGCATAACTTCTGCATCTAGTACCCTGGCCAAACCGATCGCATACTGGCAAGCATTTTTTGAATATTCCGAAAAATCAACGGGAACTAAAATACGCTCAATTTCATGAGAAAAAATATCTTGCTCAAATTCTTTAATTCCATAAGTGCTTCTAAATTCATCAAGTTCATGAATTGCTACTTTCCTGTCTTTTTCCATTACTTTGATACGAACTCCATCCTGTTCGTTAACTTTTACGGCTTTGGCTTCAGTAAGTATGCAATTAATGTGTTTATTTTCAAGTTGTTTGCTGAATAATCCTGAATCGGATTTATTCAATGTTGCAATGGTAATATATCGGTTTTCCATAGTTTGTACATTTTGAACATCCTAACAATATACGAAATATTTGGCACTTTTTCAATTATTACTGCTCAATTTTAATTTCTTATTTTCATTTGATTTTAGAGCTGAAGTTCGATTTTAAAAGACTGTTAAATCAGTGAGACAATTATTTTAAAAGTCGAAGACGCATTAAAATTATTCAGTCGAACTGATCCCGAAAGCGTAGCTTGTAGGGATCTTTGGTCTTATTCCCCGCTGCTTGCAGCGAAATATAAGAAAATCTTTTCACATCAATACCTCGTCCGCTTGCGGCGAGATAGTTTATTATAACAAAGTTCTTAAAAACAGAGTGTTTATTAAAACAGTAAATATAATTGATAAGATGGTATTTTTAATATTTAAAAAACTTGAATAATTTATATTACTTAAGGATGATCATGATAAATATTTTCATTAAATTTAATCCTGAAACACAGACGTGAATGCCATGAAAAAATTTATACTGACTTTATTAGTTATATTTCTAGCCTATTATACGGCGTATATTACATCAGGAGCATCGAAAAAACAGGAACTTTTCGCCGTTGGTACTTCTCCTGTATTTTATAAAATTTATTGTGCTTTCACTGGTTCAACGGATACAACCAATGTCGAATCATTGAATATCAGGGCATTAAATTATAAAGCACAACAAAATTATGAACTCGCAATTAAAGATTTCAGAAAAGTTTTAGCCATTGATTCCACTTTTAGCTCAGCCTATTTCGATTTGGCAAATGTATACCAGGCAACCGGTGATTCTGCTTTAGCAATAAAAACGCTTAGCGATTATGCACAATATGCTGATTATCCAGATCATGTATATCTCGAATTGGGGCAAATTTATAGTTTGATGGGAATGAAAGACTCTACAATTTATTTTTTTAATAAAGCACTTGAATCAAATAAAGGGAATCATGAAATTTATTATCGCCTGGCAAATATTTATTATCTTGATAGTGCATACAATCAAGCACTTGAAAATATAAATATAGCTATAGGCTTGCTTCAAAGTGAAGTAGAATATCATAATCTACGACGACTTATTTATTTAAAACAGAAGCAGCCGCAACTTGCAGAAGAAGAATATGAATATATCATTAAAAATAATCCGACCTATTTTGGGCAGCATGAAGAAAATGCAAAATCAGCTTTTGATAAAGGCGATTACAGAAGTGCTGTAGAGCATTACAAGCTGGCACTGGCTAACAAACCCAACGACAGGGTATTGCTCGAAGCAAGGGCGTGGGCATATGTTCAACTTTCTGAATATGATTCTGCCTATATGGACTATTATTTGGTAACTGAACTTGAACCGGATAATTTAAGCTATTTTAATCTAGCATATATCCTTGATATTCAAGGAAAAATAAAGGAATCAATAATCAATTACACAAAAAGTATTGAAATGAAAGACGATGATTACAATTCATATAACAACCGTGGCTATGAATATTATAAATTAAAGAAATTTAAGGAAGCGGAAAAAGATTACAGCAAATCAATTGAGTTAAAACCAGACTATTATCTAAATAATTACAACAGAGCTATTTTATATGCTGAAATTCAAAAGCACGAAAAAGCAATTATTGACTACGTCAATGCACTAAAATATGAAAACAAAGCCAGCATTCATTACGATTTAGCCTTATCTTATGATAAATTGAAAAAGAAAAAAGAAGCTCTCAACTCTTTTAATGAATATTTAAAACTTGCTGGAGAATCAGACAGTATCAGGGTAAATTATGCCACAGAAAGAGTTGTGAGTTTAGGTAAATAATTTAAAAATCAGAGCAAGTTTGTGCAGAATAATGAAATGAGGAGCACTAATTTGATAAGCTTATGATTGTTTAAAGCGCTCATGAACTGCAATTTATAAAATGATTTATTTTAACGTAAATTGACTTTTATAAAGAAAATACGCAAAAACAACATTTTGTAAATCAAAATCCTACAAATTTTTCAGTAATCCTTCCAACTATTTTATTTTAAGATAAGATAGGGGAAAAATCCTGCTTTATTGTCCTATAATAAAAATTCATTCGTCTACATAAAAAGCAGTTTTGTGACTAAAAATGGTTCATTAGACGAATTCAATAAAATAAAGATGCAAATAGTAACATTTGTATACATTAAATGGATACATTTTAGCGTTTAATAAAAAAAAGCAAAAATAATTTAATTAGGACTAGACCTTTTGTTGTTTTTTTTCATCTATAGTATATTAACCATAAAATTGAATACCATGAAAAGGATTAAAATGAAACTCTACAAAATCCTCCGCAATGTAGGATTGGAACGTAACCACATTAATTTGTTTACTATATTTAATGAGGAATTAAAGCTGGATCAGTTCGATGAGGCTTGCTATTTATATTATCTCGAAAACAGTTTTAATATCTCAATTCCAGATAATGATGTTCCAAATCTAAAAACAATTGATAAAACTGTTGATTATTTATACAACAGAACAGCCAACTTTGGAGGATTAAATTGAAAAAGTATGAGCAAAGAGAATCCTGTTTTATTGCGTTCAATTAGATGGATTCTCTTTGTTTTTTTTGAATGATTAATTCTCACCCATTTCAATAAATTGAATCTATCAATTTGATTATAAGAAGTTTAAATTCTATAATTTATAAAATTTCACCTTCCTTATTATTATTTCCTAAAATTTCCAGATCGCACTTTTATAGTTATGTTTTTGGAATTAGACCCATCAAGTGGTTTGAAAAAGCGTTTTGAATTCTTGATTTTGAGACATAATATGCGGTATTTCGATACAATTCGCTAATTTTGCTCAAAAGAAAGTATGTTTATAAGAATAGCCTTAATTATTTCTGTTTTATTGCAGGTATCAGCCGCCGTTATTGCCATTAGTCTGATTAAAAGGACCAAATACAATATATCGTGGATTCTAATTTCCTCCGGTTTTTTGCTAATGGCTATCAGGAGATACTTTGAACTATCCGAAATATTTGCAGTCTCTCACTTCAGCCCAAGAGTAAGATGGGATAATTGGATTGCCTTTGTAATTTCTATTTTAATGTTGGTCGGAGTTATTTTTATTAAACGGATTTTCAATTTTCAAAAACAACTTGATGATTTAAGGAAACACAATGAATCAAAAGTTCTTTCGGCAATTATCAAAACAGAAGAAAATGAAAGACAGAAATTCGCAAAAGAACTTCATGATGGAATGGGTCCTCTGCTTTCGTCAATAAAAATGGCAATTTCTGCACTTTCACGTTCAAAAACAGCAGAAAATGAACGGAAAATTGTTGAAAATACAGCCATGCTTATCGATGAATCTTTGGTTTCGCTTAAAGAAATCTCTAATAAACTAAGTCCACATATCCTTAATAATTTTGGCCTATTAAAAGCAATTAAATCTTTTATTTCCAAGTTTTCTACCGATGAAAGTCCACACATAATACTGAATAGTAATATCGAGAATAAAAGATATGATTATAATGTCGAAGTTGTATTATATCGTGTTGTTTGTGAGCTAGTTACCAATACAATAAAACATGCTGAGGCAAGTAACATTTCAATTGATATTTTTGAAGAAAACACACATTTAAACCTGGTTTATTTTGATAATGGAATTGGGTTTGATGATAAAACAATTGACAATCTTTCAAAAGGAATGGGCTACTCAAACATTAAATCAAGAGTGAAATCACTCGATGGTAAAATTGAGATAGAAAGTGAACCCGACAGCGGTCTTTGTGTAACAATATCACTTAAAGTAAATTGAAATGGATAAATATCGAATATTTTTGGTTGATGATCATAAACTTTTTCGGGAAGGCTTGAAATTATTGCTTCAAAACCTTGATTGTGTAGTTGAAGTTCATGAAGCGCCCAGTGGATTGGAATTTATTAAAGCACTGGAAGATCAATCTCCTGATATTGTTTTTATGGATATTGAAATGCCTGAAATGGATGGGATTCAAACTACAATAAAGGCACTTGAACTTTATCCCGATTTAAAAATAATTGCATTATCCATGTATGGAGATGAAGCATATTATACCAGTATGATTGATGCTGGAGTTAAAGGTTTTCTTTTTAAAGATTCAGAAATACAGGAAGTTGAATCTGCGATTATGCTTGTTGGTTCCGGAAAAAGCTTTTTCTCACAAGAAATAATGTACAATATTCTTCAAAATTCGAACAAAAAGAAAAATTTGCCGAAAACTTATGATCTAAGTGAGCGTGAAAGAGAAGTTCTCTATCATATCTGCAAAGGATTATCAAACATTGAAATTGCTCATTTACTTCGACTTAGTAAACGAACGGTTGACAAGCACAGAGAAAATATTTTGCTCAAAACCAATTCAAATAATACAGCGAGTCTTGTTATTTTTGCTATTAAAAATGGAATTGTTGATATTTAACTTCAGCAAGAAAACAAAGAAATTCAGTTAGGTAAATAATTTTTTAAGGACATCTCCAACTTTTCCAACCGGAATAATTTCGATAGAATTTTTTTTCAGGTTTTCAATCTTAGAATATTTCGATACAAAAAACTTTTTAAAGCCCAATCGCTCAGCTTCGGCAATGCGCTGATCAATACGTTGAACGGAACGAATTTCTCCCGAAAGCCCTATTTCTCCAGCAAAGCAAATGTCTCTATCAATAGGAAAATCCAAATCTGATGAAAGTATAGCGATAATTATCGCTAAATCAAAGGCAGGATCATCAACTTTGATTCCACCTGTAATGTTAAGGAAAACATCTTTAACTGATAATCTGAAGCCCGCTCTTTTTTCCAGAACGGCTAGTAGCATATTCAACCTGCGTAAATCAAAACCTGTTGAAGATCTTTGCGGTGTACCATATGCTGCGGTACTTACCAGCGACTGAACTTCAATCATAAATGGACGCATTCCTTCCACGCTGGCCGAAATACTGATGCCACTCAGGTTTTCGTCAAGGTTTGAAATCAATAATTCACTGGGGTTCAAAACTTCGCGTAGTCCGTTGCCTGCCATTTCGTAGATTCCCATTTCTGAAGTGGAACCAAAACGGTTTTTTGCAGCCCGCAAAATTCGGTACAAATTATTTCGATCACCTTCGAACTGTAACACTGTATCAACAATGTGTTCCAGAATTTTAGGCCCGGCAAGACTCCCGTCCTTAGTAATATGTCCTATCAAAAATGCAGGGACTGAATTGCTTTTGCAATACTGTAAAATAAGCGTTGTACATTCCCTAATTTGTGAAACTGTACCAGGCGATGATTCAATTTTATCGGTATAAATGGTTTGAATAGAGTCGAATACCAATAAATCTGGTTTAAATTCTTGAATATGTAAAAATATATTTTCAAGCAATGTTTCACTCAATACATAGCAAGAAGTTTCGCCTTTGTGAATTCTATCTGCCCTTAACTTAATTTGCTGGCTGCTTTCTTCGCCCGAAATGTAGAGCGTTTTTAAATTGGGAATTTTCAGTGCAATCTGTAAAATCAGTGTAGACTTTCCAATACCTGGCTCTCCTCCAATCAGAACAACTGATCCATGCACAAGGCCGCCGCCTAAAACCCTGTTTAGTTCGCCGTTGCCGGTATCGATTCTTTTTTCGTTTTCTTGTACAAGTTCTGAAATTAGAACAGGTTTTGAGTTTTTTTCCTGAATGATTGCATCGTTGGCGTATCTTCCTGTTTTAGGGATTATTACTTCTTCTGCAAAAGAATTCCATTCCCCACACGAAGAACATTTACCTACCCATTTGGGTGAACTTGCACCGCAATTCTGGCATGCAAAGTGGGTTTTTAGTTTTGCCATTATTGGTTTCTACCTATTTTTTTGAACGCTCTATGATTGATGTAGTTGAATAACCATCAACCAAATCAATGGTTACTACTTTTCCGCCATTTTTTTTCACAATATCTGCACCCACTATGTCATCTTCTTTATAATCGCTCCCTTTAACCAGGATATCGGGTTTTATGAACTGAATTAAATCATATGGAGTGTCTTCATCGAATAAAACAACATAATCAACAAAACGCAATGAAGCCATAACCATGGCTCGTGAAACTTCGTCCTGAACTGGTCTGTTATGGCCTTTAAGCCTTTTTACAGAGGCATCGGTATTCAAGCCAATTATCATGCAGTCTCCTAAACTTGAGGCTTTTGCTAAATATTCGATATGTCCGCGATGAAGGATATCAAAACAGCCATTTGAAAAAACAATTTTTTTTCCTTTAAATTTAAGGAGATGTAGTAAAGTAGCTAATTGATCTTTTGTTATTATTTTGGTACTTAAAAATTCAAATTTATCCATTTAGAATGAATGCGTAAATGATTGAATGACTATATGATCAAAGGAAATAAACACTTTAATTGGCTTTAAAAAAGTTCAAAATTAATAATTTAATCTACCAAGCGGTTCGATTCAGTATCCGGAAATACAAGCCAGGGTTTAAATGTTTTGGCTTCTTCAAAATCCATACTTGCATATGATATAATAATTATTACATCGCCTACTGCTACTTTACGTGCTGCCGGTCCATTCAGGCAAATCATTCCAGATCCCCTGGTGCCTTTAATTACATAAGTTTCAAACCGTTCGCCATTATTTACATTTACAATTTGTACTTTTTCGTTTTCAATGATATTGGCAGCATCCATTAAATCTTCATCAATTGAAATGCTCCCAACATATTGCAGATTTGCTTCTGTAACAGAAACTTTATGGATTTTAGATTTTACTACGTTTATATTCATTTTAACCTTGTTTGTTTTCAATTCAAATTAATTGAAATAAATATTATCTATCAAACGGATACTTCCTGCAAAAACTGCTATACAGGCAAGTATTTTTTTATTTTTATCCCATATTTTAATTTCTTCGAGGTCAGGATCATTAACAAGTTCAAAATATTCTACTTTTAACTTTGTGTCCTTATTTATATTATCAATAACCCATTTTTTAAGTTCTTCCACTGAAAAGCTTTTGTAATTTTCTTTTGCTTGAATTAATGTTTTAGCTATTAATCCTGCACTTTTCCTGCTGTCATCATTCAACAATAAATTTCTCGAACTCATTGCCAAACCATCAGGTTCCCTAATAATTGGGCATTTTACCAAGGTAATTTTCAAATCGGCTAAATAATGATTATTTAAATGATTGATAACCAGAAATTGTTGAATGTCTTTTTGGCCAAAATAAGCTTTAGAAGGCTGTACAATTTCAAATAATCTTTTTACAACCATTGCTACACCATCAAAGTGCGAAGGTCTGAACTTACCTTCCATTATCTTTGTCAATAAACCAAAATTAAAATCTGATTTCTTTGAATTTTCATCCGGATAAATATCTTTTTCATCGGGTGCAAAAACTATAGAGCAAGCAGATTTCTTAATTAATTCAATATCTTTATTCAGATCTCTTGGATACTTTTTTAAATCTTCACTATTATTAAATTGAGTAGGATTCACAAAAATACTCATCACAACCAAATCATTTTCTTTACCTGCCGTTTCAATCAATGATAAATGCCCTTGATGAAGCGCACCCATAGTAGGAACAAATCCAATAGATAAACCTTTACTTCGAAAAATATTCAGTTCAACAGTTAATTCCTCTACCTTGTTAATAACTTTCATGTTTTTTGTGCTCAATTATACTGCAAAGTAACAAAATTATAAGCATACAAAAAAAGGTCTATTATTATAAGTTGAAGATTTGGCGATTTTTTACTACTTTTGCATGTTCAAATATTGCTCACAAAAGCTGGGAATGGAAAAAACTAAAGTATTATTTATCTCTCAGGAAATTTCTCCTTACCTCCCTGATTCCGAAATGTCGACCATTGGTCGTCACTTACCTCAAGGTATTCAGGAAACAGGAAAAGAAATTAGGGCATTTATGCCAAAATATGGTGTGGTAAATGAAAGAAGAAACCAGTTACACGAAGTAATCAGGCTTTCTGGTATGAATATTATTATTGATGATTCAGACCACTCATTAATCATCAAGGTTGCTTCGATACAATCGGCAAGAATGCAGGTATATTTTATTGATAACGATGATTATTTTCAAAGGAAGAACATGTTCACGGATCCCGAGAGTGGCTTTTATGAAGATAATGACGAAAGAGCTATTTTCTTTACAAGAGGTGTGATTGAAACTGTGAAAAAATTAAGATGGTCGCCCGATATTATTCATTGCCATGGTTGGATAACCTCTTTGGTTCCGATTTATATTAAGAAAGCCTTCCATGATGATCCCTTATTTCACGATTCAAAAGTAATTTATTCTGTTTATAATGATGATTTCAGTGAAAAACTAGATCCAAATTTCAGAAAAAAATTAAAACTAAGAGGAATTTCTTCGGATGATACAAAATTGGTTGAAGATGCAAACTATGTAAATATAAGCAAATTAGCCATAGAATATTCCGATGGAATTATTCAGGGAAGTCAATCGATTAATAAAGAGCTGGAGGATTATATCAATAATTGTAAAATTCCCGTTTTACCATACAAAAATGAAGAAGAGTATCTTAGTGCTTATTCAGAGTTTTACGATACAGTTTATAAAGACGATAAAAGATAAAATAAATGTACAATAAGCTTGGATTTTCAGTTATTTCGATAATTATGCTGTTTTCAGCATTTTTTTTTAGTTGTAATAAGTCATCGGATGCAGGACTAGACATTGTTCCTGAAGATTATTTGATAAAGACTTCAGCAGTTGATACTTTCAGGGTAGTGGCCCGCACTTACAAAATCGACTCCCTGCTTACCAGTAATATTTCAGATGGTTTATTGGGTAGTTATATTGATCCAATTTTTGGTGATTTCAAAGCATCATTCGTTATGGAAATAAGCCCTTTGACTGTGCCTAGTTTTGGAACTGATCCCGTTTTGGACTCAGTTGTTTTATATTTGAGATACGATACCGTTTTTGGAAACAAATCAGTTGTACAGACTATCAATATTTCTGAAATAACAGAAAGGGTGAGAGTTGATTCTTCCTATTTTAGTAATTTGGATCCTTCCACTTTGGGACCTATACCACTATCGCTGGAGGTACCAGTCGATCTCACTTTTAAACCAGAAAGTGATAGTTTATTGGTTCTTAAGCTCCCACTTGAATTTGGACGAAAATTATTTGATAATGTTGCAGATTGGAAAGATACAACATTTGCAACCTTTTTTAAAGGGTTTTTAATAAGCACCAATTCTACAATTGATGCTTCTATTTCTGCTTTTAATCTATTTCACAGTGATACCCGGTTATCGCTTTATTATCATAACAGTACTACTGATTCTTTGCAATATAAATTTACTGTATCAAATACCTGTTCACGTTTTAATTTATTCGATCAGCAATACAATTCACCCGATTTTATAGCAGATCTTGTAAACCCTGAAGCACATGAAGATTCTGTCGTTTATTTACAAGGTGGCTCAGGATTAAAAGTTAAGATTCAATTTCCATATTTGGATTTATTAAAGAATCAAGGTACTTGGGGAGTTAACAGGGCAGAACTCATTATTAACGCAGACCCTTCAACTATTTCTACACAGAGTATATATTCACCACCTACAAATGTTGTGTTATATGCCATTAATGATGAGGGCAAACTTGAATTTTTAAGCGAATATCTTTTAAGTAATGAATATTTAGGAGTTAAGTATTCAAGTAATCAGTATATTTTTGATATATCATTTATTACACAGAAAATTATAACTGGCAAAAGAAAAAATAATGGTTTTGTATTGATGGTAAAAGACGGTAATATAATTCCATCGAGAATTGTATTATCAAGCGGTAAACATTCATCACCAATGAAACTGGCTCTTACATTAACAAAATTGTAAAGAGACACAAAATAAATTCGAATTTTCTATTATACTACATTTCTTTTGCATAAAGTCAATGGAACAAATAGGTTCATCAAACTTTTTTTGATAGTTCCAGCAAATAGACTTAATTGCATTCGTTAATTTATACTTACAATTATGTGTGGAATAGTCGGATATATAGGCCTTAAGCAAGCTTATCCTATTCTTATAAATGGTCTAAAAAGACTCGAATACAGAGGATATGATTCTGCTGGTATTGCTATTATCAACGGGGATACCCATATCTTTAAAAAACAAGGGAAAGTTAGCGATTTGGTTCAATACACCGTTGATGTTGATGTTACCGGCACAATTGGTTTTGGCCACACCCGCTGGGCAACTCATGGAGAACCAAATGACGTAAATGCACATCCACACACTTCGACTAATGGCATTTTTACGCTTATCCATAATGGCATTATCGAAAACTACTCCACTTTAAAAACCAAACTTCTCGCCAACGGATATACTTTTAAGAGTGAAACAGATACAGAAGTACTTGTAAATCTAATAGAATACAATTATTTAAAAGGGAAAGTAAGTGCTGAAATGGCTGTACGCCTTGCCTTATCAAAAGTAATTGGGGCTTATGGAATTGTTGTTTCATGCACCAAAGAGCCTGATCAACTTATTGCTGCCCGAAAAGGAAGTCCCCTTGTTATTGGAATAGGGAATGATGAATATTTTATAGCTTCTGATGCAACTCCAATAGTTGAGCATACTAAAAGCGTAATTTATCTTAACAACGATAATGTTGCAATAATCAAGAGAAATGAATTGATTATAAAAACCATTGAAGATGTTGAATTGACTCCAAAGATTCAAGAGCTTCAACTCAATATTGGAGAAATTGAAAAAAATGGTTTTGAGCATTTTATGCTTAAAGAAATATTCGAACAACCACGGTCAATTCAAGATACTTTTAGAGGTAGGATTTCTGCTGATTTAAAAAGTATACATCTTGGTGGACTTTGGGAAGTGATGGACAAAATTGTAAATGCCAGAAGAATTATCATCATTGGCTGCGGAACATCCTGGCATGCAGGATTGGTTGGAGAATATTTGATTGAAGAATATGCTCGCATACCTGTTGAAGTTGAATATGCTTCGGAATTCAGATACCGTAACCCGGTTATTTATCCTGATGATGTAATCATTGCAATCAGTCAGAGCGGCGAAACCGCTGACACGCTTGCAGCAATAAGTTTGGCCAAAGAAAACAAAGCACTGGTATTAGGTATTTGTAATGTTGTGGGTTCCAGTATTCCGCGCGAAACACATGCAGGTGTTTATACTCACGCCGGGCCTGAAATTGGAGTAGCTTCCACAAAAGCTTTTACTGCACAAGTTACTGTTTTAGCAATGATGGCGCTTTTGCTCAGCAAAAAGAGAAACACCATATCAAATGAAATTTATTATAAACTCATTAAGGAATTAAGCAATATTCCGGGAAAAATAGAGGAAGCGTTAAAACTGAATAGTGAATACAAAAAAATTGCAGAATTATATAAAGATGCAACCAACTTCTTATACCTGGGACGTGGATATCTGTTTCCAGTAGCACTTGAAGGAGCATTAAAGCTGAAAGAAATATCCTATATCCATGCCGAAGGATATCCGGCAGCAGAAATGAAACATGGACCTATTGCATTGATTGATAAAAACATGCCGGTTGTTGTTATTGCAACCAAAGACAGATCTTACGAAAAAATTGTAAGCAATATCCAGGAAGTTAAAGCACGTAATGGAATTGTGATTGCCGTTGTAACTCAAGGTGATACAGTAATACGAAATATGGCAGACCATGTACTTGAAGTTCCAGGAACCGAATCATCATTGGCTGCATTGCTAACCATTGTGCCACTACAACTACTTTCATATCATATTGCCGTTTTACGCGGATGTGATGTTGATCAGCCAAGGAATTTGGCAAAATCGGTTACAGTTGAGTAGAAAGTCATCTTTTACAAAAAAAAGTCAGATATCCATTGGATTATCTGACTTTTTTAGTTAAAAATTAGTTTCATTCAAATATGATGTTTAGTGAGCCCAAACAGGCAATGTCCTTTCAATTCCCAAAATAGGAATAATAAAAAAGTAAGCCAATAATGTGAGCAGAATCAGGCTCATAATTTTAATTCCGGAACCACATTTTGCCATGTCTTGTGCTGTAACACGGTTACTTCCAAAAATTACCGTATTTGGGCCGGTACCTGCAGGCATAATAAAAGCCATTGAACTTGCAAAAGTTGCCGGAATCATTAAAAGTAATGGATTGATATGTCCTGCCACTGCCATTGCGCCCAAAACCGGAAGGAAAATATTTACAGTTGCCGTATTGGGGTTTAGTTCTGTGAATAAAAGAACGAAAGCAATTACCACAATAAGAACAATGATGGTAGGAAAATTGCTGAAAAATGAAAGTTGCATCCCAATCCAATCCGCCAAGCCAGTAATTTTAAAGCTTCCGGCCATGGCATAACCACCCCCAATAATTATCCCAACACCCCATGGAATCTGCACGGCAGTTTTCCAATCGAGAATCCGTTTATTATTCTCAGCAGGTAAGGCAAACAAAAGTAGGGCAGCCATCATACCAACCGTGCTATCTTTTACATATTCGCTAATTCCGAATAAATTGGCCCAGCCAGGAATAACGAATTGATTAATTACAAAATCTTCCCTAAAAATCCATCCTACAGTAGTAAAAATAAAAATCATCAATACCCTTTTTTCACCTTTCGACATTTTACCTAGTTTGAGCATTTCCTCATGGATCATTTCTTTGTTGCCAGGAATATTGCCCTGAATTTTAAAGAATTTAACAATATAATACCAAACCAGTGGAAGAAAAATAAGAATAAGTGGAACACCAACTTTCATCCAGGTAAAAAAGCCAATTGGAGGAGCTTCCGGATAAAGTTTGGCCATAATTCCGGTAAAAATCATATTGGTAGGAGAACCGATTATTGTTCCTAATCCTCCAATGCTGGCAGAATAGGCGATACCTAACATCAATGCTGTACCGAATTTGGGATTTGAGTTTCCCATGCTTTCCTCTTTGAGGATAATGGCCATTCCAATAGGAAGCATCAATAGGGCGGTAGTTACATTGGCAATCCACATGGATAAAAAAGTTGTTGCAATCATAATACTAAGCAATATTCTTGGTCTACTGCTTCCAAGGGCATTGATTAGAACCAGTGCAATTCTAGAATGGAGGTTTTGGGCTTCAATGGCTTTTGCCAGAAAAAAACCGGAAATAGTCATCAAAACAAAATCGTGGCCATAATTGATGGCGGTATCGCCGGCAGGCATAATCTTTAAAATGGGGAAAAAGACCATGGGAACCAATGCGGTTGCATAAATGGGAATTGCCTCCGAAATCCACCAGATGGCCATTAATAAAGAAACACCCGCTGCATTCTTTGCAGATACTGACATTCCTGAAGGTTCAGGAAGTAAAAGAATGATAAAGAAAACGACTAATCCAATGAGTAATCCGATGTGTTTTTTTGAAATCATGGTGAAGGTATTGGCTATTTAATAAAACAGAATTTAGAATAAAACAATATTTTGAAAGAAGTGGAAATAGTTTTTTAAATAACTATAATTAAGTACTTTATAAAAAGAAGTTAACTAAATAATGCTAGTTAACTTCTTTAAACAAACAATAATTAAAAATAGAGGTTCAAAAGGATTTTACTATTTTAAACCTCCGGACAATTTTTACTATTCAAAATAAGTATACGTCCAAACTTCGGAACCTGGGCCTGAAGAGAATGTTTTAGTAACTACAGAAGGCCTATTTTTCGAATCGAATACATAGCTTAAGCTTGATTTATATACAGTTAGATCTGAAGGTGTCCAATATTCAAGGTAATCTAGTAATTTGGCACTTGGTTTTCCATATAAATTACCCATCGGTTTCCATTCAGAGTCTGTAGCATTAGCCTGATGGATACCATTAACATTATCACCTACAGTGTAAGTAAACGTTTTTGTTTTTTTCAAAGTAACACCATCTGCTGCAAATTTTGTAATTTTGGTGATATTGCCATTGGTAATTTCCATCTCATAAATATTATCGACAGCCCCACCCCAATATTCATTATATTTAGTAAGATAACCGTCTGAATTGTATTCAAAAGTGTGACCATTGTTGTAATCTTTGATTATATAACCTTGTGCATTAAGATCATATGTATTATAAACATCAACACCATTCATAAGGGTTAACTTACCTGGTACTGAATAGTCGTAAGTTAATGTTTTATCAAGAGCTGCATTCCAATAATCATCAAAATATGTGATTTTTTTTGTAGTAGCATCATAAAAGAATTCCCACTTCTCAATATCTCCAGTATTAAATTCAATAGATTTAATTAAAAAAGAAGTAGAGAACTCAACATCGGCACCATAAGATGTACCGTGTGAATTGGTTGCGAAAGCCCTTACGTGATATACGGTTCCTGGGGTTAAGCCTGTAATACTGCCTGTAAATACACCAACACCTGTTCCATCGCTTGTTTTTGAGTCGGCAATGGTTGGATTAGCAACTGTTCCCCAGCAAACACCACGTTCAGTTACTGTTGAGCTTCCTTCTGAAGTTACTTCGCCACCTGAAGTTGCAGTGGTACCTGTTATAGCTGTTACATCAGTTGTAGTAACAGCAGGCGGATCTGTTGGGTCCTTTTTACAGGATGTTAACACTGTTGCCAATAAAATAGCAATCATTAAAAAACGCATCATTTTTTTCATAATAATCATTGTTTAGTTAATAAAAGGAATTATTGTAAATATCATTTAATCAAAGTTTAATGAAAATTTAAGTTTCAAGTTTAAAAAGTATTACGGCATTTAGGCCGTTTGTAAGTGGTTAAAAAAACATAATCTTAAACAATCGTGATAAATCCCAAGATACAATCGTGATAAATCCCGAGATACTTAATTACCACCTGAAGCAATTATTAGAACCAGCCCGGCAGTAAATAATAAAAACATTAGAAAAAGCATTTGATTGACTCCTTTTGTAGAGCCTTTGAATTCTTTCCAGATAAAAACACCCCAAAGTGCTGCAACCATTGTGGCGCCTTGTCCAAGCCCATAAGAAATAGCTGCTCCTGCTTTTCCGGCTGCAATATAACTTAGTGCAGTTCCCAATCCCCAGACCAGTCCGCCAAAAACACCTACCATGTGTGTTGAAATTGTTCCACCAAAATAATCTTTGTAGGAAACCGGTTCGCCAACAAATGGTTTTTTCATTAATAAAGTATTGAAAATGAAATTACTGGCAAGCATACCCAACGCAAATATAAAGAAAGCGGTATAAGGTGTAGCTTTACCAGCTTCGGGCATTTCGAAGTTGTTCATGTCTATTGCTGCAGCTACAAACCTGTAGAAAAAGGACATTAGAATACCAGCACTTAATGCAATCCAAATGCCTTTATTCCCTGTTTTTTGCTCACTTGCTTTTGACATTTTGCCTGAAGCTATTCCATTGAAAACAATGGCAATCATAATGGCAAAAACGCCAATAAACAGAAGGATTGGATCACCTTTGGGTGCTGAAAAATAATTGATGAAAACACCGAGCACCAGAGCAATTCCTACTCCCAAAGGAAAGGCCACAGACATACCGGAAATTGAAATTGCTGCTGCCAATAAAATGTTGGAAGCGTTAAATACGATACCTCCAAAAAATGCACTGCCCATATTGCCACTGCTCACTTGCATAAGATCTGCTGTGAAACTGCGGCCTTGCTCGCCAAAGCTACCCAGTGTAAAACCAAGCAGAATTGAAAAGAAAACAATACCGAGTACATAATCCCAGTAAAAAAGCTCGTAGCGCCAGGTTTTGGCAGCCAGTTTTTGAGTATTTCCCCAGGAGCCCCAGCAAAACATGGTTACGAAACAGAGAACAACAGCTAAAGAATAACTTTCTACAATAAACATAATATTCAGGTTTTAAGTTGATTTAAAAATGCCCTTTGAGTGGTTTCAATCCCTCGAAGTGGTTAATATCGCTCAACCACTTCAAAGGCTTTTCAACCGCTTGAAGGGATTTGTTTGTTTTATTAATTAACATCATATATATTTAAGTTAATTATGAAATTTCTCTGCAATAAATAATAAGCTTTCCGGTAATTTATCCATAAACCAACCGAATCCTCCTTTTCCTTCGCTAACCCGGTACTCATGGTAAATGTCCTTATCACGAAACTGCATGTGGATATTTCCATTTACTTTGTAAGTCATACTTTTATCGGGAGCTGAAATAAAAAACCAGGTTTTTTTTAGTGATTTCTCTTTAATTGCATCCAATGATTTTTGAAGTTCATCTTTATCAAGCAAAGCATCAAAAATTACACATGAAGTGAAATGTTCGGGATTCAGAGCTTGTTTGAATGCAATTGCGCCTCCTTTTTCAAAACCTATTAAAGATCGAAAACGGAAACCTTCACGTATTCTAAATTGTTTTTCAATGGATGAAAAGAAATCTTCGTTCAATAATTCTTCATTATCAGGAATAAAAACGACAATCGTTGGTGGAAAACTCATGTTTTCAATGCCTTGATTAATCATGCCAGCTATTTTTTCCTTTTCCTGATTTTGAAAATTGCCGATTATATAAAGAACAGGATAATTTCGAGTAGTCAATTCATATTCATCCGGAACATAAACATTGAATGAATTATTTTTTAATGTAATAGATCTAAGAGATTTAAAAGGTTTTAATTTCTGAATATCGCCAATTTTCTGATCGCCACGATAAGCCTTGCCTTCAAAGGCATCGCTAATAAATTGCAAACCATTTGGTAAGGCTTCGCGCCAATAAGAAAACTCGTGGCCACCGTTACGGACCCTGAATTCATGGGGGAATCCCTTGTCTCTTAATAATATATGCAATTCTTCGTTACTGCGGCAAAGAGTGTATTCATCATCACCATTGTCGATATAGATTTTCAGGTCTTTCAATTTAGATAAATCAGTTTCTGAAAAAATATGTATTGGGCAATTTTGCTTGTAATAATCTGTTATTCTTTCGTTGCCAGTTTTTCCAACTCCTCCAAAAATACTTCCCCATTGTTTGTCCCATTCTTTGGCGTCTTCTTCCATATATTGGTTGTCCGTTCTGATAGAAATGCTTAAAGGAACACAAATGCTGAAAACTTCAGGGTTTTTAACCGGCAAAATAAGAGCACCAAATCCGCCCATAGAATAACCCATGGTTGCACGATGGTTTTTATCTGCTTTGGTGCGATAGAGACTATCGATAAAAGGAATAAGTTCCTGAACAAACATATCCTGATACCTGAAAGTATTGGCATAATCATTCACATAATAAGTCCGGAAACCTTGTGGAATAACGAAAATCATGGGAGCAATTTCGCCTTTTGCAGTTTCATTGTCTGCAATCTGGCTAATCCTTCCGTATTCGAGCCACGAAGTTTCGTCATCGCCCAAGCCATGCAACAAATAAACTACGGGATAAGAGTTTTTATTTTTAAAATAAGCGTTGGGCAGACAAATGGAATATTTCACTTCCTGACCTAAAATTTTACTATACATGCTCATGCTTTCCAAAATCCGCGGCTCAATTACTTTCGAAAATGAGGTTTGGATTACAAGAAAACTGAATAGTATAGTCAAAAAGTTTTTCATAACTAACTTTTAAAGATTTTTTAATTTTGCGGATAAATAATTCATTGATTCATTCAATCCATTTAAGTTAGATTGCAGCGATGAGGTACCTTGCCGTATGCGATACTCATGACTATTACCCTTTTCCCTTAGATTTAGATAAAGATTGTAATTACCTTGATAATTATCGGATTTGTCAGTTAAATCAATGTAGTAATACGTATCTGCAACAGCTTGTACATCAGCATTAAGTTTGGCATCAAAAAGAAAACAACCATTAAATATATTTTTAAAATCTGGAATCAGGGAGCAAACATCTGTGCCTCCAATTCCGTTTCCAATCAGAACTCTGCCTTTTTTATCAGCAACAATGCGATAATTTGTATTGATTTGGACTATTATATTTGTAAATATGGATGAGGTAATTTCATTCGATACTTCAGGAATTTCAACAATTAAAGAGTTTGGAATTTTACCAGTCAGCATATTATTATTCAAAAGTGAAATAATTTTTATTGCATTTTCTGAACGAGTTGAGCCCTGATAATCATGGATAAAGAAAATGACCGGATATAAATTGGCATCAGAATCATAAGTTGAAGGTTTAAAGATACCAATTTGTAGTTCTGTACCGTTCAGATTTTCCAATGTATATTTTTCAGGAGCGATAGGTGTTCCAATACTCACTGGTTCAGGATTTTCGGGATAATTTACACCTTCAAAACCATCACTTATAAAATTTAATGCTTCATGCAGGGATTTATGCCAGTAATCCCAGGAATGAGCACCATTTCTAACTCGGTATTCATGAGGAATTTCAGTGTCGCGCATAAGGTTATGCAAAGCACCGTTTGTAACTGAAAGAGATTCTTCATCATCGCCACAATCCATAAATATATGTAAACCAGAATACTGGGATAAATCGCTTTGATTAAAGAAATAGAATGGACTGTAGTCTTTAAAATAGTCGGTTAATCTCGAAGTACCTGAGGTTCCGAATCCTCCAAAAATAAGTCCCCATTGATTATTAAAAACGTCTTGAGGTTCAGCTAGATATTGTTCATCTGTGCGAAACGACATGCTTAGAGGAACGCCAATACTAAAAATATCAGGGTTTTTGACTGGCAGAATTAATGCGCCATATCCTCCCATTGAAAAACCCATAACTGCACGTTGTGTTTTATCTTTTTTTGTACGATAAATTGAATCTATGGCAGGAACAAGTTCAGTTGTGAAAAAATCCATATAAGGTACACTGCCATCGTATCTGTTTACATAATAAGTGTTGAATCCCTGTGGCATTACAAAAATCATGGGGACAATTTCTGAGGCATATAAATCGGAATAGTATTTTATTAAACCGTACTTAGTCCACGAAGTCTGATTATCGCCAAAGCCGTGAAGCAAATAAACAACTGGGTATGAATCAGTTGATTTGTCATAATTTTCAGGTAGTAATACTTCATAATTAAGTTCACGATTGAATATTTTGCTTTGAATGGTTTCGTTTTCCAATAAACGGACAAAAGGCTTTATGCTGTCAATGGTATCAATCGGAACAATTGGAGCAATTGGATCTTTTTTACAACCCCAGAAACTGGAACATAGTATTGCCATTGTTGTGAACAAAAGCAGGAATAATCCGGTTTTATTGATAGTTAGTTTCATTTTTTTGATTGTATGATAATTTCAATAATAATTAACTCAGTTTTGTCAGGTTAAGAAAATACCCTTCGACTCCGCTCAGGGTGCACGTTTTGCGCAAGCTGCACGTTGAGCGAAGTCGAAACGTTTTTGAATAATGAATGCATCTTCATCTATGAACCTTAATTTATAAATTTTGTATTAATAACTGAGTTATAATTATTTCCTTCAATTCATTTTAAATGGTTTTTCTGGCTTATCACTATAAACTACATATGATTTCAAGGTAATCCTAAAATCAGGATTCTGATTCAACCATTTTATTTCGATATGATGGTTGCCGTTTTTCAACAAATATTTATGGTAGATATCGTATTTACGGATAATATAATCATAGGGCATTTTGACTTGATCTGTTTTTAAACCGTCAATATATACTTCAAGATTAGCTACATAATCACTTTTTGATACTCCGCACTGACTTTTAACATTTCCCAACACAACAATTCCATTACCTGTAAAATCCAATTTGATGGGTTCCTCCAAAAAATCTTTTCTTACCAATAACTCTTTAGTTGGATAAATTCCTTCAAAAGATTGTTCTAATCTTAAAGTTACGGGTTTTTGAATTTTTATGCTAATGTTTCCGTTTACAATTTCGCCTCCATTTTTTGTAATCAACTCAATGGCATGCTTGTAGCTTACATCATATATTTTTTTCAACGTGAGCTCTGTATAAGGAAATTTCAGATCTTGAACCATTTCAATCGCAGGTTTCCAATAAGCAGGAATTTTATCATAACCAAGAATAACTCCTAGAATACCAGCGGCAGTTGCTGGGTTGCAATCTGAATCCTGTCCACAGCGTGTAGCAATATTCATTGTTTTGAAAAAATCTTTTTGGCCATACAATAAACCCATAACCACATAAGCTGCATTTACACTTGCATCGATATTAAATGCGTTGAAAACTCCTTCGGGACAGCCTTTTTCTGAGGTATTCTTTTTTTCAAATTCAAACCAGCATTTTTTCCAATCATCTGGATATTGTTTGTGCCACTTGATTACATCGCTTATTGCCTGATAAAATTTACTTTTCTGCGGAATTGATTTTAAACCTTGTGAAACAATAAAATCCAAATCGTCAGATATAAAGGCAGTTGAATACATGGCAGCCATAAAAGCTCCACCATACCAGCCGTCGCCATAGTTCATAATATGACCAACACGATCACTGTAAACGTTGGCTGTATTAATCATTCCGGGAGTCATCATTCCAATAAAATCAGCTTCTATCTGAAAGTCAATATCATCGGCGTGTGGATTATTCATCCAATTACCGGAAGCGGGTGGCATTATTCCACTCAAAATATTGTATCGCGCAACTTGGTTTGCATGCCATAATTTATAATCGTCTTTTGCAAATGAAATGGCAAATGAATCAGCAGGGGCTTCGAGGCCAACTCTTTCAAGCACTTCAACAAAAGTTAAATCCATGTAAACATCGTCGTAAAGGCCTGGATCTGATTCAAAAATTTCTTTGATGTACGTATCGTACCAAATTAAATTCTGATAATCCTGAATCATGGTTCCTTTAAATTTGAATTCTGTTGGTCCCCCAAAAGTACAGCCAATGGTTTGACCAGCCCAACCACCTTTGATTTTGTCTTTCAGTACCTTTTCGGATAAAGTAACTTTATCGGGAAGTTCCGATGAGGTTTTACTTTTACTTCCGCACGAAGAAATCAAAAGGATAAGCAATAGAAGGAAAATATTTTTCATTTCATTTTTCATCATTCTTTTATTTTGGCAAATTACTTTTGGCTTGTTTTTCGGAATAAATCACAATATCATTAATCCTTATTTCGTAATCCTTATCAGGATTTAGCCATTTAAGCCTTACATTGTGTTTACCTTCAGTTAGTTGATATTTCCATGCAGGTTCAAGCCTGCGCGAAGTATTTTTCATTGGCATTTTTATTTTTTGGTCTAATTTTCCATCAATATATAATTCCAATTCAGCAACATAGGTATCATCGGTTTCTGCAAGTCCAAATACTTCTGAACCAACTCTTTTTGAAACCCTATCGATATAATCTTTATCAATTTTAGAGGTTTTTACCAGATTTCCGTAGAAAATAAATCCATTTCCTACAAAATCGTACAAAAGTTCATCGGTGAAAGATTTATCAAACCTATCACGAAAAGTAGGAAAGGTTTTTTCGAAATTCTGTTCAAAAGCTACTGGCATAGGTTCTGAAAAAGGAATCGAAATGCTATCCTTATTGATTGAACCACCGGCAAGTTTGATGGTTTCCAAGGCATGTTTGTAGCTTAAGTTATAAGCAGTACTCAATGAAATAGGCGATCCTTCGAATTTTAAAAGTTCAATTTCCTGAAGCGGTTTAAGCCAGAAAGCAGGAATTTTTGAATATCCAAGCATTACACCCAACACACCACCAACGGTTGCTGGATTGCAATCTGCATCTTGTCCACATCGCGCTGCAATATCAACTGATTTTGTGAAATTTCCTTTACCATACAAAAGCCCGATGGCAACGTAAGCAGAATTTATTTTGGCATCAATATCAAAAGAAAGAAAAACTCCTTTTGGACAACCAACATCATTATTCCATTTTTTTTGCAATTCAAACCAACAAGCCTGCCAGTTATCTGGATATTGTTTGTGCCATCCGATAACATCAGCAATACAATTGTGAAATTTGGTTTTTTCAGGAATGGTTTTTATAGCTTGTTCCACTATTTCGTTCACATCATCTGTGACAAAAGCCAAAGAATATAAAGCTGAAACAAATACACCACCATACCATCCATCACCACTGTTCATGATATGTCCAACTCGATTTGCAATTTCTGTTGCTGAATTAACCATTCCAGGCGCCATCAAACCAATAAAATCCGATTCAATTTGAAAATCCAAATCATCGGCATGGGGATTATTTTTCCAGTTACCTGATTGAGGAGGCATAATTCCATTCAATATATTATACCTCGAAGCCTGGTTTGCATGAGCCAAATGGTAAGCTGTTCCTGCCCAATGATTTGCAATGGTATCCATGGAAACGTTAAGGCCATATTTTTCAAAGACATCGACAAAATTCAAATCGGTATAAATATCATCGAAAAGGCCCGGTTTTTTATCCCACCAATATTTTACATATCCTTCGTGCCATGGAATATTCTGATAGTCAGGAATAATCGATCCCTGATATTTGAATTCAACCGGGGCACCATAAACAACGCCAATGGTTTGACCAGCCCATCCTCCTTTGATTTTTTCCTTTAGTTCTTCTTTTGAGATAATATAAGAAGCTTTCTTTAGACCATCTTTATTATTCTTTTCAGAACAAGAAGAGAAAGCCAAAATGAAGCTTAGCAAAAATAGAAGTAAATATATCTTGTTGTTTTTCTCCATGTTTTATTTCTCTTGTGTTGATTGATAAACACTTAATTCGGTAATTGATGTAAATCCAGATACATTTTTTGTGTATTTATTCCAGTGCGATTGTATTTTAGCATCACCAATTATACGGATTGCCTTTGTTTTGACTGGATTGAAACGCAAAATATATTCGACAAAATGTGGTTGATAAAATACATTGTCTGTTTCAGGTAGTGGAGGATTTATTGTCGTTTTCTCAACCGCTTGCCATTTACCTTTTTCATCCATATACTGAACATTTAAGGAAGTGAACCACCCACCGAATTCTTCCATACAACCTGTGTGGAAAGCAATCATATCAATATCTTGCTCCAGTTTCCATGCATATCCATAATAATCAACTTTTGGCAAATTGGATTTTTCGGCCAGGCTATAGAATACAGAACCAGGCCCTGAGATTTTGCCATCGCGGATTACATCTACATTTTTGGCGTACATCGATTTGCCAAAGGTATACCAGCACGAATCAAGTACAGCTTCATTTAATGTTCTGATGTTTGCAATCACAGAATCAGCCTCAGGTGCAATATTTATATTTCTGACCAATATTTCGAAATATTTTCGAATGGTTTTTCCTTTATTTTCCAACTGTAGACTAATGGGATAAACTCCCGGAATTGAGGTTTTCCCTGATAAATGGCCTTTATCAAATTGAAGTCCTTCAGGCAGCTTGCCTGAAATTAATTTCCAACTATAATTTTTATTGGTTGAGCTATAATAATTATAATCAATTGTTTGACCCACTTCGATTCTAGGTGGTGGACCAATTGAGAATTCAAGTGGAGAATCAAATGTTGCATTGCTATTGATTGTTATAGTTTCTTTTCCTTTGTTTCCACTTATTTTTCCACCTTTTGCAATTATCAGATTGATACTTGCTTTCAAAGTTCTGTCTATCATATCATTGATGCTGGCATCAGGAAGATCATAGCGGGTAATATTAATATATCGGTCATTAAAAGGCAACTTCCAACCTTCAATCGGAAGATACAGATTTTCTGGTAATCCCTTCATTCCATTTATAACGCCTAACAAACCTGCAACGGTTGCTGCCTGATTATCTGCATCGAAACCCATGGCACATGACAGGTCCAGTGTACGCTGAAATTGGCCATTACCATACAACATGGCCAGAATAGCGCAAGCCCCATTTAAATTGGCATTCCAAATGGTTTTGGTCATATCAGGTTCTGTAACGTAATATTTATCAGACATTTCTCTTCTTGCTTCTTGCCAGTTATTCGGATATTTATCATGCAATACAATCATATCGCGCACAGTTTGAGCATAACGACCATTTTGAGGAAGCTCTTTTAAACCGATTTCAATCAGTTTTCTGATATCTTTTTCGAAAAAAGCAGCTGCATACATAGCTCCATAATGAATGGTTGGCTCAATACCCCAATCGTCGCTTGTAATACGTGCTGCCCAATCTGACTTTTCAGAGGCATATTTTACCATACAGGGAGCTGTATAGGCCCAAATCTCATTGATAAGCTGTGGATCAATCTGGAACCAATGTGGATTAATGTCTTTACTCCCTGTAAAAGGCGGAGTATATCCAAAATGCATGAGTCCAAGTGCGCCGCGGTTTGCCAGCCAAACCCTGTCCCTGATGTGATACATCCATGCTTCCCTTAATTGCTCGTAGGATGGTTCTATTCCAAATTTTTCCATCTTTAAAAGATACATGTATTCTACATCCGTGTCATCGTCGGAAAAAGCACCTTCGTATTTTTTTAATTTGTCCAGACTTTTGCTATAACCATAAGGCCATTTTTCGGGACCGGGCGTTAGTATATATTTTCCTTCATGTGGCAATCCATACATATTGCCTATCATCTGGCCAATCCATGCAGCAGCAATCTTATCCCTTAGCTCACTTACTTTTATTTTGTAAGTTTTACTTTGAGATAAGCTAAGCTGCGAAAAACACAGAACAGAGATTAAAATAAATAAAATATATATCCTGAATTTCTTTTGCATTTCAATCAATTTAGTAACCAGGGTTTTGAATCAGATTCTGATTTGCGTTTATCACTGATATTGGAATTGGAAATAGTTTAGCATTTGGCCCTGATGCAGGTTTACTCCACCATGTATCTCCCCAAACTCCAAATCGTATTTGATCTTGCCTTCTATGGCCTTCCCATGCAAATTCGCGACCCAATTCATTTAATAATTCTGTATCGGTAAGATCTGCAATCGTATAAGGATCAAGACCAGCCCTGGTATGAATTTTATTCAAATCCGGGTCTGCAAGCATTTCACTTGCTCTTCCAAGCCTATTTAAAGCTTCTAATTTGGTAAGTAAAACATCGGCATATCTGAAAATAACATAATCATTTTCCATATCATTCACATAATATTCCAGGTTGGGTTGATATTCATACTTGCAACATCTTGCACCTTCCCATTTTTTTCGTGACATATAATTGTCAACAGTTGGAGTATAAATAAAAGGTTCTCCGTCGATTACAATGTCAATCCCATTTTTATCTTTTTGCTGGCCAAACAGGAAAGCTTTTTGACGAATATCGTTAGTTGCATATTTATCCAAATAACCAGGCTCAAGTACAAATTCATCCCACATATTGCCTTTGAAGTCAAATGTAGCACGGCTTGCATCATTAAGTGTTAGTGTATACCAATAGAAATTATCTTTGGTATAGATTGAATGCATTGGTATTACAAAAATGTTTTCGGTAGATATTTCATTATTGACTTTGAAATTTGTAAAATAATCATCTTCAATTTGATATGCGTTTGTGCTTATAACTTTATCACAAGCGTCAATAGCTTCCTGCCATTTAGCAGTTCCTGTCCATTCCAGAGCATTCATGTAAATCTTAGCAAGAAGGGTATAAGCCATTCCTTGTGTAACCCTTCCATAATATGAAGCATCTGGCATTTGCTGAAGTTTGTCTACATTACTAGTGATTTCGTCTATCAGGAAACTGTAAATGAACAACCTGTCTTTTTGTTCTGGTAAAGTTCTATCAGTAAAATCGATTGAAAAGGGAACATTTCCCCAATTATCGATTGCCCAATAATAAAAAAAAGCTCTTAATACTTTAATTTCGGCTACAATTTTATCTTTTCCTTCAAATTCAATTGGAGATGATTCAGTTTCATAAAGTACTTCGTTGCATGCGCTGATACCTTCGAATACAAATCCCCAGGCAAGGGTTAGAATTTTATTGGTAGGATTAACATTATGTTTTTGTATTTGATCCCAACGGCCTCCATCCCAAACAAATCCATCATCACGACCTGGAGCCACCATTTCATCAGATGCAATCTCATCAAGAGTCCACAAACTAAACTCTTCGGGATAGCTTTGAAGTTTGGTATAGGCACGTCCTGCATTCATTAATACATCTTTCTCAGTATTGAAAAATTGATTAAGAGGAATATCAGAATATACTTGTTCGGTTAAATCTGTGCAGGATAAGAAGCTCAATATCAATATGAAATTGATTAATATGATTATTTTTTTATTCATGACCATTCAGTTTTAATTTTGTATTAGAATGTAATGTTAAGTCCGAATGTTAAAGTTGTTGTTCTCGGATAATACGACAAATATTCAATTCCTGGTTCCAGGCCGCTAAGATTAGCTTCAGGATCCAAACCTTTATATTTGGTTAAACAAAATACATCCTGAGCGGTTAAAGAGAAATGTATCGCTGATATATATTTAGACTTAAAATTTAATAAATATCCCAGAGAAACATTATCAAGTTTTATAAATGTGGCGTCTTCAACATATTTTGATGAATAAACTGCGTTTCCAACGAATTCAGGATTTTCTAACTGAGTGTGTACAATATTTCTTGTGCCGATGGTTTGCCAATTTTCGTAATAGGCACGATAAAGATTTAAAACATCACCACCAATACTTGCTCTTAAAGCAAAATTAAGATCAAATTTTTTATAATTCATTGAATTGCTCCATCCAAGAGTAAATGCAGGATATGCATTTCCCATATATTCATATTTATCAGCGCTTACTGCTCCTAATGGATTTTGATTTTTGAATTTATCCCTTCCATTCTTATCCACTTCTAACCAAACTGGTCCGTAAAATGAACCCAGACTTCTTCCTTCTTCTATTCTCTGAGAATATTGTGGAAGCGAGCCTCCAATCCAACCAACATCGATATATTTATTGGTAAACTCTTCGTTTGAGAATTTAACAAGTTTATTGGTGTTTTTACTAAAGGTGAAAATAGAAGTCCAATTAAAACTTTGATTTTTTATTGGAACGAGATTAAGTGTGAATTCAATACCCTGGTTACTGATGGTGCCCACATTGGTGAATAGTTTATTATAAATATATGGAGGTACCGAAACATCGTAAGTATAAAGTAGATCTGTACTTTTACGTGTATAGATGTCCAATGTACCACCGATCCTGTTATTTAAGATTGAAAAATCAAGTCCAATATTTATTTCTTGTTTTCTTTCCCATCTTAAATCTGGATTTGGATTAGATGTAGGCTGATAAGAATTAATCCATTCGCCATTGTAATAGAATTTACCGGCCTTACCCATCAATATGAGCGATTTATAATTATCAAAATCCTGGTTTCCTGTAACTCCGTATCCTGCTCTAAGTTTTAAATCTTTTAGCCATTTCACGTTTTTCATAAAACCTTCCTGGCTAATTCTCCATCCAACGCTTGCTGCAGGAAAATTTCCCCATTTATTGTTTTCCCCAAATCTGGAAGAGCCTTCTCTTCTAATTGAAATGTTTGCAAAGTATTTATCGTTGAAATTATACATGACACGGCCAAAGAAAGCAATCAATTTATTTGATTCTTTGTAGGAACCCATTTCTCCAAGACCTTGTTGGAGGGCTGAGCCTTCTCCAATATTGTTCACTCCATAAAAATCAGTATCAAATCCGGAATTTATCATGTAATTACTATTTGAGCCCGATTCCTGATAGGAATATCCTGCTACAGCCTGAATAGTATGTTTTTTGATATCAACGGAATAATTAAGGGTGCTCTCATATTGAATTTTATAAGAACTACCATTGGCAATTTCTGCTTCCCCATCTCTTCCAATTCTACTTGGATAATATTGTGAACGAAAAGATGTTTCTTCGTAAGAAGATCCTTCAAACGAAAGAAAATTAATAAAATTGAGTCCTTTTATGATTTTTAGTTTTGCAATTACATTAGGTGTTATATCTGTGGTTTTGCCATTTCGTTGGCGTTCATTTAGCATAGCTACCGGATTATAATATTCAATACCTGGAAGACTTGAATATCCGCCATACTCGGTATTAGTTGCATCATAAACTGGTTGAGTAGGGTTTTGAATGAATGCCTGGTAAAATAAATCATAATTGGCAGGCTTATAATTTCTCATTCCTAAAATTAAATTGTAGTCGAGTTCTAAATAATCATTGAAGGCTTTTTGTTTAATATTGGTTTTGAAAAGATATTTATTGGATTCATTATCGCGCAATAATCCATTATTCATTTCAACATTAAAAGTTGTTCTGTGCGAAAAAGTCTCAGTACCTCCGGTTAAAGACAAGCTATGTTTTTGACTGATTGGCGATTTCCTTGTAATTTCATCAAACCAATTGGTATTTGAATCGTAAATACTGCCTGCTTTATCTGGAGCATATGTATTAATTGCATATCTGAATTCATCAGGGCTTAAGGTTTGTACGCTTCTTGGAGCAACCTGACAGCTCACATTGCCGGAATATTCGATAGTTGCTTTTCCTGATTTTGCTCTTTTTGTAGTAATAATGATAACTCCGTTTGTTCCTCTGGTTCCATATATAGCGGCAGCTGATCCATCTTTTAATACATCAAAAGATTCAACATCTTCAAAATTGATGTTTTTCAATTCGGCACCAGCCACTCCATCAATTATAATAAGTGGTCCCTGTCCCGATGTCAATGTATTTGTACCCCTGAGAATAATCTTATATCCTGCCATAGGATCCGATCCATCTGGCTTGCTGATACTTAATCCTGCTACTTTGCCCTGAATTAATCCCATTGCATCACTATAAGCTCCCTTATTAAATTCATCTGATTTAATGGACGAAATTGATCCGGTAATTTCTTTTTTTAAGGTAGAACCGTACCCAATTACTACAACTTCGTTCAGGTCTTGACTGGCTTCAACCATTTGTACATTAATGGTTTGTGTTTGTTCTGTGCCTGTTTCAATTTCAAAGGTTTGATAACCAATAAATGTGAAAACCAAAATGGATTTTGTGGGCACAGAAAGGGAAAACTCTCCATTTAGATTTGTTACAGTTCCAGTTTGGCTACCCTTAATCATGACGTTAACACCTGGCATGGGTAAACCACCTGTAATATCAGTTACAACTCCAGAAACAAGAGCAGTATTTTCCTGTGCTTTCATGTTTTGTTCTATCAGGATAAGTCCTAAAAATAGGCTCATGCTGATTAGAAGATATTTTTTTAATAGATGAAAGGTTAGTTGTTTCATAATAAAATTAAATTTGAGTTCTAAATTAAAGTAGATAATTCTGAACGATATGGAATTGAGGATTGTGCACCCATTCTTGTAACTGTTAGTGCAGAAGCTTTTGCTGCCATTTTAACGGAATCAACAATTGAATTTCCTTCTGAGATACCAACACAGAGCGCTCCGCAGAATGTATCACCAGCAGCGGTGGTATCAACGGCATTCACTTTAATTGCATCCACTTTGTAATAATTTCCACCTTCACATATCAGTGCACCAAGGCATCCTAAGGTAATTACAACAATATTGGCTCCTTTGGCCCTGATAACGTCTGCAGCTTTTTTGGCGCTATCCCAGTCATGTACTTTGATGCCTGAAAGTATCTCAGCTTCACTCTTGTTGGGAGTAATTATATATAGACTTCTAATCAATTTGTCGGACAGCGCTCTTGCAGGGGCAGGATTTAGAATAACCCGGATACCTTTTTTATAAGCCATTTCCGTTGCGTATTCAACAGTTTCAAGTGGAATTTCGAGTTGCATTAACAACAGATCCCCTTTTTCAATTTCGTCTTTTGCTGATTCAATATCCGCAGGCGAAAGCGAGGCATTTGCCCCTGATGCAACTACAATGCAGTTTTCACCATGGGCATCAACTGTTATTAAAGCCACACCGGATGGATTTTTTGGATCTGAAAAAATATTACTGGTATTTATACCTTCTGAATTAAAAAGTTCGATGGATTGTTTTCCAAAAACATCATTGCCTGTTTTAGAGATAAATGTAACATTACCACCCAATCGTGCCGCTGCTACCGCCTGATTGGCGCCTTTGCCGCCGGGGTTCATAAAGAAAGTGCCTCCTATTACAGTTTCCCCGGGTACAGGAAGCCTGTCAGCTTTAATAACCATATCGGTATTACAGCTACCTATTACAATAATTTTTTTATCAGACATTGATTTCATTTTAAGGTTATTTAACACAAATGTAAGGTTTAATTAAATCGAAAAATTTCAAAAAAACCATCTATTTAGTAATTGTAATCTTATAAATAACATTATATTTATACCATATATAATTATAAATTAATATGTTAATATAATGGTATTATTTAGATTTAGATAATTATAAAATTTTACTTAATTTTCCATATAAATATAAAGTGTTATACTATGTTAAAATCTGAAGCACTCATATTCCTGGTTAATTCAATGACACGACCCGAGAAAAAGGCTTTTACTATTTCGGCACAATGGACAAAAGTAATTCCTGCATATGTATCGCTTTTTAATACGATTTCTGGCAACCGAAGTATCAATGCAGATTTATTAAGGGAAAAGTTTTTATTGGAGAATAAAGAAGCATCATTCGATACAACTGTAAAATATCTTTATAAAATATTATTGGATACCTTACTGGACCTGAGAAAGGAACAAGATAGTTATTATCAACTTTTTAATTCAATTATGAAGGCTCGTATCCTTTTTGAAAAATCTTTGTTTGAAGAATGTTTTGATTTGTTGAGTAAAGTGATTGAAGATTCCAAAAAATTGGAAAACTACTACGCTCTTTTGCTTGCATCAAGGCTTGAGCTTGAATATTTATTGGCGTTAAATTTTCCATTGGTTGATGAAAAAACGTTGCTTAACAAACATCATAAAATCAATGAAATACTTAATTTTATCAGAAAGATAAATCAGCAATCTTCACTTTATGAATTGTTAAAACACCGGGTGGTATATAATGGAAATGTTAGATCTCAAGAACAAAAAATGATGCTTAACGATTTGGTAGTAAGCGAAATGAGTATATTAGCATCATCAAACCTTGAAAATTTCGAGATCAATAAACTGCATCAATTGTTTCAGGCCAATTACCTGATTAGTGTTGGTGATTACAAATCGGCACTTCGATCATATATTGAATTAAACAGCCTGTTTGAAAAAAACAAGCATTTATGGCACAATCCTCCAATTTATTATCTTTTAAACCTTGAAGGCGTTCTCGATAGCTTACGTAGTATTGGAAATTACGAAGGAATGGAATATTTTATCGATCAATTAAAAAAGATTGAAAGCCCATCGGTAAATTTTAATGCAAATGTGAACTGTCTTATTTTTTTATATGAACTGTTTCCAAAATTAGATCAAGGTGATTTTATTTCTTCAGCCACGCATATGGGAAATTACGCGGATACACTTTATAACAAAATGAACTTATTAAGCCTTACCAGACAAGCTGAACTTAGTTTGTATGCGGCATTGATATTTTTTGGAAATAAGGACTACAAAAAAGCACACAAATTTCTTAGCATGATAATTTTAAAAGGAAAGAATTATTTCTACTTGCCTTTTTATAGAACAATCCGGCTGGTGGATTTGATGATTTTGAACGAAATGGGCGATTTCGATCTGATCAGTTATAAAACCCGCTCGATAAAAAGAGAAATGAAAGATATTGATAAAGGTTATCAGATAGAGAAGGTTATGCTTGGTTTTGTAAATAAGGAAGATTTACCAATGACCAGTAAGAAAAGGAACATATTGTGGGAGAAAATTTCAGTTGAATTGGAATCTTTCAGCCATGATATTTTTGAACAGCAGGTTCTTAGATTATTCGATTTTACAGCTTGGATTGAGAGCAAAATAAGGAAAATACCGTTGAATGAAGTTTTACTTTCTAAAATGGGTAAGCATTAGTAAAAATAATTCAATAGATTTATTGCAATAAAAGAAATAAAAATCCGAAATATTATCAAAACCTCAAACTTAAAATACCACCAATCCATCCGCACAATTTATAATCAGTGTCCTGAAAAGTAAACAATTCGTATGGTGGTAGTTTTGACATAAAATTACCTTCGCTATCTTTCCAATCCGAGAAAAAGAAGTTAAATGTTGGGCCTATTGAAATGCCTGAGCTTCTAATTAAATTCCAGCCAAACTTTGTTTCGAATTTGAAAAGCATATTTATTTTTTCAAATGCATTAAAATCTTCATTCACTTGCGAAGTGAGTACATCAAAATCGACATAGAATTTCTTTTTTGATCTCAACTCCGTTCCCAAACCATAGCCTACTTCCCAATAATTGGTGTTTTGAAGATTGACACCACTGGTAAAAATATTATAAAAACGATGGGTACCTGTTTTAAAACTGATTGATCCGTAGAAATTTTCATCTGACGAAAGTTCCAATTTGTGCATACCTTTCCTAACGATACTCAAAAAACCGAGGCTTAAACCGCTTACAGAATCTGCAATATTAATGAACCCAAGTTGCGTGCCTTTCACTTTTTTTGCAGTATTCAGGAATCCAGCTAATTGAACGCCCGTAATTTCTTTTGTAGATAAATTGGCAAATCCTGCAATTTGCGCTGAGTTAACTTTTTCTGCAATATTGATAAAACCTGCCAATTGAACCCCTCCAATTGTACCGCATCCATAATTTACAAATCCTGCAATTTGTGCTCCACCAATATTTCTCCCAACATTTACAAAACCAGTTATTTGAGCCAAATTAACATCTTTATGCGCATAGTTATTAAATCCCGAAATTTGAACACCATCCACATCTTCTGTACTTATATTGCTAAATCCGGAAAGTTGTACGCCTTTCATTTTTCCTTTCAGGATATTGCTAAAACCCGAAATTTGAACACCTACAATGGTATCGAGCACCATATTTGAAAAGCCTGAAATTTGAATGCCTTTGACTGATTTTCGGTTGTTGTTGGAGAATCCTGCAATCTGTAGGCCAATTGTGTTTCCGCCCACCACGTTGCTAAAACCACTTATTTGCACTCCGCTCACGTTTTCCCTAACAATATTAAATAGAGATCCAAGTTCAAATCCTTTTACGGCATAGGAATATCCACCTAGTATATTGAACGAGATGTTGTTTTCAACATTTCCGCTCATTAATTTATTGGTTCCAATTTGTGGGATAAGTGATACCTGGAAATGCTGGTTCTCAATAAAATCAAGATTTTTACTCAGATCGAATTGCTTTTTCTTAACTGCAAATTTTACAAATGTCAATTCTTCAAGTTGTGGAACGGAATCGCTATTTAATTCAAAAGTTTCAAGACCCTTATTTTTAATTTGTTCAAGTGGTAGATCTTGTGGTTTCAACCTCATATTGATGGAATGGTTTGCCGGCTGAACGACTATAATGGTGTCTTTGAAACGATTGCGGGAATATGCAAGACCTAAATAATCGTTTTTTGTGGAGATATTTAAACTGTAATATCCTTCCATGTTTGTTAAAACCGAATTTGTTTTGCCAATCTCATAAATGGTAGCATTTGACAACCTTTGGCCGGTACTTGCATCAATGATATAGCCTGTTATGGTGTATTGCGTGCTTTCGTCATGAAGTTTAATTTCTATCGATTTTTCTTCTTCTGATTTAACGTTTGGCCTTAGAATAATGTATTTTCCGGTTTCTACAGGTAAAATTTTCTCTCCAAATATCTGTTTGATAAGATCTTGAACACTGATATTTTTCTCTTTTACAGATATCACATAGTCTTTTTGGACCAAATCTGAACTATACGAAAAATAAAAACGTCCTTTTTTACTGATTTCTGCCAAAACATCTTCTGTCCTTTTATTTTGGCAATCAATTGAAATTTTTCTGATTAGGATGGTATTTTGTGCAATAGAAGTAAGTGATAAAGAATAAAATAAAAAACACCAAATTACAAGCTGGATATGCTTATTTACAGTGGTTTCCATTGAGTTTGTATTGATTATTGGATTGTTCAATACTCAAGTCAAAAGTAATGCGCAATACTTCCATGATTTCTTCAATACTTGCATCGGGGAAAACTACGGTCAATTTACAATGTTTAATTTTATCATTAAGTATTTTAATTTCAACGCCATAAGCTTTTGAGATGGTTTCGGTAGCGACATAAAGTTCTGTATCCTTGAATATTAAAGTTCGTGTTGCCCAAAAAATATCATTTTCCTCAACTTTTTCTTCCTTGATTGGTCTTCCTGTGCTTTTTTCAATTATACCCTTTTCTCCTTTTTTGAGGACTATCTTTTCTCCATTTTTTGATGTGCCCGATAATTCCACAATTCCACTTACAACGGTTACTTCCACTAAGTCGCTTGTGTCATAAGCCTGAACATTAAACGAAGTTCCCACAACTTTGATTCGCGAAAATTCAGTTTCAATAATAAAAGGTTTTTCTTTATCAGGTTTTACCTTAAAAAATGCTTCACCTTCGAGTCTTACCAATCGCTGTTTGTCTTTGAACTTTTCCGGATAAATCAATTTTGTGTTTTTATTCAGTTTAATTTCAGAGCTGTCAGGTAGTTTTATTTCTATTGAAGCATGCAGTGATTCTTTGGAGATAGACCTAGATTCCGGATTTAAATATTTGATCAACGCATTAATCATCAACCCTAAAATTACCACTGCGGCCAATTGTAAAACCCGATAAGTTATTCGTCTATAACCAGATATAGATTTTAAAGTCTCCGATTTGATTTGTTTGGCAGCTTCCATCCTGAACTTCATTTTTGCCCAGGATTCAGTTATATTGATCTGATTTTCAATAACTTTTCGGCTACTTTGAATCCAGAGATAATACATACTGTCAAACGACTTTTTATTCTTCGGATTTTCATTTGTCCATTTTTCAATTGCTTCAATTTGATCAATAGAAGCCTCGCCTGCAAAGTATTTTGCAAGAAGATCATAATCGGGTATGATGTTCTTTTGGTCTTCCATCTATCAGAATTTTAACAATTTATTCTTTTAATTTTTGTAATTTACAATATCGAGCACTGAGGCCAGTCAAAGTACTAATTTCTAATTTCATTCTCTGTATCAAAGACAACTTAATCCCGTTTTTCCCCTATCCATAAAGCAAAAAAAGGAGCAGTGGCAAATAATCTTTTAATTCTTCCCTTAAAAACTGAAGCGCTTTACCCATTTGGTTTTCAACAGTTTTTATCGAGATATTCAGTTCTTCTGCAATTTCCCTGTATTTTAAGTTTTCAAACCTGCTCATAACAAATACCTTTTTGCGCTCAGGTGGAAGCTTTTCAATGGTTTCGGTAATTTTATCGTGTAATTCATCGCCTTGCATCCAATCTTCTTCTTGTAGCTCATCTTGTTGCAATTGCCTTGAAAAATATTCACGGTATTTGCTTTCCACTTTTTTATGTTTGATTAAGTTCAAACAAGTATTTCGAACCGCAGCATACAAATAAGCCTTTATTGAAGTGTTGATATTGAGCTTGTTTCGATTATTCCAAAGATTGAAAAAAATATCCTGCACTATTTCTTCAGCGCTTTCAATATCTCCAACAAATCGGGTGGCATATAAACAAAGCTCAGCAAAATGGGACTTAAAAAGCCCTTCAAATGCCATCTCGTCACTTTCGGCAATGCCTTCGAGTATGTCTTGTTCCACCTGCGAAATCATTGTGCAAAAATAATCAAATAGATTAAACTGCAATATACTGCCATTATTATTGCTCGGATTAAAGTATGTCTCAAATATTTTCTGGTAACGTTTTATCAACCCTAATTTTAATATGGTTTTTATCTCCTTTAGTCCTATATTTGGGGTAAAATTAAACCCTAATGTTATGCATAAATATTTATTATCATTTCTGGTAGTGTTAAGCTGCGTTGGTGCATCATCACAGGAAATAAGCCAATGGCGTGGACCAAACCGCGATGGTATTTATAACGAAACTGGCTTGTTAAAATCATGGCCACAAACAGGGCCAGAACTGTTATGGCATTTCGATGGACTTGGCGCCGGACATGCTTCGGCTGCAGTAACAAAAAACAAGGTATATACTTGTGGTACTGATGGTACAAACGGATTTGTTATTGCTCTTTCGCTTGAAGGCAAAATGATTTGGAAAACAGAATACGGCAAGGAATGGTTCGAAAGTTGGGAAGGGGTTAGAACAACACCTTTGGTTGTTGACGACAAATTATATATCGTTAGCAGTTATGGAAAACTGATTTGCCTTGATGCGCAAAAAGGTACTATTTTATGGTCTGTCGGACTATTTGAAGATTATGATGGCCAAAATATTGTTTGGGGAATTACTGAAAATCTGCTTGTTGATGAGGATAAACTTTTTTGCACTCCAGGCGGAAAAGATGCCAATGTAATAGCTCTCAACAAAAATACTGGAAAACTAATCTGGAAAAGCAAAGGAATTGGCGAAAAAAGCGCATATTGTTCTCCCGCATTAATAAAATTGCCAAATAAGCACATCTTTGTTACCATGATGGAAAGCCATATTATTGGAATTGACGCAGCCGATGGCAAACTGTTATGGACACACGAACAACCAAATCAATATTCGGTTCATGCCAATACTCCTTTGTATCACGATGGTTTTTTATACTGCGTCAGTGGTTATGGAAAGGGCGGTGTAATGCTAAAACTTTCCGATGATGGAAACAACATTACCGAAGTTTGGCGGAATACTTCATTGGATAACCGCATTGGCGGCGTAGTATTGTTCGATGGAAAAATTTACGGCTCAGGAGATTTAAGTAGAAAATGGGTTTGCCTGGATTGGAAAACTGGCAAGGAACTGTTTTCATCAACATTCTTAAAAAACGGCAATATCATTTTTGCCGATGGAATACTATATTGCTATGACGAAGGCGGATATGTGGCTCTTGTTGAAACCATAGCTGAAGGTTTTAAAGAAATTAGCAGGTTCAAAGTGCCTTTTGGCGAAAAACAGCATTGGGCTCATCTAGTTATTGCAGATAAGAAATTGTATGTCCGCCATGGAAGTTCTTTAATGGTTTATTCTCTTGGCGCTAAATAAATAATTAATCCTTTAGATATCAAATTATGAAGAAGTTAACCCTAATTGCAATCATTTTTAGCTTATTTATTAGCAAAGTTTATTCACAGGAATTTTCGGAATGGAGAGGCCCAGGGCGAACAGGCGTGTACAACGAAACCGGTTTGCTTAAAATATGGCCTGCCGAAGGACCCAAAATGCTCTGGTTCAATGACAGTTTGCCTGATGGGCATTCATCGGTAGCCATTGCCAACAACTCAGTTTATCTTACTGGAAAAGTTGACTCAACGGATGTTTTAATAGCTTTGGATTTAAATGGCAAACTAAAATGGAAAATTCCTTATGGAAGGTCATGGAACCAATCATTTCCCGAAAGCCGTTGCACTCCGACCGTAGAAGGAAACAGAGTCTATGTTTCAAGTGGAATGGGCGATATAGCTTGTATTGATGCTACAAGTGGTAAAATTATATGGTCTTTGAAGGCTGGCACCGATTTAGGCACAAAATTTAATGATTGGGGAGTTGCTGAATCACTCTTAATTAAAGGTGAAAAACTTTATTTTTCTCCTGTTGGCAAGAAAACAACTACCATTGCAATTGATAAACTAACAGGTAAAATCATTTGGAAAAGCGAAAGTATTGGCGATTCATTGGCATATGTATCACCCATATTGATAAATTATGCAGGTAAAGATATCATTGTAAATATTGCGGCAAGTTATGTTTTTGCAGTTAATGCCGAAAATGGCAAAATTTTATGGAAATTCAATCATAAAACTTTAATGCCACCACCCGAAGATTGGGCGCCTATTATCAAATGCACCACTCCATTATATTCTGAGGGTAAAATATATTTTACAGGAGGTTACAATCACATTGGTGCAATGCTGAAAATGAACGAAGATGCATCGGATGTTAAACTGCTGTGGACAGATACAACACTGGATAATCACCATGGGGGAGTGTTGAAAATAGGAAAATATATTTATGGATCAAACTGGACAAACAACAGCAACGGTAATTGGTGCTGTATTGATTGGGAAACTGGTAAAGCCAAATATGATACCAAATGGAAAACAAAAGGTTCAATTATTTCTGCCGATGGTATGTTATATTGTTATGAAGAAAAAACAGGGAACCTTGCACTTGTACCCGTCAATCCTGATAAGTTTGAAATTACCAGTTCATTTAAAATACCTTATGGAAAAGGGCCTTATTGGTCTCATCCAGTAATTAAAAATGGGATTTTATATGTTAGGCATGGTACAGCTTTAATGGCTTATTCCATTAAAAATTAAGATAGTTTGCTCTTTTATAAGAAGATATGCACCGAATATTGAAAGAAAAATATATACTGATTGCTTTAGGAATCATTGCTATCGCTACATTTTTGTTCTGGTTTTTTTATAATCCAGTGCAGGATTTATCCGCAAGCCTGCCTGGATTGGACAACAGGCCCGATAGCAATGAGGTATCTTCTGAAAATGTAATAATCGGTGAAAAATTCGAACAATTTTCATCTGAAGAATATCAACTTACAGGAAAATGGACACGTTTTAGGGGAGCCGATTTTGATAATATCAACAAAGAAAAAATTAAACTAATTGATAAATGGGGAACTGAAGGTCCAAAAATATTGTGGAAAGTTAATTTAGGAGAAGGACATGCTGCGCCGGTTATTTTCAATGGGAAAGTATATATTCTTGATTACGAAGAAAAAGCGAAAAACGATGCATTGCGGTGTTTTTCTCTCGAAACAGGAAAGGAACTTTGGAAGCGTTCATATAAAGTCCATGTTAAACGTAATCATGGAATGTCTAGAACTATACCTGCTATTTCCGAAAATTATATTGTTACAATTGGTCCTCGTGGACATGTAATGTGCGCCAATCCTAAAACAGGAAACTTTCTGTGGGGAATCGATATGATAAAAAATTACAATTCTGTAATTCCATTTTGGTACACAGGGCAATGTCCAATAATCGACAATGACACCGCAATACTCGCGCCTGGAGGAAAAGCAATCCTTATTGCAGTGGATTGCGCAAGTGGCAAAGTAGTTTGGGAAACTCCAAATCCAGACAAATGGCAAATGTCGCATTCATCGGTAATGCCAATGGTATTTGGTGGGAAGAAAATGTATGTATATGCTGCTGTTGGAGGTATTTGTGGCATTTCAGCCGATGGAAACGACAGAGGCAAAGTTTTATGGAAAACTACTGAATGTTCACCATCGGTAATTGCACCGTCGCCATTAATCATGGATAATGGAAAAATACTTATTACTGCAGGTTATGGAGTTGGTTCAGCTGTTTTACAATTAAAGAAAGATGGAGCGAATTTCACAGTCCAAGTTCTGAAAAAATATAAACCAACCGAAGGTATTGCCTCTGAACAGCAAACACCATTGCTTTATAATGGTTTTGTTTTTGCCATTTTACCTAAGGATGCAGGTGCTCAGCGAAATCAACTGGTCTGCAGTAAACAAGGCGATTGCACTAAAATATTGTGGACAAGTGGTAAAAATGATCGTTTTGGCCTTGGCCCTTATATTATTGCCGATGGTAAATTCTTTATTTTGAATGATGATGGTACATTGACCATTGCAAAAGCCAGTACACAAAAATATATCCCTTTGGACAATGCAAGGATAATTGATGGACAAGATGCCTGGGGGCCAATCGCAATAGCCGACGGCAGACTTTTAATGAGGGATTCAAAACAAATGGTTTGTATTGATGTCAGGGCAAAAAATTGAATGATTAAATGCTTATATGATTTAAAGATGAAACAGAAACTATTCATTGGTGCAGCACTTTTATTATTGTTAGCCATTATAGCAGTAATGTCGTATGATTTGTTCTTTAAAAATGTAAACAATGTCGAAAATCAATACGAATACAATATAAAAAATTTGAAAAAGGTGGATACCAATCTTTTATGTTACCATGAAAGTTTTCAAATAAAACCAAATGCGTCAAAACTATACGGAATTTCAATTGATAAAAGAGATAATATTTATGTTACAGCTGATGACAAAGTGTTCCACTATAATCGCAATGGGGATTCAATAAATTCTTTCAAAATTGATGGCAAAGCTGGATGTATTGCAACTGGTTCAAAAGGAGAACTTTATTTGGGCTTTAAGGATCATCTGGAAATTTGGGATTCATCAGGAAAACTAATCACAAAGTGGGATAGAATTCCCGGACTTCCATTTATAACTTGTGTTGCAGTTGATGATTCCTCCGTTTTTATTGCTGATGCAGGTAACAAAATTGTTCATCGATATAATTTTAAAGGACAATTAATCAATCAAATTGGTAAAAAAGATCCAAACAAAGGCATTCCTGGTTTTTTTATACCAAGTCCATATTTTGATGTTTTAATTGGGCATCAAAACGAAATTTGGGCTGTTAATACCGGACGTCATGAATTTGAATCCTATACAAAAGATGGAGAATTAATCTCGATGTTTAAGAAAACTTCGATGACTGTTGATGGTTTTAGTGGTTGTTGCAATCCAACCAATATTGCAATGCTTTCGGACGGATCCTTTGTTACCAGTGAAAAAGGAATTGAAAGGGTTAAAATACATTCTGCAAATGGCGATTTTAAATGTGTTGTTGCTTCATCTGATCAATTTATTGAAGGCACTACCGGATTGGACTTGGCGGTAGATTCAAAAGATCGCATTTTTGTGCTTGACCCGGGAAAAGGAATGATTCGGATTTTTAAAAAGAAGTAACTTGAGATCTATTTACATTATTTGTAAGGATTTAGGCAAGGGCATATTTATAAAATCAAAAGGCATGAAGTTTTTCCATGCCCGGTTTGTATAAAATTTATAAAGCTGTATTTAGGTTGGCTTAATAGTTTTTAATCTCGTAATCAATATTTGAATAATCACTTTCTATAAAGTTGAATTCAATTCCTGCAAGGTCTTGAAAATCTTCACCATATTCCAACATATCTTCATCGAAATATAGCCAGTTGATAATTAATTGAGTGATTTCCTGTTTGTGGGCAACGACCAACTTATTGATTACACGCATTAACGCTTTTGTAGTGCTCGAATTAAAATATTCAAAATGGAAATTAACAGTTGTTACAGAATTTGGGTTTTTCAAATATGCATCAATCCATGTAAGAACCGGAAGATAAACTTTATCAATATCTTCAGGAGTAGAACGACCTTTGAGTTCAATTAAACCTTTATCTGCATCCAAATGGACGAGTGGCGTTTTTGAAGAAGCACCAACCAGTAATCTTTCCATTTCGTCTGGTTATTAATGATAATTCTTTTCTATAAAATTAAAAGGAATGCCTAGAACTTCAGAAAAATCTCTTCCATATTCAAGAACATTCTCATCATCAAAGTAATAATTTATCGTAATAATACTTTTTTCCATAAGGGATTTAGCAATATAGAGAAACCGGACCAAGGCTTTGGCAGAACTTGAATTAAAATATTCAAGCGAAATATTTATAGTTGTTTCTTTTCTGGGATTTTTTGAATATTCTTCAAGCCATTTATTCATAGGCTCAAAAACGTCTTCTGCAAATTCCAGCAAAGATCTTCCGTGAAGGTCTATTGTTCCTTCATCACTATTAAAATGTGCCCCGGGCCTTAATTTGCCCTCCTCCATTATAAATTCCTTCATCAAAAAAAACAGCTAATCTGCGTTTATTATATCAATATTTGAAAAATGCTATTTTATTGATTTTTCAAAGATATAAAAAAATTAATGGAATGGCAGTAAATTTTTTACGATATCCTCATTTTTGGGGCTAACGCTGGTAGTTCTTCCATTATTATACATTTCATTGATATTTTGTTGATAGGCTTCAATGATTTTATACCTAACCATTTTAAGAGTTGAATTGATCATTTTATTCCCCTCTGTAAAAGGTTCTTCTACGATACTAAAAACTGATGGAATCCATTTTTCAGGAAACTTATTAACGTAATCTTTTTCATATTTAAACCGATAAAATGAATTTTTTATTTCTTTCATCAGCACTTCTTCATCGGTAATATGTTTATCTTTAATTAATTTCTTAATATTTGGTAAATCAAGTGTGACAATGGCGGTAGTGAATTTTTTATGATCATTGTATACCATAACCTGGTTAATTAATGGAGAACAGTTTACGATAGCTTCTTCAATTTCTTCGGGTGAATATTTTTCGCCATCTTCCGAAATTAGCAATGCTTTTTCGCGTCCAACAACCATTAAAAAATTGTCATCTTCAATATAGCCCATATCGCCTGTAAAAAGCCATTCACCATCAATAACTTCTTTGGAGGCTTTTTCGTTTTTATAGTAACCAGCCATTACGTTATTTCCTTTTATAACGATTTCTCCTTTTTGACCTTTTGGCAGTTCTTTGCGGTCTGGATCAACAATTTTGCATGTAATGCCTGGTATTACTGGCCCAGAAGTTCCTAATTTATGCAGGTGAACTGCATTTGCCGAAATGATCGGTGTTGCTTCTGTCAGTCCATAACCTTGATAAACAGGAACTCCCAAGGTGTAAAAAAACTTTTGTTGTTTGCTATCTAACAAGGCACCTCCTCCCACACAAAATTGAAGATTATCACCAAATATGGAGCGTACTTTTTTGAAAATCAAAGCATTTGCTATTTTATAAGGTACATAATTAATAATTTGGGTAAATATGTCTGCTTTTTTAAATCCATTGCCGTTAATTCTAATCCCTGCATTTAATCCTGCATTGAATAGCCAATCAATAAATCCTCCTTTTTCCTTAATTCCATCAGAAATCTTTTTCATAAAGTTTCCAGTTAAAGCTGGCACAGTTAAAAGGAAATCAGGTGATACTTCTTTTAAATTGATTGGGATATTCTTTAATGTATTCACACTTCCTCCTCGTGCATCAACAAAGTAAATGGCTATACCTTTTAAAAGGGAAATATAAATACCAACGGTATGTGCAAAAGAATGATCCAATGGCAAAACCAACAATGTTCTGAACCCTTCGGGAAGTTGAAAAAAATCCATCGCGTCGTTGCTATTCGCATAATAATTGAGCTGTGTTAGCATAATTCCTTTTGGATTACCGGTTGTTCCTGATGTATACGAAATGGTAACCACATCATTTTCCATGATATTTTCAACTACAGATTTTAAAGGATTGGGATCTTTTTCATAGATTGCTTTACCTTCCTCAATCATTTTTGAAAAAGTGGACACATCTTTATCAAGCTCTATATTAAACTCATGGGCATCTTCCCTGATTTTCTCAATGTCATTATCGAGATAATATATTTTAAAGTTTTTATGTTCAATTTTATCCCAAATTGGAGCAATTTTTTCAAATGTGTTGTGCGATAGGAAAATACCTTTTGCTCCGGAATGATTTAAACGAAATAGTACTTCATCAGGCATAAGTTTAATGGATAATGGCACAGAAACGGCTCCTGCCTTTAAAAGTCCATATTCACCTGTTACCCATCCAATTCTACCTTCGGATAATATAGCTATTTTATCTTCTTTTTGAATACCTGAAGCAATAAAATAACTACCTAAATAATTGGAATCATTTTCGACCTCCGAAAAAGTCTTTTTTATCCAACCTTCATCAGATTTCTCGTAAGTATATCCAACATTTCCATAATCTTTAGCTGCTTTTTCAAGCATTCCAAGCACCGTTCTTTTCATTCTTTTTATTGTAATAAATATTCAAAAGTTAATGAATATTTTAGGTTAAAATTGTGTTTTTTTAATTAGCCAAAAAATGATTTCACAAAATCAATTCAATGATAACTGTCTTGTTTAAATTTTACGAAAAATACCAATTTATTTTCTAAAAATAATATTTTCTAATAGAGATATTCTTCAATTTATATTGCAGACATTATTTTAAAACCCAAATACCAAAATCTTTCAGATATTCAAGCGAAAATTTGACTTACATTTTATCTTTTCATCCAGATTTTAGTTTTAGGTCCATTCAAAACCTCAATCCATTTACTTTTTCAGTAGCTCCATTGTAAAAAGTCTGATTGAATTCATGATTAGATAACCATATAGCCTGATTTTTAAAGTTTTATGCAAGATAAAAAAAAATAAGATATAATTTATCAGACAATCAATTTTCGGACTTCCAAATTAGTTTTTTACCAAAACCAAGCCGGTTATCGGTCATCTTAATAAAGCTTAATTTGAGTACCCATAAAGTAGTATTCATCAATGCTGCAAAAGGAAAGCGTTTGATATATGCCTTATTGGCCTTGTCAAGCATTTCATTTTCAGGCTTATATAGAGTGCCATTAAACTGGATTCCCTGTATTTTGCCAACTACACTAGTTTCAAGAACTACCGAACCAGCCACAAAATTTTGTTGTAATGTATCTTGTATATGCTTGGTATCCAAATCCGAAGTAAAAACAAATGCAATTTCATCATTGAGGAAAGCATAAAAACAATTGGCGCAGTAAGGTTGATTATTGCATGAAGTGGCTAAAGTAAGTACATGGTGTTTGGTGATGAACTCAATAACTGTTTTTTCTGGTTTGACCATATGATTTGATGTAAATTGGCAAATGTAATAGATTTTGGACTAATTCTGGAAAATAGTACTGGGTTAAATTAATATCGATATTTGAAGGTTGATGAATCGACTTGAAATCAATCTTAATATCACTTTCTTGAAATTAATCGTAATATCAAAAATATAAATAACTTGCAAGTCGTTATTCTTTCATTCAAAATGGTTTAAAATGAAAACAAAATTTATATTTCTCATTGCTTTTTTATCAGCTTTAAAACTATCTTATGCTCAAGATGCTGTTAAAAAAAGCACAGGCACAAATTATAATATAACCTACCATTATCTGCAGTTTGAGGTTGATCCTGCCATTTATTTTATCAAAGGAAGAGTTACTACCTATTTTAAAACTTCAGTTGATCAAGTAAATCACATTGATTTTGATCTTTCAACAGCATTAACAGTTGATTCGGTAGTTTATCACAGTCAGAAATTAATCTTTAACCATTCAAATGATTTATTAGTGATTAATTTGCCATATATTCTAAATATAAATACATTAGACTCAATATCAATACAATATCATGGAATGCCCAGTAAGTCGGACGGATTTGGGGCTTTTGCAACAAACACCCACAAAGGCACGCCAATTATGTGGACATTATCGGAGCCATTTGGTGCAAAAGATTGGTGGCCATGTAAGCAGGCATTGAATGATAAGGTTGATTCTATTGATATTGTGATTATACATCCGGTGGAATACAAAGCAGCGTCGAATGGTGTTTTGGTTTCGGAAGTGATAAAGGATGGTAAAATGTATACACATTGGAAGCACCGTCACCCCATAGAGGCCTATCTGGTGGCTTTTGCACTTACAAATTATGCAGTTTATTCGGATTATGTGCCCGTAGGAGTGAACGATTCTATCCAAGTTCTTAATTATGTTTATCCGGAAAACTTGATGACGGCCAAAGAGCAGACCCCTTCTACCATTCCCGTTATGCAACTCTATAACAGATTGTTCATGAACTATCCTTTTGCGGATGAAAAGTACGGACATGCCCAATTTGGTTGGGGTGGGGGCATGGAACACCAAACCATGAGTTTTATGTGGAGTTTTGACATTAATTTAATAGCCCATGAACTTAGCCACCAATGGTTTGGTGATTATATTACATGTTCAGGCTGGAAAAACATTTGGTTAAACGAAGGTTTTGCTACTTATTGTGAATCGCTTTGTATCGAAAATGGTATTATATCAGATAATTGGAATAGCTGGAAAAAAAACGAAATAGATTTAATTACCAGCGAACCAAACGGTTCTGTTTATGTGGATGATACTACTTCTGTTTATCGTATTTTCGATTCGAGACTTTCATATACCAAAGGTGGAATGGTGCTGCATATGTTGCGATGGGAAGTTGGAGATTCGGCATTTTTCAGGGGAATGAGGGCTTATTTACATGATGAAAAGCTGGCAAATGCTTTTGCAACTACAGAAGACTTTCAGAAACATATGGAGCAAGAAAGTGGAATGGACTTGAATAAATTTTTCCATGATTGGATATATGGGCAAGGTTTTCCTGAATACACAATTACATGGGGACAGGATAATTTAAACTTTGGAATTGTGAAAATAGACCAAAAACAATCGGATCCTTCGGTTGATTTTTTTGAATTAAAGATTCCAATACGCTTTGTAGGAGAAGGTAAAGACACCGTATTATTTTTTAATAATACCATTTCGGGACAAGAGTTTCCATGGGAGCTGGATTTTAAGGTCAGTTCAATTTATTTTGACCCCGATGTTTGGATTGTTTGTAAACCAGCTATTATTCAGCAGCTAAAACTTGCTTCGGAAAAAGAAACAATACTTATTTCGCCAAATCCAGTTAAAGATATATTAACAGTGAGAACTTATCATAATTCAGTTTTTGAATCTGTTGTTTTTTACAATTTGTCAGGTCAAAAAGTGAAAGAGTTTGGTAAAACAGAATCTTCAAAATCATTTAATTTTGATTTAACGGACTTGAAAGTGGGCAGTTATTTTATTGTTTTAAACGAGAAAAAGAATGAAACAGTAATGAAAATAGTTAAAAACTGACGAGTATATAAAAACATGATATAAAACGACTTAAGATATAATATTGAATAAGTAATCTTGCAAATGTCAAATATATTTTGCAAAAATTTTCAAAATCCAATTAAAAGCCTTATCTTTGCAGTCGATTAAAAAGTAAGTTCTAAACATAAGATATATTGCGAGGTAGAGCAGTTGGTAGCTCGTCGGGCTCATAACCCGGAGGCCGCAGGTTCGAGTCCTGTCCTCGCTACTAGAAACCCTGATAAATTATTTTATCAGGGTTTTTTAGTTTTGGTGAGATTTCATTTTTTTTGAATCAAGCATTACATCCCATTAATAAAAGTATCCACAAACTTCATTATTTTGCTCAGGATTCTGTCGCCTACTTTTTTCCTTTCTAAAATGGTGGGTTTTTCACCTTCAATTAAATCCAGGACTTCATCACGCAATGGTTCTCTTTCGGCAAAAAGGTAACCTTCTATTATTTTTTCTACTTTGCCTGAAGACAGGTTTTCTTCCTGGCATAACTTTTTGAAAGCGATTAGTTGTTCTTCATTCCAGAATTTTTCAAAGGTGTCTGGAATATCATTGGAATCAGCAACATGGGGTAAATTTTCCAAAATGAATTTTTCAATCAATTCACGTTTGCTCCTCAAATTAACTTCGCCTGTAAGCAAATCAATGATTTCTTTTCGCCTTTTATCCTGGTCTTTGCCTTTTAGGTTGGCCAATAATTTAAGAATGTAAGCTACATTTATTTCGTCTCGATGGATGAGTTCGAGTTCAAAATCAACATCTTCCAGTATTGAAACTTTTTCCTTCTGGTGGTTGGTTTTTACTTTATCGTAAAGATCTAAATATTTACTTTTATAATCTTCAAAAAGCTGTTCGTCCATCTCCAGGTTATCAAAGCTAAAATCGGCAAAAGTGCTCAAAACATTTTTCAAGCGCATCAATTCTCTAAATGCTTTGATAAATTCCAACTCTTCCAGCTCACTTTCCAGTTCATTAACACTGTTTACCGAAGGGGTAACTTTCAATAAATCTTTAAAAGCCTGGTCAAATTTCTTAACGTAATCTTCGTAAGGCTCAACAATGATAATGTCTTTTGCATCTTTGTTGCTGAACAAGGCAATGGCATCATCCGTTGCTTGCTTGAGATTACGGAAAACTACTATATTACCTTGTGATTTTTGCTCGTTCAATATTCTGTTGGTTCTTGAATATGCCTGAACCAAACCATGATATTTGAGGTTTTTGTCAACATACATGGTGTTTAATGTCGTGCTGTCAAAGCCTGTGAGATACATATTCACAACCAACAGTATGTCAATTTTGCGTTCTTTTACCTTTTTTGAAATATCGTTGTAATAGTTGTAAAACGATTCGCTATCCCTGGTTGAAAAATTGGTTTCGAACATTTTATTGTAATGCCCAATAAACTCATCTAGCTTTTCCCTGCTGTGGGCTTGCAGTCCATATAAAACCTTTGGTTCTTCAAAAACAGATAATTCTTCAGGTATAAAACCATTGGCCGATTTATCATCTTCGTTGGCTGCATAGCTAAAAATGGTAGCAATCTTTAAATTGTGAAGCCCTGCTTCTTTTTTGGATTGAAATAAATCGTAATACTTAATCAAAGTTTCAATGCTGCTCACACAAAACATGGCTGTGAATTCCTTGTTGTAAGTTTTACGGTAATGATGCGCTAAAATGTAATCGGTAATTTTACCCAATCGGATTGGCGATTCCATTAACTCTTTGGTGTCAATGTCCTCAACTTCAATATCTATATTGGTTTTACTATCTTCTTTTTGTTTGTATCTGCCCACATATTCAACCGAAAACTTCAATACATTTTCGTCTTTAATGGCATCGGTAATTACATATTTGTGCAAACAATCACCAAACAGTTCTTTGGTGGTGCGTTTACCATGTTCGTTTTTAACCGCATTATCAGCAAAAATGGGTGTTCCTGTAAAACCAAACAGTTGGATATTGTTGAAGAAGGATTTAATCCTGGCGTGGGTTTCGCCAAACTGTGAACGATGGCATTCATCGAAAATAAATACAATCCGCTCATCTTTCAATTTATCCATTCGGTATAAATACTGCTTTTTACTGATGGCAGTATTTAATTTCTGAATAGTAGTAACTATCAATTTGGTATCATCCGAAAACTGTTTTACAAGGGCATTGGTATTGTCAGTTCCGTCAATGCTACCTTTGCTAAAGCTGTTGAATTCTTTGGTGGTTTGGAAATCCAAATCTTTGCGGTCGACAACAAAAACCACTTTTTTAACCTGGGGCAAGTTCATCAATATCTGGCTGGCCTTGAATGAAGTCAAAGTTTTGCCTGAACCTGTGGTATGCCATATATAGCCGTTTTTATTGGTGTCTTTTACCTTTCCAATCAAAGCTTCAACTGCAAAAAACTGATAAGGCCGCAAAACCATCAATATTTTATAGGCCTCGCTTAGAACAATGTACTTGCAAATCATTTTAGAGACATGGCAGGTATCTAAAAAGCAAAAAGTAAATTGTTCCAGTTGGGTAATGGTTTTATTGTCGTTCTGGCTCCAGTAAAAAGTTTGTTTAAAGGATTGGTATTTATTGTTGGCGTAATATTTTGTATTTACCCCATTGCTTATGACAAATATTTGCACGTATTGAAACAATCCAATGGAAGCACCAAACGAATGACGCTGATAGCGGTTTATCTGGTTAAAAGCCTCTTTTAATTCTATTCCTCTGCGTTTGAGTTCAATTTGAACCAGGGGCAAACCATTGATAAGCAAAGTAACATCGTAACGGTTTTTGTAAGTACCTTCCATGCTTACTTGCCTGGTAACCTGAAAAAGGTTTTGACACCAGTTTTCCTGTTCTATAAACTCAAAGTACAGGCTTTCACCGTTATCCTTTACAATATGTTGTTTTTCCCTGAGTGTTTTTGCTTTTTCAAATACCGAACCTTTACTCAGGATATTTAAAACCCTGTCAAATTCTTTGGCTGTAAAAGTAATGTTGTTGTGCTTTTCTAATTGAGCTTTAAGGTTGGCAAGCAAATCCTTTTCGTCATTGATAGCAAGATAAGCATAGCCCAGCTTTTGAAGTTGAATTATCAGATTGTCTTCTAAAATTTGTTCGGGTTGTTTTGCCATTACTATCTTTAAAAATGACCCGAATGCAATTCAAATGATATGCAAATCAGATACTAACAATGCAAATATATACACTTAATTCAAGAAAACTTCATGAGCGATTCAACTGCCAGTTTATTCTTCCAAATTGGGAAACAAATGATGATTAATAAATTCATTTATAATTAATTGTGTGTGGAAGATATTCGTTAAATAGGATGTTTATTGAAGCAAAAACTTGGATTAACTAATTATTTGGTCTGCGTTTGAATCATCTTTTGGTACAATCATCAATTGTATATCTAAAGCTTTCTCCAATTTTGAAATGGTTTCAAGTGTAAGATTTTCACTTCCTTTAACCCATTTATTTACAATTTGGGCAGAAACATTCATTTTTTCAGCCAAATCTTTTTGGGTAATTTTTAGCTCGTCAAGACGGATTAAGACTTTCAAAGCAATGCCTTGAGAGCGCCTTAACCAAGCACGGTTTTCAATCCTCCATTTTGTTTTCTCCAAAAATGTGGAATCTTCCCAATTCACTAATGCTAAAAATTTTTCTTTATTGGTCATTTGGCTTTGGCTCAATTCCGATTTAACTTCATTATGCTAATAATGGCATACTTTAGAGACAAATATATGAATAAATTAGTCCAAATCAACTTATAGGTTTATTTTTTAATATTCTATTAGAAAAACTTAACGAAAAAGTATTTCTCATATATTTGCTAAAAGCCCATCCTATCGCATGGACGAAGGAAAACAAAAAACGCAGGCCTTGAAGCTCTGCGTTTTTTGCTTTTACAACGTTTAATTATTTTCACTCCAAGCCTTTATCCTTTTTTCAATCTCCTCTTGAGGCAACCTGGTATTTATAGAACGGAGTTTGTTTAATTTTTCAATTGCCGTTATAAAGCTAATAATTTTATTATCAACCAATTGGTCAAATATAAAAAATATTCCTTTTACTTCTAAACCAGCTGATTTTGCTATTTTCCTCAAATTTCCATCACCAGACAACAAAATTCCATTCAATTTTTTGGTATAATGCCAAATAGAGCAATCTTCAAAACTCAGGTTTTTGGTCTGTAATTTCATTATCTCCAAGTATTCTTCGGCTTTTACTGAGGCTACAAATAATTTGTTGTCATCAATAATTTTCTGAATTTTCTTTAGCTGATTTGGATTTACTATTTCGGCAATTATCAAATCATTGGTATGAAGCTCAAAATCCAATTTCGTTAATTCGTCCAACAAATCAATATCCGCAAGGTCTATCAGAATATTTGCATCGTTTACTACTATCTTCAAAGCCAAGGTATTAAATGATTGCTAAATTGTTTCTTACTTCTTCAATACTGTTATTAAGCAATGACGAAGCCTTGCTGATGGTAATAATTTCCTGCGAAAGTGCCCGGTAAACTAAACTGATAAACCGTCCGGATGATTCATCGCCCGAAAAACGCACCCTGTCAACTGATTCTTTAAAGCCAGGAATGCTGTTTCTATCAACAAAATATCTTCTTTTTTTTGCATCTGATATAACGTCTAAATCAGTTAATCTATAAATTATAGCTGAAACGCTTATACCATAAAGTTTCTGAAAATTGAATAATTCATTCAGGCTTAAATGATCCCTGTAATTGCCAATTTCTTTAATTATAGTGTTTTGGGGCAAAAGCATTGCTCCCGCAAACCGGTGACAGTGATTTTCCTGCTCCTTTTCATTAAAATGAGTAAGGTTTAAAACCAAATGTCCCAGCTCATGAAGCAAGGTAAACCGTTTGCGTTCTACCGGGAAATTTTTGTTGATGGCAATAATCGGATATTTATTGTCTATTAGTGCCGAAACCCCATCAAACAAATCCTGATCCGGCTCATCTATTTCTATTACTTTAATTTCATTCGATTCTAAAAGGGTAATTACATTGTAAATTGGATCATCACCCAGGTTCCATATTTTGCGTAATTCAACAGCAGTTATTTCGATATCTGCGCCGCCTGAAATTTCATAATCCTTCAATGGATTGGTAAATTCAGACTGAATGGCTAAAACGTCCTCAATGCCCAGGTAATTTTCCATTTGACTCAGGATCTTGGCTTTCAGGCTTTTGATTTGCTTTTCAGAATATTTTGATTTTTTCCTGAAATTGACATGATTCAATGAAATGCTTGCAGGCTGAAAAAAATAATCGGGCTTTACACCAAGCATTTGGGCTAAAAGGATTAAATGAGGACTATCGGGCATGGATTGTGCCTTTTCGTATTTGGCTATCATGGGTTTCGATACACCCACTTTTTCAGCAAGATCCTGTAACGAAAATCCATTCATTAACCTTGCATTTTTGAGGCGGTAGGCAAATATCTCTTTCATGATTTTTGTTTTGGCGGTTTACGAATATTGCACAAAATTAAGAAAAAGTAAACCGAAATCCTAATTTTAAGCCTCAATATTTGGCCAAAATCAAAAAATCAAACAAACATCTTCTGCAACAATCCCTTTTTCCACTGCTCCGTTTTTTGAATCTGCTTGCTGCAATGGCTTATTTTTTCATCAATGGCAGTAAGGAAATTGGCGATTTTGGTTTGTTCTGCAAGGCAAGGAATAAGTATTTTGTAGGAAATAATTTGAGGAACTGTCAATTGGGGAACTCCTGTGCTTTCAATAGCAAATTTTGTATTATTTATTATCTCTTCTAAAAATTTGGGATTCATAAATTCTTTAGGTTCAATAACAATTAACCTAACTATTGCATTAAACTTTTGAATTCTTGCATTTGCATTTCCTAAATTACCTCTTCCACTTACTGTTACACAATTTGAATTATACTGAAAAGTTGTTGCATAACCATAAATACCCTCACCTGTTCCATTCGCATAAATAGGATAAATGTGATTTTCATCTTTAACTTTGCTGTAATCTAATTTGTCTAAATCTCCACCTGCAAAAAACTTTCCCACTTCCCCCAACTTCTTCTCTTCCCACTCAGGAAACTCCTCTCCATCCTCATCCTTAAAGCGCAAACTGTCTAGATTATGATTTTTAGGATTTGATGATTGAAGGATTTCATTTTCTTCAATAATCCTTTCATCTTTTAATCCTATGTATCCTAATGCTGACGGCTTGAAGATTTTTTGCATCACACCTTTTTTGTATTGCTCCAAAAGGTTTTTCTTTTGTTTGAGTTGGCTTATTTTTTGGTCTATGGAGGTGAAGAATTGGGCGATGTGGGTTTGTTCGGGGAGGGATGGGAGTGATATTAAAATATTTGATAAATCCGTTGAGTTTATTGCAGGATAACTAGTCCCGGTGCATCTTTCAATTACCTTATCAACAAATTTTTGAAAATGTAAATATTGAAAAACAAACATTGAATTTTGTTTTGTTCTTATTTGAGCATACCCAGTTGAAGCTACATAGTTTCCAATTCTATTAAAATAAAAATTGTTCTTTTGATAAGGTCTGACCATTTGAAATAATACATCTTCATTATCTAAAACTCTCTGTGCTCTACTTGGAGCGTCATTTTTATTTATTAAGTTTTCTTTTAATAATTCCCCACTAACAACGCTCTCCAAATCAATGTAAATAAAATCATCCGGTAAGGTTTTATTTGAAGGATTGATTTCCGCAATTTCCCCCAATTTTTTCTTTTCCCATTCCCCTTTAAATTCAGGAAAACGCAATTGGGGTATGCTTCGGCTGCGCTCTGTACTGGTGTTTTTATTCGCTGATTTCATTATTTTTCTTTTTCAATGCTGTTTTGGCATTTAATGCGGTAACCACTTTTTTACCTGTTTTGGCTTCGAGTTCCAACCGTGCTACTTTGGCCACATTGCCGCCTTGTTTGGCCACTTTCTGGCTTTCTGCATAGGTTTCGGGGTTTACTGCCTGCGAAATGTCTTTGGTGGAGGCTTCGGCCAACATGTTTAAAATCAGTTCGGTGTTGGTCATGTTGTCGCGCAGGTTTTCTTTTTTCAAACCTTTGAGTACTTTATATTCTTTGGTGGTTTGTCGGCCCAGGCTTTGGTTATAATATCGGTTAATGTGGCAAACTGCACTCCTTCCTTTAAGCCCCGTTTTTTCCATTCATCGGTCAGTTCTTTGCGAATTTCAATGCTTTTGAGGCGCTGGTTAATCCAGTTTTCGCTGTAGCCCAGGCGTAAATATTGCTCCAATGCCCTGTCTATGGTCAATTCGGGATCCTGCATTTCGTCAAGTCGCTCACTTGCAATTTGTGCCAGCCAAAGTTTAAAAGGCTCTGCTTTTGGCGATGGAATGGATTGTATCAGCCTGAAAAGTTGTTCGGTATCGGCCACATCGGTCATGCGTGATTTACCATCTTCAGCCTTTAATTTCAACTGTCCGATTTTTTCGGACAGTTCACTTCCTTCTTTCTTTAGTTTTGCTTTAAGATCACTCCAATACTTTCTTGGTCTGTCTGTTTGAGTAAGAATTTCAATTACATCTATAATTGAAAAATACCATTTCTCCTGTTCATCATCCCAAAGGGTACGGACTTTTTTGTCTTCAAATATTTTAATTGTATCTTGTTTGGTCATTTTTCTGTAAATTAAATTTGTTGCAATATTTAGCTCTTTCCATCTATTTCAAATTCTTAACGCTAGAATTGGCGGTGAGTGATTTCAATTGTACTATAGCAATCTGGTTAAGTTATATCAATCTTTCGCTTTGAGATAAATTCATCCTGATAAATTCGGCGTTCATACTTTCAATATTGGCCAGTACGAATAATTGTTCAATGGTGGCCTGGTCCCTGATATTTCCTTCATTACCAGGGTTTGCATCGCGCCATTGTTTGGCTGTTTTGCCAAATAAAGCCACGTTAAGCACATCGGCTTCGTTTGCATAAATGCTGTTTGCCTGTTCTTTGGTTACATTTTCAGGAATAATATTTTGTTTGATTGAATCGGTATGTATCCTGTAATTTATTTTTGAAAGTGTGCGGTGGAGGTTCCATGTTAATTTAAGTCGGTCGTTTTCATCATCTTTCAGGCGCTGAAATTCTTTGATTATGTACAATTTAAATTCAATTGAAATCCATGATGCAAACTCAAAAGCAATATCTTTATGAGCAAAAGTGCCACCATAGCGGCCCGATTTTGAAGTGATTCCAATTGCATTGGTTGTTTCAATCCCTTTTTTTGGCGTAAGCACAAAACTATTCAATCCGGCTTGTTTTCTAAACCCCTCGAATTCGAGGGGTTTAAAATCGGGATTATACATTGTTTCCCAAAAGCCCAATAACTCAACGGTGTTTCTATTCCTAAGCCAATTTTGGATAATTGCATCCATGTTATTGGCATCTTTATATCGAGCTATATCAGTAAGTGAAATAAAATCCGATTCATTTCCCTTAAAAATGGTGATTTCTGTTCCTTTTACATTGATGGTTTTATTTTTTGCCATAATTCTATTTATTTTTTGATAAAAGCCACTGCCTTTGGCGATAGTATAAATTGCACCAGCCTGAAAAGTTGTTCGGTATCAGCAACATCGGTCATGCGCATTTTACCGTCTGGTGCTTGCATTTTCAAACCGTGACAATTCGTCACGGTTTCATTTCCTTCTTCTTTGAGTCTTTGCTTTAACTTTCGCCAATAAGCAGTAGGATCTACACTTTCGGTTAATACGCTAACTACGTCTACAATTGAGATATACCATTTCTCCTGTTCATCATCCCAAAGGGTGCGGATTTTTTTATCTTCAAATATTTTTATTGTGTCTTTCATTTGTCTTAATTATGATTTTTAAGATTTTATAATTTAAGGATTTCTGCTTCTGAATGAACCAACCTATTTTAGATTAATCAGTTTAATCTTTAACCTAACTTTTTAGGATTATTTTTGATGTAATCCTTATTGTCTGGGTGATTTACGTTGTATACCCTTTTAAATTCAAGGCTTTTTGCACCAAAATTTATAAGCAATCCTATTGGTAAATTGTATGCCTGACAGTAATTCATTGCTTGGGCTAGATGAACATCTTCCAATTTTATATGCGCCTTTAATTCAACCATAATATTATCTTCAACAAAAAAATCGACCCTTCTGGTTCCAATATCAATGCCTTCATAAAAAATGGTCATTTCCATTTCTCTCTTATAACCCAAGTCTTGATTTGACATTTCTATGGCTAAAGCTCTCTGATAAATTACTTCCTGAAAACCATTTCCTAAAATGCTATGCACTTTCATTGCACAACCAATTATTTTATGCGTTATATCTTCGTATTTCATAATCCTATCATCCTTTAATCCTAAAAATCTTAATGCTGACAATTAGAAGGGTGTTGAAATATTCAATTCTTTGCAAAATCCAGCTATCGTTTTATCGGTTTCGATTATTTGTTTGTCAAGTTCCACAAGCTCAGCTGCCAATTTGTTGATATCAATGCTGTCTTCAGCTTCAAAAGTGTCAACGTATCTTGGGATATTCAAGTTGTAATCCTGCGAAGCAATATTTTGTAGTTGAATTCGCTTGCTATATTTTTCTTCTTCGCTGCGGTTGCGGTAGGTTTCAATTATCTTATCAATGTCCTCATCCCTGAGGTTATTTTGTGTTTTAACCTTTTCAAAATGCTGGCTGGCATCAATAAACAAAACATCTTCGGGGTTTTCGCGGCATTTTTTAAATACCAGGATACAAGTTGGAATGCTGGTTCCATAAAAGATATTGGCAGGTAATCCAATAACGGCATCCAGGTAATTTCGGTCTTCAATCAGGTATTTACGAATGTGTTGTTCTGCACCTCCACGAAATAAAACACCGTGAGGCAGTACAATGGCCATTGTTCCGTTCTCTGCCAATTGGTAAATCATGTGTTGTACAAAGGCAAAATCTGCTTTGCTCGAAGGTGCTAATTTTCCGTATTGGCTAAAACGGTCATCGCTCATAAACAGTGGACTTGCACTCCATTGTGCCGAAAATGGAGGGTTAGCCACAACAGCTTCAAATCTTTTATCAATGTGTTGAGGTCTTTCAAGCGTATCTTCCTGCCTGATATCGAATTTACGGTAATGTACATCGTGCAGAATCATATTCATTCGGCAAAGGTTGTAGGTTGTTCGGTTGAGTTCCTGTCCGTAAAAGTCGCCAACTTCTTTTACTTCTTTGGCAACACGCAATAAAAGTGAACCAGAACCGCATGTTGGATCATAGGCAGATTTCAGTTTGCTTTTACCAGTGGTAACAATCCTGGCCAATACTTTACTAACACCTTGGGGAGTGTAAAATTCACCTGCTTTTTTTCCTGCACCGCTGGCAAACTGGCCAATCAGGTATTCATAAGCATCGCCCAAAATATCCAGTTCGTTGTTATCGAGCTGAAAATCAATTTTATCAAGATGAGCCAAAACCTTTGAAATGATTTCGTTTTTGGCTGATTCTGTTCTTCCTAATTTGGTACTGGTCAGGTCGAGGTCTTCAAATAGATTGTCAAAATCGTCCTCGCTGGCAGTTCCCATTGTACTTTGTTCAATATTGGTGAGGATTTTTTGTAAGTCCTCCAAAATGAAACTTTCCTTGCCTTCTTTACCATTATTGCCACGTTTAGCCACTTCGCTAAACAATTCGGAAGGCTTCAGAAAATAACCCAATTTCTCCAGGGCTTCTTCCTTGATGGCTTCGATATATTCTTTTCCTTTTGCAGTTTCCTCTTTGATTTCGGAATACTTGATACCGTCCTGTTTTAATATGGAATCGGCATATCGATACATTTTTTCCGAAAGGTATTTATAGAAAATAAAACCCAGGATATAATCACGAAATTCATCCGCATTCATTTTGCCACGCAAGGTGTTGGCAATATTCCAGAGTTGTTGTTCTAACTGCTTTTTTTGGTCTTCTGACATTTATTGATTGGGTTTTTGTTTTGGGTAAATATAGGAGTTTTTGATGTGTTTTTTGGGGAATTTTTTTAATACTTTGTTGACCGTATTATAAAAAGGCGAATAAAAGGTCGAAATTTTTCAATTACAGCCTATTTAAGTGTTCGATTGAGTTGACACCGAAGAATGTTGGATAAATATAAAAAAGAATATAGGCAGAAATATGATATAAAGGATGCTAAAGTTTGAAAATCAGAGATTTACCAATAAACACTTAGTGGTTTTCGTCTTCCGAATATGAACTCAAACTTAATTTTTTTTTTGAATCAATCCTATTTACCAATTAACAGGAACGGATTTGATATTTATTTTACCGGATTTATTGTCAAATGTGTGACAACCCATACAACCAGCCTTCATAACTTGGATATAAGAGTTCTCTTTTGGGTTACCAATATGAGAAAAATGTAAACGGTCGCTCAAATCACCTGCGCTAGTATTGGGTTTATGGCATTTAACACAATCATTCGGAATTATTTTTACAACGGTGGTTATATCTGGGTGATTTCCTCTATTATTTAAAATCGCATTAACCCGATAATCAGTATAGGTATCTTTTGTATGACAATCGACACAGCTTTTAGGAAGTTTATCTTCTGAAGTGATTCCTTGAATATCCAAAGCATTCTGAGCAAAAATAGTTCCAGTTATAAGCACAAGCGATGCGATCATAATCAACTTATTAATTTTTTTCAGCATAAAAATTTTATTAATTAATAATTATGGCATTTGTTTTCCTGTGTTTATTTATTAAAGGAACAACCACCTCAAGAGAAGGTGGTTGTATTATATTTTTGCAATTAAAATGCACATAAAAGTTATTAAAAAATGATAATTAAATTTTGGCAAATCTATAAATATAAACTGTTATCTGAAAAGGAATATCTAAAAAAACCTTGCAAAGGTAATTGCAATTTTGCTTTTATTCTCTGTCTATGTGCAGTTTACTTATGATTGGATGAATTCCAAGTTCGTTTTAGGAACAGTAAATTCCATAATAAGTTTAAGTGCAGGATTAGATATTTTGGATAATTTTTGAATTTCAAATCTATAATTGGTACAAAAAAAGCTGTCTCAACATTAATATTGAAACAGCTTCTTTGATTTATTCGATAAACTATTCATCACCCAAACTTATCCCTAATCCACGGGCAGTATTGATGAGATAATTATCATGTTTGACATAATTATATTGACTAATCGCTTCTGTAAAAGGAACTGAAATAACATCTGGCTGACGGAATGCCACCATTTTACCAAACTCTTTATTCAGTACCATCTCAAACGCTTTTATACCAAACTGTGAAGCCAAAACTCTATCGTAAGCAATTGGAACACCACCCCTTTGCAAATGGCCCAACACAGTAACCCTTATATCGAAAGGCAATTCAGCTTGCTTGAGTTCGTTTTCAAGTTTGTAGGCAACCCCTCCTAAGCGGCTATTGGGATTTCCAATCTCTACACTATTTTTTTTAACTCCCTCACCATGTACATTTTTAGCACCTTCGGCAATTACAATAATTGCAAATCCACCACCTTGTTTGTAACGTTTTTTAATATGTTTAACAACAAGCGCAGGATCATATGGTATTTCTGGAATAATGCACACATCTGCACCACCTGCAATTGCTGAATGAAGTGCAATCCAACCAGCCTCCCTACCCATTACTTCCATAATCATTACCCGGCTGTGACTGGCAGCAGTTGTAACCAGTTTATCTACTGATTCGGTTGCAATTTGCACAGCTGTTTGAAAACCAAATGTTAAATCAGTTGCTGACAAATCATTATCAATAGTTTTGGGAACTCCAATAACATTAAGCCCTTTTTCATATAATAGCTGTGAAATTTTTTGAGATCCATCGCCACCAATATTGATTACTGCTTCCACACCAAGATATTGAAGTTTGCGCAGCATTTCATCTGAACGATCTGCTTCGGACCAATTTCCGTCATTGTCCTTAATAGGCCATGCAAATGGCCCTCCTTTGGTTGTAGTTCCAAGGATGGTTCCACCTCTAAAGTGAATACCTGAAACAATTGTATCGTTGAGAACAACTATTTCACTTGGTTCATTTAGAATTCCATCAAAAGAGCGGATACTACCAATTACTTCCCAATCATCTTCGTTTTCTGCTCGTTTGACAATAGCTCTGATTACAGCATTTAATCCGGGGCAATCGCCACCACCTGTCAAAACTAAAACCCGTTTTTTATTCATTCTGATATTTTTTGATTATTTTTAGTGTACATATTTAACTTGATAAACCTATCTTATCATGGTTTTACCGGACTAATAATTTAAAACCGGTCAATTTAGTTAAAAATTCTAAAGAAAAACTTCTCTTCAAAAGATTTTAGAAATTTATAATAAATCGCAAAAATAAATTTTAATATCTATTTTCTATCCATTCTTGCATATATTTTTGTCACCTTCTGTAAATTTGGTATGCTTTCATTTTCAATCCTTCAAATATTCCATTTGTGTTTCCTTATCCAATTCGCTAAATGGTTTTTTCATTAAAAAGTGGTAAAGGGTTGTGGTTCCTGCGTTCATGTCAGCATAAGCCTGCACAAACTCCCAGCCTTGCTTTCCCATAAAATTTAGTGCATCAACCATAGAATTAAAAACCATGGGTTTACCTGTTTTGGGATCTTTCATCCTATTATCAGCATAAGCACCCATATTGTCACCAAAATCAATTCTTACTGTCACTTTGTTGCTCATGAATTTGGTATTTCCTTCGATTATACAATAAACAAATCGAGTCTGTTCCTGGGCATAAGAGTGAAAACCCAATAAAATGAAACTAAAAATGAGGAGTAACTTTTTCATAAGGATATTATTAATTGTTATTTGATTCGTTCCGGGTTTTTAGACATAAAATCTTTCCAGCTTTTAACTGAATTACCACCGACCAAGGCATTATTTTGATAAAAATGACAAACAGCTGCAGCCAATCCATCTGTGGCATCAAGCATTTCAGGCATTTCCTGTATTTTAAACATTCCTTTTAGTATTGCTGCAACTTGTTCTTTTGATGCATTTCCGTTTCCGGTAATTGCAATTTTTATCTTCCGAGGTGCATATTCAAATATGGGAATCATCCGGTAAAGAGCTGCAGACATTGCAACGCCTTGGGCTCTACCTAATTTTAGCATCGATTGAACATTTTTGCCAAAAAATGGAGCTTCAATTGATAATTCATCCGGATGGTACTCATCTATCAATTGAAGTGTGCGAGTAAATATTTTTTGTAATTTAAGATAATGATCTGTATATTTTTTCAAATCGAGCACTCCCATTGTAATCATTTGTGGTTGCTTTCCTGTAGATGATACAAGGCCATAACCCATCACGCTGGTTCCCGGATCTATACCCAGTATAACCCTTTCTTTATCCATTTGGCTTTTGTGCTTTAAATTTATATTGCTGAAAAATAATCCCTAAAATAATAAATCCCAGGCCTAATATGGTTGTTCCGTAAATGTTTTCTTTCAAAATAAAGTGAATCCATGTTAATGAAAAAAATGGAGAAATGTATACCAGATTACTTATTTTATCACTTCTATCAACCATTTGTAAGGCTTTTAGCCAGAGGATAAAAGTAAATCCCATTTCAAAAAATCCAATATAAGTTGCTGCTAAAATACCCTTAAATGCAGGGATTTCAAAATCGGAAAAAAAGATCATCGCCAAAACAGTAAAAAAAAGCGAAAAAGTGAATGAAAGAGCCAGTTTAGCAATTTCGGGTCGCATATCGCGAACATTAAAAATCCAGAATAGAGCCCAAATCACCGCGCTACCAGTTGCCAAGAATATCCCAAATGGTTGTTCAATTTTAAAACCTAATATGTTGTTGCTCGAAGCAATAAAATAAACTCCAGTAAAACTAATGATTATTGCTCCGAGACTTTTTAATTTAAGCTTTTGCTTCAATAATGGTGCAGACAGAAGTACTAAAATAATTGGCCATGTATAATTTAAAGGTTGAGCCAATTGAGCCGGTAAAATGGAATAAGCTTTTAAAAGCACCATATAATAGGCAAAAGGATTTAAAAATCCCAAAAATATTGAACTCAAATATTCTTTTTTTGAATAAGTAAACAACATTTTAAATTTATGTTGAGCAATCAAAACCAATAAAAGAATGATTACTGAAACTGAAGAAGAAATAAACAGTAATTGGATAAAATCCATGTATTGAAGAGCAATTTTAAAGCCTACAGCAGCGGTTGACCAAAGCATAATTGCACTGAGGGCATAAAAATATGCACTTTTTGTATTTTTCATTTTTTTTTAGATTCAAACTCTTATTCCAAGAACCAAAATATCGTCAACTTGTTTGAAATTTCCTTGCCATTTGGCAATTTTTTCTTGCAATATACGGTTTTGGGTTTCCAATGGTTCGTTAGCAACTTTGAGCAGCAAATATTCGAAATTGCGCGACAAATATTTTTTACCGTCTTTTCCGCCAAACTGATCTGCAAAACCGTCGGAATACATATAAATCATATCTCCTTTATCAAATGAAAAGGAAACGCTGTTGTAAGCATACTCGCCAGTTCCAATTAAACTGATTGAATGCACATCGGTGCGGAGTTTTTGAATTTCAGGCTTACCTTCCTGCAATTTTTTTACTACGCAGATTGGGTGCATGGCTCCTGAAAAATCTATACTTTTATTCTTTTTATCAATTATACATACCGAAATATCCATTCCATCATAAATGCCTGAATCTGTCTCTGATTTTATGAAAGAATCCAGCATTTTAGCTCTTAGTCTGTTGAGAATAATTGCTGGATTTAAATCTTCTTTGTGGCTAATTGCGTTTTGAATAATTCCATTTAAAAATGAAATGCCCAAAACACTTACAAAAGCTCCAGGAACACCATGTCCGGTACAATCGGCTACAGCTACGATTATTTTGTCTCTATGTTCATCAATCCAGTAAAAATCACCACTTACCACATCGCGCGGTTTAAAATAGATGAAATGATCTTTTAACAGGCGGCCCATTTTAATATCCGAAGGCAATAATGCAGATTGTATGCGGCTTGCATATCTAATGCTAGCTTTAAGATTGTTGTTTTGACTTTCAATTTTTTCTTTTTGAAGTTCAATTTCTTTTTTTTGTTCACTGATTAAATCCAGTTGGGCTTGTATAAATCTGGACCATAAATATTGGGTTTCAACTATAATAAGAAACGTGCAGATCAGGCTGATGTATTTGGTGTATTTTGCATGGAAGGCCAAGGCTTCGCTATCGAGATGTTCAGGAAAATTGTATGAAAATAAAAAAACGGTAAGCAATATAAAAATACTTAAAAACACCATTTCAAAGATTAATATCTGTGTTTTAGACAGATTAAATAATCCCCACACTTTTATTCTTATTTTGTCCATCACTATCCTTTTTTAAACCCAATGCTAAAAGTAAATAATTTTTTTAGCCCTTCAATACAAATTAATTATTGCTTGATCATTTTTCTTACTTAGTCAATTACAATTATTTGATCTAATTTATTCATTCTTGAGTTTTGTCCATGTTTAGTTTTTGCCTCCATATTTTAAATGACTATATTCGCTTTGCATAAATCAATATTTGATTAATTTTATTTATACATTAATACCTGAAAAGATGAAAAAAAAGTGGTACTTAATTATTGCTGTAGCTATTTTGCTGGTAATACAATTTATCAGAATTGATAAAACAAATCCACCTGTTAATTTGGCAAAAGATTTTATTTCCATAACCAATGCGCCACCGGAAATTGCAAAAATTATCAAAACATCCTGTTATGATTGTCATTCAAACGAAAGTGTTTATCCTTGGTACAGCAATATTGCACCGGTTTCGTGGTATTTGAAAAACCATATTAATGAAGCTCGCGGACGTGTAAACTTCTCTGAATGGGCTGATTATCCTGCAAATAAAATAACACGTAAACTAGAAGCCTGTTCCGAAGATGTTGAAGAAGGCGAAATGCCTCTTAGTTCTTACACTTTAATCCATTCTGCTGCCAGTCTGAATAAAGATCAAATTAAACTTTTGAGCGAATGGTTTAAAAAGGAATCGGAAAAGGTTGTGAAATAAGATACTATCTTTTGATTAACAATACCAGGTTTCTTCAACTCAACAATGGAAAATCAAGTCAAACATATTATCCTTTTCGATGGTGTTTGCAACCTATGCAATGGTAGCGTTCAATTTATCATTAAACGGGATAAACACAGCAAGTTTAGATTTGCATCGCTACAGTCAGAATTTGGGCAAGACAAATTGCTTGCTTTTCATCTCGATAACAAGGACATGGATTCTTTTGTGTATGTTAGGGATGGAAAGGTATTTACCAAATCAACCGCTGGATTAATGGTGTTAAAAGATCTTGGCGGTTTGTGGAAAATTCTTTATTTGTTGATTATTTTCCCAAAACCATTGCGCGATTGGTTTTATAACCTGATTGCCAAAAACAGGTATAAAATGTTTGGCAAAAAGGAATCGTGCATGCTTCCAAGTGCTGATTTAAAGAGTAGGTTTTTGGGTTGAATAAATTTGAAATTCTATTTGACACCTAATTTTTAAGACCAATTCTTCATTTTTATAAGCCATTCTTTTGATTGCAAACTTGTTATTTTAAAGTTAAAATCTTGAATTAAAGACAATCTTATCTTATTTTTCATACATTTGTATTTTCACTATAAATATTTAATAATAAACTAATTAATCATTTAATATTCAAATTAAAAAATCATGAAAAACAACAAATTTTTATTTTTATTGGCTTTTGCCGGTATTTTAAGCATGGCTTTCATTTCTTGTAAAAATCAGAAAGATTCCAATGAAACTTCTGAAAATGTAAAACACTATCGTCAAATTCTTTTTGCCGAAACAACTTTCGACAACATTGTTGGAATCCACGAAATTACTGCCGACGAAGCTAAAACAGTTAACAATTATAAATTCACGCTTGACGAAAAAAAGCGTCCCGTATCTATAGAATATTGCAGGGACACTGTTTTACTCGGTTATGGATCAACCGATGCGGCCAAAATTGTAATCGCATACACCAATAACACAGAAACCCGTCTTTATTTTGACAAGGACAACAAAGCACAAGAAGTTGATGGAAAGGTTTTTAAATCAGTTTTTAGCTTGGACTCAACTGGAATGCGCACCGGTCTTACTTTTTATGATAAAGAAGGAAAGCAAATTGAAAACAGGAACAAAATTGCATCTTACACCTGGAGTAAATTACCGGATGGGATGGTTAAGGAAAACCGTTTTAATTTAGCTGGCAAAGAAGTAATCATGAACGAATTCTGTCCATTTTACGAACTTCGTTTTTCATATAACGATAAAGGTTTTGTTACCCGTATGGCTAATTATATGGCCGATACACTTTACAATTGTACTGCCGAAAATTGTGGCGATATTGGTGTTTCATATTTTTCGTTTGTGATTGGCGATAAAGGTGATTTGAATGAATTTTCGGTTCATAATGCCAGCGGAAGGCCTTCTAATTTATATTGGGGATGGTCGAAATTTAAAAATACTTGCGATTCACTCGGAAATGTAACCGAAACTGTTTATTGGGATCAAGATGAAGAGTTCCTTTCTGGAAAGAAAGTTCCAGTATATCAATACAAATACGATACTCATGGAGCCAAAATTGAAACCGTTTTTATGGATGGAAAAAAGAATATCATCAATCATCCAGACAACGGTGTTGCTATTATGGAATTTAAATACAATGAGCTGGGACAACCTACTGATACTTTAAAATACGACAACAAAAGGGTTGAAATCAAAAAGAAAATTTAAACTTAATTGAAATTATTTGAAAACATATATATTTTTATTAGTAATTCTCGTACTTTTTTCTTTTCATACCTATGGACAGAAAAATGATACTCCGTTAAAGAAGGAAAAATACCTTATTAACGATAGCATCGGATACGCCGAAGCAGTAAAAGTTGGAAACACCATTTATATTTCAGGCTCAGTAGGTTGGGGAAAAATGGATGATGCATTAAAAATAGTATATGATCAATTAGGTAATATATTGAAAAATTATCACGCCAGTTTTGCAAATGTTGTAAAGGAAAATTTATACACACTTGCTTTAGATTCAGTAATCAAATATAATAAGATAAGGCTTTCCTATTATAAAAATGATTATCCGGCTGCAACATGGGTTGAAGTAAAACGATTATACAATCCAGATCTGGTGTTGGAAGTTGAAATTATAGCGGTATTGCCTGATAATAAGTAATATTATAGATTAGGAAATGAGCTATATTCGAATAGCAATGAAGTAGTTGACGAAAGTTGACTTTATGTAATTACAATAACAAAAACTGCCTGAAGGTTTTAATCTTCAGGCAGAAAATTTTATAAAACAAAGAATATGAATTATATAAAAATAATATTCTCTTTTTTGTTGGTTTTTATTTTGGCATGTTCGAATACATCTACCAATGAAAAAAATACGGATTCCGTTCAAGTTTCGGATAGTAAACCTGAAATTAAATTACCTGCCGATTCAAAACTTTTAATAGATTTTTTAAACGAAACAGGCGATTATGTAAATAGCCGTGAGTTTCCTTCGTTAATAAAAGCGTCAGTGGTTTTTGACGAATTGAATAAAAAGAATTTAATCGTTGATATCAGAAAACAAGAATTCTACAAAAAAGGACATATCAAAGGTGCAGTAAATGTCGATTTTAAAGATATTCCAGAATATTTTCAATCTAAAATAAAACCTTTTGAATACGATAAAATCATAGTAGTTTGTGCAACAGGGCAGGCTGCTAGTTATACGACTGCGCTGTTGAGGTTGATGGGATATGGAAACGTTTACGCAATGAGGTGGGGGATGAGCGCCTGGAACAAAGAAGTGGCGAAAGATAACTGGTTAAAAGGAATTTCGTCGAAATACGAATCTCAATTGGAAACCAAAGATATTCCGAAACCTGTGGTGGGTAATTTTCCTAATTTAAAACTGGCTTTGGCCAACGGTGAAGCTATTTTACAAGATAGGGTAAAAAAAATATTTGCGTCAGGACTTGATAATACAACAATATCAGTCGACAGTGTTTTTAAAAATCCATCCAATTTTTTCATTATCAATTTTGAGCGAAAAGATAAATACGATGCCGGCCATATTCCTGGGGCAATCCGTTATAAACCAACCGGAACTTTAGGAATTATTGACGAAATGGCAACCATTCCTGCCGATAAAGATGTTGTAATTTATTGTGGAACTGGACACAACTCAGGTTTTGTAGCTGCCTATTTAAATTTATTTGGTTATAAGGCCCATGCTTTGGATTTTGGCAACAACGGTTTTATGCACGATAAAATGATAAAAGATAAAGCTACTTTATCATGGGTTTTGTTTGGTGAAAGCGATATTGCAAATTACCCAATTGTAAAATAATCGCACAGAAATCACTATACTATTCCAGTCCAGCAGCAGTGGCGGGCTGGAATTTGTATTTTAAAACCTCATCTCTATCAAAAACGGTATCTTTTTCCAACAATTCTTCCGAAATTACAGCGCTGGGAATATCAAGCAGAAAGAATTCACGATAACCCATTTGAGTTAAAAGTGTCCAGGCTTTTGCCGATTGTGTAACTGAGTTCGAATACAGAACAATTACATTATCAGTAGATTTTAGCTTGGAAAATTCTTGATTATTCAAGATTTCTGAAAGAGGAATATTGATTGCATTTTTAATATGTGCTTTTGCATAATCGTCTTTATTTCTTAAATCAACAAGAACTGTTTTTTGTGAAGCTTTTAGTTTTTCTTTCAACTGATTAATAGAAAGAATATATTCTTGATTTAGGCTAATCTCATGCGTTTGTTTAGTATCCAAACTAAAATTGTCTTTGTTTAATGATTTGAATATCACCAAAATTAGAATAAGAATGATTGGTAAGAATATGATTATCAGGCTTTTTTTATTTTTCATTTTGAATTGTATATTTAAAAAACATTTTGTGTTGAAAATTATTCAATAATCAATTGACAATAATCAATACAAAAATTACCCACAACCACCATCTAATTTCTTCTCATTTTTCCTTTTTGTTTCGAAAAACTTAATCTTTAAACTATCGGGCAAACTATTCATTTCAGTAAATACTTTTCGGGCCTTAAAACGAGTTTCGAAAAGCGCATTTTCGCGGGCAGTTATCCTTTCGCCACTGAAAGAACTGTTCATTATTGTTTTGTACCATTCGTTCAAACCTCCCTGCATAATAAAATTGTTTTGATAACCCATGCTGGTGCATAATGTCCATGCCTGTGCAGACAAAATATCACCATTTGAATAGAAAATATTTTTCATCTTTTTCTGATCCAGATATCCTTCATAATCCTTGTTGAGCAAGTCTTTATAAGGAATATTAATTGAACCGGGAATATTAAAATTCCTGTATTCTTCTGGTGATCGTAAATCAATAATTTGGACTGTTGAATCTTCATCGATGACAAATCGTGCCACTTTATCAACAGAAATAATATATTGCTCATCCAGTGATTGTTCTAATAATACGGAAGGTTTTAATTGATTTTTCTTGTTGTGTTTATAGGGTATAAATGCTGAAATCAGACCCAAACCAATCAATAATATTGAAATTTTAACTCTAGGATTCATTTTTCAGGGATTTAAACTTCGTTGGTGATATCGGGTCTTGGAAATTTTTGTTCCGCTTTTTCGGCAAACCAGAACATCGCAACCGCTGCAATAATTAAAATGAATGCAAAAACACCGGGCGATAAACCCATCCATTCGTTTATTTTAACCGGCCCTTTATAGCTAGATGAAGCAAATTCTGCTAGTAATGGATAAGATTCTGCAAATAAAAATGCACCTACAAATCCACCAAAAATATAAACCAACGCATCAATTTTACCAATGGCAACAGCACAAATTCCTGTTCCGGGACAAAATCCACCCATAATAAAGCCCACCCCCATTATTATTCCGCCAACTATGGAAGCTCCGATATAATATTCATTTACATAAACCAAATCCAAATCGAGCAAACCAAAGTAATTCATTATCAATGAGCCAACAAGAGCAAAGATTGCCGCAGTGAAAAAGACTTTTATAACGGTAGCATCATAACCATAAAACATGCCTGCCAGCTTGCGGCTTGATGAAAAACCTGCTTGTTCAAGTGCAAATCCAAATACAATGCCTATTAAAAAGGCAGTTAGTAGATTAGCCCAGAGTGGGGAATTTGAAAGTGTTAATAAGGGACCCATTATTTTTAGAAATTGGTAATTAGATATTAGAAATTAGTGAAATGCTTAGAAAATTAAAATACGATTGAACTTTTGTATTTCAAATCCATATTTTTCTAAAAAACCAAGCAAACATATAAGCTGAACCAAAAATAGCAACCATAGTTACAAAACCTGCTGTTGAAAGCACCGCCATTCCTGAAAGTGCTGCACCGCTTGTGCAGCCGCGTGCCAATTGAGCTCCATAAACGAAAAATACGCCTCCTAAAAAGGCAAAAAACAATCTTCGTTTTGATGATATTTTGGGCGAATGTTCCACTTTTAGTTTCAATCGGCCCGATATTGCCCCTGAAATAAAACCGCCGAGCAAAACACCCATTACTTCAAAAACAAGCCAGTTTTTTAATGGACTTTCTTTGTCTTTGAAATAGGTACTGTAATATGGAGAATTCTCGGCATGTTGTGGACTTATAGCTCCAACTGCTGAAACAACGGCATATTTTATCCCTCCGCTTGCACCCAATCCTCTTCCTGAGAAATACATGGCTGCAAGCAAAGCTGTTCCTAATAGACAACCTGCCAGATAAGGATTCATATAGGGTTTTTTCTGCATTTGTGTTTTTTTTATCGACTTCGAAGATAGTAAAGAGAAATGTGTTTTTAGGTTATTGTGATGTTAAAACATGCAGTGTTTAAATTATCCATGATTTTAATGTTGCTCACCAAATCCTTTCACAATTGGTAAATCTTTAATTTTACCCTCGTCGTTGATGGTATAAAATTTATTATTTGTAACCAACAAGGCTCTTGATCTTTTGGCTTTCTTGTTTTCATAATGATCAACATCAGCTGCAATAACCTTTCCGTTATGTAATCCGATTATTTCGGGCACAATACAATGACCTAAAACCACTCTTTTTACTCCAAAATACAATAACACGGAGTCCAATTGCTGTGGAGTTACCGGTTTATATTGTGCATTATTCACAATTAGTCCTCTATACCAGAAAGGGCCATCAGCTCCAAAAATAAACTGAGGAATTTTTCCCATTTGAGATTTTTCTTTACCTAGATTTTCCCTTACTATTTGATTAATCTGTTCGGGATTGAGTTTCTGTCTAATCAGATCCATACTGATGCCGCCATGCACAAACAATGTACTGTCAATAATTGTTATGCAATTCTTTGTTCGCAACCATCGGCCAATTTCTGTATTTTCATCAAAAAGCTTTTTATGTGCTATCCTTAATAATGAGTCGAGGTTTAAATATTTTGAATCAACATATCTGGTATCTCCCTTCATATTCATTTCATCGTGATTACCCAAAGTGATATGGACTCTTCCTCCATTTTGTCGCGATTCATCATCTAATTTATAACAAAGCCAAAGAAAAGCAGTTACATCATTTCCCCTATCGAATAAATCTCCATTAATAAGTAAGTGATTGGCACCATAAGTCCACTCGTACTTTTTATTGATAACACCAGCAACTCTAAGAATTTTTGTAAAATCCTCAAAATTACCTTCAATATCTGACACAACTAACAATTTTTCAGGCTTATCGAAATATGCAGGTTCCGGTTTATAGGAGAAAACTTTGAAGGAAAAAGTTGACATTTTTGAATTTGGCTTTACCTTGATCATTTTCTCAGGAAGTTCCTGAATATTAAATGAGTCGATTTTTATCTTATGTTTATTGTTAACTTCTTTTGCAGTTATCAATTCAACCGTATTTCCAATATAAATTAAGTATGGCCCATCATTATTTACCTTCTGAATGCTTGATTCTTGCTGTGGAGCAGCCTCACAAACAGTTTTAAACTCAAAGTAAAGTAGTATTAAAACTATCGAGCTTATTGAATATATATTTTTCATTTTCTTAGATAGTTTATATATGATATTAAGCTTAAAATTAAGTAATTTTAGCCAATCTGACTATAATTCCTATTGGGAAAATAAGTAGTTTCTATAAATTCAAATCCCTCCGTTCTTAGCCTTAGGATCAATCAAACGAAATTGAATACCATTTTACTTTTATTTAATCAATTTTCTGTTCGAATTATCAATTACATCCATTTTATCCAATATATAAATAAATGCAGCCAGCGCAGCACTTCCCGACTGCAGGTTTTTTTTATCAACAGATTCAAAAATATCATTTGCTGAATGGTGATAATCAAAATAATGATCATCCTTACAAACCAAATGACTTAAAATAGTTTTATCATTATCATAAAGAGGCCAACTTTCATCATAAGAATTGGAAAAATTAATATTGTTTATTTGATATGGAGCAATGTATTTTCGCCATATATCCTGATTGGTAAATACCACACTGTCTGATTCTATGTTATATCCTACAGGTATGCCTGAACCATAGTCAACCTCAATTTCAAATACATTTGTTTGTTTGGTTTGCGACGAATATTTTGCATAATATTTAATTCCTGTATTGAATTGTTCTTCATCCATATAAGGCATAATTCTTAAAGTATGTTTTGGCTTGATTTTCAATTCTTTAAATATTCGAATTACATCTATAATTTGTGATATTCCGCCTCCATCATCTTGTGCGCCTTGTGCATTAAACCAAGCATCCATATGTCCTGTCAAAAGGAAAATATCATTGGGATATTCGCTTCCCCTGATTTCTCCAATCACATTAAATGATGGAATAAAACCGGGATTTTCGCAAAATGTTTCCAAATGAATCTTTAAGTCTGGATATTTATTTAAATACAATTCCAAAGTATCAGCTGACTGCCAGGAAATCGCCACAGCTGGAATTTCAGGTAAATTTTCGTCATATCTAACAACACCTGTATGCGGATTATTGTCGTATTTTGTTGTGAGCGATCTTATCACTACTGCCAGTGCTCCATATTTCGAAACCAATGAAGCACCCTGTGTGCGTTGCCAGTTCATCTTTCCATAATCAGTCCTCACTTTCATTTTTCCATTGAAAAAAACAATTTTCCCTTTTATTCCAGCTTCACCTAAAGAATCGATTTGTTTTTTTTCAGAGATAACTACAATCGGAGCATCAATTCCACCTCCTGATGTTGAAGTACATTGCCCAAGACTAACTGAATTGAGGAAAATTCGCTGATTATTTGCTAAAATAATTTCACTGATAGGTTTATTCAATTCCTTCCAACCAGTTGAATTAACAGGAATTAGCCAAACTGAATCGGCACCATTTTTTATCAGCGTTTCTTTTGCAATTGCTATCGCTTTTTCTGACTGGGAAGTGCCTGGAAGTCGCCCAGGAGCCTGTGTACACAAATTCCTCAGCATTTCATATGATTTTTCAGAATGCATGGCGTTGCTGTATACAGCTTTGATTACTTTTTGAGGGCTTTTTTCAATTTGGCAAGCAGACAATGCAAGGCACATTATAATAACAGCAATTAGGATATTGTTATTTTTCATTTTTAAGCCAAAAATAATTTAAATTTTTAAAGAAATTGCATTGAAGAATTTACTAAATCTTTATTAACCTTGTCTATTATCAAACTTTATGTATAATTACATCCAATAAATCAATTTATTACAGTTTGAGTTCGTCAACATCGTAATTTTATTTTATAGAAACATATTGGCTACATAAAATTCAAAAAGGCTTCCGTTATCCAGAAGCCTCTTGAAAAAAACTGAAAACCACAAATAAAACAAATCAACAAAATTGATTTGAAAATTAAAAAAGATGTATCCTTAATTCTATTTAAATTTTTTTTTAATATCTGCTACCCAAATTTTTATGCGTTCATTGGTTAAATCATCTTGATTTTCAACATCAATCAGTAAACCAAGGAATTTATTATCGCGTATTGCTTTCGATTTTTCAAATTTATAACCATTGGTTGAAGTTTCTCCGATAATTGTAGCTCCTCTTTTTTCTAAGATATTGGCCAACAAACCAACAGCATCGCCAAAATTTTCGGGGTAACCAAATTGGTCTCCCAAACCAAAAATGGCTACTGTTTTCCCATGCAAGTCCATATCTTCAAGGGCTGGAACAAATTCGTCCCAATATCCGGCCAATTCTCCATCAAACCAGGTTGGTGACGAAAGGATGTAATTATCGTATGCAAGAAATTGATCATCACTCATTTCATCGGTTGCAATGGTGTCAATTTTATCTGCACCGAATACTTCTTTAATTTTTTCTGCAACTCCGGCAGAGTTTTTTGTACTAAAACTGTAAAAAATTCCTGTCTTACTCATTGTGATTATTTTATTGTTTAAAAGATGGCTGTTTTGCCTAGTACTTTTTTGATTTTAAATCATTTGTGTTAAGAAATTGGAAATTAGTCATTTGAACTTGGTTTAAACTACGCTCAACCAGCAGATCTGCCTTGAAAATTTCTAATTTCTAGTGACCAATTTCTTGTGACTAAAATGTATCATACTGCAATTAAGCTCAATACTTAATTAACTCCGCTGCTGCTTGATAAATCCTATCCTCGTCAGGCAAAATTGCTTTTTCCAAAATTCGATTAAAACCAACTGGTGTAAATGTGGAACCGACTCTTTTTACAGGTGCATCAAGGTATTCGAATGCTTTTTCAGTTATCATAGCCGCAAGCTCGCCACCGAAACCACCAAAAACTTTATCCTCATGCACAATTAATACCTTACCAGTTTTTTTAACTGATTTCAGAATACTTTCTTCATCCAAAGGACTCAGTGAGCGCAAATCAATCACTTCAATTTTGAAATCAGGAAAATCTTTTTCCAGCTTTTCGGCCACATTTATTGACATATGCGTGGTATTTCCATAAGTAATAATGGTCATATCAGAACCTTCTTTTCTAACTCTGGCCTTGCCAAATGGTACTTCAAAATCATCTGGAACATTTGCGGCAGCAATTGGCGAATTATATAGCGCCTTTGGTTCCATAAACATGGTTGGGCCTTTTGATCGAATGGCAGTTCTTAGCAATCCGGCTGCATCATCTGCATAGGAAGGATAAACAATTCGGATACCTGGAAATGAAGACAAAGCACCTTCAATGTTTTGTGAATGGTAAAGTCCGCCACCAATATAACCACCTGATGCCAAACGAATTATTACATTTGGACAAAACTGGCCGTTTGAACGCCAATAATCGTGGGTTAATTCAACAAATTGTTCCATGGCTGGCCAAAAATAATCGGCGAATTCTGCACCTTCTACCACAATTCTTATTTTATCACTAAAACGGCTCATTCCATTCGCAGTGCCTACAATATAATCTTCGGCAATGGGTGCATTAAAAACACGCTCAATGCCAAACTCTTGCTGCATTCCTTTCGAAACATTAAAAATGCCTCCTTTGTCTTTGTTGGCAATATCCTGTCCCCATAAAAAAGTATCGGGATTGTGCCTGAATTCTGCTTTAAGTGTTTTATTTACAGCTTCTACCAGTTTTAATTTTTCTCCTGTTCCATCGGGCAAACCATCTTTATATTTTTGGGGCTGATAAGGTGCAGGAATTACAAAATCAAAAATGCTTTTTGGATCCGGATCTGGCGCTGCCATTCCTGCCCGGTGTGCATTTTTTACAATTTCTTTAGTTTCCAATTCAATTGCAGCCAATTCCTCTTCAGTAAACCGTTTGTACCTAATCAACATTCGTCGATATTTGTCCATTGGATCATTTTCCTTCACATATCCTAATTCATATTCATCTCGATATAAATCATGACGATCAGAATTTGAATGGGAGTGGATACGGATGCAATTTGCATGAACAATGCATGGTTGCTGGTTTTCCAACACCCAATTTTTCGCTTCGGTCATGGCATTCATCGAATCGAATATATCTTTTCCATTGCAATGGATGATTCTTAAATTTTTAAGACCAGTAAAGTTTTCAGCTACTTTTCGGTTCGCGGTTTGATCTTTTTTAGGAACAGAAATTCCATAACCATTATCCTGAAAAACAAAAATAACTGGTAATTCCTCATTGGATGCCCCATTAATTGCTTCAGAAACATAACCTTCAGAAACAGAAGACTCTCCCTGTGAGCTGATTGCAACACCTTTGTGTTTATAAACTTTCATGGCACGACCTACACCTGCAGCATGTAAAGTATGATTTCCGGTAGCGGATGAAACGTTGTGGATATTCCATTCAGGCTTGGCAAAATGGTTCGACATATGACGCCCACCGCCAGCAACATCAGTGGCTTTTGAAATACCGTTGAATATAATTTCTTCGGCACTTAAACCTGCTGAAAGTACGGTCATTAAATCACGATAATATGGGAAAAGATGGTCTGTTTTTTTGTCAAACACTTGCCCTATTGCCAATTGAATTCCATCATGACCCGCATATGGTGCATGGTATGACCAGCCAATGGCTTGTTTAAGGTAATTGGGAGCACGTTCGTCAAGCGCGCGGCCCAGAACCATTAAGCGATACCATTTTTCAAGTGTTTGTTTGTCCGTTTCTTTAATCGAAAATCTTTTTTTAATCTCCATTTCATTATCGTTTAATACTATTTCTGTAGACTCTTTTTCCACAGATTTTTTATCTCTTTTATTGATAATTGTACCTGACTCCATCATTATTTGTAGGTATTTAATATTTTAAAATTGCATATTTTGATCAAAAGCTTCAATATAGTCGGCTACTTTGCGTAAAAAAGCACCGCCCAAAGCACCATCAACCACCCGGTGATCGTAGGTTAAGGACAAGAACATTTTGTGTCGGATGGCAATCATGTCTCCAGCGGGAGTTTCAATCACTGCAGGTTTTTTCTCAATTGTTCCTACAGCCATAATGGCTACTTCAGGTTGGTTAATTATTGGCGTACCCATTACATTTTTGAATGAACCAAAATTAGAAACAGAGAAAGTTCCACCTGAAACTTCATCAGCGACCAGTTTATTGCTCCGTGCAGCTTTAGCAAGCCGGTTTAGTTCTTTGGTAATACCCAAAAGATTTAAACGATCGATATTTTTGATTACAGGAACAATCAAATTTCCGTTATCAAGCGCTACTGCGATACCAATATTTATATTTTTTCGTAAAATAATATTGTATCCATCAACAGAAGCATTAATGCCAGGGAAATCTTTAAGTGCCTTTGCCATAGCTTCAAGGAAGATAGGCAGATAAGTGATTTTTTCCTTTTCGCGTTCTTCGAATTTTTGCTTTACTTTTTCGCGCCAAAGAACTACGTTTGTCACATCAGCCTCAACCATAGCAGTTACATGGGGCGAAATTTGTTTTGAAGCCACCATTCGATCCGCTATCATTCTGCGCATTCTGTCCATCTCAACAATCGAATCTTCTGCGCCTATCGAAATATTTATTTTAGGAGTTTGCTTAACTTTTTCATCTATAACTTTAGCAATCTCAGTCTTTTCTACTTTAATGTGACCATTTGTTTTCCTGGTTTTAAGATAATTTGCAACGTCATTCTTGGTTACACGGTTATTATTTCCACTTCCAATAATAGATTCAAGCTCTTCAAAACCAATATTTTCCTTTTGGGCTATACTTTTTACCAAAGGAGAATAAAACCTTTCAGAATCTTTGTTTATTTCTTTAATTGAATTTTCCGATTTATTGATTTGGGATGGTGGTTGGGAAGAGTTAATTTGTTCTACTGATTCAATTTCAATTGCTTCTGTTTCATTTTCCGAACCTGCCAAAGCAATGTGAACAATTACTTTTCCTACTGCAACCAGTTCATTTTCAGCAAAAAATATTTTGGTTATTTTACCTGCTACTGGCGATGGTATTTCCGAATCTACTTTATCAGTGGCAATTTCGAGGATTGGATCGTCTTCTTCCACGGTATCGCCTTCTTTTACAAACCACTTGGTAATGGTTGCTTCCAGAACACTTTCGCCCAATTTGGGCATTATTAAGTCAAACTTAGCCATAAGATTATTCTATTAATAGTTTGCATTCAAATAAGAATACAAGATGTTTAATTCTTTTTTTGTGCAAATATATGTAAAGAATTTAATTTAGACTAATTCTAAATAGTGAAAAATGGTTAAATGAAGATTAAAATAGGTAGGAAGTAAGTATGAAGCGCAACAAGATAGGCTTTAAACCTAAATTTTCTAAATATCAAATACAGAATTTTTTATCAATCGTTGATTAAATTTCAATAAACCAAATCTGAATTCCACAATTCAAATTTCTCCTGTGTATCCTTAATTAACAAATCGCTGCTATTAGGTATCACTTTATTGTTGAATTTAGCAATTCGTTTGGCAATTTCATTAATTCCTTTCGATGCAATGCATTCAGGATATTCATCAAGAAGCACACTGCCTTTGTTCGAAGATAAATTAACAGAAACATCTTCAAATAAAAATCCAAAAAAGCACAACTCGACAGAAAGATTTCTTTTTATTGATGGTTGAAGGTGGTTTATTACCTCCAATTGATCCGGATGAGTACCTCTGTTGAAAATAATCCTGGGATGATAACTTTTACATAAATCAGTTATCTTTAAAGCCAGTTCAGGATCAATTTGCTCAATGATTTCAATGATGTCGTTGATCTTTAAAAACTCATCGCCAACTATATTTTTATATGCTTTATTTATTTCCAAATTTAACTTATGATTTTGTTTGGCTTCCTTTAATGCAACACGATGTATAAAGTTTTTTATAAATGAGAGTGTATTGAAGATAGCAGGTTTTTCAAAAGTAGTGATTACAATCCCATTTTTCGAAAAGTCAAAATAATCTAATGTGTTAAACGTAGTTCCGGCTCCCAAATCGAGCAAAATATAATCAGCCTGGATGTTTTTGATTTCGTTAATCAATTTTACTTTTTGGGCATGGGCAATATTGGCCATGAAGGCAATTCGATGTTCTGCTGCCAAAAATTGGAGATTTTCAAAGTTTGTCCGTATCAGATAATCTTTAAGCTTTCCTTTTTTACTAGTAAGATAATCACCAATTCCAGGATATTTGTTGCCTAACGCTAGATACGAATACAGGTTTGAGCCGCCCAAATCGAGGTCAATTGCAACAACCGAATGTCCTGAATTTGCCAATGAAAGTGCAAGGTTTGCTGTTATTATGCTTTTTCCTACTCCGCCTTTGCCACTGGCAATAGGAATAAATATTGGATTGTTATTCATAAACAATTGATTAATATCAGTATTAAAATTACTAAATATTAAACTAAAAACAAAGGATCAGGAATTTTATGAGTTTAAATTCAATGAGGTTGAATTATGAAAATTTACCTTCCAAATATCTTGGTCAGTTGAACACGATTCTTAACATCCACTTTTCTGAAAATGTTATATGTATGATCTTTAACTGTTTGAAGAGAAATGAATAAGTCATCGGCGATTTGTTGGTTGGTTTTACCTTTACAAATTTCCTGGATAATTTCCTTTTCACGATTGGAAATTCCATATTTCAAATATATATCAGAAATATCGTTCGAAAATATTTGATAATCAGAGCTATATATCGTAAGATAGACTTTTGTTAATAATATGATAGTAAGGTTGCCTGCAAAAAACAAAAGCAAGAAATACAATCCTATAATCCAATGATAATAAGTAAATTGCATAGATATTGCTCTAAGTAAAGCCAAAACCAGCACTAAAATTCCAAATCTGATGAGGTAAATCCGTTTTGAAGTTAACTTTTCCTTATAAATATTGTAGAATATGATTAATGAGAAGTAACTGGCAACAAGTATATCGATGAAATAAAAAACTACAATTACTTTTTTAGTAAATGAATGGTAATCATATTCGGGCATTTTTTGCATGAAAGTGCCATAAATGAAAAAAGCTGCTGTAGTTATTATAAAATAGCCAATAGCAATATATTGATGTAGTTTTTTACCAACCAATTCCGACGATAATTTAATCAAAAGATACCAGGCAGCAATGATAAATGGAACGCCAAAAAATGGGAAAAACAAGGCAATTGCTCCTATAATAGATTCTTGTATGTCAAACTTAAGTAGGATTTGTTGAACGGCCAGATTTCCTAAAATTCCATATAATCCAAATAAAAAATATAAAATCTGATAATAAAAAAAGCTGTTCAGGTATTCAATCTCGTACTTTTTCCGCAATCCACCAAGTAATACTATAGCGTAGAAGCCAGCCACTAAGGAAATGATTATCACTATGATAATTGCCATTTGAACCATCGAATTGCTTTTTATGCAAATTAAGTTAAAAATTAATTGCTCCAATCATAAATTCTATAAAATTAATGCACTACCAAAGTCGGAAATAAGCACTTTCCTACTTTGGTTGGATTGACTGCGATGGATCTTCATTCTATATTTGTTGCATCAATTATTGCAAAAGGTAAATTCGATTGATTCACTTAAAATTTAAAAAAATGGAAACACTTATTAAAAATTTAGAACCTAAAGTTGGATCTGTTTATAGTTATGGTTGGGGTATTATGAAAATGTATTTTTTACCATTGTTCCTGCTACTTTTAATTACAGGAATTGTAAGTATGCCCGTTGGAATAATGAGCGAGCCAATTCAGTCAAACTCGCATCAGTTTTATAATTTTGAAGGTTGGAAAGTAATGATGAATGAAAACTTAAACCAGAATATGTTTGGGATAGTTTTAATTAAGATTTTCGTAATTGCGTATACTTTATTTATCATTAATCCAATTGATTACGGAGCAAAATATGTTCGATTAAAAGCAATAAGGCACGAAAAATTCGATGTAAAAGAAGTTTTTGATGGATTTAAAAACTATTTGAATGTTATTCTAGCCGCATTATTGGCCAGTTCTATCGTTATCATCGGGCTTGTTTTTCTAATTATCCCTGGAATTGTTTTTGCCTGCAGGCTGGCATTTGTTCCTTATTTGGTAATGGATAAAAAGCTTGATCCGGTAAAGGCGGTTGAAGAAAGCTGGCGATTGACCAAAGGATACGGCTGGAAGATTTTTTGGATGGCCATTCTTGCTTTTTTTATTGGAGTGGCGGGTTTTATCTGCCTTTTTGTAGGGCTTATTTTTTCAATTATTTGGATAAGTTCTGCATTTGCTGCCATGTATCAAGCGGTAATTCAGGAAAGAAGCGAATATGTTGTTGAAGATATGGAACTAGAATTAAAAGAATAAGTTTTTAATTCTACTTTGGCAATTTAAGCATATGACTGTAAAACACTGAATATTAAAAAGATAAATTCTTTAAGTCTTGGTCAATCTATTTTTTCACTAATAGACCAAACCTAATCACCTTTTTTTCCTTTGCCATGAAGCTTTTTTGTATCTTTAAACTCTCTGTTTTTCTTTTTTTCTTTTCCTTGATGAAAAGAAACAAAAATCAAGACAAAAATATCCTTTCCGGTGCTTTAACTTACACTTGGAGCACGGCCGACGGATTTTTGTCGCAGAACGCCTATAGTCCTCTGCAATTTCAGCTATTAAGGAAATTCTTTTTTTGAAGATTCACATGAGCTATAAAATAGTAATACTTGATAGCATATGTAATATTTCAATATGCTAAAGTAGAATTAAAAGGAATTAATTTTAATAAGGAGGAAAACCGCTTCAATTTCAATATTGGAGCGGTTTTTACTTGTTGAAAAATAATTGAACGAAATTATTTTCAAACAAAATTGTTGGGGAAAATATCATTATTTCATAATAATAAAAAACTTAACTTTGCAAGTATAAAAATCCTATTATTAAATCTAAATTTTCAAATATGTTTTCAGGAATAGTCGAAGAAGCAGGTAAAGTTGTAGCTCTAAGAAAAGAAAAAGAGAATCTCCATATTACCCTTGAATGTTCGTTTGTAAATGAACTTAAAATTGACCAAAGTGTTTCGCACAATGGAGTTTGCCTTACTGTAGTAGATATCAAAGATAAAAACTATACAGTGACTGCAATTCAGGAAACCCTTATCAAATCAAACCTTGGCTTGCTTGAAATTGGTTCAAAAGTTAATCTTGAGCGCAGTATGAAACCCGATAGTTTGCTTGATGGCCATATTGTACAAGGTCACGTAGATCAAACCGCTATCTGCACAAAAGTAGAAGAAGCCGATGGAAGCTGGTACTATACTTTTAAATACGATCCAAGTTTGGAAAATATTACTGTTGAAAAAGGCTCTGTTTCAGTAAATGGCGTTAGTTTAACCGTTGTTAACTCACAAGATGATTCATTTCAGGTGGCTATTATTCCTTTTACTTATGATATTACCAATTTCCATGAGTTTAAAGTCGGTACTGTTGTAAATTTGGAGTTTGATATCATTGGAAAATACATTACCAAGATTGTAAAAATGCAGTTGGGAAAGGGGTTGTAATAAAGATACCCTGAAACATTAAAAGCCAGGGCAATGCCCTGGTATATCAAAAAACATCCATTATTCCGCCTGCAATGCCCTAATAATATTCCATTTCAAAATATTCCTTGCAGGAAAATAGATCCATGCCAAGCCGCTTAACAGAACAGCCAGTAAAATAACAAAAACAAAAGCTCCCGGAATTTCAAATGAAGGTGACAGAATACTTGGCAAAATGCCAATGATTGCAGCCAATGTTCCGATTATTATACCTGAAAACAATAAAAACAGATTTTCTTTTATAACCAATATAAATATTTGTTGGTTGTTAAAACCAATGGCTTGAAGCAGTGCAAATTCGGTTTTTCGCTCAAGCATATTTCTTAGAATGACAATGCCAAGACCTATAGTTCCAATAAGAACTCCCAAGCCACCAAGTGCCATAAATACAGTCAAATATGTATTTTCAACCGAATTAAATTCGGCAAGACGAGTGGTTGCCTGGCTGAGTTCTATACCATAATCGACTAAATTGTCATTAAAATAGGATTCAATTTTATTTTTACTTTCATGAGGACCATCAATAAGCATCACCTTTGAACCACTTACCGACGGAAAATTTTGAACAAATAAACTATCGGCAATCAAAAGGTTTCCTTGAAAAATGGAATTGTTTAATCCCCCAATTATCAATAATTTAATTTCTTTTCCTTCTTCATTTAGATAGATAAGTGTATTGCCAACTTTCTTTTTTAAACCCCAGGTTAATACGGTTAAATCAGCAACGGCGGGAATTAATTTATTGTCTTTTAACTGATTGAGTGACAACCATGGATTTTCTTGATCAACTCCTTTTAAAACGCTGCCAAAGGAAAATGATTTACGGTAATTAAATTCCGTTGCATCTACTCCCAAAATTCTGGGTTTTTGCACTTGGTTCAAGTTAAGGCAGCTGGCATCATCGCCACTTAGGCTGTGAAATTGAGTAATTTTAAGACCTTTAGGGAACTCATCATTCTCAATTCCTAATTTTTTCTTGCCTTCAACAGTATTCAGATTATAAAGAATGGGCAAACTGGTTTCAGCCCAAAAAAGAAAGCCTCCTGTTCCTGATTGGTTTATGTTATCTTCTCCATAATAGGTTTTGCGATTGGCTCCTGTAATGATTATAACAAATACGCCAAGTGACAACAACCCAATGATAGCAAGGTTTATGGAGTTATTTCGTACTGTATTTTTAATAGCAAAACTATTAATTGTAAATAATTTATCTTTCACTATTTGCTGTTTATCCATTAACAAACTGATAAAAGCAATTCCAACAGCTAAAAATAATGCACCTGAAGTTAAAAACATGGAAGAATTAACATCAACCGACGTTACAAAAGAATAGGCCAAAAGCATAAAAGTTAAAATTAAACCGATAATGAAAACCCATTTCGATGTGTTTGACTTTTTGGTAATGCTTTTATCCGCTAATAAACCGGTATTTTTAATTAATATTGAAACCGATTGTTTTAATTTTTTTCGGGTAATCCAAATAACGGGAATTATAGAAACAATTATACCTGATATTGAACCAATTACCAATGTTTTTGGATTAATATAAACACTTATCATATCGGTTCTGACTGCATCGTTCCAAACTGAATTTAGGCCGGCCAACAGAGCATAATTATATAAAATTCCCACCAAAGCTCCTAAAATACCACCAAACAGAATAATGATCAGTGATTCAATGATTCTTGTTTTTAAAATTAATTTTTGCGAAAAGCCAATCCCTTCAAGAATCCCTGTCTCAACAGATCTCGATTCGATATTTAGCCCATGAATAAGTAAAGTAAGTAAAACTGCTGCTGCAATAACAAAAAAACTAAGGCTTAAAAAAAGTTCACCAAAATCAACTGAATTCATTGTGGCAGCAATTCCTTGTTCATATACAGGCTGAAAAGTTAGATTAAAATCTTGTGGATTAAGATTTGAAAGCAACGCTTTTTCTAATTTTGAAGGTCTAATTTCAGAAGAATCAAAGTGGATTGCACTTAATCTGCCAAATTGGTTTTTCCAGAGTTTTTGTCCACTATGGATTGATATATAAGCCTTTGGTGTTCCTTTAAAAACATTCCAATATTCCTCATCTTTGACCCTTATTTTATCCAAATCAATAGGCACTCCACTTTTCCAATCCTTGCAATGACCGGCATCAGATAGTCCTGGAAATGAAGGCATTAATGATCGAAATATTTCATTGTTTTGAATTGGTATAATTGCTTTTATCTTAAATTTTGAACTTACTTCTTTGAGTTTTCGTAATGTGCCAATGATAAAATAATCAAGTTGGATTGAATCACCAGTCTTGGCGTTTAAATCATCAGCTAGCCAAGAGTTTATAATTATCTCGTTATCGTTCAAATTATTAGGGATAATATCATTTTCCAAACCAGAAACAAATGAGTAGGGCGTATTTTTATCGCCCAAGCGAATGGAATTTACCAGATAAGTTAGAACAGGTTCTATTTCAACTTTCAAACTATCAATGGTTTGTGAAACTTTATCTTCAATGAAAATGCGATTGGATAACAATTCATATTTACCGTCATCATCAAGTTTTTTAATTTCTAAACTCGCATCTTTAAGATTCCAACATTCTTTTAAGGCAATGTTAATTTGTTCAGCAGTAAGGTTTTCCTTTGCGCTGTTGTTTAAAATTATGGTATTTGCAAGTCCTTCCAATTTGAGTTTGCTTGCCAATAAATTTTGCGAAACAAAAACATTGTAAGGTGCTGCCTGATTGCTTTTTAAACTAAATCTGCCAATTTCATCTTGTGCTGCAATTTTTTTAATTTTTAAACGGAGCGAAACAGAAGGCTGGTCTTGTGAAGCAAATGGAGCGTTTAAAGGGATAATTGAGACATTTTCAATCCGTAATAATATTTCCTGTCCTTCTTTAAGATTTAGTTTTTTCGATGTATTTTCACTTATAATTGCCTCATCATCTGTTAATTCAGTTAATTTATTTTTGGAAAACTGCCAGAAACTGCTATCAATTCCTAAAACCTGAATTGAATTGATGCGGCTGTTTGTTTCGGGATTAATTGCTATGCCAGGGACTATGAGCAGAGCTGCTGATTTTACCTTCAAATTTTCGGAAAGGGATTTTGAGAGTTCTGTACTTACAAACCTATCACCTGAAACAAGCGCAAATCGGGTTTTACCAAGCCGAAAATCAACAAGCTCCCTAAGACTATGTTTAACCGAATCTCCAATAATTAGGGCTCCGGTTAGTACAGCAGTACTTAAAATAGTTCCTGCAAGCAAGGCCAGTTGCTGTTTTCGGAAAAACCGTAAACTTCGGAATATGAATTTCAGTAGGGTCATGTTTTGATGAAGTTTTTAATTTCGGATAAAGTTCTAATTTCCAAATTCCAATTTCTTTAAATCTGAGAATTCCTCAAAATCAGATGTCCATCTGAAAGCTCATAAACGGTTTCCATTTTTTGCGCCAGTTCCATAGAATGTGTTACAAGGACAAGCGCAACTTGAAAATCTTTATTCAATTTGCCCAAAATTTCGGCCAAATGGCCGGCAGATTCTTTGTCCAAAGAACCAGTTGGCTCATCAGCCAAAATCAATTCCGGTTGATTTATTACTGCTCTGATTACTGCAGTCCTCTGGCACTCGCCGCCTGATAATTGACCTGGGCGTTGATGAATTTTATCAGCAAGGCCAACGATTTCAAGCAGTTCCATTGCTCTTTTTTGTGCTGAAATCTTATACAATTTATCCTTTATTGGAATTGTTGGCAAAAGCACATTTTCTAATAAATTAAGCTGCGGTAATAAGTGGTGCATTTGAAAAATAAAACCAATTTTTCGGTTACGTATTTCCGATAATTTATTATTGTTGAATGATTGGATTTCTTCTCCATTCAAATGAACTTTTCCTGTACTTGGGGTGTCGAGAGTTCCCAAAATATTCAACAATGTGCTTTTACCTGATCCTGAAGGCCCAACAATTGCCAATGAATCGCCAATATTGATTTGAAGAGAAATATCTTTCAGCACATTGCGCCGAATATTACTTTCATAGTTTTCGTAATACTTGAATATGTTTTGAAGGTTGATTAGCATGTGTTTATCTTTTATTGTTTATAGACTTTCAACGATTCGAAAGATCATAAATCATTAACAATTAAATTTTTTCAAAGTTGGTTGCTTCTTTTCTTATTAAGAGTTTTCATTTACTTGTAACCTTCTCGTAAATTTCCAATATTTTTTTAGTCAGAACTTCATTGGTATAATGTTCCAAGACAGCTTTTCTTCCATTCAAACTCATTTCTTTTATTTTTTCAGGGTTTGAAAGTACTTCAATCCACTTTGCAGCAAGGGCTTCAGCAGTGTTTGGCGAATAATAGACACCACCTCCTGTAGTTTCAATAATTTCTGGAAAAGCACCTAATTTTGGCTGCAAAATAGGCGTTCCACATGCAAGTGATTCAAGCTGGTAAGTGCCAAATGCTTCACCTTTGAGAACAGGAACAGATAAAATAGTGGTTTTACTAAAAAAATTGCTCAAGGCTTCTTTATCAAATCTTTCGACAAATTCAACATCATGAAAAATACCTTTTTTCTTTAACTTTTTAATCTGTTTGTTTACAAACGGTTTATCATCATCGGTCATTCCACCAGTCAGTTTTAACCTAACATTTTTAAATTGCTCATTTTCTTTTAGTTGAATAAAAGCATCAATCAAAATTCCAAAACCACATTCTTCGTACATCCTTGAAAGATAGCCAATTGCATATGGATTTTGAATAGGTTCGGAATATTTATATAGATCTGGATCTATGCCAATATGTACAATATGTATTTTGTTATCGGGAATATTCATTTTACGCTTCATTTCTTTTGCGTAGTAATCGCTCACAGCAATAAAAGCATCAACATCATTGGCTTTTTCGCTCATCAAGGTCCATACTTTTTGCTGATAATATTCATTCATGGCATCAACCCACATATCTTCATCCTGAAGTGAGCAAACCACCGGAATATTAAGTTGTTGTTTGATTTCTTTGGCAAGGCCAAGCAATAACGCATTTGAAAGATGGACTACGTCAGGTTTTTCGTGGTTTTTCAGAAAATCAATTAATTCCTGAAGTTCAATGTTTTGCTTTCCTTCCTTTCCATTGAGCATTGAGATAGTCATTTCTTCCAACCCTTCTGTACGGGTTGAGCCGGCTTTTTTTGCTGCATATCTTAAAATTGGGCCCGAATTAAAAAAACGTTCGAGCCAATGTGGCATATTTTTAAATAATTTGAAATTTTGCTTGAGATAAATATTTACTGCTCCGTAGAATATTGGAGTTTCACTTTCCGAAACATTATGATTGAAATTAAGTGGCAAATAAATAGGAAGCATTATGGCATTATGCCCCAATTTTATCAACGATTTTGTATAACCACTATCACGCAGGCAATTTCCACAATAAAAGGTACCTCCAAAACCGGGAACTATGTTTACAATTTTCATAAAAATCAATATAAACTTATGCGAATTTCAGCTAAAATATAAGATCAATTATCTTTAAAATATTTATGATTTAGCGATCAAAAGTAGAAAAAAGAATATCAGAAAAAAGCATGAAACTGGTTTAAAAATGAATAAAAGAAATGTTTAAATTATGCGCAGGAATAATTCAGCAGCTTAAAATTCTGTAATAATTTATCTAACAATAATTTATAAAATGATTGGAACATCAAAAATTACTTTGAGGTTTTTGTTGTATTTCTCACTGGGAATCCATCGTGGCATAGTTTTAAAAATCTGGCAAATGGCCGAATCAATAGTCGGATTTATTGAATCTTTGACATAAATATTTACAGGATATCCAAATTCATCTATACTGAAACAAATTTGAACCATTCCATGAATATTATTTTTCTTAACATCTTCCAATAACATAATCCTTCTGTTGATGTATGCGTTGAATGCAGTTGGTCCTCCTGGAAATTTTGGTAAATCATAGGCAAGATACAATGAATCGGATTCTAGGTTTTCTTTTTTATTTTTTTCAGCCAAAGAAGCAGAGTCTTCAATCAATGAATCCTTTTTATTCATCGCGTTTTTTTCGGAATCATCTTTTACCAAAGAATCTATCGATAATGAATCGGTGATATCAAAATCCTTGTTTTCAATTTTTTTTGGTTCCTCTTTTGGCAGTGTTTTGGTTTCTTGAATAAGGGAAGCCAAATCATTCATATCCACAGGAGTGGAGAGATTTTCGAACAAATCCTGATATTCATCATCCAGGCTGTTCATTGAATCAATATAAAAATAAAGGACAATTGAAAACACAAGAATGGATGACGAAATCAAGCTTAAAGTGAGTCTGAAAAGATATTTTCTTCTAAGCTCATATGCTCCATACGCTTTATTTCGATCTTTAAAAATCAAATCATCCCATGGTATTCTTTCGCTTGATTTTATCATTGATATTGATTTCATAGGAACACAAAGGTAAGCATTTAAACGTTTTTATTAATCGCCTAAATTATTGAATACCTATTAAACAAAAAAACGATTGGATCCATTCATTTATGATTATCAGGCATAAAAAATTTTACAAATACCAATTTGTAAAATTTTATTTCAAAATTGCAGATTAGTAATGTTTTTTAGAAATGGAAAGTAAATCTTGAATTGAGCAAAAAATGAAAGGGAATTATGATTCAGTGTGAGCAATAATATTTTACTTCCTATAAAAGAGAAACTTTCACAGGCAAGTAAAATAGTTGAAACATTGATGAATAATTATTAGCCGTATGATTAATGGTTGGAAAATAATATTAACGTCACTACAACCACTGTTGCAATTGCAATAATCATCCTTATTACTTTTCGTTCAAATGCCAATAATTTGTCGCATTCGTCAATCCGTTGTTTTACCTTATCTGTATCGAGGTTGAGTTCAAGGGCTTTCTTATACCAGTCTCTAGCCGGCCTTAGTAGTTCTATTTTAAGAAAGTTGTCGCCATGGTCCATCAAATCCTTGAACTCATCATCAACAGAATTAAATTGTTTTCCTGATGAATTGTGTTCCATAATTTTAGTTCATGAGATACACAAATTTACTCGATTTTATCGGGAATTTCAAGTGAAAATTGTTAATAAAATGATACCAATCAACTTTATTTTACCGCATCAGTAAACTAAATTCATTATCAAATTCTCTATTTTAAATATGGGATAATTGAGCAATAGTATAAGTTTTAATTCCATTATTTGTTGTTTTCAGTAAGTAAATCAAATTGTTATATCAAATCAATTTATTGATATGCAATGACATAATCTAAATAACTTAAAAAATAAAAACAAGATAGGGGTGGAAACCTTTCTTGTTGTCATAGGTTAAATGCAGAAAAACAACTTTCATAAATGAAACAAACAAAAAACTTATAAAATGAAAACAATAATTAGTTTAATAACAGTATTGCGTATCATGCAAATATTAAGTTTTGCTCAGGAAACAAGCCTGCAGAAGGAGAAAAAACCTTTTCAATTTACATTTATTTATCCTATGGGTACAAATGGAACGAACTCCACTAGATATTCGAATGATTTTTCACTAAACCTGCTGGGTGGTTTTAATGGTGGTGTAAATGCCTGCGAAATTGGTGCTTTTGCCAATATAAATCATGGAAATGTTTTTGGTTTTCAGGTTGCTGGTTTTACAAATGTAAATATTGGAAACGGAACTTGTTTTCAAGCGGCAGGTTTTTATAATCAGAATAATGAGTTTAATGGAGGACAGTTTGCCGGATTTTTAAATACCAATATTGGAAACTCTTCAGGAATGATGGGTGCTGGATTTGCAAATATTGTGAATGGAAATATGAACGGTTGGCAATTGGCAGGTTTTGTTAATACCACAAAAAAGGAATCAAATGGGGCTCAATTTGCCGGATTTGCTAATGTTACCAAAGATTTGAATGGGGTTCAACTTGCCGGATTTATTAATGTGGCAAAAAAAGTAAAAGGTGTTCAGCTTGGATTTATCAATGTGGCAGATTCAGTTGATGGAGTTTCAATAGGTTTTTTAAGTATTGTTAAAAAAGGATATCATAGAATTGAATTGGGAGCAAATGAATCATTATATGCCAACCTGACTTTTAAAATTGGCACTGAACATTTCTACAATATTTTCACAGGTGGATTTAACCAATCCCATTTCAATACTTATTGGTCATTTGGCTATGGTATTGGAAGTGTCTTTGCCATTCATCCCAAAATAAATCTAAATCTGGATTTAACTTGCCAACAAATTAATGAAAATCAATGGATAACAGATAAAATTAATCTGCTAAATACTTTACACATCAATGCATCATTTAAATTCACAAAACTGTTGGAGCTGGCTGTTGGTCCTTCCTTTAATGTATTTGTTTCGGAATTTGATTATGCTGAAGGTATCGGAACATCAAGCACTTTTGTACCCTATTGCTTTTATGATCAAGTATCTGATAAATATAGTGTTCAGATGTACATTGGGTTTAATGCGGCAATTAGGTTTTAAATAAGATGAATATATAGGAACTAAGTGAAACAACTAAATATTTAAAATATGAAAAAGTCAATTTTTAAAATTCAAATGATAAGCTTTCTGCTGGCAATTCTCAGTCAATCATCGTGCGAAAACTGGGATTTGATAGGAATGAAAGGGAAAGGCCCAATTGTATCAAAAAGCATCGAAATGATTGAAGTTGAAGGGATTATTCTTGATATTCCTGCAACTGTATACCTTAGCCAGGGCGATGTTCAAAGTATCAGCATGGAAGGTCAGGAAAATATACTGGATAATATAAACCATTTTGAAAATAATGGTGTTTTAGAACTTAAGTTTGATCAACCGGTTGCAAAAGCTGAACCTGTAGTAATATATATGACTGTTAAATCCTTGAAGGAAGTTTCCATGAGCGGATCAGGAAGTATTTTGTCGCAATCTGTTTTAAATGTAAGCGATCAATTAAAAATTACCATCAGTGGTTCTGGGGATATAAATTTAGAAGCAAATGCTCAATCAGTTACGATGGATATCTCCGGTTCCGGTTCAATTATTCTGAATTCAGTTTGCGAAAATATATATGCAGAAATAAAAGGTTCTGGCGATATTTATCTAAATGGTGGTCATGCTAAAATGGCAAATTATTCAATTTCGGGTTCCGGCAATATCGATGCTTTTCCATTCATAGCCGAATCTTGTTATGTAAAAACAAATGGATCTGGTGATGCAAAAGTAAACGTAAAGAATTATTTGGATGTATATATTAACGGAAGCGGAAATGTTTATTATCAGGGAAACCCGGATATTTCTATAAAAGTAAATGGATCTGGTGATGTAATTCACACCAAATAAAGATTTAAAATAAAAATCAATGAGATTGATGTAAACAGATAACCAAATTAATTATAAAACCGCATTACCAGCAAATATTTTTGTTTAATGCGGTTTTCTTTTTTGTACAGATATAATCTATTGTCTGTCAAAATGCAAATAAAAACAGGTTTTGAGTTTCATATTTGTTGTTAAATAATAAAATCATTACAAAAATAGCAAAACAGGGAATGACCATTTTAGAAAATTATCAGTATATTTGCCCAATTTTTGTAGATAAAATCTTGCTCCTGTTGGGAGCAATTTTAATGTTATGACATTGATAATTAAACAGATTTCCATTCAACTAATATAAGACACAAAACCATGTATATTACAGGAAAACCCATTGCCGGTCTGGCAAAAGATTCAAAGGAATATATAAACCTTTACCTTTCACTTGGTGAAAATGCTGAAAACTTTTTACCTGCATATATCATCGAAAAGCTTAGCAATTTTGTAAAGCTTTGCTATTCGCAGCCAGAAGATCCAAGGAAACAAAATGCTGAGATAGATCGAGCCCTTCTTGAGTTGAAAGAAGCGGTGCCCGGTTATACCGATGTTTCGCTAATGCTTTATCCTCACGAAGATTCTAAAGCTTTTTTATATCAAAACAAAAAACTTGAATTTGTAAACCGGCTCACTTCATTGATTGATACAGATGCGATAGATGAAAAAACAAAAAAACAATCTTTAAATATTCTCAACTCTCATGATTTTTCAGTGGGAACGCCTCCGGTATCGCAAAAGCAACTCGATTATACCTATAAACTACTACTTGGCGAAAAGGCAAGTGAACTCATCAAGTTCAGAGATGTTATTGGCGTAAATGGCGATGAAGAAGAGGCGCAATGGACCTACTTTTTAAATGTTTTGGATCAAATGGTTATCCAAAGTTCACATTACACGGTTACCGGCGAACGCAAAGATTTTTTGAACCAAACAGAACTTACTGTCAATTTTAAAGGATTGAACGGTTTTATCCGCACAGTTGTTAGCGGAAGTGCCGATACTGCAATCAAGCTTATTTCGGAAGAAGTATTTAGTAAACACAATGTTAAAGTCATTGAATTTGAGTCGGAGCAAGCACTTTTCGATCAGGTTGTCGATAATTATTCCACGGTTTTTCTTGTAAAAGTTAAATCGATGAGGAAAAATATATTCAACAAAAGGCATTGGTTTCAATATCTTACCCGGATTGTTATAATCGACGATTCTGCTGAATCAATCAGTACAAACACTTCGTTGGTATTTGCTTTCCACAACGGCATTATCAATGTTCTAAATAAAGTGCATACAAAAAAACTGGGTGCACTTGCCAACAGCCAGCTAAATTTAAGGCTAATCCTTGATAAAATTAATACAAAAAGCCTGGAGCGATTTAGAACACTGGCTTTAGATAAAATTAAGGATTACGAAAGCGAGCTTATTGAAATCAAAAAAGATCAGCTTCAGGACACCAATAATCCGGCTAAAGATATTGTACTGTTTAAGTTTGATGAATTTTCGAAACAAATTATAAAGGACAAATATGCACTTACAAAACTGGCAGGATATATCGATTTGTTGCTTTCGACCAAAACACCTAAAAAGCTGAAAGAACAAAATATTGATTTAATCCATGAGTTTGAAGAACGCACCAAGCAATATTTTTATTCCGATATTAAAGATGTTTATATTGCAACTGTAAATGAGGGTGGTGGCCGAAATCAAATAAAAACTTATGGTGAGTGGTTATTACGAAGGCCTTTGAAAGAAGTTGATCAGAAGATTATCGATCAGTGCCGGGTAATTCTGGATATAATGCCTACGAATTACCACCGCACTTTACACAACCATTTTCACAAGAATTTTGGCATTAATTTATTCCTCGAAAAATATAAAGAATATATTACCAAATCCGAAAATACTGCTGATAATACTGGTCGTTTCAATAATTTTCTAATTGATTTAGGAATTAAAGAACAGTATGAGAAAAAAACGCCCGAGCAAAAAAATATCATCAAAAGTTTTATCAGTGATTTAAGTAATCTCAATAAAACATCTATTTCTGATGATGTTCAGATGATTATACGGGATATTATGTTTCATTCCGAATCGAGCTTGAGGCCATATATTTTGTACAACAAAGATTTATCTTGGGAATATCAGGATTTGTTTCCTGGCGATCGCTTTGATTTGAATCCATTCGATATGGAAATTGGCAACGACGAAGATGGTAGAATTGATTTTAACCGTCTGTTGGTCAAGCTACAACGGATGAAAAGCACATTCCAATTGTTCGATGACAGCGGAAACCTCTGGGATCGCTTTTGCGAAAATCTAACCATTGTAATTAATGATCCTTCTAACCCAACAGGTTATACCAATTTCAACGATGAAAATCTGCTTAACTTTCTGAAATTTATCAGTTTAAGCAAAATAACACTTTTCCTTGATGAGGCATATAGCGACGGTGTTAAAATTTCGGATATCGAAGAGCCAAAATGGCGTACCATCTCTCGCTATACTTTTAACAATATGGCAAGTTACAACAACATAAACCTTGTAACTTCTTTATCAACGACCAAAAACCTGGGAGGGACTGGTATCAGGCTTGGATCATTGGTTGCTACTCCGGGTAAAAAAGCGGTTATCGATTATGCACGTTCTCAAAACCCACCCGAAAAATGCAATACCAATTCGGTTTACATGTTGGTTAATGTGATTGAAGCTGCCCAATTATCTAAGAAGATTAAAGATTCTGTTGAAGCTAGATTGGCTAAAAACGCATCTATAATCAGCTTTAAAAAACGGATTGAAGAAAATATTAAAACGGAACTTTCAAAATACCAGGAAAACCTTAAGGCCAAGAAATCTCCGGGAAAAGAAATTACACGTTTTTCGCCTTTCGAAGGAAGTCCTTTGCACATCTACCTTTTGGAAGAATTGTTGGCACTTGATAAACTTGAAGTGCTCAATTTGCCCGACGATTTTAAATACAAAGGAAAACCATTTTTCAAATATTACCAGGAACAATTGGTGCAGGCGTTGAATGGTTTTAGGCTAAATAAAATCTTCCGTGACGAATCTAACAAAAGGCTAAAATTGGCAAAAAGAGTAGCAACAGAAGTTTTGGCTAAAAACGGTTTTAGCAAGTACGCCAAAGTTGTTGATGCCGACGGTTCTTATTTGTTTAATTTACAACTATCAGAATTTCAGTCGTTTCAAGGGCTTGAAAAGTTTGCAAAAAAGCTAGCTTCTAACCGTGGAATAGCTATTATACCGTATAAAATTGGGTTTCTCAGGTTTTCTTTGGGCGATTATCTTGATGGAAGCGAAAAAAGTTATGCTGATTTTGCCAAAGAGTTCCAAAATGCATTGGAAATTTTCTTCAAATATTGGGAAGCTTATTACAACAAAAAGAAATCGCCTGATTATAAGGGAAAAACAACCGATGAAATACTCGATGAAATTTTTCAGACTAGTAGTGATAAAGATTTTGTAAACAATGTAGTTGAAGATTATTATCTGATAAAAGACATTGTAAAAAACAAACTCAACAGTCTGAAAATAAGCAAACTTGATACTTTATATCTTTCATTTCCGGAGTTAAGTGGCGTAAGCATCAATTCGATTAGTGATTCGAAAAATTCTGTTTTTGAGTTTTACGAAAATGTTGGACAATGTTCTAATATTCAGGAGTTTATTAAAAGCAGGGCATTTACAAAAGTATATGAAAACCTGTTGCCACAGATTTATAAAAAAATTCCACAAATAAGTCATTTAAGTTTTGATACAATTCTTGCACGCTACGGAAAAGCTAGTATTTTAAAATTTATCGAAAACAAGCTTGATTACCAGCCAAATACCTATTCGCTAGATGATGTGGACGAGTTGAACATCATGAAAGAAATCCTGATTGAATTGGAAGATATACTGTTTTCGGATGCTAAATTTAAGATAATGGCATTGAATGCAAACAGCAATGTGGCTGCCGATCAGCAGAAACTAGAAGGCATCAACATGATCCTGAAAAAATACATCAGGGAATTGCTGATTCACTTTAACCTGCCATTCGAGAATATAGGAAAAGAACCAACAATCAAAGAACTGATTGATACAACAATAACACAGTTTGAAGAAGCAACTGGTATTTCGGTAAAAGTTTTCGGATTGGTTACATATACCGAATCCTTTGTTAGAACATTACGCCAAGGCGATAAATATAAAAACCTAAGCTTATCTGATTCGAGTGTAGGACTTATTTTAAAAACGCTAGCCGAAAGAATACTTTCAAGTAAAAATATTGGATATAAGTTACTGTATATCTATTTGTTGCAAAGGAACAATCATTTTGCCAAGCTAATCTTAAATCGTTTGGAATTATATAGTTCATATATTCAAAATGCTGATGATGATGAAGTTAAAATGATTATTGATAAATTTGTCAACAGTATCATTAGTAATGATTTAGAAGGGATTTTGGATGAAGTTTATGCACAAAAAGATATCAAAATAACACAAAGTTTATTACATCAGGAAACAAGGGCCATATCACTGATGTTCATTGATATAATAAATAGGACCAGGGCAACCGAATATTACAACCGATACACGCATACTTTAATCCGATTTGTTGAAACCACTTTCAGATCTCAAAATTCGGGTATTAACGAAATGATACAGCATGGAATTACATTGTACAAAAATTTCGAAATGAAAACGGATGTTTTGGAAACCTACAACAATGGTTCGCTAAAATGGATTAGGGATGTGATGGTAAAATGCGGTGTTATTTCATCAGAACAGCCTGTACAACTGCATACACGAAAAGTAACTGATGCAAAAAAACGTGAATATGCATTCCATAAAATCGATTTAATCGACGAAGAAATCGAATTAAGGGAAGCCAGAAAGAAAGAATCAAAAGCAAAAGAAGATGCATCGCCAAATGAATACATCAAAAACCTGGCAACCAAGCCAAAAGCTGAATTTTTCGGACGCCGTATTACTAAATTTATAGAACATATTGATGCGCAGGATTATAGATGTAAAATTGTAGACAAAGGTTTGTTTAAAGAACTGGTTATTTTCCAGAAATCATATATGAAATATTTGTCTGATAATTATCAATTACTTGGACCTGATATTATTACATTGGATCAAATTCGTGATTTTGTACCTGATGTGATCCAATTTTTGGGTGCGCCAGAAAAAGTAATCTCTTTTCCTAAAGTTGGGTACTTTGATTTGGATGGGCCGAATGGAAAAATTAAAACATTGGTAACACCGCTTGATACAAAGGCCGATTATTTTGGAAACGTAAAAAAACCACGTTTGACTTTAATCAATGAGAAAGTAAAGGAAATGGGCGGAATTCCAATCCATGGTTCACTGTTTGCAATCGAAGAAGCGGATGGTGGAATATTTGTGGTTCATGTTGATGGCGACAGTGGAGTTGGTAAATCGGAGATGTTGGCAGCCATGATGTTGAAATGGCTCAAGAAGGATTTGGAGCAAATTCGTTCCATAAAATTGATTGCTGGTGATATGTTCCATATTTTCCCCGACAAGGAAGGAAATATTTATGGAATTGGCACTGAAGTGGGTGATTTTTCGCGTGTTACTGATTTTGATCCGGATTATATCAAATATTACAATTCACTGTTCCAAAGCAGTTCCGATAGTAATGTAACAGACTTAAATTCAAGAAGTACCATCAGTGGGTTGTGTGATATAAATATGCCGTTTAAAATTGACATTATTCTAACGGCCAGCAATTATGCTCGCGAAGAGGCAGGAATTACTCGTTTTGATAATCCTGAGAATTTCCTCTATTACCGCGATTCGCATGGTGAACGAAAGGAAAAAGCTACCAGTGAGGATAATCCGCATATTCAGCGTTCACTACTAAGATATTCGGCAAATCCACACGTTGTTTCAGTTCTGGAAACTCATGGAAATTATATTGATGATATCCTGGATTGGGATTTGGATACCTTTACTGGTCAATTTTACTTGTGTTCATCCTATAAATTAATTGATAAAATTGATATAGAAGAAATTGTAAACCAGATATTTAAAGAACAAAAGTTTGTTCAAAATGGAATTCATTATGTGGTTGACAATATCAAATTTGATATAATTCGAAATCGATTTGAAGTTTTTGCTATTGATTCTGCAGAAAATACAATCAACTTTTTTCTTGATAGAAAGTTTTTTAGCACACAATTCAATGCTTTGGCAAGCACACCCTCTGGTCAACCATTTGTTTCGGAATATGGCCAGCTTGAAGGCAGAAAACATTTGCTAAATATATTACGTGGCAAATATGGTGATGGAAGTGGTGGAAAAATCTTCTTTGGCGTATTGTCAACTGATTTAGGCAAAGCGGGTAGAGAAATTTCTGGCCCGCAAAAAGCCGCCGAAGAGCTAAAAAAACTAATCCAAGTAATGCGGATCGAGAACAAACAAATCAACGTCAACAAGCAGAATGTGAGGACTTTGATTCAGGAAAAATACGCACATATCTTTAAAAATTATAGGATAAGCACCGAAATTGACCGCTATAATTTCCGTTTATGGCAACTGGAGTTTATGCGCAAAGCCGAATTTGTGCGTATCGACGATATGAAAACAAAAGTGGACCTATCAAACTTGAAAGGTTTTGAGCCAGTTTCGAAATCGCATGAGTTTTCACCATTATTGGTTACTCCAAATCTGAATATCGAAATGGAAAATTTCTATGAATCGTATGAACAGTTAATGAATCTTCCCAATATTCCTGATTTTGCAGAAGAGTTTTATCAGGATTGCAAAAACCTTTATGTTGCTGATGGTTATAATGAAGAAACCATTGTAAATAACATGATTTTACAATTGTTGCTCATCAGTGGATATATTTTAATTGAAGATTTAAACCGTGGTCAGATTACTGAAAAGGTTAACCGTGAGGTAATTGCAGCTGCCAAATCAGCAGTGATAAGGTATTACAAGGAGCTAAAATCGGAGAATGAAAGTTTTAAAGTAACCGATGAAACTCCAATTGTAAAGAAACCAGGTTCTAAGAAGAAATAGAAAGTGAGTATATTATTGCCACGAATGCACGAATTCAGCTACTTATTCGTGCATTCGTGGCTTTTTATATTAGAATAATTTGCTTATTTCTTTACAATTTCAACTCTTCTATTCAGTGCTTTCCCTGCATCAGTCCTATTATCTCCGACTGGTTTTTCTTGTCCCCAGCCAACAAACGATAATCTTGTTTTAGCAATTCCTTTGGCTACCAAGGCATCCATAACTGATTTTGCACGATCGCCCGATAATTTTTTGTTGCTAGCGGCATCACCAACATTATCGGTATGGCCTTCGATACTTACTTTTAAATCTGCATTTGCACTTAATAATTGATATATTTGATCAATAATTGGAAGAGATTCTGTTTGAATGGCAGATTTCCCTGTTTCAAAAAGTATATTTAACGATATGTAGCCGTCTTTATTAAGTGCATCAAGCATTTCATTGGCAGTAATTTCTTGAACCATTTCTTCCATTTCAAGAACATTCACAACAAAAAGGATTTCTTTTCCGCCGCCACCATAATTGGCAAAATCACAAACTTTAATATTGTAGGTCTTCCCATTTTTTTTCAATTCATAACAGCCAAGATCTGTGGAAGAATAAACTTCTTTTCCACCAATTTTGGTTATTGCATTTTTATAGTTTTTTAGAATCTGAAATGGACTTGGTTCTGTACTCGTTGATTCCTGGTTCATTGCGTAATGAAGCACGGTTAGGTTTCCTTCCAATACTAAATCTTCACCTTTAGGAGTATAGAAATCAAGCTGATTATAATTTTGGGAACATTCTGTTATATAAAAATCAGGCATTCTGGTAAGAAGTGGATGGTCTTTACAACCTTCAGCATCTTGTGCAAAAACTGGTGAAAAGCTTATCAACAAAAGGGATAAGGAGAAAAAGAGCTTTTTCATTTTTTAAAATTTAAGGTTTAAAAATATTAAAATAAATACAAGTATTGATTTGTAAGAAATTTTATTGATGAAGATGCAGAACCTTTATCAAAAGTAAATCCAAATATTGGTTCTTTTAATGACTAAATAACGGAAAGTATTCCGATAATGATATCAGGATTCGATAATGTCTGCTCGTTAATTGACAGTATGTCTTAAATACTTGATAATAGGTAGATTTAAAACTCTCAAGCAAATGTCTCAATTATGCAAGAATACTTTCATCATCTGCCTCTAAAGTAACTTTTGCCACTTTTGCCAAGTCTTTTGCATAGAAGAAAGAACCTATAAAAAACAATATACTCGCAATGATTAACGCAACTGGTAAAAGGCTAAACGCTGTTTCAATGTTAGTAGCGTCAGAAATTGCTCCCATTACAATAGGAGCCATCGAAGCACCAACCAGGTTTTGCACCATTACTGCAATTGCATAAGAAATAGCCCGTAATCCGGCATGGACAACATCTTGGGTAACAGCAGCAGTAGCGGCAATAAAGGCAGTGATTGATATCCCAACCGAGAGCAATAACATGTATTGTATTTGACCATCAAATATCGTAAATGCAAGAAAAAGAATAACCGCTGAGAGAAGAGAGGTGATTGTTGGCAATAAAAGTCTGGCATTGACCCTTGTTTTATTCCATCTATCGGCGAGGTATCCTCCAAGTGGTGCACCAATAATAGCAAATAGCATTATTGCACTTGCTTTTAGACCGGCTGGCCCAATTTTCATTCCTTGTACTCTAATGAAATAAGTTGGCAACCAAGTAAGCATGGCCGTTGTGGTAAAAACAACTCCAGCCATGCCAAAATAAGTTAGAATCAGTGATGGTTTGTGAATAAACTCTTTAAACATATCACCAACAGACATCTTTATGTTCCTTATTTCTTTATGTTTGTTCCCAATTGGTTCATTTTTAAACAATTCTATTGTTTTGTAGTCCTTTACAAAGAAAAACAAGGTGGCAATAATGATTCCGGGTATTGCAACTATTCCAAGTGCCTGGCGCCAGCCAAGTGCTGCAGCTATAATTCCACCAACCGCAACACCAATAGCACTTCCCAAAGGAATTGAAGCATTCCATAATCCCATCATCCATGAACGTTTTCTTTGTGGATAAAGTGCCGATATCAGAGCGGAGCCTCCTGGTGCATACCCTGCTTCGCCTACTCCAATTATTGTTCTTACTGAAAATAGTTGTCTGAAAGTTTTAGAAAAAGCACCTATTCCAGTGGCAATACCCCAAATCAGCGACATAAATCCAATTGTTTTTCTCCTGCTCCATCTGTCAATTAAAATCGATACAGGAAAAGTGAACAATACAATAGACCAGTAAACCGCTGAAACTAGCATACCGCATTGTGTATCTGTCAGATGCCAGTCTGCTTTTAGGAATGGAAATAAGGAGGTAATAACCATCCTGTCGATATAATCGAACATGTAAAGCAGAAATAAAAGGACAAATACATAATTTGTATATTTCCTTGTAAACAGGTATCCTTCAGGTATTTCAGGGTTCTTCATGTTTCGGTTATTATTAACAGTCAATTTTAATTGCTACAAATATAAAAATTTCGAATGTAATATATCATATGAGTTACCTAAAGTTTGCTCAGCCTGATAATGTGGAATCTGCACATACATAGAATTTCTAAAAACTGAAGAAAAATTTATTTAGTCAAATATTATCGAAACATTGGACTGACAAACAAACATGAATTAATAAAAATCATCAATTGAGCCTTTTTATTTGTGTTTCAGGCTTTAATTTAAAATTCTGAATATCAATATGATGGATAAGATTAATACCTGGCGTTTTTCCAATTTCGAAACTTCCAAATTTCGATGAAAGATTCAGCGCCTCAGCACCATTTAGAGTGGCCCATTTAATAAGCTCATTAATTGGTATTTGAGGAAAAAACTGATGAATTGTTTTCATTTCTTCTAAAATGGAAAGCTGTTGGTTAGAAGCCAGTGAATCTGTGCCAAGCGTTATCTTTTGTCCCATTTTATAAAAAAGTGGAATATCAGGTAATTTATTTTCGATATATAAATTTGCATTGGGACACATAGCCCAGTATAGGTTTTTGAAATAACCTGATGCTTGCTCAATATCCTGCTTGTCTGTAAAAGTATTATGCACTAAAATGGTTTTAGCCGATTTAGGCAAACGCACCATTATTGATTCCAGCGAATTTTTTCCGGTTGATGGTATTCCATCCAAATCAAAGCCTGCTGATTTAAATAGGTTGGCCAATTCGCCAGATTTTGATCGATAGAAATCATTCTCAGATTTGGTTTCCTGATTGTGGATACTTATTATTTTTTTATTTACCGAAGTATGTGAACTGATTAATTTAAACATTTCAGGGGTAACTGAATATGGGGCATGCGGGACTATGGATGAGGTAAGATTTAAATGTTTAAGTTTATTTTCAAGCACAATTGCTTGATTGAATTTTTCTTGAGCCAGAGCCGGATTCAATGAAAAAATCTCTAAAAAACTGTGATAGTTCAATTTCGATTCTTTTTTAATTTCGAAACTGATGTCATTATTTGAGATATCTCCAACTGCCACAATTCCATTATAATGCATCGAAATATCGGCTCGTCTGGCAGCTCTAGTAATACTTTCGGCATCGGCTTGCCTACTTCTATTTATTTGTGAAATAAAACCAGTCAATCCGGTATGCATTGGAATCATCGATTTCAAATGAGAAATTTCCAAATGACAATGCGTATTGATTAAGCCAGGGACCAGGATGCCACTGTAAAATTCCAATCCAGCAATTCTATCCATGCTTCCGGATGATTGACTGATATCCAGTATTTTACCAGTTTCATCAATCGTTATTATGCCATTTTTAATGGGTTTATCATGAATAGGATACAGATAATGTGCAGCAATTTTACGTATCATTTTTTTCTTTCTTTGCTTTATAAAAGTATTTAAACCTTTTGGTTTTGTAATTGCTTACATCAGAAGGACTTTCTTTTGCATTATTCCTTAAACGGATTCCGCATTCAGGACATTTCAAATCATATTCTGTAATTTCTTCGCCACAAGCGGGGCATTTTGAAGGATCTTTAATCCATTGCTTTTGTTCTGGGCTAATTATATCATCATTTATTAATTTTATTTCCGAAAATGGTGTGCTCGATTTTACTAATTTCTGAATTAGATTATCAGCAAAAATCAGGTTCAAAACAAAAAAAACAACAATAAATATGGATGAAAACCATAAGTAACCGGTTATTCCAAATCTTGAAAAAAAAGCAATAAAAATGACCAGTGCAACAGAGATTTGGATTAATTTGATAAGTTTAATTTCATATTCGATTTTGATATCTTGGTCTTTTGAAAAAGAAAATTCTACAGGATAATGGAGGGTAAAAAGTGAACGAAAACTTAGACTTATTTTTTGATCTTTTGCCTCTAATTCTCTTACAGAGTCGGAATTTTTGAAATGCCTATACAACTCCCATCGTACTTCTTCCAGCCCTTGGTTTTCGGAATCTGGTAATTCTATTTCGTTTGTATAGCTGTATGGTAGAGACATTTAGTCGATTTGAATTATAAATATTGCCAAATTCTGGAAAATGGATATTTTTTATATCCTTCTAAAGAGTTTTATCTTTTTACTTTTATCTTTCGTCTTAATTAATTGATCTATTTGTCTCCCCAAACAATTTTAATTTCGCTTCAGTTAAAATTTGTTTTTGTTTTATTATTTCATCGGTCAATACTATTTCATCAGGTAACACTTTTTTTAATTGCTCGTCTTTTGCAACAATTGCCTGCTGTAAGATATTGATTTTATAGCTATTAATAGCCCTTGGAACATCTACTTTAAGCGTTTTATCAGGGGTTTCAATTTTTTTACCACCTTTGGTCCAAATAGCGCTTGGTTTATAATTTTCAGTAAAAATATTAGCCGCCAAAGTTCTTATTTTTTCATCAGTATGGTTGATAAAATATTTGTTATCAGGAATTTCTCCTTTCTGAAAATGTTTGGTATAATCTTCGAAAATCTGTTTAAATATAAGGTTTTTAAATTCCAAATCATCATTCAGTATTTCTTTGATGATGTATTCAGCAACCGAAACAGAATGTGTAGAAAATGCATCTTCGCCAGGCTCTTCAAACAATTCAAGCTCACCAAATTTTATAAGAAACGAAATTACTTCTTTTTCATTTGTTTCGGCATAAACCTCATTGATAAATCCAGGTAAAGGTGTACTTTGAATTTGCTTTATCTGCTGCTGCGAATCGACAAATTGCTTTTTGCGATCAACTTCCCTTTTCTGGAACATGATTCGGTTAATCTCAGCGTAAAGTGCATCTTCCTGCACATTTAGTAAAGTACTGCATTCTTTGATATACACACTACGAATAATTGGATCGGGTATAATACCAATTGACCTGACTATATTACTGATTAATCCTGCTTTTTTAACCGGATCATTTTGGGCATCTTCAAGTAAAAGACTTGTTTTAAATCGGATAAAATCGTTTTCGTTTTCGTCGATAAATTCCTTCAGTTCCCTTTTCGACATTTTTTTCGAGAAAGAATCAGGATCTTCTCCATTTGGAAAAAGTACAACTTTTACATTCATACCTTGTTCCAAAACCAAATCAATTCCTCTGAACGAAGCTTTTATCCCTGCGGCATCACCATCATATAAAATGGTTAGATTATCGGTAAATCGTTTTACAAGCCTTATTTGATTTTCGGTTAATGATGTTCCTGATGATGCCACCACGTTTTCAATTCCTGCCTGATGCATTGAAATTACATCGGTGTAGCCTTCAACCATATAGCATTTATCTTGCTTAACTATCTCTTTTTTGGCAAAATAAATTCCATACAAAACATCACTTTTGTGATATATTTCAGATTCAGGCGAGTTAAGGTATTTGGCCGTTTTTTCATCCTTTTTTAAAATCCTTCCACCAAAAGCGATGGGATTGCCCGCCAGCGCATGGATAGGAAACATTACCCGTCCTGCAAAGCGATCAAATCTGTAATCGTTTTTATCAATCGAAAGTCCGGTACTTGTCAAATATTCAAGCTTATATCCATTTTTTAATGCATAATCTGTAAATGCAGTCCGGTTTTCGGTGCTATAGCCCAATTGAAATTTTTCAATAGTTTCGTGAGTAAAACCGCGCTCCTTAAAGTACGATAAACCAACCGCTTTGCCTTCTTTATCGTTATTGAGGATGTTACTGAAATATTTTTGAGCCACAGAAGTTACAATAAGCATACTTTCCCTGTGATTTTTCTGCTCAATTTGTTCAGCAGTTACTTCTTCTTCTTTTACATCAATCTGGTATTTTCTGGCCAGATATTTAAGTGCTTCGGGATAGGTGAGTTGCTCATGCTCCATAACAAAACCAACTGCATTGCCAGCCTTACCGCAACCAAAACATTTATAAATACCTTTTGAGGGCGAAACAGTAAACGATGGACTTTTTTCACCATGAAACGGGCACAATCCTAAAAAATTGACACCACGCCTTTTCAGGTTCACAAAATCCTGAACAACCTCTGCAATATCAGCCCTGTCAATTATTCTATTTACTGTTTCCTGATCTATCATGCTGTTAAAATCGTTTCTTTTGCTTTGCGCAAAGGTAATAATCTTAAATCTGAAACCTCTAAATAGTTACAAATAGAATCGGATTTTAATTGGATAGTTCATTAAAAATCCGATCAATTTCTTCCAAATTATTTTGGCTGTTGACCAGCCATTCCTCAGTTCTATTTTGGATAAAATCTTTGGGCTTTTTACAAAATTCATGCTCTATTGCATACCAAATTTCTGCGCTTAGCCACGCTTGAAGGCTGTTTTTGGTGATGTTCCAATTCTCATAAGCTTTGTTGGTTATCAAGTCTATTTCGGAACCATATCGATAAAACAATTTTTTAAAATAAAGAGGCGATTTTAAAATTTGCTTTGCCTGATCGTATTTTTCATCGGCAAGTTCCATTATTCTCAATGGATTGATTGATTCAGGTAAATCGCTACCACCAAATTCAATTCTGCCAATTGCCGATTTTCCTTGTTTTCCCTTTTTAGTATGTTTTATAATTAAATTGCAAATGTTATTTGAATAGGCAAACCATTGAATTATAGTTTTATAGTGAAATTGAATTTGTCTTTTGCTATCAAAATAAACCAATTGGATCTTGTTTTTATTTTCAGCAAATAACAATTTATTAAAAGTGCCAAAATCAATAATTTCTGACTTATCTATCTGGATATCAATAAATTTATTATTTATAAAAATAATTAGATCATCCAATGAACTCTCAGGTGTATTGGCATCTGAAAACTCGAAATAAACAAAATCAAACCATTTTATTATTTTCAATTCCTGATGTTTTGTATGAAGTATTTTGTTCTTTTCGAGGTTAAGTTTACTGGAAGGATAAGTAAAATAAAGAGTTTCTGAAGGTTTATTTGCTATTTTAATTCCATCTGTTTTAAAAATTGAGTTATTCAAATTGAACCTTAAAACACTTTTACTCTCCAAATTTGTAATTTGATTGTTTAATTTACTATTGATTTGGATATTATATTTCAGGTTATCAATGGTTTTAAGATTTATTATTTGCGAATAAGAATATATTTTTGCTCCCAATCGGATTGCTTTTTTTTGCAATTCAATTGTCATTCGGGCACTTGAAAATTTGTATGAATCAGATGAATTATAAGAAAGACTGCCATGATTTGATTTACTTTTTTTTTCAATTTTTCTGTGAGTTACAGATTTAATTAATGTTTGAATGAATCGTTCAAAAAAGTTAAGCGATTTATAATTATCAGTTTTAGAGGAAATTAGCAAATAGGGAAATGATTTTTTAAGTGATTTGAATAGGTTATTTTGAAAGGAAGTTTTATAAATTTGAGGCTTAAAAAATGGTTCAATCAATTGAAATGGTTCCTCATTTAAATTTTCGGCGCAATCATTTTCCGAAATTAACACGGAGCTAAGGCCTTTATCAACTGCATTTAATAACAAAAGAGATGCCTGCAAACCCTGGCCAAGTATAATTAAATCGTACCTATTTTTATTTTCAGCAATTTCTGTATTTTTCGAATTCATTATTTTTCAGCAGAAATAATTATTTAAGAATATTTGAATGAGTTTATTATGGATGATTAAGGTTGTCATAATCTCAATTATTTTTTCAAAGATAATTAATTTGGAATTTTAGCAGATATTCATTTTATCTAAATTAATTTTGATTTTCTTAAACTTACAATGTTTGTATCTTTGGCCTTTTGAAAAACTTCGGTATGAATACAAATATCAAAATATTATTATCAGCTTTTAAAGCGATTACTCTCTTTTACATATTTACATCGTGTGCAAATATTGGTACTATTACCGGTGGCGACAAGGATTCTATTCCTCCTAATATGATTGGAAGTAATCCTGTATTTCTAGACACAAGTTTCAGAGGGAAAGAGGTTTTAATAGCATTTAATGAATTTTTTAATTTAAAAGACATTAACCAGGAATTTATATCATCTCCACCTTTTAAAGAAATACCCGATTTTAAAACTAAAAGACGGGGATTGCTTGTAAAATTTAAAGAACCACTCAAAGATAGTATTACTTACTGCCTGAATTTTGGAAATGGGATTGTAGATTATAACGAAGGAAACGTACTAAAACAATTTAAATTTGTTTTTTCAACAAAATCAAATATTGATTCATTTTCAATTGCCGGAAATCTCCGAAATGCTAATGATCGGTCCGCTCCTGAAAAATCAACTGTAATGCTTTTTGAAAACCATACAGATTCAGTTCCATATAAAGAATTACCATTATATGTTTGTAAAACGGATAGTTCCGGCGATTTTAATATAGACTTTATCAGGCCCGGATCTTATAAAATATTTGCCGTAACTGACAAAAACAGCAATCAAATTGCCGATTTTTTTGAAAATCGTGCCTTTTTAGACAGCTTGATCGTTCCTAAAAGAGAAGCATTTTTAAAAATAGATTCACTAAAAGCAGGTACAATTCTTCATGACACCAATAGTGAATTAACCGATAGCCTTGAAAATGACACGGTTATTATTACGCATCAGTTTAAAAACAGTCCATCAAATTTACAATTATATTTATTCACGGAAGATAATTTAGCCCAGAAAATACTTGATTATAGCAGGGCGGAGAGAAATAAAGTCACTATTACTTTTGCATTGCCCGTTACACCTGACTTTATGATTAAACCAATTAATTTTCAGGTAGATAAAGAGAAAGTGCTTATTGAAAAAAACCTAAGAAACGACACCATAACCTGGTGGATTGCAGATACATCTGTGCAAGCCATTGATTCATTGCATGTAAATGTTTCTTATAAAACTAAAGATTCAATAGGGGCACCGATTATTGCAAACGATACTTTAATTTTTGAATACCGTCAAAAGCAAGATAAAGATGCATGGAAACGAAAAGGTTCTGAGGAAAAAGTAATTAAAAAAGAATATCTTAAACTTAATTATCTGGCAAAAGATAGTAAAATAGATTTGAATAAGCCCTTGCGGATTGAATCAACAACACCATTGCTTACCGTTGATTCAACGAAAATAAAATTATTCGAAATTATTGATACCTCAGTAATTGATACCAAAGAACAAAAAATAGTTAAGGCCTGGAGGTTGCAAAAAGATTTGTTGACCTTTAAATTTAAAAGACCAATTGCTGAAGAATTTTATTTAGTTCCATTAAATTTTAAGGCTGAAAACTGGTATACTTCATTTGCCGCCGACTCAAACAGGACATACACTTGCAGAATAACAGATCCTACCATTGCATTGATGGACACTTTAAAGCTTAGTGTTGAATTTGACAACCATTTTTTTATGGGACAAATTCAAGTGCTTGGTGATTCGGCAATATTACCAATTACCGCATATAAGTTATTGACCCGAAAAAGAACGGATGTTGATAAGATTATGCTGGTTTTTGACAAACCTTTAACTGCCAAGCTAGACATTACACCTGCTGATTTTACTGCCTCGGACAACTGGTACAGGCTTTCTAAAAATGCAGGTCAGGATACTGTTATTGTTAACCTTTTAGATAAAAATGTAATTAATAAAGATACACTTACATTTTCTGTTAAATGTTTCGATTATGTTGGTTTGAAAAATGATAGCGTGTATTTTACTGAAAACATGCGTGTTACATTCAAAGAAAAGCCGCAATTCCTTGTTTCTGCTAGCAGGATGAAAAAAGAAGAAATTAAATTGGTATTTAATAAAAAAATTATTGAGAATCCTATAATAGAACCACTTAACTTTACTTTGAACACACAATGGTTTCAGTTAGAAAAAAATAAAGGAGGAGATACGCTCTTATATAAAATAACTGATGAAATGGTTTTAGCAATGGATACTGTTAATTTGTTGGTAAAATACAAGGATATTAACAGAAGAGTAATAACATCCAATTTTTCGGATACACTTAAAATGATTAACAAGAAGTTTATTCAAATCAATAAAAAAACAGAATCGGAGCAGACTGTGGGTGCAAAGGCGGCACCTCAAATTGTTCATATTTATATTCCAACCGACTATCGATTAAGGTTAGATACACTAAATACAAGGCAAAGATTGTTGGATAAAAATTGGAACCCAAACCAAAAATATCTTTTAAGACTTGATTCAATGGCATTTATAAATATATTCAATATTTTTAATCAAGCAGGAGATTATGAATTTTCCACACCACCGCTTGATTATTATTCAAGTATTATTTTAAGTCTTAAAAACATAAAACCTTTGATAAAGGACATGATGAACGATACAATTGGTCTGGATTCTTTGAAAAAAGACAGCACTTATTCTCCATTGAATGTAGTTCCTCAAAAAGAGATAGACTCATTTATTGGTCAGGGGAAAATAATTTTGCAATTGCTTGGCGAAAAAAACATACTGGTTAAGGAATATTTTGTATCTAAAGATCAGGATATTACGATGGATTATTTAATTCCGGGAAAATATAAGATTAAGATAATTTTCGATAGAAATGGAAATGGTAAATGGGATACAGGTGATTATTTCAAGCATATTCAACCAGAGCGTGTTATCCTAAATGGAGATGAAATAGTAATAAAATCAGATTATAAATTTATTCTTGATTGGAATGTAGGCGAGAGTTTAATCAAGAGTTTTTCTAAGGAAATTGGAGAAAAGGTTAAAGAAGCGAATTAGTATAAAAATTGATTCAAATGGTTAATTAATTTTCAATTACAGCGATAAAAACTAACTTGTAATTTGAAATTCAAAGATTAATCAACGCTTATTTTGACGAGATTTTTTATTGTTTTTAATTTTTAAGATTATTGTACATGGTTTAATATATTGAAATATTTCTTAATAGTGAATATTAACTAAATGATGATTGGAATTGGGATCTTTTAATTAATCGCTATAATAAATCAAGTAATACATTCGTTACATATTCATACCTTCAAACTAAACAAATACTTGCCCTTTTCCATGTATTAGATTGGAAACAAATAATTTGTATTTATTATTTTCAGAAATTGCAACCTTTATTAGAAAAATAGAGTTTCTATTTATACAGATAATTATATATTTTTGGGCATGAATATTTTAAATCAGCGGACAATTTTCTTGTTCTTTTTCTTTTTCTGCTTTATTCCGCTCGGTAAAAGCCAGACATTTGAAATTTACAAGTCAGATACCATTAACAAAACGGATGCACAGAATAAAAAGCAGGGCAAGTGGATCCAATTTTTTACTGATAATGCTTCCAAAATTGAGAAAGTTGGGATTTATGAAAACAATAGGAAGACAGGGATTTGGAAAACCTATTATTCAAATGGCAACCTGAAATCTGAAATAACTTATGAAAACAATCAACCTGATGGATATGCCAAGATTTATTATGAAAACGGTAAAACATCAGAAGAAGGAATTTGGAAAGGCACTAAATGGGTGGGAAGTTACAATTTTTACTTTGAAAATGGACAAAAAGCTTATGAATGGAGCTTTAATGAAAATGGAAAGCGTACTGGGATTCAAAAATATTTCTACGAAAGTGGGAAATTGCTTATCAAAGGAGACTGGAATGATGGAAAAGAAAACGGCGTTATTACTGAATATTACGAAAACGGAAGTGTTAAATCAGAAAAGGAATTTGCTTCGGGACAAATGAATTCCGGAACTTCGAAATTTTATGCCGAGAAAAAAGTAACAGTTGAAGACATACCCGATGATACCAACGCAACGGTAACTAAAAATCAGGTTGAAACCAATATTACTGAAAATACCAGTCAAACCTTTGATGGAAATGGATTTCACAAATTATACAATGCATTTAAAAAAATTGACCGTGAAGGTGAATTTAAAGATGGCCAACTTTTAACAGGAAAAAGATACTATTATAATTCTGAAGGGGTTTTGATTAAAACCGCTGTATACAAGAATGGTGCTTTGATTGAAATTATTAAGGGAAATTAATATTGATTTACCTTTTTCATGTTTCCGAAATAAAAAACCTCAAACTAAGTTTTTTTTTTATTTTTGCATAATAAAGGCAAATCTAATTTAAAAGTAATATGCAAAGAAGAAAAATCATAATTATTGAAAACTATTCTTCTGATTCATGCCCTCATTGTTGTTGATTTTTTTGCATTTTTTTTATTAAATGCAATCCTGCTATTTTTTTATTTTTCCTAAATTATACGATATTTTAGTATCCTGAAATTAATTTTTATTTGAATAAAAATGACAACAAATAAACTTTCCATATACAACACTATAAAAAAAAAGAAAGAAATTTTTGAACCATTAAATCCACCATTTGTTGGATTATATGTTTGCGGACCAACAGTTTATGGAGATCCACACCTTGGACATGCCCGTCCTGCAATTACATATGATATTCTTTTTAGATATTTAAAATATCTGGGGTATAAAGTTCGCTATGTAAGAAATATTACTGATGTTGGCCACCTCGAAAACGATTCGGATGACGGTGAGGATAAAATAACAAAAAAAGCCATTCTTGAAGCTTTGGAACCGATGGAAGTGGTGCAATATTACAGCAATTCTTATTACAACCGTATGCAGGAATTGAACGTTTTGCCTCCAAGTATTGAACCCAGAGCATCCGGACATATTATTGAACAACAAGAACTTATACGTAAAATCATGAAAAATGGTTATGCTTATATTTCTGAAGGTTCCGTTTATTTTGATGTAGAAAAATATGACAAAACCTATCATTATGGTAAGTTGTCAGGCCGTGTGCTCGAAGATATGATTAGCAGCAACCGTGAACTTAGTGGTCAATCGGAAAAAAAGAATAATGCAGATTTTGCACTTTGGAAAAAGGCAGATTCCGGTCATATTATGCATTGGCCTTCTGAGTGGAGCGAAGGATTTCCGGGTTGGCATCTTGAATGTTCGGCGATGAGCACAAAATACTTGGGCCAGGAATTTGACATACATGGTGGTGGTATGGATTTATTGTTTCCTCATCACGAATGCGAAATTGCACAATCAACTGCTGCTAATGGTAAGGAATCTGTCAAGTATTGGATGCACAACAATATGATTACTATTGAAGGCACAAAGATGGGTAAATCGTTGGGTAATTTTATAACGCTTGAAGAGTTATTCTCAGGTAAACATGCGAAACTTCAAAAAGCATATCACCCAATGACTATCCGGTTTTTTATGTTGCAGGCTCACTATCGGAGTACAATGGATTTTTCTAATGAAGCCTTGCAAGCCTCGGAAAAAGGTCTTGAACGTATTTTAAAGGCAGTGCAAGCTATTGATTTGTTGTCTGTTTCCGAAAAATCATCGTTGGATATTCAGCAATTGAAAAAAGATGCTTTCGATGCCATGAATGATGATTTAAATACTCCAATCATGCTTGCAAACTTGTTTGAAGGTGTAAAATTCATCAACTCCGTTGTAGCAGGAACAGCTACAATTACTCAAAATGATAAGCTTGAGTTAAAAAAGCTTTATCAGGATTTGTTATTCGACATTTGTGGAATGAAACCTGACGAAGCGGGGCAGGCTTCCGAAGTTGGAAAACTGGACGATGTAATGAATATCCTGCTTAATTTGAGGATAGATGCAAAAACAAATAAAGATTTTGCTACTGCCGATAAAATACGCGACAAACTACTGCAAGCCGGATTTGTTATAAAGGATAAAAAAGACGGTTTTGAATGGGAATTGAAATAATTTGAAGCCCAAATATTAAAGTACTTTGAACAAAATAATAAAACCTGCACTGGCTTTTGCCTTTGCAGGTTTTTTATTTTAGAGAAAGTCAAGGCTGGTCAATATTGAGATGCTTTTTTAATTCTTTATTTTGTCTTGTCCTAAAATATTTTCGATCTCTTCGTTACTTATATCAGGGTTTGCACCTTTGTGCTGTGCAACCAAAGCACCAACCGCACAAGCATATTTTAGCGCATTATCATAATCTTTTGAGTACAATATTTTAGAAAGTAAAGCTCCTAAAAAACTGTCGCCGGCACCAACGGTATCTTCTACTTTAACATGATAACCATTGTTTGTGTAAATCTGATTTTCTACAAACAAAACGGCTCCATCTTTACCTTTTGTAACACAAATAAAGCCTGTGTTGGTTTTTTTCGATATAAATTGAATATTTTCAAATAGATTCTTCGTTTTAGAGCCTAATTCCATTGCGATTTCTGCTAACTCTTCATTATTTAATTTTATAAAATCGGCTTTGACCATTATTTCTTCAATTAATTTGATATCGTAAAACGGTTTTCTGATGTTTACATCAAATACTTTAAAGGTTGCAAAATCCAATAAATAGAATAATGTATTTCTTGAAATTTTGTCTCTGCAAACCAAAGAACCAAAAACAAAAGCTTCTGAATTTTTTATTGCCTCTGCATGTTTTTCCGAAATTATTATTTTATCCCAGGCTACTGGATAAACAATATCATAAGTTGCTATTCCATTTTTATCCAATTTTACTAGAACTTCTCCGGTATTTAATTGTTCATCATTTTGAATAAGCGAAGTATCAACATTTTTGCTTTGAATGATAGAAAGCAACTCTTTTCCCTGAATGTCTTTTCCAATTTTTGATATGATTTGGGTTTGAATTCCTAAAGATTGCAAGCGAATGGCTACGTTCATTGGTGCTCCTCCGGCAACTCTTTGGGTTGGTAAAATATCCCATAAAACTTCGCCAAAACAAATCGCTTTTTTTGTCATTTTATCGGTGGATTAGTTTTTAATAGTGCTATTCATTATATAATTTCCTGTGCAAAATTATCAAATTCTAGCTAATCCCAATTGGAGGGTTAATGTTTCAAGTTCTTTTTTGGCCGATTCAATAGTATCGAATTTTTTGATTGGCACAATTTGTTTATTGTCGATACCACATAATATAATTCTGAAATCTTTGTTGTATATGTCAAGACTGCTACCTCGGCTTGAAATGCGCTGCCCAATATTTGATTTTTTTATTCCTAGCTTCATATCACTTTTTATATCAATCCATTTTCCGGTTGAAAATATCCCAAATAAATAAGTTGTAAACTTTATCCTCTTTTTGCTTATATCAATTATGGAGCATGTAAAAGTGAATCCAATAAATGCCCCACAAATTATAAAAACAATGCCAATGAGTGAATAATATGTGGTTGCCAATCCGGCAATGAACAGAAAAAGGCCTGTTGAAGAACCTCCGGCACCAAACGATTTATCCAATTTGTTTTTTATCATTGATTTTAATTATGATTTTGCCATTAACTTAATGTCCTTTACTTCAAGTATTTGTTTTGAACAACCTTTAAGTACACAATTTATCATTGCAAGACCTACTTCACCCATAGTGCTTACCTGATTTGGAAATATAACCTTTAAAACTGGATATAACATACCCATAAATTTGTAAAGGCTTTTAATATTTTTCTGCCCGGGAGTTGCTTTTATTAATCCGGGGCGGAAATTATATTCCTTTTTGAATGGTAATTTCATAAGGGCATTCTCAGTTTTACCTTTAATGCGTGCCCACATTATTTTCCCTTTTTCAGAACTATCGGTAAGCGCACCCGACACAAAATTAAAGATCATTTCGGGATTAAGCTTTACCAGCAAGCTAGCAAAATGCATAGTTATGTCATAAGTAATATAATTGTATTGCTTTTCATTCAATCCATTTGAGCTAATTCCTGCACAATAAAAACATGCATCGTATCCTGTCAGTTGTTCTGTAAATTCTTCCAGATGTAAGAAATCAGGCACTATGCATTCTTTTATTTTAGGATGGTTGACGCCATAAGGTTTTCGATTTACCAGCAGCACTTCTTTTATATTTGGATGCTCAAGGCATTTAAATAATACGCCTTCGCCTACAAAACCGGTTGCACCAGTAATAATGACTTTAATTTCCATATGTTTTATTGTTGATTTAAAATTATTGAAAAAATACTTTGAAAAATGCAACTAAAGGATTAAATGTACAGAATATTCATCGTTCTGCAAAGTCCAGTGTTAGGAGAAGAGCCAACTTATTGCGTAGTTAAAGTTAATCAACAATAGCCTGGTAACTCAATACCTTAAATTGCTTAAAAACCGGATAATAAAAATTTGGTACAAACTGGGTCATTAAAATTAATATTAATTCTTCTTTCGGATCTACATAAAAATAAGTATTTGCAGAACCTGCCCACCAGAACGAACCTTTTGATCCAATTATATCCGATTCAATATAATCTTCTAATATTGCAAAACCAAAACCAAATCCCATTCCTGTTAATAATGGTCCAAAAAATCCATCATCAGGTATTATCTTGTTTGAAATATGGTTTGAAGTCATTAAATCAACGGTTCTGGCACCTAATAGCCTTACTCCATTATATTCTCCTTTATTTAGTAACATTTGTAAAAATATCATGTAATCAGTAGCAGTTGAAACAAGGCCTCCGTTGCCTGATAAGAATTTCACAGGAATGGAATTGCTGTTCGTATCTGGTTTCATGATTACTTTTATGCCAATGGAATCTGACAGCGAGTACACCGCACCTATTCGTTCAAGTTTTTCTAAAGGGACATAGAAATCGGTGTCTTTCATCTTTAAAGGCATGAATATTCTCTCTTTTAAAAACACATCGAATGGTTTGCCTGAAATAACCTCTACCAAATATCCCAATACATCTGTGGATTTACTATAATTCCACCTGGTGCCGGGTTGGTAAAGTAGTGGGATTTTAGATAGTTTTTGAATCATATCTTTTAAAGTACCATCCGAAAGACTTGCAGCTCTATACATCGAATCCACTGGTGTATTTTCCCCTCCATTCCCTAGTCCGGAAGTGTGCGTTAAAAGATCACGGATAGTCATCGGCTTTATTTGATCTACAACATGAATTCCATTATTATCTATTGAGGTAAATACTTTTAAATTCTTAAATTCAGGTATATAATTGGCAACCGGGTCGTCCAATTGAAAATATCCTTCCTCATAAAGCATCATTACGGCAACACTTGTGATGGGTTTTGTCATTGAAGCAAGTCTAAAAATAGTATTTAGTTGCATAGGCTTGCCAACATCCATTAATCCATACTTTTCGAAATGTACAACTTTACCATGGCGGGCTATCATTGTGATTAAGCCGGGTAGCTTATTCTCATCAACATATTTTTGCATTACAGGCTTTATCCGGGCTAAACGTTGTGAAGAAAAACCTTCTTTTTCAGGTTTAGCGGTTAATAAATTAATTTCGGGATGTGAGCAGCCTGCAAATATTGTAATCACAAGGCACAAAAAATATATTTTATTCATATCTCAATCATTGGTTTGCTTTTTAATGCTGCATATAATCATAAGGAATATATTTTTCCCATGCCCAAGGAGAATAGGTATCTCCAATTATTTTTTCTGTTAGTTCTTTAAATATCTTTTCTCCATTTGCACTATTGGTCATTATAATAATTGAAATTCCTTTGTCAAAAAAGCTTATCGTATAATGTCTCCAGGCATCGATATATCCTTCTTTAAAAAAAGCCCTGCCATATTTACATTTTAAAAGCACCCATCCAAGTCCATATGAAAGTTTTATGGATTCATTTTCAGATGTTATTTCGTCGGTAATGGTTGGGAATTGATATTTAGAGTTTATGTTGATTTGCGGCGAAATCATCTGTTTTCGTAATTTCCTATTCAGTCCTTTGCCTTGCATTATATATTCCACAAATTTTGAATAATCATAAATTGTAGTTACCAAAGAACCTGCAGCATTTGGTATTGTTCTCCTTGCATTTAGATGAAGCGTATCATTTTCAAGATGACCGGTTGCAAAATTGTCGTTAAATTTTTCGTACCAGATAAACCCTGTGCGGTTCATGCCGATTGGTTTAAAGATTTTTTCAACTGCCAATTCCTCAATGGTCCTTCCGGTTATCTCTTCTTCTACCAATTGTAGGAGTTTTAAACCTTCGCCTGAATATGCGTAACGTGTTCCTGGTTTGAAATAAATTTTCAGCCTACCCAATGTATCGTCTTCGTCAGTTCTAACATTGGTCCATCTTGAATTTGGTAAACCGGTGGTATGGCTCAAACACATTCTGGCTGTAATCAATTTCCAACGTTCATCGTTGGCAAGATCCGCATAGTATTCGTATTCGGGCAATGGTTTATCCAGATATTTATAAATCGGCTTGTCTAAATTCAGTATTTTCTCTTGTACAAGCGTTAATGTCAATAAAGCAAATACCGGTTTGGTAAAGGATGCAGCCCATAAAATGGATGAAGTATCCAATAATTCGTGTTTCTCTTTGTTTTTATAGCCATAGGCTTTAATATAAACGGCTTTTTTGTTGTTTATTACGCCTAAACACAGACCTTGAACATTGGCAGTGTCCATAAGTTTGGTAACGATTTGGTCAATTTCATTTGTTGTGATTTTAGAACCATCAAGTTTATTGATTTCACTGTTCTGCCCTAAAATTGAATTGGTCAATAGTAAAAGATTCATTGTTAGCAGGTGAAATATCCTCATAAGATTCCAGTAATCCGTTTTCAAATTTAAATTCAAATTTAGTTGTAAGTACAATAATTAAACCCTTAGCGATCCACGAAACGCCCTGGCTCCATAATAAGATTCTGCACCATTGTGATACACGAAAACATGGTTATAGCGACGATCACAGAAGATTGCGCCACCAAGTTTCCTAATCTCGGCAGGTGTTTTTACCCAGCTCGATGTTTTAAGATCGAAATTTCCAAGTTTCTGCAACTCCCGGTATTGTTCTTCTGTTAAAAGTTCAATGCCCATGGCAGCTGCCAAGTCCACTGCGTTATTTTCTGGTTTATGTTCTTTCCTTGATTCCAGCGCTTCACGGTCGTAGCAAAGACTTCTGCGGCTTTTAGGGCTTTCGGCTGAACAATCATAAAAAATGTATTCGTTTGTACTTTTATCGTGACCAATAACATCCGGTTCGCCCCCAGTTCTTTCCATTTCATGGAGCGACCACAGTTTTTCGGTATTGGCTTCCAGCTTTGCCAGTACCTTTTCCCATTCAATGCCTTTATGTCGGTTCATGTTTTTCTCAAAACGGACTTTTAATACGTTGAGTAGCTCTTTATGTTGTTCTGTTGACAACTCCTTTTTGTTTTCCATTGCCATAATGTGTTATTTTGGTTGCTTATAATTTACTGCAATTGGTTTCTAGTACTACTGCTAATGTACAAATATTATTTAATTTTTGTCCTGATAAAAGATTATATGGGCGGCTTAACAATGTTAGTGGTTCGTAATTATTGTCTGTCCACCGTGTAATTCAGTTCAGTTACCCCGCAATTAAATTGTCGGGTAGTCAATAGGTTTAGTTTTATTTTGTCTTTGATGTCTACAAATAAAGGAATACCTCGTCCAAGGATAATTGGATTGACAAATAGCCAGTAGCCGTCAATTAAGTTCAGTTGAATAAGCGAATGTGTTGCTGTCGGACTACCAAAAAGCAAGATATCTTTACCTGCCTGTTGTTTTATTTCATTAATTCTGTCAGAAAGGTTGTTGTTAATAATTTTTGTGTTAGTCAAACCCTCGTTTTTCATTGTTTTTGATAAAACAACTTTGTGAACTTTATTATACCACTTTGAATGTTCAATGTCGTGCTTGGAAGCTGTCGGCTTTTCTGCTGCGGTAGGCCAGTAATTTTCCATCATCTGATATGTTACCCGTCCATATAATGCAGTGTCGCCTTCGCTTATCCGTTTACCAACATAATCAAAAATTTCTTCATCAACTTTAATCCAGTCCATTTCTCCGTTCAGTCCTGCTACAAAACCGTCAAGCGATATGTGCATAAATGAAATTATTTTTCTCATATGGTTCTATTTTTTATTGTTGTCTTGGTTTGTTACTTTCTTTTTACAATGAGCGCCAACTTACATATGTAGCTTCCGCTTGTCCTTGCAGCGCATTTTCGCGCCTGAGAAACTATTAGAAGGGCAAATTGAGGGATATACAATGTTAAACATATATTATTTTTATAGCAAAGTAAATTTTACTGGAACTTTTATATCTGAATCAACTGGTACTCCATTTTTATAAGCAGGTAATAGTTCTAAAGGTATCATTCTAGCAACCCTCATCGCTTCTTCATCTAATGATTTATCAATTGACGTACAAATAACATAGTCAACAATTTTACCTTCTGAATTCACCTTGATTAGAATCTCAACTTGCCCTGAAATACTATTTTCAAGAGCATATATTGGATATTTTACCAATTGACTTAGATAAAATAAAATCATTTTAGAGCTTGATATGTTTATTATCGGTCTATCGCCAGTAGGATTAATCTTTGTTTCAAGTTGAACATCTAAATTTGTTACAGTATCCTTTGCTAAATAATGAATTAATCCTGAATCAAAGTTGATTTCAGTCTCGATATTATTTTGATAATTATAAATTTTCCAAATACCAGATCTTTCCCCATTTTTATAAGTTCCTTCTACAGACAATTTACCTAATATAAACCTTTTATATGTTCCCTCTCGAATTTCTTGATTAGTTTTTAAGATACTTATCTCCTCCCATGAATCTTTCAAATTTAGATCTTTAACTTTTTTTATTTTTGTTTGAGAGAATCCAATTCCTTGAATAGTTGTCAAAACAATTATAGCCAATAAAATATTTTTCATCATAGTTTTCTCATTTGTTTTTTTATCTCAATTAAGGCCAACATACATAAATTATGGACATTTTTATTAGTCATTATTTTTATTAAGAAAATTTCATGACTAAAATCTCAGTAAACTTTCTCTCTTGTCCAAATATATAATGATAAAATAATTCATAAGTTTTCTTTATGAAACCAATAGATTTTGTGAATAATCTCTCTTTCCGATTAGTCAAATAGAATATGTTGCTACTAATGTTAGTATGCAAATCACCAAACCTCTTCTATGGATTGATTATTATTTGATAATCATTTTGTTTCAAATATTTTATCTTTTGTTTTAAAAAGTTTAATTGACTTCTCTTTTCAATAAGAAAATTGTATTTGTAAAGACTCTCTTCCTTTATAAAAGATATTTTATTATCAATGCCTTGATTAATCCTGGCTCCGCCAATTTGAAATCCATAAGAGTCACCTTCGCAGCCTGATATTTCAAATCTTAAATTCTTTATGTCGGACAATGAATAGGATTTAGAATCGTCATTTTGAATTATTTTCAAGGTGTCATTTGTCAATACAAAACGCCCAATTATTATATACTTTTTAATAATTACATTACCAAACCACCAGATTAGAGTTGAGCTCGCAAATACAAATGCCATAAAATACTTAAGTTTTTCAGGAACATTTTTAAATCCAAAAATTGGATTAATAAACATTAAGAGTATACCAACAATCCAGTAAATAAAAATTATTTTATATGAAAGAGGTTTAATTTTCTTTACAATACTTAATGATATGTTAAAATTTTCAATTTTCATTTAAAATTTACCATCAATATTTCTATATACAATTACCTAATATCTCTTCGAGCACATCCATTTTTAATTCGAAGTAAAAATATACTTATAAATCCCAATATATAAGCGTTTTCACATTTTATTTGCGAGTATCTGCTGTTGCATATACGACACAGTAAAGGTTCTATTGTATATATTTCGGCTTTGTCATCAATCTACTTTTAAACAGTATCCCTAAAACTAAAATAGCGATTCCTAAAATAATCATAAATTAAGCAAGTACCTTATTCTAGCCTTCCGTACAAGGTTTTACCCTTCCGTACCTTATTTATTGGAGTCTGTACCCTATTTTTTGGAGTCTGCACCCTATTATTTTGAGTCTGTACCCTGTTTTATGGAGTCTGTACCCTATTATTTTGAGTCTGTACCTGATAATGATCCCTTTGTACTTTTTTTAATTGTACAAAGGGATACTAAACTAAACTATTTTGTTCCTTCGGTACTCTGTTCGGTCTTAGTTTTGCCCGATTTTCTTGATTTATTGTATTTACTAATATACCCTTTGTGCCTTTGTTCATCTTTCCAAAAAGCATACTGCCCGCAACGGCGGATTTCGTCAACGGCCTCTTTCATGTGCATAAAAGCTTTGTCGCGCAATAAACGGAGTTTGTTGTCTTCCATTTTTTTGCCGTTTGAATTGGCAAGCAGTACGGCCATTTCTGTTGATGTTGTTTCTGATTTGTCAAGCAGGCTCAAATCTATGTTTATGGCCACCAACGGCTGAGGATTGGCCTTGCCCAGGGCAGCAATATCACTTAAGTCCTGGATCATGTCGGCATGTCCACTGCCTTCGGCAATTTTTTGTGTTCTGGCATATAAATCTGGCATTTTATAATAGGCATGTAAAAAATGATGTATCATATCGTTTCGCAACACATATGCATCAGGCGATTTTAATGCCCATTCTTTTTGAGCTTCTTCAACACTTCTGTAATCCTTTTGCCATTGACTCTGGCAATATCGGCAAGCTCCTGTGCGCACAGGCAAATCTTTTACAATTAACCAATCCAGTCCAGATTGTGTCAATTTTTCTTTATCGGATTGGCACCATACCAATAGATCTTCAGATTCCTGAAGCGCCACATCTACTGGAATATTAGGATAACTAACTTGTTTTTCAGGGATTTTTTCAAGGGTTGGAAGTAGTTGATCGAATTGTGCTTTTGACATGGTTTTAAGGTTTTAAATTAAATTTATAATGATTAGTTGATGATACTTTTGTAAATGTATGCTCAAATTGATGTGCATTGATTATAGAAAATCAAAGATAGCTTTATTTCTGTCAAATCATACTTATTTACCGATAGTTTTAAATATAGTACAACATACTATAAATTAAAGATTTATTGTTAAATTTGGTCAATCTTAATCTAAAACAACAACTTATGGAAAGGCGAGAGTTACTAAAATCAATTGGTTTAATAGCAGTTACTGGGGCTTCGGCCATGTTGCTACCTGCTTGTTCAAACGATCAAAAAGTGCAGACTCTGACGGATACCATCATTGAGCCGGAAAAAAACGAAAGGGAAAAACTAATCATTAACCGGACAAAAATGAAAATTAGTGATTTGCAACATCCTACTGAGTTGGAGCAAAAACATACCCCTTTTATAGAATTAAAAGAAAAAGATACCAAAGGTTTTACAAAAGTAGATATTACACTTGGGCTGAACGGAATAATCCATCCGGTTGAAAAAAATCATTGGATCGATTATATCAAACTTTTCCTCGACGACAGCCTTATTGGAACTGTAGAGTTCGAAGCAGGGGTAGCAAGAGGATTTGCCAGCTTTTTTGTAAAACTGGATGGTGTTAAAACCATAAAATCTGAAATTGGCTGCAATTTGCATGGGATTTGGGAAAATACACTGAATCTATAAATCATTTAAGTTGCCTTAATGGTTAAGAGGCTGTCTGAAAAGTGTTTTCTGTCCGTTGAGTCCCTATGTTTGTAATTTGTAAGAAAAAACCGCCAAGACTTTATCATCTTAGCGGGAAAAATTTAAAATTTTTATCTTATGCAATTACAAAATTACAAATTAGATTTTGCTGGGCAAAATATCTTTGTT
>JANYKN010000181.1 GCA_025361565.1 Bacteroidota bacterium | reverse complement strand
AACAAAGATATTTTGCCCAGCAAAATCTAATTTGTAATTTTGTAATTGCATAAGATAAAAATTTTAAATTTTTCCCGCTAAGATGATAAAGTCTTGGCGGTTTTTTCTTACAAATTACAAACATAGGGACTCAACGGACAGTTCACAAATCAGAGTCATCCCTTTCTACTCCTTAAAAACCAATTCCTTATATTTATTTACATTCCACAACACCATGATCTTACGGAACATTTCATAATCCGCAATATCGATTTTACTCTTTGAAAGTTGAAGCTTTCTTTCAACAATTACAACGCCATTTTCAATTGAAATTTTGATTTCCACTTTTCCTAGCTTATTTTCTTCCTTCACATTTACAGGTTGTGAAACCAATTTCAAGTTGGTTGGTAATTTGATTGAATAAGAATAGGATTCATTTATAGTGCAAGGAAATTCAAGAACTGTTGGTCTGCCCGTAGGTAAAACACTTAAATTCGATGAATTGATGCCTTCGGAATATAATGGCAATGTTAGAAAGAAATAATTGGCTTCTATCTTATCAAATTTTGCTTTTTTTATCTGACCTGAAATCCAAGCTATATTCTTGCTCAATTGCTCTATTTTGGCATCAGTAGCTTTTGGCAATAAATGGTTTGCTTCCTCTGCATTTGACTGAAGTTTAAAATAAGGATTAAAGTAATTAGAAAGTATAATTTCACTGTTTCCATCAATTTCTTTTAAAGCATTAATAGCCATTTCGGACTTATACGCTATTTTGTTTTCAAGCGCTGCAATGGCAACTATCTTATTGGTGTTGTCTGTTAAACCAAAAATAAATTTATCTGGAATTGAAAATGATGCATCGTTTTTATCATCGTGAATTGTGGATAAATAATACAATTCATTTTCTGGTGTTTTAATTTGAACCACAAATTCATTAAAGCACATTAAATTGGCCATTTCTTTTGGATAATATGCAGGTAGAATAGCAACTGGAGCACTTTCAATTCCCAATGAAGTAAGCAGAGCATTCATCAGAACCGTTTTTTCCAAAGCATTTCCTCCGGCACTTTTCCATATTTCTTCTACAGGCCTGCATCTAAATCCGGTTTGGACAAACGGAATAGGCCAATAATTAAAATCATTTGCCACAAAATGTTGAATGGCCAGAGCTTTTTCAAGATTTGTTTTTGAATTAGCCGTCAATTCAATTGCCTTGGCTTTTATTTCATCCGAAATACTTTTTGCCAGGATTGGAAGCTTTTCAAAATATTTCGAAGCATCAGCAATGCCATTAAATGTTGAGAATAGCAAACGTGGAATTGAACTCACTGAAGTTTGCCTGTCCATAGAAATTCCTTTCACATCTTCGAAATCCCATTCGTATTTTTTTTCATTTCCAGATGTTGAAACTTTTGGTTTTACATCAGAATTTAAAAGTTCATATTTCAATTCTTTATTGGCAGGAACCTTCACAATGATAGAAAGGCTTTTATAGGGCATATTTGATTGCAATTCTTCATTTCCCATCAGTTCGGGCCAATAACCTGCTTTTGTTTTTAGCTCATAATTTAAATCAACAATGGATCCTAACTCAAGTCCTGTATGCGTAATAACCATTTCGCGTAAGTGATTATATGCCGGTGCTTTGTCTGCAAATGAAGGAAGCACAGTGTTGAAAGCATTGCTTGGGCTTATAACCAAATTGCCTTTGGATTGTGTAGTTTCGCACTTGTTTATTTTAAGTTCCTGAAAATTGGGATTATAAACAACGAAAGTTTCGCCAAAATAGCGGTTAAAAGAATTATAGCTCTGGTATTTTAAACGATGTGTGTAATTGTAATAGATTGTGCCATCGCCCTTTAATGTATATTCTTTGATTAGTTTGATGAAAACCGCATCACTTTCGGCATATTTATCAGAATTGTCATTTGCATTTTTTACACATGAAAATAGAAGTGCAATGGTAATAATGAATAGACTATATATTTTTTTCATTGGTTCAATTTTATTTTTTTATTATTATTTTCTCATCTGCCAATTTGTTTTGCGACATTACTGCGTATCGGAACGATTCCCAATCTTCAGTTGTATAAATCCGCTTTTTGAATGCAGTCTTTAAAGTGAACTGAACCTGATTGTTGTTTACCGTATAACCACCTTGATAATCGGCACCGCTGCCAGTTTTTACTTCGGTTTTTGGAAGGTATAAAACTTCTTTATTGGCAGGTATAGTAATGGTTTCATTTAATTCAACCAATTGCGAACAACGGGTGCGGAATGGATATTCCCTCTTCTCCAATGAAGTGTTGAATGATAAATTTCCCTGTGCATTTTTGAATAGGTTTGAAGCTATAAATGGGGTAAAAATAATTTCTTCGGCACTAACTATGGCGTAATCAGGTATTTTGTATTTTACGGTAATGCTGATTTGATTTGAATAATCAACCGGATTTCCAAAATCCATCGAAAGTATTTGTGCTTGTGGCGAAATCCTGAAAATTTCGCGTTCCAAAGCATATTTCCAATCCGAAGTATAATTTCTGAGGAAGATACCACGCACAGTTGCATCAGTTTGACCTTCAGCTTTTAATGTGAATTCGCCTTCCAACGTTCCATCCAAATTAAGGGTTGATTTACCATTGATTTTCAAATAATGATTTTCGGGTGGAGAAATTGGAGTTTCCATTAAATCTTCGCCTTCTTTTGTTCCTACCAGGTAATTTTGTTGTTGTTCGGCACTCGACCAAAGTTCTCGTACAAAAGGCACCCAGGTTGGATCCAGCATATGTATTTTTTTATCTTTAAGGCGCACTGCGGTTACACTGTGGTTAAACTGATCGGCAGGAATATCATCAATTCTTGAACCTGCCATGGTCATTGCTGCATAAGTTTCAAAACCTGCTGCACGGAGCATAGAAATCAATAGACTCGCCTTGTCTTTGCAAACACCACAGCGGTCGGTAAAATTCATTTTGGCATTGTGTAAAGTATAGCCTTCGCCTTTTCCCATCGATAGGCCTGAATAACGCATATTATCAGCCACCCAATGGGTTAAGACAGAAATGGAATCCAATTCGGTTTTGGCGTTTTTTAATAATTCAGTCACTTTTTGCTTTACTTCTTTGGTCGGCACAAAGCTTCCATAATCCTCGTTAACCTGATAAAACCAGCGCGACTTTGATTGCCAGTCCGGTGAAGTAGATAAAATCAATTCAGGCGCAACATCTGTTGCAGCAACCATTCTTTCCTCTTCTATAAATGGGGCCAGATTTTTTAGTGTAAATGAAAAAGATTGTTTGCCGTTAACTTTGGCCTTTTTTTCTTTGAGCTGGCAACTGAAAACCTGGTATTGAAGTTTTTTTGTTTCAGGAATAACCAATTCGTAATTTTTTACCAAAGTTGTCATATTGGTCCAAAAAGGAACGATATCATAAAAATGGCCTTTCATTGGTGGAATGTATTTTTCATCGTCATCGCCACCATCAGTTAATAGGGCATAAGTATAACCTTTTTTAAAAGTGATAATTTCAACAGCATCGCCTGGTTCCAATCGGCCAACATCAACCATTTTTTGCCTGGCACCCCAGTAAATAGCCCTTGCTGGAGCCGGATAGTCATAAATCCGATTGCCATCAATGGTTTCAACCTTTCCGTTTTGACGATAAATAACTGCCTTTTTAATTTCGATAAATGCCGATAACGGATCATAATCAAAAACCAAAGCGCTGATTTTTTTTGCACCCTCTGTGCTCAAAACTTTATACAAAAGATGATAAGTATAGTAACTTAAACCGCTTTCTTGCATATCAACTTTTGTACTATCGAAGATCAATATCAATGACTCCCCTGGATATTTTTTAGAATCGCCCGACTTTTTTATCAGATCGATATTAGGATCGGCCATGGCTGCATATCCCAAAAGGGAAACAACCAAAATAAAAATGAGTTTTTTAAGCATAATTTTGGGGTTTATTTAATAGTATTTTTTTTAGAGCAATCAAAATTAATAATTTATGTGAGAGATAAGAAAATTAGGTGATAACTTACACTAAATGACAACTTAAGTAATCGTGTTCCTTTTCAATACATAGCTTATTATCTATTCATTAGCACCAAAGCTATTGGCTGGATTGGCTTAGCTATAAATTAATTGATAATTGTCAAGAAGATTTTCATTTGTTTCGAATACATTCGTAAAAAAAAAATCAAACTTTACCTATGCAAAAAAATTTGTTAACCGCTAAGCCTCATTTTCTTATACTTGATGGTTTGCGTGGGGTGGCAGCGGTTGTGGTGGTTGCTTTTCATCTTTTTGAAACTCATTCTACAAGTCATCTTGATCAAATTATAAACCATGGTTATATGGCTGTGGATTTCTTCTATGTGCTTTCAGGTTTTGTTATAGGCTATGCATATGACGACCGTTGGGGAAAAATGACTTTGGGAGACTTTTTCAAACGTCGGCTTATCCGCCTTCATCCTATGGTTATTATGGGTATGATTATTGGCGCAATAGGTTTTTATTTCCAGGCATCTGGATACTGGCCGGGAATTAGCCATTTGCCAGTCTGGAAAATGATACTCGTAATGTTGATCGGTTTTACATTATTTCCAGTGCCTACATCACTGGAGATTAGGGGCTGGGGAGAAATGCATCCGCTCAATGGTCCGGCTTGGTCGCTTTTCTTTGAGTATATTGCCAATATTCTCTATGCGCTCTTCGTTAGGAAGTTTTCTAATAAAGTAATCGCAATATTGGTCTTTATTGCAGGTTGCGCTCTGATTCACCTTGCTGTAACAAGTCCAAATGGTGATGTTATTGGAGGTTGGTCAATAGAACCTTCGCAATTTCGCATTGGACTTACTCGTTTGATGTTTCCCTTCTTTGCAGGACTTTTACTTTCACGATTAGTGAAACCAACACATATAAAACAAGCTTTCTTATTGTGCAGCTTGTTGGTAGTTATCATTCTTTCGATTCCAAGAATCGGAGGCAGTGGGCATTTATGGATGAATGGACTCTATGATTCTTTATCCATCATTTTCATTTTTCCATTAATAGTTTATTTGGGTGCAAGTGGCGAAGTGAAAGGAAAATATGCATCAAGGATTGCTAAATTCTTGGGCGATATCTCATATCCTATTTACATTACACATTATCCTTTAATTTATATCTATACTGCATGGGTTAATGATAATAAAGTTCCGATAAGCGAGGCTTGGCCTGTTGCTCTGCTGGTCCTCTTCTCTTCCATTGTTATTGCATATGCTTGTCTTAAACTTTATGACATACCATTGCGGAAGTGGCTGGGAAATCGTTTTATAATAAATGTAAAAAAAGATTTGGCAGACGTTAAGCCTGCAAATACCATTTAAAAATAAAGTCTTAATATTAAATCTGTTAAATATGTTTAGAAAAATCAAAACAATTGCAATCCTCCTTTTTGGGATTTCGTACAGTGTTTTTAGTCAGGAAAAAATCGCTATTTACCTTGATGACACTAAAACAATTAGTGAACGTGTTGAAGATGCACTCTCCCGCATGACGGTTGAGGAAAAGATTGCCATGTGCCATGCCCAATCAAAATTCAGTTCTGCAGGGGTGCCACGGTTAGGTATTCCAGAATTTTGGATGAGCGATGGTCCTCATGGAATTCGCCCCGAGGTATTGTGGGACGAATGGTCGCAAGCAGGCTGGACAAACGATTCTTGCATTGCTTTTCCTGCTCTAACCTGCCTTGCTGCTTCCTGGAATAAAGACATGGCTCTATTATATGGAAAATCAATTGGTGAAGAAGCCCGCTATCGCAACAAGAATGTATTATTGGGCCCTGGAGTTAATATTTATCGTTCGCCACTTAATGGCCGTAACTTTGAATACATGGGTGAAGATCCTTATTTATCATCGAAGATGGTTGTGCCGTATATTCAAGGTGTTCAGCAAAATGGTGTTTCTACTTGTGTAAAGCACTTTGCATTGAACAATCAGGAAACGGACAGATTTGGTGTGAATGTCAACGTTGATGACCGTGCTTTATATGAAATTTATCTGCCTGCTTTTAAAGCTGCTGTTCAGGAAGGAAAAACCGGTGCTATCATGGGTTCATATAATTTATACAAAGGTCAGCATTGTTGTCACAATCAATACTTGTTGAATGACATCCTTCGCAAAGAATGGGGATTTGAAGGTGTTGTGGTTTCAGATTGGGGTGGTGTGCATAATACCCGTGAAGCAATTTTCAATGGGCTCGATATAGAATTCGGAACATGGACCGATGGATTAACAATGGGTGCTACCAATACATACGATAGCTATTATTTGGCAAAACCATACCTTAACTTAATTAAAAAAGGTGAAGTAGGTACCAAAGAATTGGACGAGAAAGTCCGCCGCATCCTTCGTTTGGCTTTTCTTACCACAATGAACAAAAACAAGCCATTTGGTTCATTCGGAACTCAGGAACATGCCCTTGCTGGCCGTAAAATTGCTGAAGACGGAATTGTGCTATTGCAAAACAAAAACAACATTTTGCCTATTGATTTGAGTAAAGTTAAAAAAATAGCGGTTATCGGTGAAAATGCCATTAAAATGATGACTGTTGGCGGCGGTAGTTCTTCGCTAAAAGCAAAATATGAAATTAATTTGCTTGAAGGCTTAAAGAATAGAGCAGGTAAACAAACCGAAATTACCTTTGCCCGTGGATATGTTGGCGATGCAAGCGGTAGTTTGGATGGAGTTAATACAGGTCAGAATTTATCCGATAATCGATCAGCGGACGTATTATTGGCAGAAGCCTGCACTGTTGCAAAAAATGCGGATTACGTTATTTTTGTAGGCGGCTTGAATAAAAGTGAACATCAGGACTGTGAAGGAAATGACCGTTTAACTCTGAATCTGCCATATAATCAGGATAAATTGATTAGCGAACTGGCCAAAGTAAATAAAAATCTTGTGGTGGTAAATATTTCAGGTAATGCAGTAGCAATGCCATGGGTAAACGAAGTTCCTGCCATTTTACAAGGCTGGTATTTGGGAACCGAATCTGGTAATGCGTTGGCTGCAGTTTTAGTTGGAGATGTTAATCCTTCAGGCAAATTACCTTTTTCTTTCCCTGTCAAACTGGAAGACAATTCAGCTCATGCTTTGGGTGAATTTCCTGGTAAAAATGGTCAGGAAACCTATAACGAAGGGATTTTTGTAGGTTATCGTTGGCATGATAAAAAGAATATTAAGCCATTGTTTAGTTTCGGTTATGGGCTTAGCTATACTACTTTTGAATATGGCAAAGTGACTGCTGAAAAGAAAGAAATTACATCTTCTGATAAAATCACTTTCACAGTAACTGTAAAAAATACAGGCAAACGAGAAGGTTCAGAAATCGTTCAATTATATATTAGTGATTTGAAATCGTCGCTTCCACGCCCTGTAAAAGAGTTAAAGGGATTTGAAAAGGTTTCCTTAAAGGCTGGTGAAACAAAAACAATTTCATTTACAATCGATAAGGCTGCCTTAAGTTTCTTTGATGACAAGAAGCATGAATGGGTTGCCGAACCAGGAGATTTTGAAGCCCTAATTGGTGCATCATCAACTGAGATTAAAAGCAAAATTGGATTCACTTTGAAATAATTCTTCTTTTTGATTTGAGAAGAGTTCAATTATTTGAATATCAATACTAAAGGCGAACCTTTTATGAAGGAATCGCCTTTTCCTATTGATTTGTAAATGTTACCTGATGTGCAAGCAATTAATTCTATTTCATAAAATTCTGATAACCTTTTCCATTCAGGTCTAAATCGAATTATTTATTCTTCTCAGCCATTTTAGAATATTTCTTCAAATAAAACTGGTGCATTAAATAGGCTTCAAATTTATTGATGCTTTTAGCTCCGCCTAAAAATTCAGCTTCGATGAATGCTTTGCATGCTTTTTCCAGGACCTGGCAAACTACAAATGCTTCTTCCATATCGCGGCCAATGCAAACTGCTCCATGATTGGCCATCAAGGCTGCATTTCTGCCTTTTAATGCTTTAACAGTTTTGGTAACTATTTTCTTTGTCGATGGCAAAGCATAGTCTGCCACCCGAACACTTGGGCCAATAATCTGAGCCATATCATCCAGTATTGGCGGAACTTCCCTTCTGGCCGCAGCAACAGTTGAGGCATTCATTTGGTGGGTATGTATCACAGCATTTACTTCTTTTCGTGTCCGGTAAATTTCGCAATGAAGTTCTTTTTCCGATGATGGTTTTACGGTCCCCTCATATTTTGAAGTATGGTAGTTAACCAATACAATATCGGCAGGCATCAGGTCTTCATATTGTCTACCGCATGGAGTGACCAGCATGAAATTTTCATCTATACGGATACTCACATTCCCCCAGGTTCGGGCAACCAATCCTTCTTTTAAAAGTCGTTTTCCTGCCTCGATGATTTGATTCTTTAAATTATCTATATTTTCCATCATTTATTTGGTCTATATTTTTTGGATATTGGAGTTTGTCTTTTTACCAAACCCTTCTGCATTTGCTTTGATATAGGGTTTTCTTAAATCCATATTTATCAATCAAAAACTCAATATTCATGGGTTTACTATCGATGATGGGCAAAATTATATTTATTTTTGGTTTCATAGCAATTCTATCAGTGATATTCCTTGCAGTTGTTCTAATTATTAATGCGAATTAACAGTTGAATTGCCGCCGGCTTTAGCCGGTGGATCGGAATAAACTTATCTGAAGGGCTTTAGCCAAAATTAATATTTAGTTTTGGCTAAAGCCAAATTGTTCTTTCTTTTTCATCCGCCAGCTAAA
>JANYKN010000180.1 GCA_025361565.1 Bacteroidota bacterium | reverse complement strand
TTTTCAAGAGCAACAGTTCTGTTACGTCTGCCAAATAGAACCATCTTCTCAGGATTTCTTAAAAGATCAATTATTTTCCTGGATATATCCTGAATATCATTCCTTTTTACAATAATTCCATTGACATCATCAGTTATCCATTCCAAAGCAGAAGGGATATCAGAAATGATTACTGGTAGACCACAACTCATTGCTTCCAGAAGTGATAATGATGTACCGTCACTGTGTGATGTTGAAATATACACATCGGCAGCATTTAAAATATTAGGTAAACTGCAATTAGGCACAACACCAATAAATTTAACATTATTCTGAATATTTATATTTTTACAAATATTATAAAGGTAGTCATATTGTTGGCCACCGCCGGCAAGGATAATGTAAAGGTTAGGAACTTCTTTCAAAACTGCGGGAATTGATTTTAGAAAGTTGTCAATTCCATAGACGGGAAGGAAATTTCTGGTCATTACAAGGACTTTATAATCATCAATATTGAGTTCACTCCTCATTTTATTCCGCAATGTAATATCAGGTTTAAAAACCGATACATCAATTCCAAGCTGCGGAAATACGTTTATCTTTGAACTGTTTATTCCTGTCAATTTAACAATAGAGTCTGCTACAATAGATGCATCACAGTAAATGGCATCGGCATTATTCGCAACATATTTTAATTTTGCCCTGTACCACGATGATTTATGAGGATTTCTCATAAAGGGATCATTCAATACATCGCTTCCCCAACTCATGGCTAGAACAGGATGAAATCCTGTTTTTAAGGCATCGTAACTGTCAAGTGTAAGCCAGCCAGAATGAATGATGTCAATATTGTATTCTTTAATAATATTACTAAGGAAAGACACAAATTTAAAATGTCTATATTCCAAAGAAATACGTCTAAATATTGGCAGATCAATATTGAAACACGCTTCGGGAGATTTTATTATTTTAATACCAAGTCCAAGAATATTTTCATGAATTGACTTAGGTTCGCATGTTACAACGATGAGATTGATTCTCCTGTCCGCTGAGATAAACTTGAGAAATCTATACTCATGAATGCTTTCAAGGGAAGATGAGACATATAGAAGATTAATTTTCCCCATTTATAATTAATATCCTATAAGCATTTTGGATTACAAAAATAAATGATTCTAAATGAATTTACTTTATTCCTGCCATATAATACTTTTTCTGCAGATATTTTCCTGAAAGTAAAATATTTTGAAAGTTGCTTTTCCAGCAGATATGGAATTGAGGGTGAGGATGAATGTTCATATTTACTTCCAAGCAGTATGCATGATATATAGTTAAGTGCTGTACTATCTTTAAAATTAAATATCCGTTTGAAATCTACGCCATGAAATATTTTGTTGCCTCTACCCATATTGATGAAGGGTCTGTATAATATCCTGACAAAATTAAACCTATTTATCCGTTATATATCAAAATATGAGAAAAAGACTCTTGGGCTAAGAATGTTCTGTATATCAAAGACAAGAACTCCATCTTTTGACAGTATGGGGTGGATATCTTTGATAAATTTATATATGTCATTGAAATACCATGTGCTTTGTAGACAGAAAACAATATCAAATATATCATTTTTAAAAGGAAGAGCCTCGATATCAGCCAGCAACTTTATATTTGAGTTATTTTTCCTTATTAGGTCTAATGAAAAGTCAACTGAAAAAAGAAGAACACTTTTATCTTCAATTATTGAATTTAAAGGTATTCCTGTTCCTGCACATAAATCTAATACTTTTACAGTTAAATCATCAGTATTCCTACACTTTTTTGATAAAAACTCGTTTTTCGCTTCTTTTATTATACCGAATATATATCTATTATAGTTTTTATAACGATGTACATCTTCAAAATAATCAGAACTATTCAGGGTACTGGTTTTCTTTGAAAATAGCATAATAATCAAATAAAATTTACAGTTTTCGTATTCAATATCTCATTTGCAAATTCATTGAATTTTGTAATTCTGCATACTGGACAGATTTTACCTGTCAGTTCTCTATTAAATAATTTCTTAGACATTTCAATTCTTCTTTTTGAATTCCAAATTTCATGGAAAGAATTCTTTTTAAGATTGCCGATGGGCGTGTGAGAGGGATTTATATGCAATCTACCGCATATATAAACCGAACCATCTGCGGATATCACCGTAACAAGACTATGGCAGATACACGGGAGATTTGCGTTGCCTTTAATGATTCTATCTGCATAATTTATAACAATTTTGAATTCGTCTGTCTCATATTCTTTAAGCCAGTTCAAATTATTTTTACTAATGAATCTGGGGTTATCCTCAACTGGCCTGATATAAAAATAATCAACTCCTATTCCCTTTAAACTTTCAATGACATCTTCTATATTCCCTAAATTGTATCTTGTTGCAACATAACCGACTCCAATTACTGTTTTATTTTTCTTCGCAACAAGCCTCTTGATGTTATCCATCACAATATCAAAACCATCATAACCCTTATATTTTTTATATGTTTCCTTTGAATCAGCATCTAGCGATATGCGAATCCATTCAAATTTATCTATATTCTTTAGCACTTTGTCAACATTTACACCGTTGGAAAAGAGTCCAACAGCCATTTTCCTCCTTTTAATTCCATCAATTATCAGCTCAAAATCTGGATGAATTGTGGGTTCTCCACCACCTTCAACCGTAATTCCCTTTGTGCCACCTTTTCTTAAATCATCAAACAGTTTATCTAATATTTCTTTGTCAAGATCTCCATTATATTTTTTTCTTATTGTTGAATCACAACACCAAACGCAGTTTAAATTGCACTTGTTGGTCAAAGATAATTCAACTGATATGGGATATGTTTCATCATATTCTTTCTCCCTCCTGGAAACTTTCAATATGGATCCCATTTTGTCATTAAATAATGCTAATTTCAATTTTCCGAATTCACTCATATTACAATCCTTGGCAAATAGTTATTTTATAAAGCTTAATTTTCTTTCAAATCCAGAAATTGTGTTATGTACTGCCAGCCTACCGGATCTACTTTATTTTCCATAGTTCTGATTAGAATGCTTAATCATCTCCCTTATAATAAATTGGAACACACCAGTGATTTGAAGCAATCCAGTCGGTATTGGGCAGTTGGTAATTTCTGGGTAGATATTTATGGCATGGGTCTTGATAGACTTTCCCGGTTGATTTTTCAAGATC
>JANYKN010000173.1 GCA_025361565.1 Bacteroidota bacterium | reverse complement strand
AGTTTTAGCAAACCATTTGCAAATTATATTGAAAATCCTACAGCATTTGATAATGATTCACTTCCATGGCTTTTTAAAATATTAGTTACAAATTTCCCTTGTGAACCAAGAGAAAAGGTAAAAGACATCGGTTATAATACAAGAGTCTTATTTCCCGAAGAAGAATTGCAGGAAGCCACTCAATTTCTAAAATCAAATTTTATTAATCACAAGGAACATTTGAACTTTGATGTTCTTACACAAGGTTCGATATTTTTCTTAAAATTAGGCGAAGGCAAAAAACAACATTTAGATAAAGATTACCAAGACCTCACAAGTGGTGTTCAGTATTCAATGAATTTTTTAAAAAGACTACAGAAAGTCTTCATTAATGACGATTCTCTTGGTAAATTTCCATTGAAGATATTACATTTTGAAATTGAAAAAGGCACAGAGGTTTTTAAAAGAATTAACCCTGAGTACAAAGACTGTAATATTAAAATTTCATTTGGTTATACTGAATACTTAAAAGCTGAAAAACTTAGAGACTCTCCCAATCTTTACAAATATTTTCCAATGGGTGATGAAGCAAATGGCTTTTCATTCATTATTCATTGTGATAGTTTTGATAATGAAGCGAATCGGAGAAAACTTCATGAAAGTGATATTAATAAAAATTTACTCCCTCATATTTCAAAGTTAATAATTGAAAAAATTGATGAATTTAAAGTAACCAACGAAAAGGAATTTATAAATATTTATTCGAATATACTTGTATCAAAAATACCTGCCAATCAAAACAATAAGTGGCTTAATGAATTTTTCTTTTCTGAGCTATTGGAATATATCAAAGTAAATATCCCAACAACGCAGGGGATTCAAAGCGAATCAAAAAATGTAAAAATCAAAAACTTCGATTTAGAAATTAACCTTGCTGAATTAGGTTTAGAAAATATTCATTGGTTTTATTGGGCAGGCGTGAAAGATTCATTCCTATTGACAGAGGCTGAATCTTCTGAAAAACTTGATATTGAAAAATGGAACATTCGTGATGTTTTCGTAAATGCAAATTTGGAATGTTTCAATGACTGGATAAAAACTTTATCTGATAGAAACTACAAGGCATTTCTTAAAGACCTTGACTCACATCATTTCACAAAGGAAGCAGTAGCAAGATTGCTTGAAGCAAAACTTTTCAAATTTTCAGACGGTAAGTTTTACTCTATACAAGAAACAAGTGAAAACAACGACCTTGTTTTTCAATCCGTAAAAGTTGCAGGAATAAAAGCAGAACTTACTTCTCTTAGTTTTTCAATCTCCGAACTGGATATTTCAAAATTCAGTTTCACTGAAAAGATAATTGCCAATCTGAAATCTGATGAAGTACTTTATGAGGAGATTTCAGAAAGAACTTCAACTGAAAATGTCCTAACCGCTTTACAGAAGTTAAATCTTTTCAAAAATTTTGTAACCCCCGAAACAAAGTTTACAGGTGTTGCAGACGAAACACTAAAACAACTAAAGTTGTTTTGTGATTCACAAGGAAACATTATTTCATTGAAGGAATTACTTCCTTCAAATCTTAACACACCCAACTGGCTTTTGCCTTTCAAAATTCGTTCAGAAGAATACGCTGATGTTTTGAAAAAATATCTTCTTCAAGAAAAGGAAATATATAAGAGTTTGATTTTGCCAAACTGGGAAACACTAATTGAAAATATTCAAGAGCCAAAACCATTTTACGAAAAGGTAGTTCACTACTTCAACCTTGAGGAAAATAATGCTCCACTATCAAAGCAATCTTTTGTTTTTACCAAAGACACTTTCAAAAAATCAAGCGAAGTATTTTACAATTTTCGTTTCCCTCAAAACTCAAGTTACAGCTATTTCCAAACAGCCGTAGAAAAGTTTCTTGAAATGGACACTCCATCAAAAAGCATATTCAGTTTTTTGAAAGATGTTCCTTTCAAATTGGATAATTCAGATTTGTTTGACTATGAAATTATCGTTGATGTAACTTTTGATGTTGAAGAAATAAAAGCACTTGTTGCATTTGCAATCTCAAACAATGAAAACTTTTTTGAGAAATTCTTTATTGAGAAATCGGGAAACGAATATGTGATTTCAGAAAAAGGCAACGATGTTTTTCAATATCACACAGGCGAGACCAGCAAGGAATTGATAAAGTTTCTATCAGATAATTATTCTGAAACTTTCAAGTTACTTCCAAAAGAATTTTCAGAATACAAAGAGCAATTAGGAATTTTATCAGAACACCATTTGCACAATGCAATTCTTGATTTCGTTGATGTAGATGAAAACATTGGAGAACTCATTGACATAATAAAATATAACGACCCCAAAAGAAAACTACTAACGCAGTTATCTGAAATCAGTTTTGGAGTTGGCGAGTCTTACACAATTGAAAGTTTGCAATTCAAAATTTTGGATTTAGCGTGTAAGGAACTGACACAGAAAAACCAACAAGAATTGTTTAGGAAAAAAGTCCTTTTAGAAGTTGAAAATGAATCTCTCAAACTTTCCGACATTCCTTCATCAAACGATGAAATAAGTTTTGAGAATGGTGCATTTAAATTAAGTTTGGCTCAAATTTTACCAGACACTTTTCAGAATAGCGACTTTCTTAATGAAATAATAAAATGCTTTGTTGACTTAGGAATTCCAGAAGCTACATTGAAAACACTTTTTGGAATTAGTAAAGAACCCGATTTCAAAAACATACTGAGTTTAATAGGAACAGATATTGACAATTCTCAACAATTGGCATTCCTATTACTATTTCACAAAAATATTGAGAATCTCAATTTTGCTGAATTCAATATTGAAACCCTCGAAGGAAAATATTCACTTGAATATACTTACTACACAAAGCCTAATAGCTTCATAGATGCAAACGCTACGCTAAACGAAAAATATAAAGGCATTAGCAAACTTTTTGAACTTCCAGTCGAAATTGACAAAACGAAAGGAACGAATATAGTTACTGAACCTTATCTTACCGAAGATAAATTTGCTTGTGAATATTTAAAAGCGGAATTGAACGATGACCAACGGATTGACCTGATTAAATTTATCTTTGATAAGTGGCAGAAAAATAAAAAGACCGTTATAAAGAACATTGATTGGGAAAAGATAAACGATGTTGAAACAAAAAAACTTTTAGG
>JANYKN010000164.1 GCA_025361565.1 Bacteroidota bacterium | reverse complement strand
TCCCCTTGAAGCTTGTCGATACAAACGTAATCCATTTTTAAAGTTTCAGCCAGAAATCGTGCTAAGGAGTGAAAGAAACTTTCTCTTGGATTATCCCAACCCTGCTGCGAAAGAAATAAAAGAGTTTTATCGATTTGCTCCTGAAAATATGAATTATCATCAATATTTTTTATTTGATTCTGTAAATCATGATATGATTCTATATCATTTTTCATCATAAGTCTTTTCAATTGTTTAAGATTTGTATTTAGTGTCAGATGTGTTATTACAATGCTTTTTGATTGACTCAAACAATAAGTTTCGATTAAAAGGGTTAGTGTGTATTTGGTGCATCCAGCTTCCAGTGCTTTTTCCCTGTCTCTTTCAAATCGATATGTGTTTGTGCAATGATTATTATTTCTTAGTAAAGCCCACGGATTAGAATCGAGGGTTCATATTCATCCATTTTCTAATTATTAAAATACTTTAAGATTAACCCTATTATCAATAACTTAGAAACTGGTTTTTGTATATAATCGTTGCATCCCGCTTTTATCGCTTTATCCTTATCCTGTAAAAATCCATGCGCTGTTTGTGCTATAATGATTACTTCTTTGTTAAACTGACGAATTTGTTGTGTGGCTTCCAATCCATTCATCTGGGGCATTCTGATATCCATTAATACCAAATCAAGGTCTGGGTTATTACGACAAGTATCAACAGCTTCAGCACCTGTTCTTGCATATACAACTTCACCACTAATAGGCTGTAGAACTCTTGTGAGAAGGGAAGAAGATATCTCATCGTCTTCGACAATCAATATTTTAATTTTTTTTCCATTTATATGATTTTTTTTCACAACAAGATTTTCGAGGGAATGTTTTTCTTGCGAAACAACAGTATAAGGAATGGTAAAATAGAATGTTGAACCCAACCCTTCTTCACTTTCTACCCATATCCTGCCACCAAGCATTTTTACATAGGATTTCGCAATGGATAATCCCAAGCCACTGCCTTCATAACTTCGGCTATTCGATTCACTGCTTTGCCTGAACCTCTCAAAAATTAGTTCCTTATGATTATCTGGAATACCAACACCAGTATCTTTTATATAAAACTCCAGTTCGGCAGGCTCACTGTGCGATTTTAAAACATAACCGAATTCGATTGAACCCTGGTTGGTAAACTTAACGGCATTTCTGACAAGGTTCGTTAGTATTCCATAGACTTTTTCGCTGTCTGTTTGTATAAAGGCTTCTTTATCAGTTAAACTGGTTTTTAAGATTAATTGCAACCCTTTTATATCAGCTTCTGGTTTGAAGAACTTATAAGTGAACTCCATATTCTTATTAATATCTGCTTCTCTAATAACAATCTGACTAAGTCCTGATTCAATTTTAGATATATCAACAATACTGTTTATGGTATTGAGCATTCGTGCTCCACTAATCTGCATTGTCTGTATATAATCTTGTTGTTCATCTATCGTTAAGTTAGGTTCCTTTAAAAGTTCTGCAAAACCAAGAATCCCGTTCATTGGTGTACGTATTTCATGGCTCATATTTGCGAGGAATGCGGATTTCAACCTATCGCTTTCTTCGGCTTTTTCTTTGGCTTCAATAAGCTCTGATTCAGCTTTTTTGCGTTCTGTAATATCCCTGCAGCTTCCATATATCCTACCATCAGGTAATAAAACAGCGTTAAGGTCTGCTGAAATATAATTACCGTCTTTTTTTAAAAGTTCAATTTCAGTAAATACTTTAACCCCATTCAGAATTTGTTTAAATATCTCTAAGTACTTCTCTAAATTGTTCGGGAATAAAATATCTGCGATTGTCTTACTTTTCATTTCCTCTGATGTATAACTAAGCATAGCGGAAACCGCCTTATTAGTATACACATACTTTCCTTGTTGATTTGTAATGAAAATGGCATCGGCAGAATTTTCCATTATAAATTGAAATTTTGTTTCACTATCCTGATATGCTTTCTCTATTTCCTTTTGCTTTATCAATTGTTCTCTTTCGTTCACTGCTCTTTTAATAGCTGGAACTAACCGTTCAAGTTTGTGTTTGAGCACATAATCGGTTGCCCCATTTAACATTGCATTTATTGCAACATCTTCTCCAATTGTTCCTGAAACAAATATGAAAGGTATAGATGAATATTTGTCTTTTGTAACCTTCAATGCCTCGTTGCCAGAATAATCGGGCAGGTTATAATCACATAATATAATATCGATATTTTCTGTATTAAGGATATCTAGAAAATCCTTTTCGTTATCGGCTAAAAAATATTCATGTTGAATTTCTCCACTCTCAATGATTGAGTGTATTAACTCGAAGTCTTTTAAAGAATCTTCAATATGAAGTATTTTTATTCTCTTTTCCATTGAGGGAAGACATTTATTAAGTTTTGAAGATTAAGATTTTAGAATTCTTGCAGGTGGAGGTGGCGGCTGATTCGTCACAACCCAATAATGTCCCACAGACTTTATTGCACTCATAAACTTGCTAACATCAACAGGTTTAACAACATAAGAATTAGCCCCAAGTTTGTAACAATTAGCAAGGTCTTTTTCTTCACTTGACGATGTCAGCATAATAACAGGGACGCCTTTAAATCTTGACTTTGACCGAATGTGTTTCAATACTTCTATACCATTCATTTTAGGCATTTTAATATCTAATAATACTACAGCAGGCAACTTAACTATATGAGAAAAAATGCCTCTCTTATAAAAATAGTCCAACGCCTCTTCGCCATCTTCAGCAACATCAATCTCATTTCCCAGGTTGTTTTCAGTCAGAGCTGATATTATTAGTTCAACATCTTTTAGACTATCGTCCACAATAAGGATTCTTCTTATTTCTGTTTTCATAATTTTTCTATATTATATGATTATCTATTATTTGGTAAACTAAATGAAAATGTAGCACCTTTTCCAACCTCACTCTCTGCCCAGCATTTTCCACCATGACGCATCACGATTCGATTTACATTAGCAAGACCAATCCCTATACCTTCAAATTCTCTTGTTTTGTGCAGCCTCTGGAAAACTCCAAATAGTTTATCAACATACTTCATATCAAATCCTGCACCATTATCCTTTATATGAAATACCGCTTCACCATTTATTGTTTCACCGCCAATATCAATAACAGCTTTTTTCATATTTCGAGAATATTTCAAAGCATTGGAGATAAGATTGACCCAAACCTGAATAATTAGGTCTTCGTCACCCCAAGTATCAGGGAGTTCTGATATATTTATTTCGATTGTTTTAACTGGAAGGTCATCACTGAAAGTTTTAAGTACATGGTTAACAATCCTTTTTGTATTTATTTTTACCCGCTTCAGTTCTGACCTGCTTAATCTTGAGAATGTCAATAATGCATCTATAAGATTTCCCATTTCATCAGCTGACTCAGTAATGATTTTCAAATATCTCAACCCTAAGGCGTCAAGTTGAGTTGAATTATTTTTTTTAAGTAAATCAATAAA
>JANYKN010000157.1 GCA_025361565.1 Bacteroidota bacterium | reverse complement strand
GCAATCGAAGAGCTTCAGTATCATCATATTTCTGTAATTATTATTGATAATCGCGAAGCAAAAATCAAAGAAATTCAACAAAAAAATGAGCTTTTATACATTCACGATGATCCATCGAGTGATGAAGTTCTGGAAAGGGCGGGAATTAAGCGGGCCAAAGCATTTATTTCGGTGTTACCGACTGATGCAGAGAATTTGTTTGCAGTTATTTCAGCACGCGAGCTAAACCCTCTAATCACAATCATTAGTCGTGCGATAAACTTTAATACCATAAAGAAACTGAAAACAGCCGGAGCATCACATGTAATTATGCCCGATAAAATCAGCGGTCAACATATGGCTAAAATGATTGCTCAACCCAATATTGTTGAGTTTCTCGACTATTTAATGATTGAAAAATCCAAAGACATTATTCTCGAAGAAATAGCTTGCGACGATATGTGCGAAAGCTTCACCATCGAACAATTAAAAAGCGTTGGTAAGGATAATATCAACATTATCGGACTGAAGCGTAACGATGGCAGTTATATTGTTAATCCGGGTATGGATATAAAACTCACTATTGAGGATAGGCTTTTCGTATTAGGAAACCAGAAGGATATCAATCGTTTCACTAATTATATGAATGATGCCAAGGCTTAGGCTGTCATAGGAATTTCCATTAAAAGAACTTCTGACGATTCTAAACCCATTAATCCAATGTCCGAAGTTTCCCGGATTCCGATTCCATCTCTTCGTTTCAGAATGGTCTCATTCACGTTAACAGATCCTTCCAGAATAAAAAGATAAGCTCCATTATTTTCATTGTGAAGTTTATATTCGGTGGAAAACCCTTTGTCCATGCTGATTAATGAAAAATAGGCATCCTGATTAATCTTAACAGCTTCAGGTTCGGTTGGTGAAACTATTCGCTGCCATTTATTTATGCGTTCTTTTGGATCGAACGTTTTCTGATCATATTTTGGTGTGAGATTCCGTTTATCGGGAAAAACCCATATTTGTAATAACCTCACCGGTTCGGTAGGATGATGATTAAATTCGGAATGGAAAATACCAGTACCGGCAGACATCATTTGAACATCGTTCTTTTTAATCCGGAAAGTATTGCCCATACTATCCTTATGTTCCAGTTCACCTTCGAGAGCAATGGTGATAATTTCCATATTATCGTGAGGATGTTTTCCAAAACCCTTACCACCATCTACCCAATCGTCGTTCAAAACACGTAAAGTGCCAAAATTTACCTTGGCGGGATCATAATAATTGGCAAAACTAAAAGTATAAAAAGTGTCAAGCCAATCGTAATTGGCATGACCTCGTGTGTTTGCTTTATGTATTTCCTTTTTCATATTTAATTTAAAATTATTGTTTTATAAGTTCAACCACAAGTTGAAGTTTAACTTCATCTCCCACTACCAACCACCAGTTTCAGTAACAGCGCTCCAGGTAAGTCCAAAATCTTTCCGATTGATTTTACCATTAATCTAAAATCTGGCTTTTGTATTTCCCCAGGGGTCTTTGGTTGTTCCGCCATATTCAACAGTCAACTCAACTGTTTTGTTTACGCCGCGAATGGTTAAATCGCCTGTTAACAAATAATCAGAACCTGTGTTTTTTTTGAAAGTTTTGGATTTGAATATGATTTTTGGGTAATTGGCAGCATCTAAAAATTCGAGTGATTTCAGATGTCCATCTCGGTCTGCCTGATTGGTGTTGATACTATTCACATCTGCCGAAAACTCAATGTCAGCATCAGAAAAATCACCTGACGAAGAACTCATTGATCCTTCGAACTTATCAAATTTTCCGCTTAATGTGGTTATTACAAGGTGTTTTACCTTAAAAAGAATTTCGGAGTGAGCTGCATCTATCGCCCATTTAGTTTTTTCTATCGTTCCCATGATGTTTTTTTATATATAATTTTATAGGAACAAAAATATGGCCTTCGCAAATGCAACAAAATGCAAAAATTAAGGTATCTATGTTACAAATAACAGAAAAGTAAATTTAAGGAATGACGATCTCTTTAAACTCCATAATAGATCGACCCGTATAATTTTTAAAAAATTTACTAAAATGA
>JANYKN010000150.1 GCA_025361565.1 Bacteroidota bacterium | reverse complement strand
TTTATTGTGATAGTTGATGTCTGACAAAGATATTAAATTGAATTGTTTTAATAACAATAGTAAATGCTGTTTTTAAAATAAATTATATTCTTAATGACTGAAATATTAATTGTTATGCAATTGTTTTTTAATGCGCATATCATCCTGCTTCTTTTCATCACGCGAAAAAATGCGGATTTCTTTGATATTTGTATCTAAAAAACGGTTAAGAACGGCGTTGCCAAAAGATCCGGTTCCGCCGGTGATTAAAAGGGTTTTGTTTTTAAACATGATGTATTGATTTTTTTATTTCACAGAGTTTCACGATGTTTTAAACTGATAATCACAGAGTTAATAACTTATGCCATGAGACTCAGTGTTTCATCTGTATTACACGTGGATCTTGCTTTGTTAGTATTGATTCGTATAGATTTAAATAATCCATGTGGCGATCATTTTTGTCGTAAAATTTCTTCGCCCGCTCCCTGCATACTATGCTGAAACTGCTCTTCCCTTTTGTCTTAATGATTTGAATTGCATTCATAAGACTTTGCATATCTCCCTTCTCAACCACAAAACCTGTCTCCGGCATTACTAATTCCGGACTTGCAGTGGCATTAAAAACAATTGTAGGTGTGCCACAAGCCAGTGCTTCAACAGTTGTCAAGCCAAAGGTTTCTTCTACTGAAGGATTAATAAAAACATCAGCATCTGAATAAAGTGCTGCCAGTTCCTGAATATCATTGGTTCTTTCGATACCTATTATATTGGAAGGCAATGTTTTTATTTGTGATTTGGTTAATCCAACAAGAATGATCTGATCATCTGATTCCAGTTTTTTACTCAATTGAATGAAATCGTTTAGTCCTTTGTGGGAGCTCCAAATGTTGGCAATGCCCAGAATAATAAATTTATTTTCCAGCCTGTATTTTTTGCGGATAGTTTTATCTTGCAAGGGAAGGAAAACATTCGTGTCAATTCCATTGCTGATTACCCGAATTGGAAATCCGGTGAAATAGGATTGTTTGACAATATTTTCCAGCCAACTGGAAACCGGCACAATCGTCAGATTTTTTAATAAAGTGAATAACTCCTTTTTATGATGAAAGTTTTTTTTAGAACGGTCTAACCCAAAACTTGCCGGATATTCTTTTGTTTGAGGGCAATGATGACATTCGGTTTTCCATTTTTCACAGCCAACTACATCAAAATAGGCACAATGTCCGGTTAACTGCCAGCAATCGTGAAATGTCCACACAACAGGAATATTTTTTAATGCCAAATAGTTAAAAAGAATTTCAATATTTATGTAATACCCATGCAGATTGTGGAGATGAATAATATCGGGTTTTAGTTTATCAATTTGCTCAATTAAATTAATTGTTGCCTTACGTGAACCCAGACCATGCTGATCAAACAGTCGTGTCCGCAATCCATGAAGTATTACTTCCAACCCTGATCCAATCCTGATTAAATCAGGTTTAAGGGATTGGAATTTTCGACCATATGCAATGTAGCTGTTCCAACCATTTTGATAAGCTGTTTGCCCTAATTCTTCAATGATACGGCCCGTCGATCCATAATTGACTACTATATTTATTTGCAATATGGTCTTCATCAAGTTAATACTTTAGCTTTCAAGAGCAAAAGGAGTTATACAGATAAGAAAATGAACTTTGTGCTTCCACCGATTATCACCTACCCACTTTTTTATGTAATATTTCAATTGATCAAAAATTGAGCATTAAAACCAATTCAAAAAAGTTTATCTATGATTAATTCATTCAACTGAAAGCTTTCACCATGACCTGGATGAATAATTGTTTGTGGTGCATATGAATTCAATATTAATTTTAAACTATCCATTAATTTTTGACTGTTTCCATCTAAAAGCTTTGTAATAATTTTTTCATTCTTTATTATTGTATCTCCAGTAAATAAATTATTCTCAACACTAAAGCAAATTGAAGCATTAGAATGACCAGGAGTTTCTATAAATCTAATAGTAAACCCGCATAAAGTAATTTCCGTCGGGAAAATATTTATGATAATATCAGCGGGATATGTTGAAAATCCATGTTGGGTGTGAAATATTGAGATATTTTTTTTTGGCAATATTATACGTTCTGCACATGTTTTAGAACAAATAATATTGACATTATACAAATCCTTTAATTTATTTGTGCCCCAAATATGATCATAGTGTTCGTGTGTTAAAATTATGAATCTGGGAACAAGTCTATGATTGCTAATAAAAGCATTTATATTGGAATTATCCTCATTTCCAGGATCAATAATTATTGCTTCAAAAGTTTTTTCATTATAAAGTATGAAACAATTAGACTGCACTGGCCTATTTACAAATCGCTCAATTCTGATCATATTTGGGTTTTCTGCTTTTCCAAGTCTTTAGATCACTAAATATTGAGTCCCATCTGACAACCCATTTTTTCTCAACTGATCGAGAAGCGAGTGTTTTCGGAACTTGATAGATGATGCGGCAATATTGCCATTAGAAATGATTGAAACGCAAAAATGAGCTTGGCAAAGTGATATTTG
>JANYKN010000144.1 GCA_025361565.1 Bacteroidota bacterium | reverse complement strand
TGCTTTAGCTGGCGGATGAAAAAGAAAGAACAATTTGGCTTTAGCCAAAACTAAATATTAATTTTGGCTAAAGCCCTTCAGATAAGTTTATTCCGATCCACCGGCTAAAGCCGGCGGCAATTCAACTGTTAATTCGCATTACTAGTAAACAATAATGCAAAAACAATCGGGATAAATCCCGATATACTTTATAGATGGACACTAAACTTTCTTTCAATTAGCATAGATTAAAAGACTTAATGTACATTTAAACTGCTATTTTATTTGATAACAAAAGACTATTATACCACTTTTTTTGGCTATATTTTAATTTATACTTCTTAAATTAGCTTTTCTAATTTTTAAAATTTTAGAAATTTGTTTTGCATGACAAAAAGCTACTTAATAATTCTAATTATAGCAGTAACAAGCATCAATTCTAATTCTCAGGAAAAAGGAAGTCCTGTTATCTACAATTTTCTATCTAAAGATTATAATGGCGAACCTCAAAACTGGGATATTGTATTCGACCAACGCGGTGTTATGTATGTTGCAAATAACAGTGGCATACTTGAATATGATGGCGTGGAGTGGCGAATAATAAAATTTCCTTCAGATTTTGTCAGGAGCCTTGCCATAAACAAAAAAAATGAAATATTTGCCGGAGGATCCGGAGAATTTGGTTTCTTAAAAGCTGACTTGACAGGGATGCTTCAGTATATTTCATTATCTCAAAATCTTGATTCAATATATAAAGACTTTAATGATGTATGGAAAATTATAGTACATCACGAAATGGTTTATTTTCTAACAAAAAAATACATTTTTGTATTAGATAATGGAAAGTTAAATCAATTGAAATCAAAAAAAGAATTCTTCGACATGTTTGAATATAAAGACAAGCTATATATAGTCGATTTAGGGTATGGTTTGTCTGAAGTTTCAGGAAATAAAATGATAAGCAACAATTCCTATTTTATTGATGAAAAACTTCGCGGAATTTTTGAAACTGATGATAAATCAAAAGAAATCCTGGCATATTATTATAATGGTCTCGAAAATTTTAATTTATCATTAGGCATAAAACTAAAATCAGATGAATTTGCAGATATTAACAGATTGGTGAGCAATAATAAATTACTGTACAGGTTGAAACAATTTGATGATAGTTTATTCTATGCCTGCACTATATACAGTGGTTTTGTGATTTTTGATAAAAAAGGTAAAATAAGATTGCATCTCACAAAAGACAATTCAAATCTGGAAGACAATCTATTGTTTAATGTAAACAAGCGAAACCAATTATGGGTTGTAACCAACACCGGCATAAGCAGGATAGAATATAATTCACCTTTTGAGACCTGGAGTGAAAAAAATGGGTTATTAGGCGAAGTATATGACCAAATCAGGTATAAGGATACTTTATATCTGACAACATCTACCGGAATTTTTTATTTCGACAATAATGAATTAAAGGAAATTTCTAATCTTCCATTGCAGGGATGGCAATTTTTAGAATTGTCAGTAATTGGTGGTTCAAAAAGATTACTGCTCGGGCACAATTCCGGAATTTATGAAATCAAGAACAAAAGAATATGGTCGGAAACAAAACCACCCTATTGCTTTAGGCTTATTCAATCAAAGAATAAAGACTCTGAGTTTTATATAGCTCATTTAGATAGCATTTGTTTATATACCTATAAAGATAAGGAAATCAAATATAAAAAAACTATAGGCCATGTTAGTTACGCAAACATAATGATTGGAATGCCAAATGGTGACATTTGGATAAGTAGCTATTCTGGGAAGGTTTACAGGATTAGAAATTATAAAATGACTGAGTACAAATTGCCTGGCCATATAGAAAAAGCACAAGCTAGTGTATTCGTCGATAAAGGTAATGTTTTGTTTTCAAGTGAAAAAGCCCTATATAAGTTCGACGATAAATCAGATAAGATATTTCGGATAAAAGATTATTTTAAAAAAGGATTGAAAGATGTGTATATAAGAGAATTGGTTAATGATAAGGATGGAAATTTATGGGCAATAAGCTCAACAGGCGGAAGGGAAAATGTGTCGATTGAAATCAGAAGTGAAACCGACAAGCAAATAAAAGAAACAGCAATTAAAAAGCTTTCAAAATATAGTGTTTCAAAGGTGTTTTTTGATAATAAAAATATTTGGTTAGCAACAGATCATGGATTATTTAAATATAACGAAGACAAGGAATTGGATTATTATAGTGATTTTAGAACTTTAATAAGAAAAGTTACTTTAAATAACGATTCCGTAATATATTGGGGTGCTGGTGACTCTCAGGATTATAAATATCCACAAATCAAATATAAAAATAACAATATTTCTTTTGAATTTGCCTGTACCTTTTTTGAAGAGGAAAAAGAAAACCAGTACAGCTACTATTTAAATGGAAATGATAAAGAATGGTCGATATGGACAAAAGCTGTTAAAAAAGAATATACAAACTTATCACCAGGCGATTATCTTCTCCAGGTCAAATCCAGAAACATATACGGTAAAGAAAGTGATATAGCAACATATTCATTTACTATATTGGCACCATGGTTTCGCACCACTTTTGCTTATTTCATGTATTTGTTATTCTTAATTGGATTCGTGTGGCTTTTGATCAGAATAAGAACCCGGCAAATGAGACATGAAAAAGTAAAGCTAACCGAATTAATCCATGAAAGGACAAAGCATATAGAAAATCAGAAAGAGGAAATTCAAAGTCAGGCCGATAAATTGTGCGATGTTTACAATACATTATTGGAAGTTACCAAATTTAAAGATGGAATGACCAGCATGATTGTTCATGATCTTAAAAATCCTTTAAATTTTATCATGAATATTTCAAAAAATCTTGAACCCGAAATTCAATTACTTTCTATCAGGCAATCCAGCAGGCATATGCTTAATCTTGTGATGAACATCCTTGATGTTAATAAATATCAAAAAACCAAAATGGATCTGGAATTAAAAGATGTGCCATTATTTAAAATTATAAGTAAGGCAACTGATTATATTAGTTTTTTGGCAAGTCAAAAAAATATTAGTATTAAAATGAATATTGTTGAAAATCCCAACATTAATGTTGATCAGGAAATTATTTTAAGAGTTTTTACAAACCTGTTAACAAACGCAATTAAATACACACCTTTAAATGGAACAATAACAATAGACTCAAATAGAGATAGTTCACAGAATTTAAATATTCAGGTAATTGATGCAGGGCCAGGAATTCCGAAAGATAAAGAAGAACTGGTGTTTTCTGAATTTGGACAAATAATGGCCAAAAAGTCTGGTGAAGTACATTCAACAGGTTTGGGCCTGACATTTTGCAAGATTGCAGTTGAAGCCCACGGTGGTAAAATTGGATTTGAAAGTAATTTGAATGGAGGTACAACTTTCTGGTTTACAATACCATCTGAGAGTATCAAAAACGCATTGGAAAGCTTTAAGGTTTCTCATAATTTAATTATTGAACCCCAAATTAATAATTTATTAAATAAAGAGGATATCGAATATCTTTCTCAATTTATTGATCTTTTCAAGGCTACTGAAATCTATAGTATCAGTAAATTAAAAATGCACATCAATCAAATCGAAAATAAGAGTGAAGGTATTAAGCTTTGGAAAGAAAAACTGTTGGACGCTTCTTATGCAGGCAATGAAAAACTATATATCGATTTGATAAATCTTGGAATCTAGATTACGGTTTCCTGAGACTATTCATTATCTTTTGCATGCTAAAATCGACCTCTTCAAATATTTTGAGGTTCCAATACTATAAAAATCATTCCCAGTGAACTTTTGAAGGTTTTATCATTATTGCGATGCGATATTTCAACCAAGGGTTTTCCCACCTATGAAAAACCATATAAACCCTTTATAATTTAAGGTTTCCACGCTTACACAAACTGTAACGGATTGCTTACTTTGCATCATTAATACTTCTTATTTCAATAAAATAAATATGGATACATAGGTAATAAATAATTTTAGAGAAGAAGCACTTTCAGGCTGTTTGATACAATCCGAAAAGAAAAGTTAAACTAAATTTTTAAATAATATGAACATGATGGAAGAAATTTCAAGCAAACCTCATCAGGATAATAATGTTAGGATGGAAACTAAAGTCGAAGTGATTTTAACCAAAAGAGAAAAAGAAATACTTAACTATATATGTGAGGGTGCGACAAATACTGAAATTGCAAAAAAACTTTCAATCAGCGTTAAAACTGTTGAAGGTTATAAAACAAAATTAATAACTAAAACCAAAACCAGGAATTCTGCCCATTTGGTAATGTATGCGGCAATACATAGATTAATAGAGCTTTAGCATAAATAAAAAATGTATGTCATTTAAAAATATATCCTTACCTTGCGATGGGATATATGGAGACCATAAAACAAAGGTTTTCCTTGATTTGAAAAGCCTGAAAATCCCCCAAGTGAATTAAGGTTTCTATACTTGCAGAAACTGTAGCGAATTGTTTACTTTGCATTATAAATATCTATTATATTAGTTCATCATTTATGAGTACAGAATTATTGATTAAAAAACATGATGGTATTACTTTAAAGCTATTTGATGCTATACAACAAGAAAAGCTAAGCTATGTTTATCGTGGAAAATTCACCACAAACTTTACAAAAAATATAATAGCGCTTGCTCAGAGCAATATTAAGGAGGAAGAAACACCAAACAGATTGAAACGAAAAGTTTATCACGTAATGGTGGAAGGAATTCAGAACATTTCAAAGCATCAGGCAAGCAACAATAATTCCTCAACCGAATTTTATGGCCTTTTTACTTTAAAAAAAGATCATTCCCGATATTTTATTACAACTGGGAATCTAATTGAAAATGAAAACATTGGCACTTTAACAGAAAAAATTAACAAAGTAAACAATTTAGGAAAGGATCAATTAAAGAAATATCATAAAGAGATTTTATGGAATGGTGAGATTTCAGAAAAAGGTGGAGCCGGACTTGGTTTAATTGAAATTGCTAGATGGGCAGGTTCAAAATTGAATTATTATTTTAAAGAATTAAGCAATAATTTGTCTTTTTTCTATTTGCAAACAGAAATTGTTGCAACCCAACCAGATGAAAATGAGTTTAGGACCAATGACCTGAATTCCTTATTAAATATCTCAGAAATACATACATTGTTGAACCAGGGCAATGTTTTGATTGTTTTTAATAATATCTTTAACGATGACAGTTTATTAGACATGCTTGATTTCCTGGAAAACCAAATGTCTGATAACAACAAATTAAAAAGGCAGATATTCAATGTTATGGTTGAATTGTTTCAAAACATAACAAAACATGCATCTGATTATTTGATATCCGAAGAAGGAAAATGTGGAATTTTTTATATATCCGAAAATGAAAATGAATTTATCCTCACTACCGGAAACTATATTCTAAGCAATGAAGTTCGGAGTTTAAGAGGCCGTATATTCTATGTAAACAACCTGGATAATGAGATGTTGGTAAATTTTTTCAGCAAACGATTATTTGATTTCGAAATTAATACCAACAAAAGCTCGGGACTTGGCCTTATAGATCTTCGAATTAAATCAGGTAACAAATTGACATTTGATTTTCAGAAAATCAACGATGATTATTATTTCTATACATTAAAAGTTAAAATATCAAAACAATAATAAACAATGGAAACTTTATTTATTGAAGCGGGAAAACATACACCTGAAGTATTATTAAGTACTGAAACAGAAACATATTCATTTTCGGGCAAATCATTTCCTGTTAATCCATTGCCGTTTTACGAGCCTATAATTGAATGGTTTGAGTATTTTTTAAAAACTGAAAAAATCACAAAAGAAATTATTGTAAAATTCGAATTTGATTATATTAACACTGCATCATCAAAGCAAATAGCAATGCTTTTGAGTATAATGGAAAGTAGCCCTGTAAATAATTACATCAAAATAAAGTGGCATTACGATCCTCATGATGCCGATATTTTAGAAACAGGATTAAGGTTTAGTGAACCTATTAAATTAAATTTTGAGTTCATTACAATTGAATCAAAATCACGCTAGAATATTATTCCAAATTACAAAACCACTAATAATCTTACATAAAGGCAAAAGATCAATTCTTTCGCAAAATACAAGGCAAATTAACCATTTATAACCAATCATTTAAAAAATATTTTCATGAAGTTTATCAGTACCCTTTTTCTTATTTTCATTTCGTTAATAAATAATAAAGCTGCATCAGCCCAAAGTTTTGATTGTATGTCAACTTTAAAAATGAGGTATGCAAGTCCGCCCTATCAATTTAGCGAACTTTCAAAAAGTGCAGTTTGTAAAACTGGCGAACAATATGAATACCTTATGAAATTAGAAAAAAATTCAGACTATAGAATATCTTTTTTCGCAAGTACAATTTTTAATAATAATATCAATTTCAAAATATTAAATACCGGTTCAGGAGAAATTCTGATTGATATGCCCGGTTTATCGGATAATACAAAACAAGGAAATGCTCTGGAAGTTTACTTCGATTCGGAAACAAATAAATTTATCCATCCCTATTTCGATTTGTCGTCAAAAACTGACACTGATATAAAAATTATTGTTGATGTTTTGCAAGATAATTTGCAGGTTGAATCATCTCCTAAAAGCATATTAGCAGCGAGCGATCAGAAAAAGGGTTGTGTCACCATTTTCATCCAATCAAAACCAACTGAAGTAGATGGCTTTTAAAAAAACCATAAAATATTTTATTCAAACGTTTGATTTTGCTATATTTATTTGTTTTTTCAATTTAGACAAAGATGATGAATGGCTATAAAATACTGGTTGTAGATGATCAAAAAGACAATTTGGTTACAATTGTTGATATGATTGAAGAAAGAAAAGATATTGGCGAAGTATTTCATGCAAATAATGGTGAACTGGCTCTAATGATTGCCGAAAAACATCAGCCTGACTTAATTATAATGGACTGGGAAATGCCTGAAATGTCTGGAATTGAAACAACTAAAAAATTAAAAAGTAACGATAAAACCAAAGATATACCGGTAATTATTTGTACGGGAATCATGACTTCTTCAAATCATTTGGAAACTGCATTTGAAGCCGGAGCAGTAGATTTTATCAGAAAACCGATAGACAAAATAGAACTGCATTCAAGAATGCAATCCATGCTTTTATTGTCAGAAAGTTATAAGAACATTAAGGCATTAAATAATTCAAAAAATACCTTATTGTCTATAATTGCACATGATTTAAAAAATCCGATTTATACTGTAAAGCTCTTGCTGGATTTGACCTTAAAAAAAGATATGACAGAGGAAAAACGAAACAAAATTCTCACTTCGGTAAGTTCTTCGGTAGGTTCAACATTTAGTTTGCTAGAGAATTTACTCTCCTGGGCAAATTCTCAAAGAAATATGGTAGCATTCGATCCTTGTTTATTTTCTTTAAAGGAATTGATTGATGACAATATAAAACTTCTGGGTTTAAATGCCGAAAGCAAATCTATTCTTCTACATTCCGAAGTGAATAAATCAATAAATGTATTTGCTGATCGAAATATGACTTCAACCATCATTCGCAACTTGATTTCAAATGCAATAAAATTTAATGAAAAAGACGGCGCTGTTGTTATTTCAGCAAATGAAAAGGACAACTTGGTTGAAATAAGTATTTCCGATACAGGCTGCGGTATTAGTCAAAAGAATATAGACAAAATACTCAATTCAAACATGGTACAAAGCACAATTGGAACATATAATGAAATTGGTTCTGGTATTGGTTTGCAATTGTGTAAAGAGTTTGTTCAAAAAAACGGTGACCAGTTAAAAATTAAAAGCATCGAAGGAAAAGGAAGCATATTTTCATTTACTTTATCAAGTGTAGATCCTGAAAAATATATAAACCAAGCTTAGGAACTTAAGGAATGTATATTCATTGTAACAAACCCAAATCAATAAACCAAATTGATTTGTCCCGATTTTTCAACCAACCTATTATCCTTAGTCCTATATTTTAGATAATAAACATAAGTACCTTTTTTCAAGAGTTCTCCACTCCTATTCCTTCCATCCCAACCAACAAGCGGATTATTGGATTGATAAATGATTTCACCCCATCGATTGTATATAATTAGGCTATAGTTATTTACAAATGAAATTACCGGTTTAAAAGTCCGATTTTCTTCAGTTTGGCTATTTGGGTTAAAGGCGTTTGGAATAAAAGAAACAGTTTCCTGATGTGCACATGAAATATTCGATTTGCTTTGGTTTCCGGAAGCTCCATGTGCAATTACATAATAGCAAAAATGTCCGTTAGTTGGTTCGCCATTAGTTTCGGGCACAACCCATTGGCTTATATCATCAACGTATGTGTTAACCAATGGTCCCAAAGTAGCAATTTCTTCAAAAGGATTGTTATCAATACTTCTGTAAATAGTATAGTCTAAAGCATTAGTTGGCCAGCCTTCATATAAATTCCAGCTTAAATTATTGGAATGTTCAATTTCAGGATTTGGTTGAGCTTCCAAAACTATATTATGTGCAATATTGCTTTCGCGAGAGTTTAAATTGCATGTATTAATGGCAATAACTTTATAATATTCAATTTCCTGATTGGTATTTATAAAGTCAGAATAATTTATCGTTGCTGTTCCACTCGGAAAACTGGCAATGGTTTTATAAACTCCATTTTTTGTAGCAGATTTTTGCAATTGATATGAATTTACAACCGCATTGGCATCAACAGTAAAAGACAAATCAACCTGATTATATGTTTCAACAGTTCCATAATTTGCCTGCATCACCAATGGCAAAGCGGGCATTGTTGTTGTTATTCCTTGAATATCTGAAATGGAAGAATCAGGTAAAGCGTTACTAAACGCAGTAACATAATAGAAGTAAGAAGTATTGGCAGCTACTTGCTGGTGAATATAAGTTGTATCGTTAGCAGCTTGCTCAGTCAGTAATGAAGGTGTTCCTAATTGTGTGTTGGAATAATATATCCTATAACCAGACAGGTTTGAACCAAATCCATGGTATGAAGTCCACGTCAAAGCATTTTGCTCCAGGCACAAGCTAAAATCAACAGGATAAAGATAAAAAGTAGATGCAGGCTCGCTCATATTGCTATAAACTGTAGTTGCACCAACAATTGTAAATGAAGCAACACGATAATTTTCAATACCTGCTCCAGGATCAGCTTGGCCAAGAATAATATCGAAGCCAGCATCCAAATAACTGAATTGGTTTGGGTCGTAAATAGTAGCAACTGTATTAAAAGTGCCATTTACCACTCCGCTTCTATTGAATATCTGTCGTAAAACAATGTATCCGTCTACAAGTGCCGGGTTATTCATACTCCAGTTAATTGATACCTTTTGGGTCGTCTTATCCACGGACACATAGGTAATTTTTGGAACCTCAGTTGTTTGCGATAAAACCAAAGCATTTATAATAAGAACTAAAACCAAAGTTGAAATTAACTTTTTCATCCGTATGTTTAATAAATTTAGAGGACTCATTAGTTGGTAAAATCTAAAAATATTTAAAACTTGTTTTATTTTATTTTTTGACATAATTTCATTGAAGATTTCCAACTAAAATTTCAACAAAATTATCTCGGTTAAAATATTTATTGGCCAATTGCCGCAATGTTTCAGGCTTAATGGTTTTCAAGGTATTAAAATACTGCTTATAATAATCAAAATCAAGTTGATAGCTTAATAAACCTGCATAAATTTCAGATTGAAGTAAAGGTCCATCGAAAGCCCTTAACATTTCACCGGCAAGATAATTTTTCACCATTTGAAGTTCATCGTTCTTTACTAATTCCTTTTGCAGCAATTCAATTTCAATATAAATATGTTCTATTGCATCGTTTGCCTGGTTTGCATTAACATTTGCCGAAATGACAAAAATCCCATCATGCAAAAAAGAAATCAAATTGGAATAAATGCCATATGTTAATGCATTTTTTTCTCTCAGGTTCATCATTAGCCTCGATCCAAAATATCCACCTAAAATAGTATTTAGAACGCTCAATCCATGAAAATCCGGATGGCTTTTGTTTATCATCGGAATACCCAGTTTTATACTAGCTTGAACTGCTCCTGGTTTATTGATTAAATATCGACCTGGACTTGGTTTTCCTTCTACTTTTTCAGATACAGCAACCACTCCCCCATATTTCCAATCATCTGCACCAAAATTTGCTTCAATAATCGATTTTACATCATCAGACAACTTTCCTGCAACAACAATTTTACAATTATCAGAATTATAATAACGCTGATGATAATCTCTAAGTTGTTCAATTTTTAAACTTTCAAAGTCTGCTGCCTTTCTTACTTTTCCATATGGATGAGTTTCACCAAAAAGTTTTGGATAAAAACCATCCGCTGCCAATACTTCTGTTTTTTCGCGCGAAAGTATAAATTGCTGAAATTCATTCTGTATTTGTACTGTAAACTCTTTGTCAGGATATGTAGGATTTATGACTACATCTTTAAAAACCTCCATGCTTTTCTCAAAAAAAGCAGATAAAGTATACAATTGGGCATTTGCAAAATGTTTTCCGCATTCGAAATTTGCAAAAGTTCCATAGAAATCGAATTTCTCGGCAATTTCGGCAGAACTGTATTTTAAACTCCCTTCAATCATTAATTGGTTTGTATAATCAGCTATCAGTGGATTTTCACAAAACCAATGGCCTGCTTCAAAAATAAAGTCTATTTTAATTATATCCTGTATGCCAGAATTGATTAGATATACTGGAATTCCATTTTTTAGCTTGAAAGATTCCACTTCCAATGAATAAAAATCATCAACTTGTTTATAATCTGGAGCTTTTGCTCTGTTTAATTGTTCCATCAATTGTATAATTTCTAGATAATACTAATAATTTAAGCCCTTTTTCTTTATAATCCCAAGCACTTCTGAAACTCTAAATAAACGGTTATCCCCCAGTATATAAAGCCTCATCGCCTAAAACATCATCAGAGTTGAATTTAAAGCCAAGCCTCTTGCCCGTTTGTTGTAAAGCCGAATTGTTTTTTTCTTGCACCATCTCAACCGAAATAATTTTAACATTATCATAAGGTGGAACCAACAAATCAAATTCAAGAATATATTGAAGTGATGATTCTACAACCATTCTAATTGCCTCTTTATCAATAATCGAAGTTCCAAAATCTTTATATATCGATGCCATTTGCCGTTTACCTTCAACAAAATAATGTTTGTCTTTGTTGATAAAAATCCGACCAACCAAATAACCTAAATCAGCGTCTCTATTGTATTTTATTGAATCGGCCAAAAAATTATAAACATTAATAATTCCGCAGTAAGTTCCCATCTTATTTTTTTTGGCATACGCAGTTTTCCATATGCTATGTTCCCTGTCGAACTCGAAAACATTGGAATGCATACTAAATAAAAGCAGATCACCACCAAATTTTAAGGAAGTTTCAAAACGTCCTCTATCTTTATACTTTAACCAAATTTTATCGTTTTCATTTTTTAATTTATCGTTATATTCCTGCGTTAACTCTTCCAAAACACTTTTTAGCATAACCATTGTTTCATAAGTATTTTTAAAAACCTGCTGCTTCATGCTGGCTTTTTCTGTGAAGATTTTGAGGATTTCTTCTCTACTTTTTCCCATAATATTGAATTTAAAATATAAAGGTAAAGATAGTATTATGCAGTATAAAAATAAACTATAACCCTTTTAAAGTTATTCAATTCTAACTAATTTGATCAAAACAAAACATTAAATTAATGAATGAACAGAATCAATTTAAATTCTTATCATTAAATTTGTTTTTATAAAATACTTTATAAAATCGAAAACTATGGATGCTTCTATCAAAGTACTAATTGTTGATTCCACAACATCCTTTTACAAAACAAAAAAATACAAAGTTGGAGATTTTTATGGCCCGGTTGATTTAGGTTTACACCTTTCTGGAAAACACAATAGCCTGAATATTGGTGTTGGACTTCTGGCAGGTTCCATATTTCCGGGTTCTAATCGGTTAATATTCAATGGATTTTCGCCATGCTGGGGAGGTTTTTACATTTCATCAATGGGCGGCGCAGGATTGGTATTTGATAATTTAGGAATTAACATGCTATCGATTGTTGGCAAAGCACCAATGCCGTCTATCCTATATTTGAACAGGATTCATGGCGAAGAAATTGATGTTGAATTACATCCTGTTAACATTAAGGAAATATGGAATGAAGGAAGAAAAGGCATTTACAGCCTAATGGATTATACAAATGAAAAGTTTGGAAGCAGATACGATACAGATCCGCGGATTTTAGCAACGGGCCCTGCATCGTTAAGCACAGATTTTGGTGGTATTTGCTCTGTTCCAATTAGAAAAGGCCAATTAACCCATGTTGATACCTGGGCCGGACGAGGTGGCTTTGGCACCAAACTATTAAACGAGCACGGCATAGTGGCAATCATTTATGGAGGTACATATGTTGATGAAGATTTTAGGGACAGAAAGGTTGCCGACGACTGGTTTATTCAGCGATACAATCTAAAATTAGCAGCCAAAGATATAGAAGCTACTACCAAATATCGTTTTGATCCCAAATTTGATACTGGTGGCACTTTTGGAGTGAATTATGCTACCATGGGTGGGAATATGATGGCATTTAATTATTCAAGTATTTATGATACGGAAGAGGAAAGGATTGAAATATCTGAAAAATTCATAAAGAATCATTATCTCAAGCAGTTTAACGAAGAAACCATTCAACCAAAGCAATATAAAAATTGTGGTGAACCATGCGTTGCCGTTTGCAAAAAAATGAACAATCATTTTAAAAAAGACTATGAACCTTATCAGGTAATGGGCCCATTGTGTGGCATTTTCGATCAGCGGGCTGCCGAAATGCTTAATCGGCAAGCCGATTCATATGGTTTTGATGCCATTTCAGTTGGAGGTGTTCTGGCTTGGCTTATGGAATGTCTCGACAAAGGTTTTTTCACCAAAGAAGAATTACAAGTAAGTAAGTTGCCATATTTTAAAAAAGAAGGCTTTGAATTGATAAAACATTCCCAGCATAATGCTGAAATTGGAGTCGAATTGCTTAATTCAATTATATACCAAACTGGCATTTTAAATTTTGATGAAGGTGTAAGAAAATTTGCAAGGAGAGTATCGAGGGAAAAAGGAAAAAAACTATTGGACTCCTTTGTATACACAGCATTTGCACGTAAAGGTTGGATGGTTCCGAATCAATATTGGACATCAGGAGTTTTATCGCCAATGCCTATTATGGGAAAATATTACAATTACTATGGCCAGGATTTTATTTCACCGCGTAAAATGGGTGAAATGAACGCCGATCGTTTTAAAAAAGAATTAATTCTAGACAATATGGGCGTTTGCCGTTTTCACAGGGCTTGGGCAGAAGAAATGATCCCCGAAATTGTGGAATCGATTTACGGAAACAAAGAAAATTTTATCCAAAAAATTGCCATGACAGCGAGCAGGATTAATGGCCGCAATTCATCTATCTTTTGGGAATCGGACAGAAGCATCGATTTTGTCCATACTTTCCTTAAAAGAAAGAAAGAAGTGGATAAAGTCCAAAATGAAGAACTTGACAAATGGCTCACCATGTTTGAGAAAGACAAAAAAGAAGCAGCTTTTGAATATTGGTATGAGATACACAAAGGGATTACCAGTTCATTGGGTGAGTTTCATTGATTTTTTATAAGCGTTTTACTGTCTTCATTTTTATTTTATAATTAATTTTCAATGATAAAAATGACAACCTAAAAAACCTATGAAAGCTAAGGTTTCAGTCATCCCTTCCAAACTCCAGAATGGCTAAAACAATGCCGTACCACTAATTTATTATTGTCGGGCCAAACATCAAACCGCAACAGTCACACTTTCCTCGATTTCAAACTGTAGAACCTGTATATTTTAATTGAGAAGTGATTTACTTGACTTAAAAGTTTATTAACTTAGTGAAAATATTAAGTTATGAAAACTCCTAAAGCTGCGCTCATTTTATTAATTCTCATCTTTACCTATTTTCGATCCTCCTCTCAAAGTATTGATACTGCTTATGCAAATCAGCTTTTTGAAAAAGCAATGAATTTTGAAAAAGCACAAAAATTCGATAGTGCTGAAGTTTTTTATCTTTTGGCCATTGAAAAATACAAATCTTTTTCAGAGAATAAAAATCTTCCAAAACTTTGGGCAGAAGATAAATACCTAACCCTAGAAAATAAACTTTCGCGACTTTATATCAATTATTCAAAAGACGATAAATCGAATGATTTGAACAATTCAATATTAGCGGATGCTGAAAAGTATTTTGGAAATAAAAGTAAACATATTGCCAATTGCTATCATAATCAAGCACTTTTAAGTTTCTATCAACAAAATTACAGTAAATCCATCGAATTGAATCAAAAAGCAATGGATATACGAATCTCTATTTTTGGGAAAAACCATGCTGAAACTTCAAAATCATACCAGAATATTGCATCTGCTTACTTGTATGCCAACAAATATCAAAAATCAATAGATAATAATCTAAATTATATTTCGGCAAATAGCATTTCAAAAAATGACGAAAGCCCTGATAATTATTACATATACGATAATCTTTCAATTGCTTATCAATATTTGAAAGATGATAAAAATGCAATATTATATGAAAAAAAAGTGCTTAACATTGCTCTGAAAAATTATCCGGACGAGAAAAAAGAAATCTCTAAAAGATACTGCAATTTAGGCGATTTTTACTACGACATAAAAGATTATAACAACTCCCTGATTAATTACAAAGAATGTTTGAAATTAAGGTTAAAACTTTTTCATCCCAAAAGTTTGATAGTGGCCCAATCCTACTATGATGTTGGTAGTATTTATTCATGTTTGATCCTTACCGATTCTGCAATTGTTAATTTGCAGAAATCTGTAAATATCCGCATAGATACTTTGGGCGAAAATAATTTGGATGTCGCTGTGTGTTACAAAGATATTGCACTTGCTTATACTGATTATCCAAAATACGACAAAGCAATTGAACATTATCAAAAAGCGCTAAAAATAAGAATTGCCGTTTCGGGCGAAAAATCGAAAATAGTAATGCGCTCCTATTACGGAATTGCAGATATTTATTATAAAAACAAGGATTATAAAAATGCAATTGCAAACTATCAAAATGCATTGAATGTTCAACTTGGAATTACCGATGGAAAAAACCAAACTGCATCTGATTTACTTTCATATATTGCACTATCCTATTACAATTTAGCGGATTACGACAATGCTGCAAAATTTTACGAACAGGAATTAAAAATTGAAACCGAGCTCGAAGGAGAAAAAAGTGAAACTGTTGCTAAAACTGCATTCAACCTGGCACTTGCCTATAGATTTAAAACCGATTATACAAAAGCCATTGAATATTATCTTAAAAGTTTAGAAGCATATAAAGTAGTTTTAGGTGAAAACAGTACAGATTTATTGGAAATATACAATGCACTAGGTCTCGCTTACTATTATAATCTCGATTATGATAACACCTTAAAATACAATTTAAAAGTTCTTGAAATAAAAATAAAACTTTATGGTGAAAAACATGTTGATATTGCAACATCTTATAACGAAATTGGGAATATTTATATCAACAAAAACCTTCCGGATAGTGCATTGAAATATCATTTAAAATGTTTGGATTTAAGAAAACAATTGCTGGGTGAAAAAAATGCAGATGTAGCAACATCATACTGCAATTTGGGAATTGTTTATAACAGCAAATCCGAATATGAAAAAGCCCTTGAATTTTATTTCAAAAGCCTGAAAATACGGCAAGAACTTTTTGGTGAAAAAAATAATGATGTTGCAACCACCTATCAAAATATTGGAAATGTATACACAAATAAATCAGAGTATGACAAAGCCCTGGAATTTTATTTAAAATCATTGGAAATTAAAAAACAGCTATATGGCGAAAAACATATTGAGGTTTCAGATATATATAGCAACATTGGTTCGGTATATTATGATAAAACCTTATTTGATAAAGCGTTGGATTATCATTTAAGGAGTTTTGAAATGTATAAAGAACTCATTGGCGAAAAAAACAAATATGTAGCCGACATATACGAACATCTTGGAAATGATTACAATGCTAAATCACAAAATGATAAAGCGCTTGAATATTTTTTTAAAAGTTTGGAAATAAGGAAACAGCTTTTTGGAGAAAATAATGTTGATGTTGCTTCTTCGTACGGAAATATTGGGATTGCATATCAGGACAAATCCGAATATAACAAGGCAATGGAATATTATGTGAAAAGCCTGGAAATGAAAAAACAATTCCTTGGAGAAAAAAGCAATGACGCAGCTATTTGTTACAACAATATTGGCTCTTTATATTCTAGTAAATCAGAATACGACAAGGCAATGGAGTATTATCAAAAAGCATTGGAAATAAGAGTGCAACTTTTTGGTGAAAATAGCAGAGATGCTGCTGAAAGTTATAATAATGTGGGCGTTATTTGCGATAAAAAAGAAGAATATGCCAAGGCAATGGAATATTACAATAAAGATTTGGCAATTGAAACAAAAATATTTGGTGAGAAACATACCGGTGTAGCAGCTTGTTATAACAATATTGGTTCGGTGTATTCCGAAAAATGTGATTATGCCAAAGCCATTGAATATTATACCAAAAGTTTGGAAATACGACAAGAATTGCTTGGTGAAATACACGCTGATGTTGCATCTTCATACAATAACCTGGGCACTGTTTATGAAGCAAAATCTGAATTCGACAAAGCCTTAATTTACTATTTTAAAGCGTTTGAAATCAGGAAAAAACTTTTTGGTGAAAAACATGACGATATTGCAATTTCATACAATAATATAGGACTTACATACTCAGATAAAGGTGATTACGATAAGGCGTTAGAATATCTTAATAAAAGTTTGGAAATTTATAAAGAATTGCATGGAGAAAAACATTTGAATGTAGCAACCTCATATCTGAATATTGGAGGCGTCTATGAAGTTAAAGACCAATACAGCAAAGCATTGGAGTATTATTTAAAATCATTGGAAATTTGCCAACAACTTCTTGGCGAACAGAATACCAGTGTGGCAGCTTGCTATAACAACATTGCTACCATTTATGAAGACAAAGCCGAGTACGATAATGCATTGCAATATCAGTCAAAAGCCTTGGAAATTCGTAAAAAAATACTTGGCGAAAAAAACACATTGGTAGCAACGAGTTATTTGGGGATTGGACATGTTTATGCCGATAAAACCGAATATGACAAAGCATTGGAATATTACTATAAAAGTTTAGAAATAAACAGGCAAATACTTGGCGAAACAAGCTCTGAAGTGGCCATGTGCTACAACAATATAGCTTATGTTTTTGAAAGTAAAAATGATTTCGACAAAGCATTGGAATACCATGTAAAAAGCCTGGAAATACGAAAAGCGCTTTTTGGAGAAAATCATACTGATGTTGCGGGCTGTTATTTAGGAATTGCAAATGTTTACGAGTCAAAATACGACCTTCGTCCGGCTTTGGAATATTATTTTAAAAGTCTGTATATTCAACAACAAATATTTGGCGAAAACCATTCTTCTGTGGCCGGATGTTACCTTGGTATTGCAAATGTTTGTACAGATTTGAATTTGACTGATACAGCATTGGTTTATTTCAATAAATTTCTGGGTATTGAAAAAAAAATATTAGGTGAAAAGCATACAAAAATTGCAAATGTGTATAACACCATCGGAAGTGTATATTATCAAAAAAGCCAGAATGAAAAAGCAATGTATTACGTTCATAAGGCGTTATGTGCGAATTTCCGCAATTTCAACGATTCTGTTAATGTATTTGCATTACCTAAACTTATAAATTATTTCTCAGGCAGCGAACTTTTAAGAAGCTTAAAATTCGAAGCTTTTATATTGGGCGAAATAGCTGTGGATACTAAAAATTCGAAATATAAGGGAAAAAACAAGCAAGAATTATTAAAATTCGCTGTACAACTTTATCAATTATGCGACACGGTTATTGGTAATCTCCGCAAAACTTCAAGCTTGCAAAGTGATAAATTATCTACAGGTGAAAACACCAGTATAGTTTATCAACGTGCAATTCAAACTTGCCTGACCTTATCAAAATCAGGATTACCGGATAGTGCTTTTTACAAACAACTTGCGTTTAATTTTTCCGAAAAAAACAAATCTGCAACTCTACTTGAGGCAATTGCAGGGAGTGAAGCGCAAAAATTTGCCGGAATACCTGACAATTTATTGATCCAGGAAAAACAATTAAAAAATTCAATTGCGGGTTTTGAAAAAAAGATTGCAGAAACAATATACGCTGAAGATGAGAAATTACTAAGGGATACACTTTTCATATTAAATAGATTGTACGAAAATTTAATTTCTGATTTTGAAAAAAAATACCCCGAATATTATAACTTAAAATATACAAAACAAAGCGTTACAATCAAGCAGATACAAGATTTAATAGACAATAAAACCTTATTACGTTCTTATACAATTGCTGATTCCAGTATCTTTATAATCTCTGTTTCAAAAACTGGTACTGAAATTACGGCAGTTAAAAAAGACCCTTTATTGGACGAAAACATTGAAAATCTGAGATATTCATTGACTCATGATCAATCAAAACCGGAAAATAAGAAAGCTTATTTGCAAAATGCTTTTTCCATTTACGAACAATTGTTTCCCGATAGTATTTATCTAGATAAATACGAAAATCTCATCATCCTCCCTGATGGTATTCTTTCTGTAGTGCCATTTGAAGCACTGCTTACGCAAAAATATACATCGGAAGAATTGCCTAAGATTAAGGATTTTAATAAATTACCTTTTTTAATTAAAAAGTTTAACATAAGCTACAATTACTCAGCAAATCTATTTTATAAAACCGCTAATAAACCAAATGAAAAAAATGTAAACCTTACAAATTTAAGCGATTTTGTGGCATTGGCTCCCGTTTTTTCTGATAATAATACCGCTGGAACTTCCACTGCTTCAAGAACTTTGCTCCGAAGCATGCAAAAATACGTAAGCGATTCAACCATCACCCGTGGAAATTTACTAAATGGAGACTATGTAAATCCTCTGCCTGCATCAGAAGATGAAGTAAATCAGATTTTTAATTTATTTGATGCTAAAAATGAAAAGGCTTTATTGAAAACACACAATCAAGCCAGCGAAGAATTTGTTAAATCAGGAGAACTGGCAAAATACAAGATTTTACATATTGCAACACACGGCTTTGTAAACCCAGAAAGTCCTGAACTGTCTGGTATTTTACTGGCTCAGGATTCAACGTCAAAGGAAGATGGAATTTTGTTTTCAGGCGAAATATATAATTTAAATTTCAACTCCGATTTAATTGTGCTTTCGGCATGTGAAACCGGGCTTGGAAAAATAAAAAAAGGTGAAGGAATTATAGGATTAACCCGCGCCTTACTTTATGCCGGAACAAGGAATATTATCGTTTCACTTTGGTCAGTTAGTGATGCTTCTACTTCCGAACTGATGATAGAATTTTATAAAAATGTGCTTGCTCAAAAATCTGTCGGTTTTGGTGATCCATTGCGACAAGCAAAACTGAAAATCATTAATGAGGGGAAATTTGCGCATCCATTTTTCTGGAGCCCGTTTATTTTAATTGGGAGATAAGCACTTTTTTAGAGCTAATAAAATGTCCCATCATAATAATCAAAATCTATAAAGCAGTTTTTAGTAAATGTGAGTTTTATGTGAGAGGAAATAGTGAGAATATGTGCAGCTAAAATAATCATTCATCAATTTATTGTATTAGGCGAATTTCTATATAAATTGGCTAAGTGCCTAAAACAAAAAAGGTTTGAAACAAATGTTTCAAACCTTTTTAACTCTTGGCGGTCTGGACGAGACTCGGACTCGCGACCTCCGCCGTGACAGGGCGGCATTCTAACCAACTGAACTACCAGACCAGAACTTTAATGATTTGCTTTTCTCAAAAGCGATGCAAAGATAGATTTTTTTTTATACCAAGCAAAAATATTTTAAACTATTTTAATAAAAAAAACTAAAATTTACACTTCCATATTTCTTCAGTTTAACAAAATGTGGATGCACCATAAAATCAGTTTTAGCAGAATGTTCAATAATTACAAGTGTATCTTTTTTAAAAGTCTGATTATTAAAGATTAAATCAGGAATTTTATCAATTCCTTCCAATTCATAAGGTGGATCTGCAAAAATGATATCATAGTCCAAATCATGTTTGACTAAAAATTTCAAAACGTCTGCCTTTAAGGTAAAAATGATTTTTTTATCAGGACTGATAATATCAGAAGTCTTTTTTATATATTCTAAGTATTTGCTATTTAAATCCACTGAACAAACATAGGTACAGCCCCTAGACATAAACTCATAGCTTATACTTCCGGTGCCTGAAAAAAGATCGAGTGCTTTTGCACCATCCAGATCTATTTCATTGTTTATCAAGTTAAAAAGACTTTCTTTAGCAAAATCGGTAGTTGGCCTTGCCTTAAAAAATGACGGTGGATCAAATTTCCTTCCTTTATGTTCTCCTGCAATTATACGCATTATCCAAAATTCAATAAATTAGTCAGATAATGCTCCGGAACTTCTTTAAATTGATATTTCACATTTGAACTATCAAGCGTTTTAGCAAACCAAACATTTCGCAGGTATTTATTAAGCAATTTAAACTTTTCGTCACTTTTGTCAATATCACCTGATAAATACATATTTGCTTTAGTATCAGCAATTTTTAATTGCTGATAAATATTAACAATATGGTATACAAAATCAGTTTCATTTTGATAATCAAGATTGTTATAAAGAAATAATTTTCCATTATTACAAACAGAGATATCAAAATACATTTTATAAACCATAATACCTACCACATGGCCATTTGATTCACTTTTAATGATTGAATTATCGATAAACGACGTTGCCTGATGATGAAATTTTAGTTCAGGGAAGTGATTTACCATAAGGGTTGTAATGTCTGATGGGATACTGAATATATTTACTGCTTCGGTTTTAGTAAGACGGTTAAAATGGATTTCCTCATATTCGTCTAAAGGATGCACAAAAGTGAAATAAGATTTAAGCAATTTTTTATCAAATAATTCTAATGGCACCAATGTGGATTTCCTAGATGAATAAACAAAATCTATACTCTTATAGTTTTTAGCTAAAAAGGAATCTTTATCTAAAAAGTCACTAATCCGGCTTAGATAATCACTTGTTCCTTTTAAATCCTGAAAAGTATTGTTTTTAATGGCTACACACTTTTGTCGAAGTGTATCAACAACAGTATATGCAATTCCACTGGGTTTCAACAAAATACTCAAATGATAAGTAGATGTTTTTGATATACTAAAAGTATCATTGAAAAATGCAAAATCTTTCATTTCAATAGAGTTTCACTATAATAAATAACTAACGGAACTACAATGATCATTAAATTCCAAATATTAAGCCAAATTTAATAATTTCTTCTTAATAATACTATAAAAGTTAAACTAATGTAAATAAATCTTTACTTTTTAATTTTGCCAAATAAAAAGTTTGCTCTCATAAATGAAAATTAATTCTTTAATTTCATTATTATTTTTCACAAGCTAATTAAACCTAAATTTATACAAATCAATAAATTAGGTAAGTTTAAAATAAAAAATATAAATTACATTTAATTGATAGTCCTTAAAAAGTAAAAAAATCAGATCTAAAAATTGAATGTCAAAGAAATATTAAAATTTATTTACTTTTATAAACAAAATTTGAAAGGATTAAACTTATGGAGTATGAAAGTTTATCCTGGATACAATTTTCTTTGTTAAACTACATTGAATCAAATAATCGATAAATTTATTTTTATCATATTGAATTTTTTTGATCATTCATACATTTGATATAATACAAACCATTAAAGATGCTGGCAAACTTTCTGACAACCTCATTTAAAGATGAACTAAAACATGAACCGACGGCAGACCAATTTCTATTGTTTGAAAAACTTGCTGAATTCTTGATGGATAAAAATCAGGATAGTGTGTTTTTAATCAATGGTTATGCTGGAACTGGAAAAACTTCTTCGATTAGTGCAGTTGTCAGATCGCTTAAAACGATTCAAACAAAAACCATTCTTTTAGCCCCAACAGGTAGGGCGGCTAAAGTGTTTAGCCACTATTCCGGACAGATCGCTTATACAATACATAAAAAAATATATAGACAACGTTCTTCTTCAGACGGGTTAGGTTCATTCGCATTAGATAGAAATTTGCATAAAGACACTTTTTTTATTGTTGATGAGGCTTCTATGATTTCTGATTCAAGCATGGAAAATTCTATTTTTGGAAGTGGTAATCTGCTGCGAGATCTAATTGAATATGTTTATACAGGAAATAATTGTAAGCTAATCCTTATTGGCGATACGGCACAATTGCCTCCAGTAGGGTTTGATTTGAGCCCTGCCCTCGAATCGCTCACTCTTAAAGAATTTAACCTGAATGTGCATGAGGTTAGCCTTAAGCAGGTTGTTCGACAGTCTTCTGAATCTGGTATACTGCAAAATGCAACTGAATTAAGGTCACAAATCAATAATAACATTTTTAGTATTAAACGTCCACAATTTATTTTAGATCAAGAAGATGTGATTCGAATATCCGGAGAAAATTTAATTGAAGAAATCAGCAATTCATATGATAAACATGGAATTGAAAACGTGATTGTAGTTAACCGATCAAACAAACGTGCCAATAAATATAATCAGGGAATCAGAAACTCTATTTTATATAGAGAAAGCCAAATTAGTGTGGGTGATTTAATTATGGTTGTTAAAAATAATTACCATTGGACCCAAGCAATAGAAGATATTGATTTTATTGCTAATGGTGATATTGCCGAGATAATAAAGATATTTGATTATCAAGAAATATATAATCTTAAATTCGCCGATATTAGGATACGAATGCTTGACTATAATGGTATTGAACTCGATGTAAAAATTATATTGAACACACTTGAGATTGAAACAGCATCATTACCTGCTGAAGAAAACAAAAAGCTCTTTTTATCAGTACTTGAAGATTATTCTGAATTAACCACAAAAAAACAAAAATATCAAAAGGTTAAAGAAAACCCCTATTTTAATGCTTTACAGGTTAAGTTTTCGTATGCTATCACATGCCACAAAGCACAAGGTGGACAATGGAAAATTGTATTTCTTGATCAAGGATATGTTTCAGAAGAAATGCTTAACCGTGAATACCTGCGCTGGTTGTATACTGCATTTACCCGTTCAATTGAAAAAATTTATCTGGTAAACTTTCCGGATGAATATTTTGAATAGATATTTCTTAAATCTTTATTCCCAAAACGGTAATATCATCAACTTGCTCATATTTATCCATTTGGTAATCTTTGAGAGTTTTCAGAAAAATTTCGTGTTGTTTTTCCAAAGGAAAACTGCTAGTTTCATTTATCAGGTTTCTAAAGGAATTACGCATGAACTTGAGACCTTTACTACCTCCAAATTGATCTTGATATCCATCAGAATATAAGTACACGATATCTCCTCCAGCTAAATCTATCTTTCGATCAACAAATGGTTTTTCTAAATAATAAATACCTATAGGCATTCTGTCTCCAGTAATTTCAATAAGTTCATTTTTATGAAAGATATGAACCCGACTATTTGCGCCAGCAAAAATCAATTGGTTTGAGTTTTCTTCAATCATGCAAAGGCTAATATCCATTCCATCTTTTGTATTTCTATTATCCCAACTTTGTTGGAAAGAACTCTTCACTTGTTCTCTCAAAATATTTAAAATATCTGCAGGGGAAAAATCATTTTTATGAGATACTATTTCATTGAGCAATGTAATCCCAAGCATACTAACAAAACTACCTGGAACACCATGGCCAGTGCAATCTGCAACAGCAAAATAAATTCTCTTTTTATTATTTATTATAACTTCTTTTGCCCAATAAAAATCTCCACTTATAATATCTTTAGGAATATATAATACAAAAAATTCTTTAAAAACCTTTTTTAAAAGATCGCTTGATGGCAATATTGCAGATTGGATCCTTTTTGCATAAGTGATGCTATCAGTCAATGAATCATTCATTTGTTTCAGTTTGTCACGCTGAAAAGCGGTATAATCGCGCTGTGTTTCTATTTCATCCCTTTGTGCTTCAATCTCATTTTTCTGCTGTTGTATTTCTTGTGTACGCTTTTGAACCTGTTGTTCCAGATGTTTTCGCTCATGTACTAAGGCTCTTGTCCTTAATTGGATAATAAGGTATAATAATAAAATAAATAAAATTCCAAATAAAACATATGCCAATGTTGTACGCCACCAGGGAGGATTTTTAATTATATTTATACTTAGTCCTATTTCATTCCAAACACCATCATTATTTGAACCTTTTATTTTTAAAACATAATGGCCTTCTTTAATGTCAGGAAAAGGAACAAACCTCCTGTTTCCTATTGATATCCAATCATCGTTAATCCCTTCAAGCTTATACGCATATTGATTTTTTTCAGGATTTGTAAATTCAAGTGCCGAAAATTCAATATTAAAGGCAAAATCATCATAATTTAAAATAAATTCTTTTTTTTCGTCAAGTTCAATACTGCGCTTTCTATTTTTATTTATTATTTCAATATTGTTAATCACTATTGGAGGTTTAATATTATTGTCGTGCAAGGAGTCTGGATGAAAATAATTTATTCCGTTCATTCCTCCAATATATATTTTCCCATCGGCAGCCTGATATGAAGCATTTAAATTAAATTCAAGGCTCTGCAAGCCATCTTCAATATCGAAATTTCTGAATATTTTAGAATCTCTTTTTAAAAATGCCAAACCATTTCCTGTTGTAAACCACAAGTCCTTATTTTTGTCCATTAATATAGAATACACCACATTACCAGGCAATCCTTGATCTCCTGAAAAATAAATAAAAGTTGAATCTTTCCTTATAAATTGGCTTACTCCATTTTGAGTTCCAATCCAAATATTATTCTGATTATCCTCACATAAAGAAACAACATAATTATTGCACAATGAATTACCTAGCATTTCAGATTTATGATAATGTTTAAAACTTTGTATATCCGGTAAATATTCATCAAGTCCGTTGGCGGTTCCTATCCATATATGTCCAATTTTATCCTCATGAATAGAATTGATTAAGTTACTGCTAATCCTTGATTTAGTGTCAGATTCTGCAAAAAAACTTTGATATTGCTTGCTTTTTAGATTAACTTTAAATAAACCTTTTGATGTACCAATCCAATAATTCAAGTTTTTATCCTGCATTATGCAATAAACCCTAGTATCTGAGAAATCAGGAAAATTAACTCCAGAAAAAAAATCGTTGACATCGGTAAAAGTTTTATTTATTCGATTGTAGACGCTAATTCCACCTCTGGTTCCAATCCAAATTCTATTTTCATTATCTTTAAAAATAACATGAACAAAATTATTGGATATGTGCTGGGCTCCTTTCATTTCAAATGAATATTTCTTTACTTTTTTGGTTTTCTGGTTAAAAATATTCAGTCCTTTACCCCAATTGCCTATCCATATTTCATCACCTTCTTTGTATACAGATGCTATTACATTGTCCAATAAATCAACAGAAAACAGATCTGATGATTTTCTAATTAATCCAAATTTTTTTAGTTTTAAGTCAATTCTATCTATTCCCTGAAGTGTACCAATCCACAATAAATTTGATTCATCGATCCATAGCGATTGAATAATATCATGACTTAGAGAATTTGTATTATTTGGATTTGAACGATAGGTGATTACATCAGCTCTCTCTAAGCCATTTCCCTGCAATCTCAAACAATTTAAACCATTTCCTTCTGTACCTATCCAAATATTTCCATCCTTTCCTTCAATAATAGATCTAACAAATGAAAATTTAATCAATGTGTTTATTTTTTGAGTATTAACAAGGTTAAAACCCAAATTATTTCGCTGAATAACACTGATCCCTTTTTGTCTTCCAACCCAAATCTGTCCTTTGCTATCTTCAAATATTGCCGAAATGGAATTATCACTTGTACCAGCCTGTCTGGGAAGGTTATATACCTGAATAATCGAATTTTTAGGATTAAAATAGCATAAACCTTCTGTAGAACCAATCCAAATTATTCCTTGATGATCCTCCAAAATGGGTAAAGTTTGATCCAATATGGCACCATTATAATTAAAATTTGTCCTGAAATTCTGAATTACACCATTTTTTGGATTATAAATCGAAAAATAAGGAGGAGTGTTTATAATAATTTTGCCTTCATGCGAAATGTCCAATCCATAAACAACATCATTTTTAATTAATTGCTCTACTGTTTTAGATTTAAATAGAACTGTGGCAAACTTGCCTGTTTTTTTGTCATAGCGGTTAAGACCTGATTTTGTAGCAAACCACAAATTATTATCTAAATCCTGAGCAATTGAGAATATCCAATTATCTGATATTGACCCAGTATCAGTAGGATTATAAATATATTTCTTAAAGCTATATCCATCGAACCGATTCAATCCATTTTGAGTTCCAAACCACAAATAGCCTTCATTATCTCGGCTAATACAATTTACTACACTTTGCGAAAGACCATTTTCAATGGAATAATGCCTAAAATCATAGGATTGCGCTTCTAAGTTATCAATAGAAAGCAGCACCAATATTATATAAGTTAATATACAGTTTTTCAAATTAATACAGATTTAATCTTCAAGTTAAAAGTATTTGCAGAGTACAAAATACAAATAATTAAAGAACATTACAATCTTAAAGCAAAATGAGTTATTCATTATATTTATTACCAAATTAAAAATTTATATAATAATATCAATAATCAATCTAAGAGTCAATCTTGTCAAGTATTATTTTAATTTAGCATTTACTTTTATTTTTTTGCAAATTATATTAAATTGCAGAATTAATATTGAAAATTATTTTTATAACATTAATTAGAAGGCAGTTTTTAATTGATTATGAAAAATTATTTCTACAATAAGTTTATTTCGCATTATCATTTATTCTTTCCTGAAAATAATTAATATTTAATAAACTATTTAACAAATAAAAAAATGAAAAAAACTTTATTATTGCTAATCATTGGATTGATTGCTTCCAACTCAATTGCACAAGATGCAAAACCCGATTCTACACTTGGATGGTTCTTTCCTATTGTAATTAATTTTACAATTTCTCAAGTTAATTTTTCTAATTGGTCAGCTGGAGGAGAAAATTCTTACTCTATAAATGGGCTTACTATATTAAACGCCAACTACAAAGGCAAAATGGCAACTTGGGACAATAATTTAATTCTTGCCTATGGTTTAATGAAACAAGGTGATAGAGAATTACGAAAAACGGATGATAACCTGGAGTTTAGTTCAAAATTTGGCTACAAGGTAATTAACAATTGGTATTATAGTGGATTGGTACAATTTAAAAGTCAGTTCGATAATGGCTATAAATACGATGATGTGGCTGGAACAAAAACTTTGTTGTCCAAATTTATGGCGCCTGCCTATCTAAGTTTATCTCTAGGTATGAACTATACACCTTCAAAAGTATTTAATTTATTTATTGGCCCAATTAGTGGTAAAACAACTTTTGTAATGGATGATACTTTATCAAATGCTGGTGCTTTTGGAGTTGATAAAGGTAAAAATGTACGAAATGAATTTGGTGGTACCATGAAAGCCGTTGTAAGCAAAGACATTATGAAAAATGTTAACTTATTGTCAAAACTTGAGCTGTTTTCGAATTATATAAAAAACCCTGAATGCATTGATATAGATTGGCAATTGCTGATTTCAATGAAAATAAACAAGTTACTTTCGGCCAACATAAATTTACATGCCATCTATGATGATGATATAAAAACCTTTAAAGATGGTATAGAAAGAGGCGCTAAAACACAATTTAAAGAAGTTTTTGGCATAGGATTAAATTATAAAATAGAATAATTATTAAAATGAAAAACCGATTATTCAAAAGAATAGTCGGTTTTTCATTTTAATTTGATAATTGTTAAAAGTTTTAATCTAACAATTGTAATTTTATTAAATTGACAAGGATTATTTAAAACGATAACTAAAACCAGCAAATACAGCAAAGCTATACGGGTACTGTGCAATAGTAGTATTTTCAGAATTAATTAATGAATACTTAAATGTAGGCTCTAAGTTGAAACTAAAGTTTTGATAAAAATTGTAGTTTAAACCAAGTCCAATAGTTGCATTATATAATAAAGGACTTATTTCCTGATTTTGCCCGGTCCATAAACTAATATCATCCTGCACAATTGAACTACGATTGCCAATTAAAATATTTGTTGAAATTCCACTTAATATATCAAAACCAATTTTTCTATCAATAATTTTATATCTAACAATAATTGGTAATTCAAGATAATCGAGATTACTGATGTAATTCATTTCAGAAGAATAATAAGTCTCATTGTGCGACGAACCAATTACCTGAGTACCTTTAAAAGAAGGAGAATTTATTTCTGTTTGTAATTGCTTTACTCCATCAGGTGTGTATATTGCCATTTCATTTTGAAGACCATTCATTGCACTTCCAACTAAGTTGTCAGCCATTTGACGCTTTTGTGAATAAAAAAGTCCTGATTCAACACTCCATCTTTGAGCAAAACGATAATTAACATTTAACCCTCCACTAAAAGCCAATAAAGATTTTTCAACTGCTTGGGTATTAGGCAACTCTTTACTAAAAGATGATTTTAAAATCGGATTGTTCCCCACTCCCATTTGTTCCGTATTTTCTGCCATTGAATATACCGGTGAAAACTTAGTCCCAAATGACCACCTTGAATATTTTTCACTTTTTTTTGATAAAAGGAAACCCCCTTCATGGAGGCTTCCTTCTTCTAATAACAAGGTATCGATTAATAATTGGTTAGAATTATTCTTACGCGAATTTGAATTATTATAGGCAAGTTCACTGGAATTTGTCTTTTTTTCAGAACCCGGTAAAAATTGATCTTTTGACAAATCAAATATTTTGTATAAAAAACTCTTATTTTCGAATTGCTTATTTTGTATATTTATATTTGTGCTGACAACTCTATTGTTAGTATGGTTCAGATTTGTTGAAAGCTCTAAATTTCCATCTAATATAGGAGATATATCTATTGAATATACTTCTTGATTTTCTAGTTGCTTTAAAGAACTCAAATCTAAAAATCTTGAATCAGCCTTATTCTTTCTTGTTATATCAGACGAAACATAACCCAACCCAAAAGTTAACAATAATGCAATAGAAGCAGCAATTGCCTGTAATCTATAATTTCTTTTTAACCTCTTTTGATTATGTATGTCAACTTGAATATTCTGCCACACATAGCTGGGAGCTTTTTCCTCGAAATCACTTAGATAATCGGCAAATAATTTGTCAATATGGTCACTTTCCTTTAACAACTTTTTGATATTTCTTCGTCCGGTAAAATAAAATGTTTATTTACTTTTATTTGTAATAATTTTCTAGCCCGTGATAAATTAGATTTAGATGTACCAATTGAAATATTTAAAATATTACTTATTTCTTTATGAGAATATCCGTCAATTGCATATAAATTAAACACCATTCGATATGCTGGAGGCAATTCCTGAATGAGATTCAACAAGTCTTTAACTGAAATATCGTTTAAAACATTATCATAATTAAATGAACTCTCACTTTCATTAACATCTGTAATTGGATACATCTGAAAATGTTTTCTAAATCTTTCCAAAGCGGTATTAATTAATACCCTCCTTATCCAACCTTCAAATGAACCTGTACCCTTAAAAGATGAAATATTAGTAAAAATTTTCATAAACCCTTCTTGCAAAACATCTTCCGCTGCTGAATGATCTTTGGTATATCTTAAACTTATACCAAACAATTTACCCGAGTACTTTTTATATAAAGCCTCCTGTGCCTCAGGTTTACCTGCAACACATCCCTTGATTATATCATCCAGTTGGGTCAAATATGTATTTTAAAACGTATACTTAATCAAATCATTTAAAAATTACAGCACAATCTAATGATGGAATAAAAATTAAATTGGTTGCGTAGCAAAATTAAATTAAAAAATGTTTTTATAAAAATTCAATGCAATATAATCGTTTTCAATGAATTACTTTTTGAAGTTATATTATGAAAATCACAAGATTTTTTAATAAAAAAATATATCAAGAAAATATCACTTTTCATCTAAGAAATGTACACATTTATCAAAGCATTAAAATAAGCAGCAACCTTTTGCCGTATTATTTGCATCTTAGTTAAAAATACTATTTATGCAGATTAAAAAAAATATTTTCATCTTTCTTTTATTTTCCTGTCTTTTTGTTTTCTGCAAAAAGGAACAGACAACAGAAGTGCTTTCAAAACCTTGCATTATACCTGATATTGAAAAAATCCTGATAGATAATAGTAACCATTTTGGATTTAACTGTTTTAGACAATTAGCTATCAATACTGAAAATGATGAAAATATTCTGATCTCTCCGATTGGAATCGCCTTATCGCTAAACTCACTTTTACAAGCGTCAAATAATAATACCAATAATGAAATAAAACTTATTTTACACGTTATTAATTTCAAAGACAGCGATATAATTGAAGGATTCGATCATCTAAATAATTTATATTCAGAAATCGATTATAATTCAAAGATCAAAAACTCTAGTAAAATTGCTTTATCAGAAGAAATTTCTTTGGAGTCTAAATTTAAAAATCTCAATAAAAATAATAACTACACAGGAGTAATTTTTGATGAAAATGCCGGATTTATAGAAGATATAAATGATAAGTTTTCAGTATCGGACGTAAATTCTTTTCAAATGATCAATTCTTTCGATTTTAATTCGAAAAGTAAATATGAGGTAAGAGTTGAAGAATCTCCTTTTTACAAAAGCCCAAATGAAAGCAATTTTGTTGAAATGATTGTTTCTAAATCTCAATTAAACTATTATTCAGATCAAACTGTAAAAGCGGTTGAACTACCATTAGGACGTGGCAATTTTAATATTTTACTCATAGTTCCCCAAAATACAGAATCTATTGATGATTTGTGTAAAAAAATGGATACCAGGTTGCTAGAAAGAATTAAAAATAAATTCAGAACACAATTACTGGAAGTAATCATGCCAAAAATTGAGTTAACTGGGATTAAGACTTTAAAAGGGATTTTAAAAAGTAGTCTTCTATCATCAGGTTTTAAAAAGTCAACAGCTGATTTTTCAAAACTTTCTAAACAAAATAATTTATACTTATCTGATTTTGAACATATTACCAATTTAAATATTTCCAGTAATGGAATCGAAAAATCAGATGCTTCTACGGATTCATACCAGAAGGAAAAAACAGTTCTAATTGATCATCCTTTTATTTTCGTTATCTATGAAAAATATTCTCAAGGAATCCTTTTTATTGGAAAAGTTGGGAATCTTTGATCTAAATATAATCCAATAGTATTCTCCTTAAGCTGTCAAGCGCACTGTAACTTGCTCTTTGTATATTGATATTTCTGTCATTGGCATAAACAAATTTTTTGGTCCACGTCTTTTTCTTTCCAGCAATTGCAATCCAGGTAGTACCAACTGGTTTTTCATTGGTTCCTCCATTTGGACCTGCAATTCCGGACGTTGCTATGGCATAATCAGTTTGCATAAGTTTTCTAACACCTTCGGCCATCTGAATAACAACTTCCTCACTAACAACACCATGAGATTCTATATCGTTTAGTTTTACTTGCAACACATTGGTTTTAACTTCATTGGAATAGGCAATAACAGAACCTTTATAATATTCAGAACTACCTGATACAGATGTTAAAAGATGGGAAATGTTACCTCCTGTACAACTTTCGGCAGTAGAAACTGTAGCTTTATTAACTTTTAATAGATTACCAACCACTTCTTCTAAAGTCTGTTTTTCAAATCCATAGATTTCTTTGCTCAAATAAGTTTTTAGTTTTGCCTCTTGTTCATCAAGTGCTTTTTGAAGTTGGATTTCATCATCGCCATAAATACTCATTCTAAGGCGAACATGTTCAGGTGATGGAAGATATGCCAATCTAAGATTATTAGGCAAATTGTTTTCCCATTCTTCAATTCTTTGAGCAAGGAATGATTCTCCCAAACCATGTGTTAAAATGGTTCGATGCAGGATAAAAGGAAGTTTAAAACGTAGTTTAATCAACGGAAGAATGCTATCTTCCATCATGGCTTTCATCTCGAAAGGAACACCGGGCATACTAATATATTGTACTCCATTCTTTTCAAACCACATACCAGGTGCGGTACCTTTAAAATTTCTGATTACTTCGCAATTTTCGGACACCTCAGCCTGCATTCTGTTTGATTCAAGCATTGGCAATTTTCGTATTACAAAAAAGCCTTCAACATCTTTATATATATCCTCGTTAAAAACCAATTTTGTGTTGAAATACTCGCAAAGCGTTGATTTTGTAATATCATCTTTTGTTGGACCTAATCCACCGGTAATAAATATCAATTGCGCTCTTTTTGAGGCTTCGTCCAAAGCATTGATAATATGATTTTTATCGTCACCCACAGAAGATTTCTGCCTTACGTTTACACCAATCAAATTTAACTGTTCTGATATCCATGCCGAATTAGAATCAATGATTTGGCCGATTAGGATTTCATCGCCAATAGTTATAATTTCTGCTGTCATTGGAATTATAAATTAGATTTTGAAAAAATAGCTTGAATCCGCTGATTTAGCGTAGGATGCGAATAATAGGCAAAAACATATGCCGGATGTGGAGTTAGATTGGTTAGGTTTTTCACAGATAAGTTCTTAAGTGCAGAAACAAGAGCCTCACCCTGATTATATTTTGCTGCAAAATGATCTGCCTGATATTCATTTTTTCTTGAAATTATGTTCATCAGCAAACTCAGAACTGTTGATATAGGGCTAAATAAAATTCCAAAAGCTATTAGTCCAAGTTCAAATGTGGCTGCTGATCCACCAAGCGCTTTTGACAAATCAGGATTACCGATAAATAAAGAAAGTACATAGAAAATTATTCCAGTTTGTATAATAGAAAGAATAATTGAACTCAATGTATGTTTTAACTTATAATGACCAATTTCATGCGCTAAAACTGCAACTATCTCATTGGTTTGCAGATCTTTTATGAGTGTATCATAAAGTACTATCCGCTTTTTTGAACCAAGTCCGGTAAAATAAGCATTAGCCTTTGAAGATCTTTTTGAACCATCAATTACAAATATATTATCGAGTTTAAAACCTGCTTTTTGCGAAAACTCCTGTATTGCATCTCTTAGGACTCCATCCTCAAGCGGTGTTTGCTTATTAAACAATGGAACTATAAGGTTGGAGTAGAACATGACCATGAAAATTGAAAAAGAACTTAATGCCAGCCATGCATATATCCAGAACATAGTGGTGGTTTGGTAATAAAACCAAATAATTAATGTCATTAATCCGCCACCAATTATAGCTGCCAATAGGTAACCTTTTAGTTTATCCAATACAAAAGTTTTTTTAGTAGTTTTATTAAATCCAAATCTTTCTTCGATAACAAAAGTGGAATAAATTGAAAATGGCAATCCTAAAATATCAGATACAATAAATATAATTCCGAAAAATATAAGCGATGCAAAAATTTGATTATCAGCAAACTGATGTACTAAATTATCGATATAACCAAATCCGCCAAATAAAAGCATACCCAATACCAAAAACACTTGAAAACTACCTGAAATTAAAGAAAAGCGGCTGTTTACCTTTCCATATTTCTGAGACTTTTCGTATTCTTCAGGTTTATAAATATTTTGAAGAACATCAGGTAAATCTTTTGTTCTCCAACTTGAATTTAAAGAATCAAGAATTCTTGAAACCAAATATTCAACAGTAATAATTGCGATAATGATATAAAAAAGAATTTGTTCCATTTTTTAATTATTTAGCTGCAAATATATTAAAACTTTTTAAGTCGATTTTGCACTTGATGTTATGAGATCTGAATTAAAAACAATTCAATCTTTTTAAACAAAATGTACTTGACAAATTGACAGTCATATTAAATATTTATTCTAAAAACTAACAAGAATATAATTTTGCCAAACGCTATATTAATGAATCCTAATAAAAAAGGCTATCCAAAATCTTGAATAGCCTTTCGTATTTTAAATATTGAAATTATTTAACTTCTTCGAAATCAACATCAGTAACTTCATCACCACCCGATTTCTGGCCACCACTTTGTTGTGAACCACCTGATGTGTTTTCAGTTTGCTGCTGCTGTTGCGATTGAGCATTATACATTTCCTGCGATGCAGCTTGAAAAACTGTATTTAGTTCTACTGTTGCAGCATCAATACCTTTTAAATCCTGTGCCTTATGAGCATCTTTCAGTTTAGCAAGAGCTGCTTCAATAGGTCCCTTTTTATCTGAAGGAAGTTTATCCCCAAATTCCTTTAATTGTTTTTCAGTTTGGAAAATTAAACTATCGGCATGATTGAGTTTATCGATACGCTCTTTTTCAATTCTGTCAGCTTCAGCATTAACTTTAGCCTCATTTTTCATTTTTTCAATTTCAGCATCTGTCAGACCGGAAGATGCTTCAATACGGATACTTTGCTCTTTGCCTGTGCCCCTATCTTTTGCCGATACATTTAAAATACCATTGGCATCAATGTCAAAAGTTACTTCAACTTGAGGGATACCACGAGGTGCAGGTGGAATACTATCTAGATGGAAACGACCAATTGTCTTATTGTCCTTAGCCAAAGGTCTTTCGCCTTGTAAAACATGTATTTCAACCGAAGGCTGGTTATCAACTGCTGTAGTAAATGTTTCTGATTTTTTAGTAGGAATAGTTGTGTTAGACTCAATCAATCTGGTCATTACGCCACCCATGGTTTCAATACCTAAAGACAATGGAGTAACATCCAACAAAAGAACATCGTTCACTTCACCTGTTAAAACTCCACCTTGAATAGCAGCTCCAATTGCAACTACTTCATCTGGATTTACGCCTTTTGAAGGTTCCTTCCCAAAAAACTCTTTTACTTTATCCTGAATTGCTGGAATCCTTGTAGAACCACCAACTAGAATAACTTCACTAATATCGGACATACTTAATCCAGAATCTTTCAATGCCAATTTACAAGGGCCAATTACTCTTTGAATCAAAGAATCCGCCAATTGTTCAAATTTAGCACGAGATAAAGTTTTAACCAAATGTTTTGGAATTCCATCTACCGGCATAATATAAGGTAAATTAATCTCAGTACTGGTAGTACTAGATAATTCAATCTTGGCTTTTTCAGCAGCTTCTTTCAAACGTTGAAGAGCCATTGGGTCTTTTCGCAGGTCAATAGAATGTTCTTCTTTAAACGATTCGGCCAGCCAATCCATAATTACCTGGTCAAAATCATCACCACCCAAATGGGTATCACCATTGGTTGATTTCACTTCAAAAACACCGTCACCAAGCTCAAGAATTGAAATATCGAAAGTTCCTCCACCAAGGTCAAATACAGCAACTGTAATATCCTTCCCTTTTTTGTCAAGTCCATATGCAAGAGATGCGGCAGTTGGTTCATTAATAATCCTTCTTACTTCAAGCCCGGCAATTTCTCCAGCTTCTTTGGTAGCTTGTCTTTGAGAATCGGAAAAATAAGCAGGAACAGTAATAACTGCTTCTTTAACTTCGTGTCCAAGATAATCTTCTGCTGTTTTCTTCATTTTCTGAAGAACCATTGCTGAAATTTCCTGAGGAGAATATTCCCTTCCATCAATTAATACCCTTGGAGTATTGTTCTTACCTTTGATTACTTTATAAGGCACCCTTCCTACTTCCATTTGAACCCTATCAAATGTTTCGCCCATGAACCTTTTTATCGAAAATATTGTTTTTTCAGCATTTGTAATAGCCTGACGTTTGGCAGGATCACCTACTTTACGTTCGCCACCATCAATAAAAGCAACTATCGAAGGGGTTGTTCTTTTTCCTTCGCTGTTTGGAATTACAACTGGTTCATTGCCTTCCATAACAGAAACACATGAATTTGTTGTTCCTAAATCAATTCCGATTATTTTTCCCATTTTGAATATAATTTAATAATTTTTATGCATTTCATTTTTATACATTCTACGTTTGTCAATCATTATGCCAGCCCATTGGAAATACAATTACAAGCAAGATTGACCGATATCTATCTACAAAGTGTTCTGATTTTGTCATACTTTATGTCAAAAAGACAGGAATAAAATTATAACGATAAGAAATTAGCCAAAATCGCAAATCATTATTTATAATATTTCATTGCATTTTTGCATTTAGAACGATTAATATAACTTTGCATTGAAATTATAACCAATAGCCTTTAACAATGTCCGTACATCTGAATGTAAAAAAAGTAACAACCCATGTCCTTCACGAAATGAAGCTAAGACATGAAAAGATATCTATGCTGACTGCCTACGATTATTCAATGGCAAAAATAATTGATCAGGCAGGTATTGATGTAATATTGGTAGGTGACTCAGCATCAAATGTAATGGCGGGCCATGATTCTACCTTACCAATCACGTTGGATGAAATGATTTATCATGCCTGTTCAGTAGTCAGGGCTGTTAAACGTGCATTAATTGTTGTTGACCTGCCTTTTGGTTCATACCAGGGCAACTCTATGTTGGCATTATCTTCTGCAATCAGGATTATGAAAGAAACAGGTGCTCATGCTGTTAAAATGGAAGGTGGAAAAGAAATCAAAGAATCGATTGAAAGAATATTAAGTGCAGGAATACCAGTAATGGGTCATTTGGGGTTGACTCCACAATCAATCCATAAGTTTGGGACATATGTTGTTAGAGCAAAAGAAGAACTGGAAGCGAAAAAACTAATCGAAGATGCCCATTTACTTGAAGAAAGTGGCTGTTTTGGAATTGTATTAGAAAAAATACCAGCAAAACTTGCAGCCCAAGTTGCCGCTGAGCTTTATACCCCTATAATTGGTATTGGAGCTGGACCTGATGTGGATGGTCAGGTTTTAGTCATCCATGATATGCTCGGCATTACACAAGAATTTTCACCGCGCTTTTTAAGGAGATACCATAATTTGGCTGGAGAAATAAAAGGAGCGGTTCAAAATTATATACAGGATGTAAAAAATCTTGACTTCCCAAATGAAAAAGAATCTTATTGACCTTACGTAACAAATGATAAAGTGAAAATTTCTCAAATTATAGCTTTTCTACTCGTTCTGATTTCTATTTCGGCATGTTCTAAAGGTAAGTATGCAGATTACAAAACAGCTGATAATGGCTTGAGATACAAATTATTAAACAAATCTTTAAGTTCCACACAATTAATAACTGGTGATATTGTTGAATTAAAACTGAAATATTCAAGTCCTTCTGATTCGGTGTTGTTTAATTCAGAGGAACTTGGGGTTCCATTCAGAATGCAAATAGATAAAACCTCTCATAAAGGAGGAAGTTTTGAAGATGCTTTGAAATTGTTATCGCCAGGCAGCTGCGCCAAATTTATAATCCCGGCAGATTCATTTTTCAATAAAACCATGCATAAGAATCTTCCACAAGGTGTAAAAAAGGGATCTGAATTGATTTTTGAAATAACCATTTTAAAAAAACTTGACAAAAAAGAAATTGACGAAGAAAGGCAATTAATGGCCAAAAAAATGAAGGAACAAGAAGAAACATTTATAAATCAATATGTTACAGAGAACAATATTACAATAGAACCAAAATTATCTGGACTATTTTTTATTGATCTTAAAAAAGGAAATGGAAGAAAGGTGAAAATAGGTGATAAGCTAAAAGTCAATTACAAAGGTATGTTAATGGATGGAAGCGTATTTGATTCGAGCTATGATAGGAAAGAAGCATATACTTTTGTGCTTGGTAAAGGTGATGTAATACAAGGCTGGGAAGAAGGATTTTCTTATATGCAATATGGAGGAAGGGCCAAATTAATTATTCCATCATATCTTGCCTATGGAAAAAAGGGATATGGTTCCATCATACCACCTTACTCTACTCTGATTTTTGAAGTAGAATTATTAGGTACAAATTAATAGAAATAAATTTATAGTTATTTGGATATAGTATGTATTATCTAAACAATCTGAATGCAAGTTCATTCTAATATTAAAAAATAACATAGAAATAAAATCGTTTTATAAATCAATGATGTAGAATTTTAAAAATTAACCAATGAAAAATATGAGGAATGTATTAAAATTAAGCAAATTAACAATAATTGCTGCATTTATAATGCTAGTATTTAATGCTTGCAATAAACAAGAAACTGCACAGCAAAAATATGATAAAGAACAGGCTACGCTGCAAAAATATATTTCAGATAATAACATTACAACGGTGCCATCATACACCGGTCTTTATTATATTGAAACCCTTCCTGGACCACTAACAGGAGAAAAAGCCAGCTATGGAAGAATGATAACTGTGAATTATGAAGGCAGATTTTTAGATGGTACTGTTTTCGATGCTTCAAACGGTACTCCATTTAGTTTCCGGGTTGGATATGGTATGGTAATTCCTGGATGGGACGAAGGAGTTACATACATGAGAGACGGAGGAAAAGCAACTCTGATTATTCCAAGTTCTTTGGGTTATGGTTCATATGGTAGCGGTACTATTCCTGGTTATACTACACTTGTTTTTGACATTGAAATTACCAATGTTCAATAAACTTATCAATCATTGATTTATAGGCACATTTTTCAATCAGATAAAAGTGTGCTTTATTTCAATTTTTAAAGAATGATTCTTGTGTAAGCTCTCAAAATAGTAATGCTAATTTTTTGATTTCGAACCCTGAATATTGGGAAAACTTAAAAATCCGCATTTAACAAAAGGGAACTTCTCGGATTGAGATTCAATTTTGCTTAAGTTTATTGATTTTTGACATGATGATTTCTTTGTTCTCTTTGCTGTAAAATGATAAATCCTTAATTGCATTATAATAATCCTGATAATATTTGACAGCCTTTTTTTTGTTTTTAAGATCCAATTCATAAACTTGGGCAATTTCAAATAGATATTGCGGTGAACTGAACTGAGCAGGCGTATTTTCGTTCCGTTTTATTATTGTATTGATTTGCTCTGAATAATCGCCATTGGCCCGATAACTTTCAACCAAACCTGAATATATTGCAGTAATTACCATTGGATCAGGCGTTAATAAATCAATAGCCTTATTGAAAAAAGCTATGGCTTTTGCAGGCTGAACATTATTGTTGTATATATTGCCTAAGTACATATAAATTTTAAAATCGGTAGAATCTCTTAAAAGTAAAGATTCGAATATTTGCTGTGCTTTTTCGAATTCCCCCATTGAAAAATAACTAATTCCCAATCTTTTATAGGCATCAATACCCCTAAAGCCTAATTTAATTGCTTTTTCGTAACCTGGAATAGCCAATATATAATCACCTTTAGAAAAGTTGGCATTTCCCAAATCTGCATATAAGCGGCTCTCTTGTGGCGAATGTCTGACATTCATTTCCAAAATAGCAATTGCTGAGTCTTGCATTTTATTGTTGATATAAATCCTGGCTAAATCAAAAACAATGGGCAAATAGGTTGAATCAATCTTGTAGGCTTTTTTATAATTTTTAAATGCGTCTTTATAATCTCCTGAAAACCATTGGTTACTTGCCCATTTCTGAAAGTATTCAACATTTAAGGTATCCAGTAAATGGAGCTTTTTATAAGTTTCGGCAGCACTATCAGGTAGACTAATTGAACTGTATATTTGTGCCAAATCACTCAATGCCATAATGTTGTTTGGCTCAAATTGTAAAAATTCTTTGTAAAGGCTAAATGAGCCATCTTTACTGCCTGCTAATTTGTAGGTTTTAGCTAAAGAAAGCAGGAGTTTTTTGTTTGATGGATTTATTTTCAATGCTTTCTCGTAGGCACTAATCGCTTGCTTATATTGCTGATTTAAACGATACAATCGAGCAGTTTCAACCCATAAATTTTCGTTCAAGCTATCCTTTTCGAGCAATTCTTTTGTCTTTGATAATGCTGTTTGGTAATCGCCGTTTTCTTCAATTTCAGAAATTTCGATGGTCTCATTTGTTTCCTGAGAATAGGCGTACGACAGATTCAGCAACAGAGCGAGTAAAATAATCAATCGGATTTTCATATGAATTGGGATTTTAATATGAAGCAAAAAGAGAGTGAAATACAATGAAGTTTAATTATTTATGAAAGCAAGCCGAAGTTACTTTCAATAAATTAGCTCACAGGATAAAGTCCTGTAAGCTAATTTGGTCTATTTATTACTGAGTTTAAATTTAATTGGAATTAAGTAATAAACATCAACAGCTTGTCCCTTTAAAGTTCCAGGTTTCCAACTTGGCAATGAACCTACAACCCTTATCGCTTCACTTTCTAAGGTTGGATCATTAATTGTGTTTGGTCTTTTTACAATTTCAGAAACTTGAATTCTTCCATCTTTCTTAACAATAAACTTTACATAAATTGTACCTTCGATTCCTTTTTCCTTTGCTTCTTTTGGATAAATTGTTTTTTCAGCGATATAATTTATCAAAGCTTTGTCTCCACCTGGAAATTCAGGTTTATCCTTGATTGCAAATACTTCATAAACTCCATTTTCGGCTACACCCATATTAGAAGATTTTATATCCTGCTCTGTTGAAGGAACTGGGGGCGGTGGTGGCGGAGGTGGTGGCAGCAAAACACTTTCATTTTGATTTTCTGCGCCTTTAACTACCTTTGAATCTTGCTCTTTGGAACAAGAAACAAAATAAATGGCCAATAAAATAATTGGGACTGTAATTATCAGTTTAAAAACAGATAACCTATTTGAATCTATTTTTTTCATCATGATTAATCTTTTAAAAGTTAAATAATTATTAAAGCTATTGGCAAATCCAAAACCATTTTCTGAATAGTTACTTAACAGAACATGCTGGTAAGTATCAACCGAAAAACCGCATTTTATAACACCCTGATCAGCAAGGTATTCGTGATTTTGCTTGATTATTTTTCGATACAGCCAAGCTATTGGATTAAACCACTGAACGATTACAAGTAGCTCTAACAAGAAAAGATCGAATGAATGCAATTGAACAATATGCACCCTTTCGTGTTCAAGAATAACATTCAATTCGTTGGAAGTCTCAGTTTTAGAATCAACAAAAATACAATTCATGAATGAAAATACAGGATGCCGTTTACCTGTATAAACAATCTTTCCATAATTGTTCTTTATTGTTGTCGAATTCTTCCAAAATTTCAAAATTATACATAAGTGATATGAAAATCTAATTGTTAAAAGAAGTACTCCTATCAAATAAATAATGATAAAAATGCTACTCAGAGAAAAATATGAACGTTCTACAAGAATTTGTTTGCCTGAACCAAGAACTTCAACTGCTTTCAATTTAATAAAGGCATTAATTTGATAATCAACAGGTATGGGAAATTGAATAAAAGGCAATAAAATACTAAACATTATACCTGTTAAAAGAAAAATTCGGTTTTGGCGAAAAGTGGTTTCGTGACTAAAAAATAATACATAACCCAAATAAAAAACCACTAGAATCAATGAAGATTCCAATAATATTTCGCGATATGATTCCATTTTATTCTGCCTTTTTGTTCTTAATCTCCTTTTCTAAAAGTATACGTATTTTTTCCATTTCTTCGAGGCTCATATCGCTTTCATTTGAAAAAAACGAAACCAGCTGCTGAAAGGAATTGCTGAAATACTTATCCAAAAAACTACCAAAAAAAGATTTTGTATAGTCATTTTTCGAAACAATTGGAAAGTATTCATGGGTTTTCCCATAGGCCTTGTGATCAACAAAACCTTTCCTTTCCAATATTCTAATAATGGTTGAAATGGTATTATACGCAGGTTTTGGGTTGTTTAATTGTTCAACCACATCTTTCACAAACCCTCTTTCTATTTTCCAGAGAATTTGCATAACTTGTTCTTCGGCTCTTGTAAGTTCGTTCATGAAACAAATATACAACTAAATTATTAGTTATACAACTAAATTTTTAATTATCTCATCTTAATAATGAAAAAATTTAAGTATATGATTGTGGATGAATAAATTAGATATAATAGAAAGAGGAATTACAGTTGGATATCTCCATAAAAAAATGGGCGGGTAACCAATCCGCCCAATCATTAACCTAAACCTTATTATGAAAAAAACATCTAGAATTCTAAACCTAATAATAGATGCATTATTGAGGTCTTACAAATGTACAACAATACATTACAAATATCAAATTAAAGTCTATTAAAAAATGTTAATTTTGTTATATTTACATCACTTTTGAATGAAAAATTCAAAATTTATTCATTTGAGTAAAAATTATTCATTAAGAAATTGAAAAACAATAAAAGCTTCAATCTTAGATTCAAGATGCTTTCAAAAAATAAAAAATTAAAATTTGACAATTATATTCAACTATTAATCGATTGAATATTTAATGAAATTCAGATGATAAATATTATAAACAGAATAGAAATAGTAATTCATATAAAATGAAATGGACCAATTATCACAGCCATACGAAATTTAGCGATGGCAAAGGTGAACCAGAACTTTATATTCAATCAGCCATCGAAAAAGGCATGTATGCATATGGTTTTTCATGCCATTCACCTTTACCTTTTGAATCGGGCTGGAATATGAAATTTGAAAACTTACGGAATTATCTGCTGGAAATTAAAAGATTAAAAGAGAAATATCTTGGTTCAATTAAATTATATCTAAGTCTTGAACTTGATTATGTGAAAGATTGGATTGGATTGGATCAATACAAAAAATATAATTTGGATTATACAATTGGAGCTGTTCATTTTCTTGGTTTTTTTGAAAATGGCCATGTTTGGGATTTTGACAGAAGCGCCAAATGGTTTAAAAAAGGGTTGGAGGAATTATTCGATAACGATATAAAAAAATTGGTCGCATTTTATTTTCAGCAAGTTACAGATATGGCTGAAACTTTAAGACCTGATCTCATTGCCCATTTCGATCTAATAAAAAAATACAATGCGAACCAGGCCTTTTTTGATCAATCGGATGATTGGTATAAAGAAATTGTTTTTGAAGCACTTGAAAAAATATCCAAAACAAGCTCTATCTTAGAAGTAAATACCAGAGGTGTGCTAAAAAAGCTGGATAACGAATTTTACCCAGCCAATTTTATTCTTGGCAGGTGTAAAGAACTGAATATTCCACTTTGTCTGAGCGCAGATACCCACAATCCAAATGATGTGATGGCCTATTTGCCAGAAGCAAGGACATTGTTGCAAAAAATTGGCTACAAAGAAGTTTATATTTTGGATGAAAAAGGATGGGGTCCCACTCCAATTTTTTAATTCGAATTTTGAGTTTTGATAATAGAAATTGGAAATTTTGGCATATATATCCATGAATTAGTAAAATAAAAAAATCCGGGGAGTACCCGGATTAAACATTGAAAGTTAAATCAAGTAATCTTTATATACCAATTTAAAATAATAGCTCAATACCTTCTGGACTAAAACGATCCCTCATAGAGAAAAAGAAATTGGACTCGATTAATGCATTTTCATCACTATCTGAACCATGCACAGCATTCATTTGGGTATCAACACCGTACAATTTTCTAATTGTTCCATCTGCGGCATTTGCAGGATTGGTAGCTCCAATCAATTTACGATATTCTTCTACTGCATTATCTTTTTCGATTACAAAAGCGACCACAGGTCCTGAACACATAAATTCTACTAGTTCGTTGAAAAAAGACCTATCCTTATGTACACCATAAAAAGCACGGGCTTGAGTAAGACTCAATCTTGTCATTTTTAGTGCAACAATCCGAAAACCTGCATCCGAAATATGAGCCAAAATATGGCCAATGTGGCCACTTTTAACAGAATTCGGTTTAATCATTGAAAATGTAATATTACCAGCCATAATTCTTATTATTTTTTAGTTTAGTCCAGCAAAGATAATTTTTATTCATAAAAACGGATAAGAAACTCGTCTTTTTTAACCATATGTTTAAAAAAAGAAATACCTTGGTGATTTAAATAAATCATCCCCGAGGCAGAGCCTCGAGGTATTCTTTTGATTAAATTTGAATAAACAAATTTTATTAGAATATAAAAATAAAGTTCGTCCATTAACTTAATTATATAAAGAGTGCAAATTGATTTCCATTATTGTACAACCAGGGTAATTGCTGAAAAAGCAGGTTTTACGGCCGAAGATGCCCAAATTATTGCATATGCTGCTCAATATATTGATGATGCAGTAGATCACGAAAAAATGAATGTCGATGGTCATTTAGAATTCCTTTCGAGACGATTTACAGAGAAGACTTTCGATCCAATTTGTACAGCCCACAAAGGTCTACAATTTGTGACAGATTTTCAGGAAAATGTTCAAAATAAAATTTACATCCCATTTCATTTCTTACCTGAATTGGAAACTTCTACTGATTTGAAAGTGGTTCAAAATTGCAGTTTGTCTCGAAAACTTGTAACTAAGGCAATTGCAGAACTTAGTAAAAGTACAGGAGAGCAGCGCATTATGAATCTTGTTCGGCTTGGAATTTCATTACACACTTATGCTGATAGCTGGGCACATCAAAATTTCTCCGGCAGACATAATTCTATTGATAATGATATTAGGGATATATCAACCTTTGTAAATGGTGAATGGAAAAAAATTCCCTTCTTAGTACAAGTAGAATACAATTCATTACTTGATATTGGCCATGCTGAAGCATCATCTTTTCCGGATCAATCCCATTTAAAATGGCGTTATGTTAAAGAATCTGATGGCAAAACATATGAAAGGGACAACACATTATTGTTTATAGATGCAGCGGAGCATATTTTCAATATTTTAAAGGGAATGCGGAAGGAAGATATTTGGTCTGAAGTCAAATCCAAACTATTTGAATGTCTAAGTGTTGAAGCAGAATCATTAGAAGTAAAAATGAATAAATTCCAGCAGGTTTTCCCTGAAATTGGATTTTATTATGATGAAGAACAATGGCGCAACGAAGCATTATTAACGGTTGAACGTTCCAAGCTTTTTAAAACTATTAAAGAAGAAAATCAAAAATATGTGCTGGGAAGCGACAAAAAATGGTTCTTTTTCCATTTTGCTGCGCTTGAACAAAGGGATTATATTATTAAGTTGTTGGAGAAAATGGTACAAGACAAAAGATAAAAGTAAAAAAACCAAAGGCAAAAGTATGATTTTAAATGCAATGCATTCCTATTGTCGAAGTTAAAGTTCCAGTTTCCAAGTTCTAAAATCCAAGTTTCGATTACTTAAAAAAGCTCGCTTTCAGACTATTTATTAAACCTGATAACTCACTCCCCAATTATTTTAACCAAAACCCTTTTTCTTCTTTTACCGTCGAACTCGCCATAAAATATTTGTTCCCATGGACCAAAATCAAGCTTGCCATTGGTTATGGCCACCACAACTTCGCGCCCCATAATGGTACGTTTTAAATGGGCGTCGGCATTGTCTTCATAGCTATTGTGCTTGTATTGTGAATACGGTTTTTCGGGTGCCAGCGTTTCGAGCCAGAGCTCAAAATCGTGGTGCAGACCGGACTCATCGTCGTTAATAAAAACGCTAGAAGTAATATGCATGGCATTTACCAGTGCAAGTCCTTCTTTGATGCCACTTTCTGTAAGGCATTGGTTAATATTGGGCGTAATATTGATAAATTCTCGACGTTGTTTGATGTCGAACCAGAGTTCTTTGCGGTATGATTTCATAATGAAAGTTTAAGACAAAAGATAAAAGTTTCAAGATAAAAGTGAAAAATCCTTATTAAAAAGCAATTGCATCTTTGATTACCAGGCCACCGGTTTGTTCTACCCAGATATTGATTATATTTCCAGGATGTAAATTTTTGTGTACTGCGTTTCCAAAAATGCTTCGGATACCAGCCATTCTTGCTTTTTCTTTATCGGTAATATAGCTCAAAATTTCTTTTACACGTTGAGAGTATTTGATTCGTCCCATCCCATAAATATCAGTTTCGTCCCTTTTAAAAATCAAAGGTATTCCATTTTTATCCATTAATTTTAATGGAATACCTTTTTCCTGAGGTACTTTTTCGCTGAAAACACGATAGGGCAAAACAAGGTTTTTGGCGTTTCCTGTGGCTATTTCGCTATATTCAAAATTGAGAACAATGGCATCAAAATAAATATCAGTGCCCTGGATTGTAAGAGTCTGGTTTGCATTTGAAAAACCCTGATGTGCATAATCGTAAAATCGAATAACCAGATCTGTTTCATCTGTTATGGCATTGTATCCAGTCACTTCTACTTCGGCAACCTTGTATCTTTGATCCAATTGTTTTAGTATACTCTGCAATTCCTTAATTCTTTGTTGATTTTCAACAAACTCACCCATGGAATCAATTCCTTTTGAAATGCCCACCACCATCATCAAAAAAACAAAAACTGCCAAAAATACAGGCAAATTGGTGATTACCCGTAAAAACATTTTGGCCACTACCCTACCTACCAGGTAAATGGTTTCGGAAAAAGGAACATAAGCAGCCCCATCAACTTTTGCAGCTTTATAAGCCAAATTCCTCTCCTTTAAAGCATTATATGCCGAAAGACCAATAATTGCCAGAAACCCGGTCACCAAAACCATGTTACCTGTGCCTGTAGTAAACAAGAAAATAACCAAGCTGCTGATAGGCTTTAAAACCCAGTTTAATTTATCAAGGAATTCTAGAGTTTCGTTCATATTATTAGAAATTAGTGCTTCGACTGCGCTCAGCAACCGCTATTTGAAAATCATCAATCATCAATCAAAAACTATTCTTCCACAATTTCAATCCCACCTTTGGTATGGCAAACGATTGAATAAACCATATCGGGCATAAAAGATTTCAAATCTTTAATATCGTGTACCATATTTCCAAAGGAATGTTCGATTGAATCAACCTGACCTGTTTTAATTTGTTGAAACAAATCCTGCAATCCTTTTTTTAAATCCAAATCGATGTTTTTTGTTTCAAAAACCTGTGGAAATCCTTCTATGTCGTACAAAGCATAAAATGGAATACCATCAACAGCAGCTATCCTATTCGTAAACAATTTAGATGGAAAAGCCACATACCTGTCTTTTACGGGAACAACGTAAAAATCGAAAGACAATTCCTGCCCGGCAAGCTTGGTTTCTAGTTTATTAATTTCCTCATTATCTGCATTATAGAATTTAACCACAAGACTTATGGAGTCACTTGTTTTTTCTATAATTTTAAAACGGATGGGAATGTGTTCTTCCTTTAAAAGTGCAATTTTATCTTCGAGTTTTTTTATCGTTTCTTTTTGATATTCGATTAATCTAAAATATCCAAAAACAATTGCAGCTATGATAATAATGAGAATAAAGAGGACTTTTAGGGTTTTCATTCTTTTTGATTTAGGTTCATCGAAATGAAAGGAAAAATAGTTCTCTAATTTATGAATTAATTTTGAAAATAGAAGCTAATAACTGGTTGATGATTTTAACCTGCATTAGTTATGAACAACTTCGATGTTTTCAAATTGGAACACGGAAGACACTGATATCAGAGATTATCACAGATTTTGAACTATTATGTTTGAAATATAATAGTTCATATCATGAAGAATCAAAGATTTGACTTTAGTAATTGTTCATTAATTAAAAAGCTTCTAAAACCCCAAAGAATCCATGCTTCAATAAAATAATTATCAAGTATTTTTATATCTGTTTAATGCCTTTCGGAACTGGATTTAATTTTATTCCGTATTTCAAGTGATTCGTCCGAAAGCAAAAAGTTTTTTGTAGAATCGGGCAAAAACTCTAGGATCTTATCAAGTGAATCGTTCCGTATGGCTTCCCTAACTTTAGACGCACTAATATAATTGGGTTCGGAACCATTTTTAACGGAAGATGTTTTGCGCAACACCTCTACAACTTCGAGCCCGTGTGAAGGTAAAATCCGATGCATGGCTTGATTATAAGCTTCGGTGGTTTTACAATAATTTTCGGTACCAATATATCGCCGCTTGATATTTAAAACAGGAACAATATAATTGGCAAAAACATTGACGTCCAATTCAGCTTGTTTTTCCATAATTTGGCTCACAGATTCGTTTTTCAAAAAATAAGCAGGAAAAATAGTACCGGAAACAATATATTCGCCACCTTTTACCATTACCACATTTGGCAGATGGCTAATTCCTTTTTGTATCAATTCCCATCGAACAGCAAATGGAAAAGCCGAGCGATCTTCTTCAACCACAAATAGATACACCAACTCATTTTCAGATGCGGCTTTTTCGATTAAAAATTTATGCCCAGTTGTAAAAGGATTGCAATTTACCACAATGGAAGCAATCCTTTCAGTTTTGGTTTCATGTTTCAACGATCGAAGGTAATCTTGAAAATTCAAAATTGAATCAAAACCATACTCCAACACGCAAAAAAGTGGTTCAGCCACTGCTATTTCTGTAAAACCGAGGCATCGAAAATAAACAGAACTCGAAGGGCGTGTAAAAACAAAAGTATGCTTATATTTTCGTATTAATTTTTCAGTCAACTGGGTAACTATGAGTGCAAAAGCTGTTGAATCGCGATATTGGGGAGCAACAGCCACATATTTCAGAATCTTCCCTTTGTGCGAACCGGAACCAATTATCTCACCTTTTAAAGTGTACAAAATAATGGTGCATTCAACATCATTTTGATCAAAATCAAATCCCAATTGTTGTAAAAAATGACTGACCAGTTTTACATCATAGGGATTTTCCAAATCCAATATTTCGAGCCTAAAATCGGTATCTTCAAATGTCATTTATGGAAAATTCTTTATCATTAAATAAATAAAAACCGTAATGCTCAACAAATCCGCCGAGCCACCGGGTGAAATCTTTTCTGCTTTACAAAATTCCAATATTTCCCGGTATTTATCAAACGAATAATTATCAAGAACCATTTTGCACTTTTCTTTAAGCAGATTGAGGGTATTGCTGTTGGAACGATATAAAACATTGGTATCGTCGAGTTGCGACATGATTGATAACAATGTCAAAATCAATGAATTGCCATCGGTGCTATTTTTATCCAATATGATTGGCAAAGCATGTTCAAAAACCGAAGGAAAACCATTCTCAGCTTCCCACCTAATTCCTGCTACTTTAAATTGATTAAAACACTGCTCACCATGCGATTTTACTACATCATTGGCATTTTGTAATTCAACCTGAACCATGTTTTCACAGATTTTCAGAACAGTTTCCCTGAAAATAGTTTGATTGAAAGAATTATTCTTTTTCAAGATAAAACCACTGGCAAACAATGAAACACCCATTAAAAAAATCAAGCCTTTCTGAGTATTAACGCCATTCGTATGCTCAAACATTTCTTTTTCCATCTGCAAGCCAATTTGACGGATCAAAGGCAATGCATTTGGTAAATTATCTGTTTTACAATGATATCCGGCATTAACCAATTCCCCAAAATAGGATGAAATAATAACCGTAGAATCGATAAAAGTGCGATAATCCATATCGGTATGTACGCCACTGCTATCTTTGTCAACCAAACCGGGTTTTGGAGTTAATGAAATTTCGTAGTAGATAGCTTGAGATGCCATATTGGCCACTTTTCTGCAAATTTCATCCAATCTGTTTTTTTCAAGATACTCAGCAATTTTCTCTTCCTGATATTTTCTGATTTCAAAAATGGTATGTCTTTCAGCACGCCTGCACTCTATAGCAGGATGTTCCCGGCAAAAAAAACAAATCTTTGATTTTCCGGAGCTAATATTCTCACCTGATTCTCCAACAACATCAACATCGATAAACCTACACAATGGATGAGATTCTTCGAATTGTTCGGTTATCTGTTTGACTTGTACGGAACTAAAATCCTTGTTTTTTATAGGTACAATATAATAATCGCCAGCGGCATGATTGGTATTGATTTCTTTGGAATCATCAATAAATATACGGTTTGCAAGCAGCCAGTTTTTCAATTGATCCCTTACAATTATAAAAAAACTGGTCAAAAGTTGATTTGATTTTGGGATGCCTGGAATATTCAAATTCAGACTTATTAAAATAGTCCCTAATTCCAATAGCTGCTTTTTAATTGAATCGCGTTCTTCGCGGGCACTTAATAATTTTTGGATATCTGTCAACAGTTTAATATTTGAAAAACCTTTCGGGTTTTAAAACCCGAAAGGTTTAATTTAGGAAAAAACACTATTCTTTTACTTGTCTGATTACATCGATGATGGTGCCATCACGATATTCCACCAGTCCAACAATTTTATCCAAAAAGTGAATTGGTTTTGGAATTCCGGTAATGCTATCTACTTCTTTTTCCAAATCATGGATATCAACCACATGAATACCGGCACTTTTCAATTTTTCCTCGAGATGCTTGTGCAATGGATTTACACAAGTACCGCGCTCAGTAACCAAAATATGTACCGATTCGCCTGGGGTAACAACCGTATGAACTTTCTTTTTTATAATCGGAATTCTACCCCTAAACGATGGACAAACAACCACTGTAAGTTTTGCACCTGAAGCTGTATCGGAATGCCCACCTGATGCTCCACGGATATAGCCATCAGAACCTGTAATTACATTTACGTTGAAATCAACATCTATTTCTAGCGCACCCAAAACTACAATATCCAGTTTGTTTGTCATACAACCACAATTAAATGGATTTGCGTACAAGGCTGCCGGAATTTCGATGTGGTGCCTGTTTGTCAATCTTGAATTACTCACTGCGGCATCAAAGGATTGAACATCAAAAAGGGTTTCGAACAATCCTTCGTTAAGCATATCTACGCAATAAGAAGTGATACCGCCAAGCATAAAACTTCCGTTTATTTTTTTTGCCTTCATTTTATCTCGGATAAATTTGGCCACAGCCAAAGAAGCACCACCGGCACCAACTTGGAATGAAAAACCGGGTTCAAAAAAACCAGAATGCTCAATGGCATCGGCTGCCAATTTTGCAATCCGCAAATCCATCGGTGATTTTGTGATACGGGTTGTTCCTGTGGCAATTTTAGAAGCATCACCAATGGAATCGGTGACAACTACAAAATCGATAAAATTTTGGGTAATCGAAAGCGGAATACATGGATAAGGCACCAAATTGTCGGTTACCACAATTACTTGTTTGGCATATCGTGCATCGATTATTGCATAACCAATCGAACCAAAAGCAGATTTACCTTTAGCGCCTGTTGCATTTCCTTCGCAATCGGCAGCCGAGGCTACAATAATTGCCAAATCCGGTTGGATTTTACCGGTATGTATGCCACGAACCCTTCCACCGTGAGAATGAATCACAACTGGAATATCCAAAGCTCCTGTTGATATTGCCTTGCCCAATCTGCCTCGGATACCCGAAGACCATATTTTGGTAATGGTGCCATCTTGTAAAAAGGGAAGAATGGGATCGTGACATTCATTTAAAGATGATGCTGCCAAAGTAATATCTTTAACTCCCATCTGGTTAAGAATGTTAATGGTCTGAACCATAATAATATCCCCGTTTCTTAAATGGTGATGAAAAGTAATGGTCATCCCATCTTTTGGATTGGCCTTTTTGATGGCATCTTCAAGTGAAATGCAAATTTTATTTTTATGCGGCAAAGTAGCTTTGTTTGGAGCAGGAATAGTTGGTTCATCCATCCATCCTTTGCTTAATTTTGTCCATGCACCTCCGAAAGGTTCCAATTTTCCAATTCCCTCAACAAAATCAGGTATTTCGCGACCTAGTGAATTAATCATAGTATTTTTTTTAATATTTGAAGATTTTTATACTTACTCCAAGTTCTAAAAATCAATTATATATCTCAATTATTCTTGAATTTTGTGCTCTGGTGAGATCATCAGAATTGTCAAAATTTCTATTTAACCACCACATTGGCCAGTTCCAAAATATATCTGGCACGAGCCACAACTGGGGCATCAATCATTTTTCCATCAATGGAGAATACGCCAATCCCTGCTTCGGTATTTTGCTGAAACTCTTTTACAATCCGATAAGCTTTTCGTATTTCCTCTTCAGTTGGGGCAAAAACATCGTGAATAATGTCAATTTGACGTGGATTAATGACAGCTTTGCCTGTAAAACCAATTTTTTTGGCATATTCTGTTTCCGCTCTTAATCCTTCTTCATCATTTACATCGGGAAAAACGGTATCAATTACATCCATTCGGTGGGCTTTGGCAGCCATAACAATCCTTTTTCGTGCAAAGTCAATACCTGCACCGTCAGGGGTGTATATGATGTTCATATCGGCGGTCAAATCCTGGCCACCAATGGTAATTGCACCCATTCGTGGCGAACAACCAGCAATGGTAAACACATTTTGAACGCCCATGGCAGTTTCGATCATGGCATGAATGGCCACTTTATCATGCGGAAGATTGTGCTTTTTTTCTATTTGCTCGATAATGGTTATCAATTCCAATAATTCGTCGGCAGATTCGGCCTTTGGATAACGGATTGCATCGGGCTGCAAAGGAACAATTTCTTCCAAGTCCAATATCCCAAAAGGTGTAGAAAGATGATTAATCCGAACACAAACCTCCGTATTGTAATAATTTATGTTCTTGATCATATTCCTGACCAGGAAACGAGCCGCATCTTTTTGATTCATAGCCACGGCATCCTCCAGATCGAGCAAAAGGCTATCTGCACCATAAGTTCCACCTTGCTGGAGCATGGCCGGATTATTTCCGGGGATATAAAGCATTGTCCGTCTTTTCTTATTGCTCTTTATCATTTTGTGTCAATTTATTGTAACATTTTATTGTAGGAAACTCCAAACTTCAATCAACAAAGTTCCAAGTTCCAATTTCTAATTTAAAAATACAAACTCCCCTAATTACCCAATGAGCGATGAATAGCAGTTTCAAGCCTTGCCCGAATAACCAATTCCAGCGCTCCTTTATCTTTAGCTATAATATGAACATCAGCTATTTGAAACTGGTTTAACATATCGTCAATCACCGCTTTTATACTTTCGCCATATTGAAACATGACAGGGCTTTCAACTTCAATTTTTCGTCCTGAATTTTCGGGCAAAGGTTCAATCAAGATGATGATATCACTTGATTCAAATGTTCCTGCTTGGGCTGCAATGATTGGTTTCATATCTTAATTATAAATGAACTTAATTGGTATCGTTGTCTCTAAGTTTTAGTCTGTCAAAATTAAGCTTTAATTTTAATTAAATTACATGATTTTTCCATGTCTAGTAACGGAATAAGAATATCTAAAATGATTGGAAGTATCTAATAGCTTATTGTTTAACATCTTTGAATTTTCAAATATGTTTTAAAATATCTATTTGTTAAATTGATTTTTGGATATTTTTATCTTTAATTCAAAATATGAGAATAGTATTAGGCATTTGTGGATAAAATTATTTGAAATCGATTGGTTATCGAGATAGATTGGACTGATAGAAATAAAACTTGTTCCGAATTCTACTTTTACAAATTAAGTATATGATTGTAATATGTTGAATATTTTAAGATAACAACTACAGTTTTGATGTATCAATTTTTTTACTTATAGACCAAACATAATCACCTATTTTTCCTTTGTCATAAAGCTTTTTTTGTGTCTTTGAATGTCCTATCTTTCTTTTTTCTTTTCCTTGATGAAAAGAAACAAAAATCAAGACAAAAATATCCTTTTCGGAGCATTTACTAATACTTGGAGCACGGCCGACGGATTTACTCCCTTTGGTCGTGAAGGTATACGTTTTGTCGCAGAACGCCCAAAGTCCACTACATTTCGACAATTAAGGAAAGTCCTTTTTTGTAGAACTAATATTTTCTATTTTTGCACCAATTAAATGAGTAGGATTCAAACCAAATACAAAGTAAATAGATATGAAAAACCAATTATCACCTCAAAAGTATATCACTACAAAGGCCAGGATGTTGCCATTTCATGAATGTTATGTCAATGAAAATTGGAAAGAAAGTGGTATGGCCAATATTTATATCAGCAAAAAAATGCCAAGTGGAAATTTTATTGTTGGATTGTTTTTGGTTGATATCTATTGCCTTGGGCTTAAAAATACTTTTTATCAATTCAATCTTTCTTCGGTTGAAAGCAAGGATCTGTTAAAGAAATTTATTGAACATTATGACAGCAAACTTCCACCTTGCGATATTGCTTTGGCCCACAACATTATATATGGTGGAATTGATTATGCGGAGGAAATTGGTTTTAAGCCACATAAGGATTTTGGCATAACTGAATTTCTTTTAAACCCTGATTTAATTGACGATGGAATTGATGAAATAGAGTTTGGGAAAGACGATAAACCATTCTTCATTTCGGGGCCTGACGATAATACTGCAAGAATTATTGGTGTTCTCAATCGAACCGTTGGCGAAGGGAATTATTATTTTATGGATTCGCCCGATGAGGATTACGAGGAGGATGAGGAAGAATAAAAGAAGATAAAAGACAAAAGTTTAAAGATAAAAGTCAAAAGGAAAAAGATAAAAGTTTAAGGAACAAAGATTGAATAAATAGAAAATCCGAACACAAATTTAATAACCTGAAAATGAGTATTAATTTGTATTCGGATTTTTATTGATAGTAAAACGATTACAATACATAATAATAAACAGCCATCCAATGGGCAAAACTGCCCCCCAACACAAAAACATGGAAAACTGCGTGGTTGTATGGAATTTTTTCGAATACATACAAAACTGCTCCTAAAATATAACTTATTCCTCCTGCAAACAGCCACCAAAGCCCGTTTATTTCAATATTATCAATCAACGGCTTAATGGCAACAACAATTATACAACCCAACAATACATAAGCAAGAGCCGAAACGGCTTTGTATCGTTTTGCAAACATGATTTTTAGGATGATACCAACAATGGCCAAGCCCCAAACAACACCAAACAAACTCCATCCCCATGTTCCACGCAAGGTTATCAATAGAAAAGGAGTGTAAGTTCCTGCAATAAGTACATAAATTGCTGCATGGTCAAAAACATTTAACCGTTCCCTAAGTTTTGATTCTTTTGAAACATGATAAGAAGTTGAAGCCAAATAAAGGAGAATGAGGCTGCTTCCGTAAATACTTGAACTAACAATATGCCAAGCTGTTCCTTGCATACTTGAGTAAACAATCATTAAAATAGTGGCCGGTATGCTCATGAGCAATCCAAAACCGTGCGTGATGACGTTTAGTTTTTCTTCTTTGTTTGAATAGGGTGGTTTGATCTTTTCCATTTTTTATAATTTAACTTATTACTTAGATGAAATTCAACTTCCAGTATATTAAAATTGAATAAAATAGTTTTTAACACAAAATTAAATATAATCTCGAAATAATATTCGACTTAAAATTTCAATCAAAAAAAGGCAGTCTATAAAAATTTACAGACTGCCTTTTCATTTAAAATAATTTGTCTAATTCATTATGCCTTTTTAGCTTCAATACCAAAAGTAAAACCGCTTTTTACCCGTTCAATCAATTCAGGTAAAATATCCTGATACTCACCAACAATACCAAAATCGGCATTATTAAAAATGGAAGCTTTTGGGTTATGATCGATTGCAATTATCTTTTCTGATTCCTTCATTCCAGCTATATGTTGAATAGCTCCTGAAATACCCACTGCAATATATACTTTTGGCCTGATTGTTTTACCAGTTTGGCCAACTTGCCTTGCATATTCCGTAATACCTTCATCAACAACCGGACGGCTACATGCCCACTCGGTATTGATGCCTTTGTTGTTAAGTTCTTCGGCCAACTTTTTAATCAAGCCCAAACCATCGCTTGTTGTTCCTCGGCCTCCAGAAACGATGATATCAGCCTCGAAAAGGTTTTGCAAGCCACCCTCGCCCCTAACTGTTTGTAAGATTTCTACAATAAAATCTTTTCCGTCAAGTATGGGATTAAAACTGGAAACAATGCCCGTTCTGCCTTCAACCCTTTGCGGTACTTCAAATGTTCCTGCGCGTGCAGTTGAAATTTGAGGAAAAACAAATCCTAAAATAGTGGCCAATTTACTTTCGCCATAAGTTGGCCTTCTGGATTCGAGAATTGGCGTAATGATTGACTTTTCTTTTTTATCGACATATTCACCAATTTCAAGACCGGTGCAATCGGCTGTTACACCGCTATCGGTTTTAACACCAATTCTAGGAGCCAATTCACGTCCTGAAGTGGTTGCAGCAAAAAGTGCAATTTCAGGTTTTCTTTCTTTAATTACTTGAGCAAAAATATTCGAAAATGGCAGCACCAAATATTCTTCGAGCCTATCGTCTTCTACAACAATCACCTCGTCAGAACCATGTTCGATAAGGGTTTGCGCCAAAGATTTTACACCTTTTCCAATCATCAGCGTTGTTACTTTGGTGTCATTTCCCAATTGGTTGGCTAAATTTCGGGCAGGAGTCAATAATTCAAGCGATGGCCTTGATAATTTGCCGTTTGTTACCTCTGCCCAAGTCAGAATTCCCCTTGATCCATTTCTCAAATCAACTTCTGGAAAATCAGGTCTATCACTCTCTTTTTTAGCTACTTTTTCTTTTTTCTCAAGAACATTGCCGCCCTTCTTAAAATTTTTAATCAAGCTATCAACCAGTGCAGCTTCATTGTGTCCTTCCGACATGGTAATAGGAGCCCTTTCGCTTACAATATTAACCACTTTAGAAACGATGGTTGGTGAACCATTGATCCCTATTTTTTCGGTTCCAAGTCCAATATCATCAATACCAAAAGTAGTAATAGAAATATTTCTGGCTTTTATGGCACCGCTTAATGACGGTTTGCGGGGTGGTGTTCCAGTTGGAGTTAAAGAAATGGTGCAAGGCATAGGCAATTTCATCATTTGATAACCGCCCTCAATTATCCTTTTGGCAATTACGTTACCTTCGCCATCGGCTTTTAAGGTTTCGATAAATGTTGCTTGAGGAATGCCCAAATTTTCAGCAACCTGCGATGGAACGTGCGCTGTATCGCCATCACTTGTTTGTCGGCCTGCCAAAATAATAAAAGGTTCTTTCGAATCTTTTGTAAAACCCAGATGTTTTAGCATGGTTGAAATTGCCAATCCGGTTGCAAAAGTATCGCTGCCTCCTAATTTTCTATCTGATAAGAGATAAGCTTCATCATAACCCATAGAAATAGCGGTTCTTAACGCTGCTTCAAAAGATGGAGGGCCCATTGAACATACAATTAGTTTTGCATCGGGGTATTCCTTTTTTAATTGCAGACCTGCTTCTAATCCAAATTGACAATCTATGTTAATAATCGATTTTGCTTTTGTCCTATCCATCAAGCCGTCTTCCCCCATTCTCATTTCGCTTGGAAGAGGCACTTGTTTAATTAAACTTATTATTGTTAGAGCCATTTTTAAAAATTTCTTTGGTTATTACATATTTTCATATTCCGGTCCATTGCCGCCATTGGGAACAACCCAAGTAACTCCATCGCTTGGAGATTTAATATCGCATGTTTTGCAATGCAAGCAGTTTTCGGCATGTATTCTAAGTTCCTGGTGCCCGGTTTTGCTATTATGCAACTCGTAAACTTCGGCAGAACAGAAGAATTGACAAGGAGCCCCATACAATTTGATGTTAACAGTTTCAAATGATGTTTGATTGTTAATTTGCAAATGCCCAACTTGTTGCTCATCATGGCTAACTTTAGAATAATAAACATCGGTTACTTTATCGAAAGTAAGAACTTTGTCGAATTCCAATTTCCCTTTGAATCTTTCTTTAAATGGTTTTTTTCTTAATTCGCTTAATTTGAGGGTTGCTTCGCTGTCGGAATGAGTTCTGAGTCTACCAAAGAAACCTGCGCCACCTGTAATGATTTGGGTGGCAAAATGAAAAATACCAGGAATTAATCCTTTTGCAAAACCTTGTCTTACATTTCGCATGGGATACATTTCCTTATAAATAAAGCTATTTTTAACCAGCATTTCATATTGTTGAAGAGAGCTTGCCGAAGTATCGTTTTTTTCAAGCGCATCAGCAGCAGTCTGGGCAGCCAACATTCCTGATTTAATTGCCAAATGAACACCTTTTAGTGCTGGCATTGTTACAAATCCGGCACTGTCACCAACTATCATGGCATTATCTGTAAATAATTTTGGAATGGCATAATAGCCACCTTCAGGAAGGGTTTTTGCACCGTATTCAATAATCCGGCCGCCTTTTAATATTTTTGAAATTACCGGGTTGGTTTTCCATATCTGAAAAGCATCATGCGCATCAAATGAGGGATCTTTATAGTCAAGCCCAATTACCAATCCAAGTGCAACTTTATTGTCGTTTAAACCATAAATAAATCCTCCACCAAATTCATCCATGTCCAGTGGATATCCCATGGTATGAATAACTTGCCCTGGTTTGATGTTTCCTTCGGGAACGCTCCACAATTCTTTACAACCAAGGGAATAGATCTGTTTGTTCCTGCCATTCTCCAAATCATATTTTTTGATAAGCATTTTTGCCAAACTGCCACGGGTTCCTTCAGCAAAGATGGTAATTTTGGCTTCAATCCTGGTTCCTTCCTGGAAGTTATCAAGCTTATGGCCATGATGATCGATACCTGTATCTTTTGTTTTGGCACCAATTACTTTTCCATCGCTATAAAGAATTTCGTCAACAGCAAATCCAGGGTATATTTCAACATCTTTTTGTTCGGCTATTTTGGCCAAATATCTACAAACTTGTCCCAACGAAGCGGTATAGTTGCCAATATTGTTCATATAAGGCACATGGAATGGAAAAGAAATAGAACCTTTTTCCCTCAGAAAAATTGTATTGTCTTTTGTTACTTTTGCATTAAAAGGAATTTCGTTAAAGTCCACATCCGGCAATAATTCTTTAAAAACATCGGTTTTTATCACTGCCCCTGAAATAATATGGCTTCCGATTGAACTGCCTTTTTCAATAAGCAAAATTCGGCGGTTTATGCCCTTCTTTTTTAGTATGTCAGCTAGGTGTATCGAAGTGGCCAATCCGGATGGCCCTCCTCCTATTATTAACACATCCGTTGATACTGTATCAGCACTATACATTGTGTTTCCTCCTCATAAATATTTAGTTATCTCGTTAATAAATATAGTAATAATAACCACTGTTTTAAAAGAAGCAATAAATAATATCTTGTATTTTTAATAGCAGATTCGAATAACGGAAGGTCAATATTCTGTGATATTTACGTATTTTGTTAATTATCTGTTATTTAAACTAAATATTTTTTATTAACTAATCAAAAGGTTATTTTCTGTATATGTATTTCAATTTTTCAAAATTGATAAATAAATCCTATCCAACAAAGCCCTTTTTTAAGTAATTAAGTTCCTTTTTACTCTATTTTAAATGCTCCCAAAACTTGAACTATTTAAGTTTGACATCTAAAATTATAATTTCGAAGCCAGCAAAATATGGTGCTTTCCTGGGGGGCCAATCAACCTTTTTACGTTAAATCCTGAAGTTCGAAGAGCCCTTTTTACTATTCCTGCCGATGAGTATGTAACCAGGATTCCATCCATGTTCAAATATTGATAAAGCAATTTAAACACTTTTTCGTCCCAAATTTCGCCTTGTTTTGAAGGTGCAAAAGCGTCAAAAAAAATAATATCTATTTCTTTATTGATTTCAAAATCAGGGTTTAGAATATCTCCCTTAATTTTTTGAACACTAAAATATGAATTGATGATAGTTGGTTTTTCCCATTCAGCATCATGGATTTTGCGAAATAACATTTCATCCGGGTTCGAATGATTTGCATAACTTAATTGAACAAGAAGTTCATTGGCTAAAGGAAATTTTTCAATGGTAATAAATTCAATTTTCAGGTCATTTTCTATAGCATATTTGGCAGTCAACAAGGCATTTAGACCAGTTCCAAAACCAATTTCAAGAACTGTAATTGAATTCTTTTTAATAAATTTTAAACCATTCTCAATAAAAATATGATTTGCCTCTTGAACAGCACCAAAAATAGAATGATAGGTTTCATCCAATTCTGGTAAATAAATGGTATCGGAACCATCAGCTGTTTTAACAATTTGAGGATCTATCATGATTAAATTATTCTACTTTAATTCCGAGTTCCTGAATTTCATCAGATTCAAAAACTGACTTGCTAAAATTGCCATTGGCAACAAATACCATTGCTTTGGCTACAATTTTGGCTTCAATTGCCTTGTATTTTCTAACTTTTCCAAACAATAAAAACCCAAATAATTTCATTACTACCTGTCCAACAGCTTCACCCAAACGACTTTCGTTCCTCTTTCCCAAAAGCATGGAAGGCTTGAAAAAGTACAATTTTTCAATTCCAAGTTTGCCAATTTCCTCTTCCATTCTGCCTTTTACGTTTAAATAAAAGGTTTTACTTTTTGATGATGAACCAATTGAAGAAACAACTAATACTTTGGGTACTTTATTCTCCAATGCAAGTTTTGCAATAGTCACAGGCAAATGCAAATCGACATATTCAAATGCTTCTTTTGTTTTTGCTTTTTTGATGGTTGTTCCCAAGCAACAATAATACTCATCAGCCTTAAGTTGAATGGCAAATTGATTAATGGAATTATAATCGGCAACTATCTGTTCTATCTTAGCATTTTCAATTTCTTGGAAAGAACGATTAAACAAAACAATTTTTCCATAGCGCTTATCTTCTGACAGGATAGTAAGCATGTGTGAACCTACTAAGCCTGTTGATCCAAAAATACAAGCTGTTTTTGCCATGATTAAATTGATTAACAAATACTTAAAGTCTATTAAAAATACAAGTGCTTAAATATGAAGCATTGGCTAAAAAAAACGATTTTTGATTTCAATTTCACAGAAGAAATTAATTCGAAATTTTCGCTTCTATTTTCTAATAATGGTTTCGTCCCTATCCGGTCCAACCGATACAATTGAAACAGGAATTCCAGTTTCTTTTTCTACAAATTCAATATATTGTTTTAGCTCCAACGGTAAATCATTGAATGATTTTATTTTGCTAATATCTTCTTTCCAACCTTTAAATTCTTTGTACACCGGCATTAATTTGTCGACATAATTAAAAGGGACTTCTTCGGTCTGTATACCATCAACATCATAAGCAACGGCAACTTTAAAAGATTCCATTCCACTTAAAACATCTGATTTTGTCATGATCAGATCTGTAACTCCATTTAACATAATCGAATATTTAAGTGTTGGCAAATCCATCCATCCACAACGTCGTCTTCGCCCAGTAGTAGCTCCAAATTCATGGCCTTTTGATTGAAGGTATTCGCCATCTGCATCAAATAATTCAGTTGGAAAAGGTCCACTTCCAACCCTTGTGCAATATGATTTAAAAATACCATAAATTTTACCCAATCGATTTGGTGCTATCCCAAGACCAGTACAAGCTCCAGAACTTACTGTATTTGAAGATGTTACGAATGGATATGAACCATATTCAATATCAAGCAGTGTTCCTTGAGCCCCCTCTGCAAGTATTTTTTTATTTTGATTTATTGCATTGTTAACAAAATACTCACATTCAATAAGTTGAAAACTTTTCAATACTTCTATTCCTTTAAACCATTCTTCTTCATTGGTAACATCATCAACTTCAAAATCATATTGTTTTAACAATTGCTGATGTTTGGATTTCAGAAAATCATATTTTTGTTTAAAATCAGAACACATGATATCGCCGACACGCAAACCATTTCGTCCGGTTTTATCCATATAGGTTGGCCCAATTCCTTTTAATGTAGATCCAATTTTAGTGAGTCCTTTTGATTTTTCAGAAGCAGCATCAAGTGTTTTGTGCGAAGGCAGGATTAAATGCGCTTTTTTCGAAATATATAGTGATTTAAGTCCCTCAGGTGCTATTTCTCTTATTTTTGCAACTTCGTTCATAAATATTACGGGATCCAGAACAACACCGTTTCCGATAATATTAACTGTATCTTTGCGGAAAATGCCCGAAGGAATGGTATGTAAAACATGCTTAAAATCACCAATTTCTAGAGAATGACCAGCATTTGGTCCACCCTGAAACCTGGCAATAATATCATATTCAGGACTTAAAACATCGACAATCTTTCCTTTTCCTTCATCACCCCATTGGAGTCCGAGCAAAATATCCATTTTCATATCTGCAACTTTTGTTAAAATTTATATAAGTTGCAAATTTAAAAACAATTCAAGCAGTTCTATAAAAAACACTATTTTTTTTCCTGTTGCCTTGAACATTCACTGCAAATACCATAAAAATATAGCGAATGGTAATCTACATGAAATTTCATCAATTCCGATGCAGTTGTTTGAATTTCGTGAATCCTGGGATCACAGAATTCAACTACTTTGCCACATTCTGTACAAATTAAGTGGTCATGTTGTCGGCATTCGTGCGCTTTTTCGAATTGGGCAATGTTTTTTCCAAACTGGTGCTTTACGACCAGATTACAATCCAATAATAGTTCAATGGTATTGTACAAAGTAGCACGGCTTACCCTGTAATTTTTATTCTTCATAAAAATATAAAGGGATTCAATGTCGAAATGTCCATCTCTAGAATATATCTCCTCAAGTATAGCAAACCTTTCAGGGGTTTTTCTATGCCCCATTTTTTCCAGATATTCTATAAAAACTTGCTTTACTGTATCTTTTGTTTCTATACAAATCATAATTTAGACTAATTAAAAATTAAACTGAATCAAAATTATAAAATTTATTTGAAACCACCATGCTTATTTAGATTAATTCTAAAGAAAAAAATTACTGCATCCCCGAAAATTATTCAACTATCTAATATTAAAGTAATTAATAACAATTATAAAAAAAGAATGAACCAATTAATATGAAGAAGTCATTTCAATTGATCCATTCTTTCGTAAATATTTTGTTAAAAATAATTAAAAATTAAAAGGAGAATCTAAATTAATGTCAATTAGCAAAACAGATAAACCTTTTTTAATATTCTATTTTCAAATTTAAGATTAAACTATTTTACAGCTATACATTCAATTTCAACCATTACGCCAAGCGGTAATTCTTTTACAGCAAATGCCGCCCTTGCTGGTGGATTTTGAACATAGTAAGAGCCATATACTTTATTCATTCCTGCAAAATTTGCCATATCACTCAATAAACAAGTGGATTTAACAACATTTTCGAAACCATATCCTGCTTCTTTAAGTATTGCCCCAATATTTTTCATTACTTGTTCTGTTTGTTCTTCAATGCCAACAGCATCAACTTTTGCTGTTGCAGGATTTATTGGAATCTGGCCTGAAATATACAAAGTATTTCCCGCCTCAATTGCTTGACTATAAGGCCCTATTGCTTTAGGGGCGTCTATTGTATTTATTACTTTTTTCATATTGTGAAGTTTAAAATTTTGGATGGTAATATTAATAAGAAAATGTTAAAACGAATTTATAATTCATAAAATAAATTACAGATGTCTGATATTGTGGATTTGGAAATGTAATTTCCTACTCAGGTTTATCATTAAACCAATATCTTATTTCATATTCCAAGTCGTGGGTACTGCTTTTTTCAATATAATCCTCTGGCTGTGAATAAGTTATTTTAGGTTCGGAATATAAATACTCTTTTCCGAAAAAATATGCAAGAATAAATCCAATTGCAAAACCGAATAAATGCGATTCCCACGAAATATTGCTATTTGTGGGTAAAACACCCCAAATGAGCCCACCATATAAAAAGATGACTAACAAGGATATAGATATTAGTTTACGCTCCTTATTCAAAACACCAGAAAAAAACAAAAAAGAAAAAAATGCATAAACAAGTCCACTGGCTCCAATGTGGTAAGAATATCTTCCTCCCAACCAAACGCTTGTACCAGTCAAAATCCATGAAAGAAAAATAATTTGATAGGCCATTTTCCTATAAAAAAACAGGATTGCAGCACTTAATAGAAAAATAGGCATTGAATTACCCAAAAGATGTTTAAAATCGCCATGAATAAATGGCGAAAAAAATATTCCAGGCAAGGTTTTTATATCTCTTGGATAAATGCCAAAATATTTAAAATCAAGGACATAATAATATTCGATGAATTTTACCAGCCACATGCTAAGAACCAGAATAGCAGGAAGATAGATATAGGAATATTGTCTTTTGTAAATCAAAGCCAGTTTTTGTATTTAATGTCCTAATCTATATAATTTTTACAAGCTTTAAATAAGAATTGTACATTAAATCTTTGATGATGGTCAAACTATTTTAACTAATTATATTCAACAAGTTTTTCAATCTCATGATGAACAACTTGCATTAATTCATCGTGCGAAAGTGATGTAACTTTTTCAACTGGAATTATTTTCCCAAATTTAAGTTTAATCTTGGTTGGCTTAAAAAGAAATGAATGTTTTTTGTTAAAGCAATAAACACCCGACATTCCAACAGGAATTATTGCCACTTCAGAATCTTTAGCCAATTGAAAAGGAAGCTTTTTAAATCGTCCAATTGATCCATCCTCTGTTCTGCTTCCTTCAGGAAAAACAACTATTGAATTGCTATTTTTAATCGTATTTTTTGCTGTATGCACACTCTTTATTGAATTCTGAACGCTCTTTCTGTCAATAGGAATATTTCCATAAAGCTTTGTGAGTTTTCCATAAATAGGCCATTCAAAATGTTCGGCAGCCTCAAGTGCTGTAATAAATTCGGGCATATATGCAGCACAGAGAGGAGCATCAATAATACTTACGTGATTAGGCATATATATACAACGTTTGCTGAAATCTATTTGTTCTGCAAATTCCCGCTTAACTCTTACGCCAAGCAATGCAAACAGTGTACGGAGTAAAAACCGAAATATAGCAATAAATTTTTTGCTTGGTATGAATGATAATAAAATGATACTGAATAGCATAATAATTAAAAAGAAAAATCCTCCAATAATCCATGTATACATACTATATAAATATTTCATACATTTATATTTAAATTTTAATTATCGCAAATTAATCCTATTCTTAATTCATTAGTAAATAAACAGCAAAATAAATAAATTTTGATAATAATTATACAAATTCTTGTCGGGTTTTATATGATAAAAGTAATAATAACGAAAAATAAAACTATCAACAACATCAAACAATGAATAGTAAGTTTTGTCGAAATTTATACAAGTATATGTTGTTTTTATTCATTTTATAGCAATAACACATGATTACAAATAAAACATTAAACTTAACAGTTATTCTTTCATTATTAACCACTTTTTTAGCACTTTCGCAAGAAAATGAATATAAGATAGTTAATGGGGAAATTGTAAATTCTTCACAAAAATCAATTGCTTTTGTTCAAATTGTTTCACAAAAAACTTCGAAAGGAACTATAAGCAGAGAAGATGGCAAATTCAATATCAGGGTATTAAAGATTGATACACTTATCTTTTCAGCCATTGGTTACCAAACAATAAAAATGGCCGTTTCGCATTTTCAAACAGAGCAAAATTATATTACGCTGGAACCTATAGTTTATATGATTGGTGAAGTAAATATTAAGGATTTACGTTGGCAAGAATTACAACATTCTATAATTGATATGAAATTAACTCCATTAGAAAGAAATATTCTCGTAATTGATGGTTTGCCTGATCCTTTTATGGAGTTAGTGCAAATCAAGCCCAATTTGGTTAATAATCCAATAAGTGCCATTTACGAACTATTAAAAAAAGAAAACATCCGTAAAAGAAAACAGGCCAGATGGAACGATACTTATAATAAAACTTGGATTATCAAAAAGTAAGTTATTAAATATTTCGCAATTTTAGAAATTGATTTGTGTAATAAACAAATCAATAATTAAGGATTTATCGAGAAAATCAATAATATTAAAAACTCCACTCCAATTATTTAAAAGATTTCTTCTAATTTCGGCATCCAATACAAGATATTAACAAGATAAGATTTTGATGATAAGATAAATCTGAATTTAAATTATTGTAGGTCAGTAAAATAGATAAAAAGATAACATGAAGAACCCATTTTTCACCGAATATGGAACACCGTTTAATATTGCGCCGTTCGATAAAATTAAGAATGAACATTTTATTCCAGCATTTAATAAAGGAATTGAAGAACAAAATAAAGAAATTGAAGAGATAGTAAATAACCCTCTTGAGGCAAATTTTCAGAATACCATCGAAGCTATAGAATTTTCAGGAAAATTAATAACAAAAGTAAGCAGTGTGTTCTTCAACTTCATGTCGGCTAATACCAGTGAAGAATTGGAGCAAATTGCCAATGAAATTCTCCCAAAATTAACCAGAAATTCGGATGAAATTATACTAAACGAACAACTTTTTGAAAGGGTGCAATTTGTCCATCAGAAAAAAGATACCATTGAACTGACAGTTGAACAAAAAAAGCTACTTGAAAAAACTTATAAGAATTTTTCAAGGGGAGGTGCAACATTGGCCGTCGATAAAAAAGAAGAATTAAAACAAATCAACGAAGAATTAGCAAAACTCACCCTTCAATTTGGTTCAAATGTGCTCAAGGAAACCAATAGATACAAGCTAATTATTCAAGACAAAAATGATTTGGAGGGATTGCCCGAAAGTGTTATTGAAGCAGCGGCAGAAACTTCTAATGCCAACGGCGAAAATGGTAAATGGATTTTCACAGTACAAAGGCCAAGCGTTTTTCCATTTTTACAATATGCTAAAAACCGAAATTTAAGAGAACAAATATTTAAAGCTTATATCAACAAAGGCAATAACAATGATAGCCTCGACAATAAAATCCTAGTGCTAGGCATTTCAAATTTAAGGATAAGAAGAGCCCAATTACTTGGTTATAAAAGCCATACAGATTATATTTTGGAAGAGAATATGGCTAAAAATCCTCAAAATGTTTACAAATTAATGAATCAGGTTTGGGCAAGCGCAACTATTACTGCAAAAAAAGAAGCAAGTGAAATGCAAGTCCTTATTGATAAAGAAGGAAGTGCTTTTAAACTCCAGGCTTGGGATTGGTGGTATTATTCAGAAAAACTCAGAAAACAAAAATACGATCTGGACGAAGAATTGCTCCGCCCCTATTTCAAGCTAGAAAATGTGAGAGATGCAGCATTCATGGTTGCAAATAGAATCTTCGGAATTGTAGTTAAAGAGATAAAAAACGTTCCGAAACCTCATCCAGAAGCTGAATCATTTGAAATTACGGAAGAAGATGGTTCTCATATCGGAATTTTATTCATGGATTTTTATCCCAGAGAAAGCAAAGAAGGTGGCGGCTGGATGAATGATTATCAAAGTCAACATGTGTTAAATGGAAAAGATATTCGACCAATCGTTACCAATGTATTCAATTTTACAAAACCAGTTGGTGATAAGCCTGCTCTGATAAGTTTTGAAGAAGCTACGACACTTTTCCATGAATTTGGACATGCGTTGCATAGTTTATTGAGTAAATGCAAGTATGCAAGTTTATCTGGTACCAATGTGCCACAGGATTTCGTAGAACTCCCATCGCAATTGATGGAAAACTGGGCATCGCACCCTGAAATGCTTAAAATTTACGCAAAGCACTACAAAACGGATGAACCAATTCCAGATGAACTTATACAGAAAATTAAGAATAGTCAACATTTTAACCAGGGATTTGAAACTTGTGAATACCTTTCTGCTGTTTTTCTGGATATGAATTGGCATACATTAACTGAAACGAATGAAACTATTGATGTTAACCGATTTGAAATTCAAACTTTAACTCAACTTGGCTTAATCCCCGAAATTGTTGTACGATACAGGAGTACTTTTTTTAATCATATATTCTCTGATCCTATCGGTTATTCATCAGGCTACTATAGCTATTTATGGTCCGAAGTTCTTGATGCTGATGCCTTCGATACTTTTATTGAAAATGGGATTTTTGATAGGGAAACAGGGATGAAGTATCGACAAAATATCCTTGAAAAAGGAGGAACTGAAGATCCAATGGAATTGTATATTAAATTTAAGGGATCGGAACCTAAAACGGAAGCTTTGATGAAACGAAAAGGTTTTCAATAGAAAAGGAGGTTAGATATCCTCCTTTTCTCTAAATTATTCAATTTTTAATCCATTCAAGTAATATCTATTTTTTAACTAAAAGTGCAATATTTTCAACATGGGCTGTCTGTGGAAACATATCAACAGGCCTGAATTTAACTACTTTGTATTGCTCGCTTAAAAGCTGAATATCCCTTGCCTGGGTGGCTGCATTACAACTAACATATACTATTTTATCTGCTTTAGTTTTTAATATAGCGTCTATGACATTTGGATGAACTCCTGCCCTGGGTGGATCAAGAATAACAACGTCAGGTTTTCCATTTTTATCGATAAAATCCTGATTTAAAATATCTTTCATGTCACCTGCATAAAAAACAGTATTTTGGATATTGTTGAGCTTTGAATTTTCAACAGCATCTTCAATAGCTTCAGGTACATATTCGATACCAACTACTTTTTTTGCATTTTTTGAAATAAAATTGGCAATTGTACCAGTGCCTGTATACAAATCATAAACAATTTCATTTCCAGAAAGTGAAGCATAGCTTCTTACCAATGAGTAAAGTTGATATGCTTGCTCGGAATTGGTCTGGTAAAATGATTTTGGTCCAATTTTGAATTTCAATTCTTCCATTTGTTCGAGAATGTAATCATTTCCTTTATAGAGTTTTACCGGCAAATCTGTAATGGTATCATTCCTTTTTGGATTGATTACATACATTAATGAACTTATGTTCGAAAACTTATTTGCCAAAAAATCAAGAAGTTGTTCACGCTTTACCTCATCTTCATGAAAAAAAGAAACAATAACCATTACATGTCCAATGCTGGTATTCCGGATTATCAGATTTCTAAGAAAACCGCTTTGTTCCCGCACATTAAAAAAACTTAATCCATGTTCTTTTGCAAAAGATTTAACTGCCAACCTTATTTCGTTCGAAGGTTCAGGTTGCAAATGGCATTCAAGTACATCTAATATTTTATCGAATTTACCAGGGATATGAAAACCCAACGCATTCATGTCTTTAATTGACTCATCACCAAGCTCTTCCTTTGTTAGCCATCTTTTGTCAGAAAACGTATATTCCAATTTATTCCTGTAAAAATATTCATTTGCCGAAGCCAAAATATCCTCCGGCTCAGGCAATTCAAACTTGCCCAAATGAGTGAATTGGTCAAGTACTTGTTTTTGTTTATAGTGCAGCTGAATGGAATAAGGTAATGTCTGCCATTTGCAGCCTCCACATGTTCCAAAATGGATGCATTTTGCATCAACACGGGTTTCTGAAAATTTATGAAATTTAATTGGAGTGCCTTCCATGAAATTTCGTTGTTTTCTAATAATTTGGATATCAACAACATCTCCAGGAACACAATTTTCTACAAATACAATTAAATCTTTCTTTACAGCATTTTCAATACTGATTTTGGCTACAGCCTTTCCTTCGGCAGCAAGATCTGATATTTCAACGTTTTCAAAAATTGGCAATTTACTCTTAACTTTTCTCACGGTTTATAACAATTATTCTAGATGTAATTTAAATATTAAAATCGATTTTATTTAAACCAATTCCATTCAGGGTGCAAAAGTCAACAAAATCTTTACATCAAACAAATTGAAAATAAGTGATAGGGAAGATTTGGTTAAATATCATATTTTTAGCCAGTTTGAAGCTTATAAACCTAATTTAAGTCAACTATCTTTTTATCAAATAGTTAAATGATTTATAGAATTTAAAATCCAGCTATTCACCAGAATATTTCGTTTTACTAATTTCTTTTAATTTATTTAACAAAACCTTCTCTTCTTCGGTTAGATTAACTGGCATTTTATATTGTATTTTCACAAATAAGTCTCCAAATTCGTCGGGTTTCAAGTATTTTGGCATTCCTTTTCCCCTTACCCTTAACTGCATTCCAGGTTTTGCTCCTTGCGGAATACCAATCAATACGCGCCCATGTAATGTTTCAAATTGAACTTTTCCTCCAAGAATAGCTGTGTAAATGCTAACGTTGATTGTGCGAAACAAATCATCATTTTTACGTTTAAACACATGGTGTGGCTTAACCAATATTTTAACATACAAATCGCCACGTAATGCTCCAAGTTCACCGTATGCTCCTTTATCTTTAATCTTGATCAATTGATTATTATCAACTCCAGGTCGTATTTTAATTCGCAGTTTTTCGGCATAAAGTGTAACAATCCTGTCTGAACCCAAAAAAGCTTCTTCAAGATCGATAGTAATATTGCCTTGTATATCTTTTCCTTTATATAAGTATGAAAAATCATCCTTACCTTTCTTCCTGGCAAAAAAGTATTTGAAAAACGAAGAGAAAATTCCAGAATCATCTCCCTTTTGTTTATCAAAATATTCTTCTGAAATATCTGAAAAATCGGAATAATACTTAGAATCAAATGTTGTTCCCGCTTTTTTAGCCTTTGTATTATCATACAATTGATCGTACTTTTTCTTTTTATCAGGTTCTTTTAAAACAGCATAAGCTTCCTGAATTTTCAAGAAGGATTCATGGGCTTTTGGATTTTCCGGATTTTTATCGGGATGGTATTTCAAAGCAAGTTTTCGATAGGCTTTTTTTACATCAACTTCTTTTGCATTGCGATCAATGCCCAATACGCTATAATAATCCTGAAATTCCATAAACTCATTTCTCAAATTCAAGCAGTCAAGATACAATATTTAGCTTAGAATTCAAATCCATACCAAAAACCGACATTTTTCAATTTTGCATTGCAATTTTATAACTTTATCAATGCAATTTTTGAATTTATTAGTAATTTGTTACTTTTGCTTATAATTTACAACTAAACCGAAAAATTTATTTACAGTTTAATATAGAACTCAATGACAATTCAATATCAAATTGACTCATTAGATCGAAAAATATTATCACTAATCATCAAAAATGCAAGAATACCTTATCTTGAAGTTGCCAGAGAATGCAATGTTTCTGGTGCTGCTATCCACCAAAGGATTCAAAGGCTAACCGACTGTGGAGTTATAGTAGGTTCTGAATTTATAGTTGATCCAAAAAAAGTTGGCTTTTCGACCTGCGCATTTATGGGCGTGTTTCTTGAAAAAGCTTCGCATTATCATATTGTGATGACTGAACTGGAGAAAATTCCAGAAATTGTTGAATGCCATTATACCACAGGAAATTATGCAATTTTTATTAAAATAATTACTCGTGATAATGATCATTTAAAACAAATCATTGCGGATCGCCTACAAACCATCGAAGGCATTTCAAGAACAGAATCATTTATTTCTTTAGAAGAAAGGGTAAAAAGACAATTGCCAATATAGCTTAAATTAAAGGCATAATTATAGTCATACAAAAAGATACTCTCTTTAAATTCCCGACAAATAATTATTATTAATTTTATGCAATATATTGTTCATAAATGAAATACATAAATATTACAAATGGTTGGATTAAAGTGTCAAAAAATGAGCTAGATGAGCTCAGGCATAAAACATATGAACAATATAAAAAAGATGGTGGTTGTCATCGGTTCGAAGATTTCAATACTTATCTGCCAAATTATGAAGAACTAATAGATGTAGTCGAAAAAAAGTTAGCCCTTTTTCAGGAAAAAGAAGACAAAAAGATTTTGATCGATGGCAATTGGTTTCCAAATATTGCTCCTGGCAAAACATTTTTAAAGTACTTCTTCCACTCTAAAAAGAATGAACACGAGGCCCAATTTCAGCGAATAAATATCAACCTGTGTTACCTTTATGCATATGGTGAAACACGAGAAGATATTATATTTACTTCAAAAGAAGCTATTGATTATAACGAAGACATGAAAATGGAAGCACAAGGTGATATAAAACCTGAATTTATATTATCATACACATATAATAATATAAACGAAGCAAGAAAAATAGAAACTTTTTTGCAAGATAATTTTGGCCTAAATGTAAAATCCGATATTCGAAACAGTCCGCTCTTTCAATTTGGATCTCTTCACGATTTGTTTACTTCTTTATCTGAGAACCAATATATTATAAAATTACTAAGCCGCGATTATTTTCAAAATGAAGAATGTGTAGAAGAACTGATTTATTTTACAAGGAATGAGTTTCCTTTATACCGAAAAAAAGCGATAAATATCATTTTACCAGATATATATGATGGAGAATACAATATATTTAGCACGCTTGGCAAAATTGCACTTTCACTTCACTGGAAATTACACATTGAAAAGCTTGACAAAGCATTTTCAAATATCATTGAGGTAAATCAAGATTCCTCTTTTATTGGTGACACACGCTTGCAGGATATTTCGGATAAAGTGGACAGGCTCAAAATCATAAAAAAAGACATGTTTGATTTGCTTCAGAAGTTGACCAATATGAAGTCTACCATCAGATATGATATATTATTTGATAAAATACAGAATGACAAAGATTTATTTCATTTGTTACCAAAGGCTAATATCGAAATAGGTTCATCAATAGAAAGAATATATCAATCCATACAAATTCCATCAAATAACAATCCACTAAAACCAGAATTTCCACCGAAACCCTTCTTTACACCAAGTTTTCCGGCGAGTAAAACTTACAAAATTAATATTCCGGGATACTCAAATGTTTGGTTAAAAGACGAAAGTACCAATCCAACCGGAACCCATAAAGATCGTTTTGCATGGGAAGTGATTATTAAATACAAGGCGCTTTTGGAATCGTCGCGTCAAAGGCATTTCGAAAGATTGCCTCAAATCTCAATTATATCATCTGGTGGAGCTGCAACCGCGGTTCAAAACCTATTTAATTTGTTTAATATCCCAATGAGTTTAAAAGTTTTACTAGATGAAAAAGCAGATAAATCTATTAAAGACTCATTACAAAAAATTGGATGCACTATCTATGAAACAAATTTATCGGATGTTCTTTTAAAGCCTGAAGAAATAAAAAGAATTACAGAAAATTGGGATGGCATTGACATTACTTATCGTGAAACACTTGACCCAAACCTGGATAACTACTACGATTGGCTCAGTTATGAAATAATTAATGAAGATCCTGAATATTGCTTCATTCCATTTGGAACAGGAGATCTTTTCATCAATGTTTTAAATATTGTAAAAAAAGAATATTTCAACAGTTTCCTGCATAATCCTGACCCCAGGTATTCAGGTTCAATTGAAAAACTTAAAAACTGTCACTTTTTAGGAGCTACTACCAAAAACAAAGATTCTATGCTAGATAAATTGTACTCGAGTTTTTTACCCACATTTGATGAATATTTAAAATTTATAAAAGAATTGACTTCGTATTCATGTATTGGGGGAAAAACTTCAATAAAACAAATTCAGGAATCATTTGTGAAGGATGCAATCCAAATTGCCACTGAACAAAATATTACATTTGAGCCCTCTGGAATTGCAGGTATAGCTCTTTTACTTCAAGTTAAAGGACATGTCCCAACCGATAGTAAAATATTAATTGTTAATACCGGCAAAACCAAGTCATCCGTTGAACTCATGAAAACATTAATGGAATATAGAAAACAATCTGTTTAAGTTACAAAACTAGAAATGTCAGATAATAATTTGTCTGACATTTCTAATCTCAATAATAAATTGATAGTCTCTATTTAATATGCTTTGTTTCGATTATCAATGACACAACCGATTTTCCCTGACTTTTTGCCGAAAAAGAAACTGAATTTGGTTCAAATTTTATATTTGCTTTATCAACAATATTACTACCTACTGCGGATATGATTCTCGCTTCAAAAGTACCTGAAGAGTTTTCAATTTCTTGTTGAATTTGATCAATATTCAAAGGTTTTAATGAGTAAAGAACACACATATAATCAGTTCCAACTGTGTTGTCCATTTCAATATAATGATCTTCATCCGGAATTGCTACATCATTTTTCTTGTAATCCAGGGCAGCACTCATGTTTGGCAGAGGAAAAATTGGAAACACTTTATTGGTGGCATCAGTTCCAAAAGCGTAAACAAATGCAGGTTCATTATTTGAAATATATATCCTGAACTTTGTCCCTGATTTATAAGCATTGTTCAATTTGTAGTGAGTGCTAATAAATTTGGCATTCATTGCAGTACCTGTAGATTCAACCATTTTAATTGCTCCCGCTAAATCAGTTGTTTTGTTATTTTCTATTTTTGTTTTGGGTAAATCAATCAATTCATATGCATATTTTACCCAAGATTGAAAATCACTATATTTTATCCAGATATAGCCATTATTTCCCCACCAGGTTCCCCAACTATTTTGTATTTCAAATGCACCTCCATACTGGCTGTCATCATATCCAATCACACACATGGCATGTCCACCATAATCAGCAGCAGGATCTTCTGTAGGATTCCAAAAACCCTTTGCAGTATTAAATGAAGTAGGGCATTTCATTCCAATCACAACAGGTTTTCCTTCAGAAAGGCTTTTTTTAACCGCCTGGTTTTTAACACTTTCTAAATCGTCCTGATCAAAAAGTTTAGCATAATCATCAATCTTATAATTCTCAGCTTTGCTAAAAATATCCAATGAAATGGAGCTTGGACAGCTTACGTCCATATCGGTAAATTTAGGAACTCCTTTTGTTTTCATCAAATCTAGAACATCAGGAATATATGTACCATATTTACAGTCTACATCTGATGAACTTTTTGCTTGATTATATACAAACCCTGGTGAAAAAGTATTGGCATCAATTACAGTTTTATCTGTCCAGCCATTTGCTTTTGCTTCTCCAATAGTAAATGCACAAAAAGCAGTAGACCAACCAACGCATGTTCCATACGAGCCCTGGCTTTGTGGTGTAGGCGCATATGCCTTTAAAGAGGCAGAGGCCGGCAAACTAGCTCCATATAAACTACGTGTTAGAACTGCCTTACGTGGAACTTTACTGTACTGTTCATCATTGAAATTCAAGCCTGTACCTTGATAATCTTCAACTTGGGATAAAATTCCAAATGTGCAATAGAGCATTATGGATAAAACAAATAGTATTTTTTTCATGTGTTTTTTTTTAATTGTTTTTTAATGTAAGATGAATTACGCCATAAAAATATTTTTTCTGTTGCTGCGAGAGATTTTCTCATAGCTATTTCATCTTATTAATTTTAGTTTATTTTAAGATATAAATACAATTACATACAAGATATTTTTAAACTAATTTACTTTTTAAAATAAAAGTCATCGAATATAGAAGAGTTTTCCCATGGTGTTTGTTGTTGATCCGATAGCTTATATACATTTCTTCGAACTTCTTTAAAAACCTCTTCAATTCCAGTTCCAGGAGTTGATATTGCTTTTAACAATTCCTGGGTATAAAGGCCATTGTTCCCTGAACCATCGGCAGCAACGGAACCTGGAGCAGTTGCAAATGCCAAGATAGTTCCAGAAGGTGCTGATGTGCTTGCCAATCCTTTGCCACCGGATTCTTCACCTTCAAATGGATTATTTCTGCAAGCATCTAAAATAATAATATTCATATCGTTTTTGGCATAAGCCATTTCTCCAGTTATCCTATTTAAATTAACGGCTTCACTTTCTATATCAGCAAATTTTGCAATATGGGCATCAACTGGAATAATATAATTTTCTCCTCCAACCTGAAGCCCGTGTCCAGCGTAGAAAAATAAGCCAACCCCTTTATTAGCAGTAATCTTGTCACCAAATTCTCTAATTCTAGTTTTCATATCTTCCTGGCCTAAATTTACATATACAGAAACATCAAAACCAAGTTTTTTTAGTTCTTCACCCATTGCATTTGCATCATTTACAGGGTTTCGCAAAGCTCCCATTGCATAAGTGGAATTTCCAATCACCAAAGCATATCTTTTTGTCAACTTATTTGTGCTTCCATCATAAGTCACTGTTCTGATATCTGAAGTGGTTTCGCCAGCTCCGTTTTTTACAATAACTTTAATGGCATTTGCACCAGGTTTTAAATTTATAGTTCTTTCAAAAGAATAACTTGATTCTGAAGCACTCAATAAACCATTAATTGCATTGTTAACTGCCATCTGATCATTAACAAAAACCTGTATGTTTTGAGGTTTCTCTTTTGAACTTATATTTAAACTGATGTTATAATCAATATCCTTAACTGTTAAATTGGCATTGGCTGGACTTAACCATGAAATTTTAGGTGCTTCTACACCTGATTGTGCAGTTCCTGCAAAATTATTTTCTTTCCACTTCCCTGCCACAATTCTACCATCGTCATAATAAAAGGTACCCAACCCATCAAATTGACCATTTATAAAATATCCAATATATTTTCCTTTTTCAGGAAGTCTTAGCGTTCCGCTACCGTCAAATTTACCATTCTTAAATTCTCCGGAATACTTGCCACCCTTAATAAAATCCAATGTACCAAAACCTTGATAAATTCCATCTTTAAATTGTCCTATGTAACGATCCCCCGATTTCAAAATCATTGTACCATATCCATTATTGCAATCTCCAGTTATACATCCAGCTTTTGCATAAGTTTTACTGACATAAGTTCCTGCTTCCCAAAATCCTTCTCTTACAAACTCAATAGGCTGATCTTTCATTGGAAGATTTTTTTGGCTGGGATCCTGAATTAATGGTTCTCCCATAGATTCAACGCCAAAACCATTCATCTTGTCATTAACCCATACTCCGTCAAATATTTTTCCATCTGCCCAATAATTAGTCCCTTTTCCTGTCCTTTTTTTATCTTTGAAATTACCAACATATTTTTCGCCATCATCCCATCTGTACACTCCAAATCCATTATCGCAATTACCTGATATGCAGCCATAATTATTATTTCCTGTTCCAACATACCTTCCTAATTCCCACATTCCTGTCTTCGATTTTCCATCAACATAGGTATGTGTACCATAACCATGTCTCTGATCGTCTTTCCAGTTACCTACATATTTTTCACCATCTGCAAAATAATTGGTACCCTGACCATTTCTTAGGTTGTTTTTCCATTCGCCTTGATACCATTCTCCAGTGCTAAAGTAGTATGTACCTTTTCCATCTCTTTGTGAATTTTTGGTTTCACCAACATACTTTTCTCCGTTTTCAAATATATAAGTGCCTTTACCATTTTTGCAATCGCCTGAAACACATCCAGTTGTTTTAGCTTCACCAATATATTTGCCTTTCTGGAACAAGCCCTTTTCAACTTTTTTATTGGCATAAAAGTAGGTTCCTTCTCCTTCCATTAGATTATTAACATATTCGCCTGTATATTTATCACCTTTTTTAGAGATAAAAGTACCGACACCTTCTAATTTGTCATTTTTAAAATCGCCTTTATAAACATCTCCGTTTGCATAGTAGTAAGTTCCATTACCATGCATTTGTTTGTTTACCCAGTTTCCGGTGTATTTGTCACCATTTGAGTATACAAATGTTCCGAACCCATTATCGCAATCGCCTGAAATACAATCCTTCTGCTGAGAAAAACTCAGGTTACTTACCAATAATACAGTTAAAATAAATAGTGTCTTTTTCATCTTTATTTGAAATTTTAATAAATAGCATTTATTTAAAATGATTTTCTGTTTATTAATTTTTATTTTCAATCCCTATTTGTTAAAAAAGAAATCTCCAAAAATAGAAGAGTTCTCCCATGGAACTTGTTCTTTATTAGAAAGTTGATATACATTTTTTCTAACTTCTTTAAAAACATCTTCAATTTTCATATTTTCTTTCGAAATTGCTTTTAATAATTCTTGCGTATATAATCCATTCTCACCTTCTCCATCTGAAGCTACAGAACCAGGTGCGGTAGAAAAAGCAACAATAGTACCTGTTGGGGCAGAAGTACTCGCCAGGCCTTTATTAGCGATGGAACGAAAACTTCTTGAAAATGGGTTGTCCCGGCAAGCATCCAGAATGATAATATTCAATTCATTTTGTGCATTCTCCATTTCACCCATTAACCTTTTAACATTAACTGCCTCTAATTCAATATCTTGCTCTTTCTCTATATTTGCACTTACGGGAATAATATAATTTTCGCCATTAACTTGCATTCCATGGCCTGCATAGAAAAAAAGTCCTACACCTTTATCGGAATTGAGTTTTTCACCAAACTCACGAATATGGTTTATCATATCTTTTTGAGATAAATTTGTATATAGCATTACCTCAAATCCAAGCGATTTAAGTTCTTTACCTATTGCATTGGCATCATTTACTGGATTTTTTAATGGTGAAGATGGATAATTTGAGTTACCAAATACCAAAGCAAGGCGCTTTTGTTCTGAATTAGCTGGCACTGAATATTTTATCATCCGCACAGAAGATTCAGTCTTACCTCCGCTGTTTTCAGCAACTACTTTAATGCTATTATCCCCAGGCTTTAATTCAACAACCTTATCCATCGTATAATCGCAATTTGAACTGATTGGAATAAATCCTTTTAATGCATTATCGATTTGAATTTCATCGTTTACGTATATCTTAACATTTTGCACGTCTTCTGTTGACTTAATACAAAGTTTGATTTCAAATTCAACTTTGTCAGTTTCTGTATTCAAAGAGACTGGCATCAACCACGACATTTCAGGTTTGATAATATCGGTTTTTAAAGTTCCTATATATTCTCCATCCTTCCATAAGCCAGATTGTGTCCATCCATCTTGATGATAGAATGTACCCATTCCATTAAATTGACCATTGGCAAAATCCCCTACATATTTTTCTCCTTTTTCAGTTATGAAATAACTGCCTTTTCCATTCAATTCTCCATCCTTAAACTCACCTATGTATTTATCGCCCTCAATATATTCAAAAGTGCCTTGACCGTTGTATAAACCATTTTTAAACTGCCCTACATATTTATCTCCCATGGTTTCCACAAAAACTCCAGTTCCATTCTGACAATCTCCTGAAATACAGCCTGCCTTAGCTATATTTTCACCAATATATTTTCCATTTTCCCAGAATCCAGATAGAGTATCCCCATTTTTAGAAATCTGTTTTCCATAACCATTTAGATAATCTTCTTTCCAAACCCCATCATATATCACACCGCTAGTAAAATAATTAATACCTTTTCCATTTCGTTTTTTATTGATCCATTCGCCAACATACTGCTCTCCATTATTCCATGTATAAACGCCATACCCAGTATCACAATTACCAGATATACATCCATAATTGTTTTTTCCACTGCCAACATAAATGCCATCCTCCCACATGCCAGTTTTTATGCTGCCATCCTTTAAAGTCTGTGTTCCATAACCATTTCTTTTATCATTAATCCAATGTCCATCGTATTTTGATCCATTTGCAAAAAAATATACACCTTCTCCAAACCGTTTATCATCCTTATATTCTCCTGTATAACTTTCGCCATTTGGCCAATAATTTGTTCCTGTGCCATTTCTTTTCCGATCTATCCAATTTCCAATATATTTTCCACCTTGTTTAAAAATATACGTACCATATCCATTATCACAATCTCCTGAAATACAGCCAGTCTGCTGAGAAAAACTTGGGTAGTAAATAATTAATATACTAAAAATAAGAAGTAACTTTCTCATAAATGATTTAATAAAACAAAATTATTGCAATTCTATTACCATTGTCATTCAGTATATCTAAATCAATAATCCAAAGAATATTAAACAGCTTACGAATAAACTGTAAAATAATCAAGAAAATAGATTAAAGCTTTGTTAATCTTGCTGTTGGCCAATTTGCTTAATCCCTTCAAGTGTTTATACTTCTTGAAGGGATTTATTTTTATGTTAACTCAAACATTTAATTAATATCGATATTTTGAATCTCCACCAATTGCTTTAGCTAATTCTTGAAATAAAAATCACCAAGAATTGAAGAGCTTTCCCATGGAATTTGCTTCTTATCAGACATTTGGAGTACATTTTTTCTTACTTCTTTAAATACATCTTCAATTTGCATTCCTTCAATCTTAAGAGCTTTTAGTAGTTCCTGTGTATATAAACCATTAGCACCTGACCCGTCAGATGCAACTGAGCCTGGGGCGGTTGCAAAAGCAACAAATGTTCCTGTTGGGGCAAGTGTACTTGCTAATCCTTGGTTTCCGCCTCCACGGAAACTCCTTGCAAATGGATTATTCCTACAAGCATCAAGTATTACAATATTAAGGTCATTTTGAGCATATTCCATCTCACCCATTAGCCTTTTTAGGTTAACTGACTCTAATTCAACATCTTGTTCTTTTTCAATTTTTGCATTAACAGGTATCAGATAATTTTCACCGTTTACCTGCATTCCATGTCCCGCATAGAAAAATAATCCTACACCTTTATTAGTCGCCAACTTATCGCCAAATTCACGTATATGAATTATCATATCATTTTGTGATAAATTGGTATATAACATCACATCAAATCCAAGTCTTTTAAGTTCTGTTCCTATTGCATTGGCATCATTTGCAGGATTTTTCAATGGAGATGTGAGATATTCTGAATTACCGATAACTAATGCATATCGTTTTTGATTAGAAGATGATGTTGCGTTAAATTTGATTGTACGGATAGTTGATTCAGTTTTACCACCACCATTTTCAACAACAACTTTAACATTATTATCTCCTGGTTTTAATTTTACTGTCCTGTCCAACGTAAAATCGCAATTTGAAGATACAACACTGAATCCCCTAACTGCATTATTTGCTTGAAGTTCACCATTTACATAAATCTGGACATTTTGTAATTCTTCTTTCGATTTAATACATAATTTTATTGCAGATTCAGATTTATCTGTCTCAGAATTTGCATAAGTGGGTGTTAACCATGAGATTTCAGGTTTTGCTAAATCTTTTTGCGCAGAACCAACATAAACTCCATCTTTCCAAATACCAGCTTGTTCCCTCCCATCTTCAAAATAATATGTTCCAATTCCATTATATGAACCAAAAGCAAATGCTCCTACATATTTTTCACCTGTTTTTGCAACCACATAACTACCTTGTCCGTGAAATTTACCATCTTTGAATTCTCCAACATATCTGTGGCCTTCAGCAAAATCATATGTTCCCTGTCCATTATATGTTCCATTTTTAAACAATCCAACATATTTATCACCATTTTCTGCCAAATAAGTACCAGTCCCATCCTCGCAATTACCTGAAATACAACCAGACTTAGCAACATTTTCGCCAATATAAGTTCCATTATCCCAAAATCCTGTTTTAAATGTACCATCTGTATAGGTTTGCTTTCCATAACCATTCCTTTTATCTTCCTTCCATCCACCATCAAATTGTTCACCACTTGACCAGACATTAAGACCATTTCCATTTCTTTTTCCGTTTGCCCAATCTCCAACATATTTTTCACCAGTATCCCAGGTATATACTCCGTAACCATTATCACAATCACCAGAAATACATCCATAATTATTTTTTCCTGTACCAACATATACATTATACTCCCACATACCGGTTTTTACAGTTCCATCTACATTAGTCTCAGTACCATATCCATGTCTTTTTCCATCAACCCATTGGCCTTCGAATTTTTGACCATCATCATAAAAATTAGTACCCTGACCATGACGTATATCTTGTTTCCATTCACCTTTGTACCATTCACCGCTTACAAAGTAATTGGTTCCATAGCCATCTCTTTTGTCCCCTTTCCAATTTCCAATGTACTTCTCTCCGGATGAAAAAACATATGTTCCATAACCATTAGTGCAATCACCTGAAACACATCCTGTTTTAGCTACATTGTTGGTGTTTTTACTACCAAGAAATTCACCGGCAGCCCAAAAACCTTTATCTGTAGTTCCATTTGCATAAAAATAAGTACCTTCTCCGTCATATTTGTCATCCTTCCATTGTCCAACATATTTATCATTGTTTTTAAACTGATAAGTACCTTCTCCATTTCTTTGATCGTCTATCCACTCTCCTCTATACCAGTTTCCATTAACCCAGTAATTGGTTCCAAATCCATTTCTTTTACTATTTACCCAATTACCAACAAATTTTTCACCTGATGCAAATACCCAGGTTCCATATCCATTATCACAATCGCCTGAAGTACAACCAGAATTTGAATTGTTGACTAAATTATCATCTGCTGCACCCTGAAATACTCCTGCCACCCAATTCCCTTTATTTATAGTCCCATTCTTATAAGTATAGGTTCCGTATCCTTCAAATGTTCCGTTTTTCCATTGTCCAACATATTTATCTCCAATACCAAAAACATAATTACCAGAACCTTCCATAACACTATTAGACCAGTCTCCAACATATTTATCACCATTCTCCCAAACATAAGTTCCATATCCATTAGCACAATTACCGGATATGCAACCAGTTTGTTGTGCATAACTTAAGCCTGCAAGCAGTATAAATGAAAAAATTAAAATTGCCCTTTTCATAATATCGATTTTTAAGGAATTAGAATTCAATTCAACAATGTTTATATAATACGCTAAATTTAGCAATTTAATATATAAGCTGCAAGGGATTTTGACAACAATAGGCAACTGTCCTTTAAAATAGATGATGGATTAGACGAATTATCCCGTTTGTTTTGAAGCTATATAAAAAACTGTAATGATAAATTTAGAAATTTTAATTGACTTTGTAAATTATTATGTAGAATAAAAATTCTAATCCAAAATTTGAATGCTTAATTTCTAAGGAAAAAAAAGCAAAAATCAAAAATGGTCAGATTATTATTATTTTTTAATTCAAGCAAATAAACTTATAATAGGGGTGAAATAATAAAAATATTCTGCACATATCCTTTATTTAGTTAAGGACAAGGATATCTTTTTGAGGTGTTCAATTTAATCTTTAGAAAATAATTATTTAATTAGTGAAAAGGTTTTAATTACATGATAATAAGGACTATCAGATTTGGTAATACTTTCAAAAAGTGCAATTTCTTTTACCTCAACATTTTGAATTAATATTTCATGATAATCAGAAAAAAGATCGTCAACTTGATTCTGATTAGAAATGAAATTTACTCTTCCCAACGTTAAATGAGCTGTATATTCCCTTTTTTCATCTTCGAAACCGATTAATGACATTTTTTTTATCAATTTATGTGCAAAAGCATTTAATTCAACACCGTTTTCAATACCCATCCAAATTACTTTTATCTTCTTACTTTTGGTAAAATAACCAAGGTTTTTAATTTCGAAATTAAATGGTTGATATTGATCTGTTACCTCTTCAATAGTATTATTAATCACTGATATCATATATTCTGGAGTATTGCCTAAAAATTTAAGCGTAATATGCATATTTTGGAATGACACCCATTTAATTTGTTCATTACCAAGATTTAATCTTAATTTATGATAAATCCCGATTAGTTTTTCTGATGGCAAAATTTTAATTCCAATAAATAACTTCTTTTCCATATATCGTAAAATGCAACATCCCGAATCGTTAGAAACGGGATGTTAATACAATAGTTACAATAAAATCTTGTTTAAACCAACTTATTTTTATAAGCGTACTCTTTTAAATCAGCAATACGTGCAAAATTCATTTTCTCATAAATTTGCTCCTTGTGCTGCTTTACTTTACTGTTGGTCCAATCAAGCAATTGGGCAATTTCACTTTGTTTAAAACCTTTAGCAATCAGCTTAAAAATAATGCGTTCAGTATCGTTCAAACTAGTGTACGAATTTGAATAGTCATCGTTTTGGTTTGATTGCTGGAAAAGCTCGCGTAAACGCATGAATTCTTCTTTGCCTATCATCTTGATTAATAGATCTCTGGCATACTGTACACGTTCTTTTTTTGATTTTTCTTCCTGACCAAAAATTGTGACTGCCAATTCATTCTCCACATAATTAAAAAAACCCTCAAACTCATCTATAATCATGAGTTCCGACTTATCGGGTTTCTTAGGGTTAATTGTCTTAATGACAAAAAGATTTTGACTACTTAATAGGGGGTTCATGTTAACATTTTAAATATTAATACAATAGGCTAAAGTAAAAAACTTTTTTTTCACTACAATACATTAACGTCATTTATAAAAATTAAATTATCAACATATCAACAATAACCTATCATGCTCTATATCCCTTGATTAGCCAATAAATAAATATTTTTAGATAATGTTTTTTAACAATTATAATAATAAGATTTTAAAAACTTAGCCTATATTTGTACTTGAAAACATAAAAATGACACCTTATGAAATTAAAAATCTGCACAATTTTGATTGTTTTTGTATTTGCTTTATCGGACTCCATGTTATCACAAGAAATCATTTATAGCAATGATAAACAGGAAATCACAAGTGATATACAGGAAATTGCACCTTTAAATGAAACTAATTCTGAATCAATCAAGGACAAATCAAAAATAAGCTATCAAGTAGAAATTGGAAGTAGTTTTTCAACAGGATCATTAAATGGAAATGCACTTAGTTTTTATACTGCACCTAAACTCAGATACAAACTAGCACCAAAATTAAATATATCAGCAGGTTTTATATTAATAAATACTTCTATTTCTGATTATTATTCAGCTCAAAATCAACAAAAAAGAAATATTAATCAATCTTATCTATTTACTGGTTTTGACTATCAGGCATCTGAAAAGCTAAGAATTAGTGGCGAAGTTTTATATGGAATGAATAAATCACCTGTAACAGTGTCAAAAACAGGCATTTCACAAGATTATTCTGTAAGGTTTAGCGCAGAATATAAAATTAATGAAAACTTCAGTATTGGTCTTCAGGTTATCAATCAGAACATGGGAAATAATTCCTTTGGCCATGACCCTTTTGGTAATTACCCAAGTATTACAAATCCATTCGCTAAATATTAATATTAAAAAAGCCTTTCAAATGAAAGGCTTTAATTTTCTAGTTCATTGATTAAATCTTTCCCTCCCGGGCAAATTTCAAGATACTATCAATGAGGCTTTGTCGTGGAGAAAACACCAATCTATTTAATGCTTTTTTAACTATTTGTTCATTTTTGATGATTTTAGAAAAATCAAGAACATAGTTTTCATCTTTATTGGTGTTATTTAAGGCAAATACAATTGTGTAAATCTTTTTCATAGGCATTTATAGATTAATTTCTGCAATTCTTTATTTAAACGCATTCTTTTTATTTTTTATTATTCTACTTTTTTAAATGATAAAAATAAATAATACTTTGCCTTCCGACAAAAAAATAGTAGACCTAATATTCGAATTAATACATCGATTTAAAGATTAAAATCAAAGTAAATCCATTTATCGAATTAATCATTCTATAACTATATTGTATAGGCCAAATATCACAATATTTGTGAGTTTAAACATGAATACTTCTAATTTTAAACACAAAAAAACCTGTGAAGCATGCGCCTCACAGGTTCAAATTAAAATATATTTATCGTCAACCTCTTTTATGAAGGTTTATTCTAAAATTAATGATTGTTAACCAGTAATTAACTTATTGCCTGGTAAGGATAATATTTTTCTCGTCAATCATTTTACGAAGATTAATAAGAGCATAGCGCATTCTTCCAAGTGCAGTGTTGATGCTAACTTCGGTTTGCTTTGCAATTTCTTTAAAACTTAATCCACCAAAATGTCTTAACATTATCACTTCTTTTTGCTCGTCTGGTAACAAATCAACCAATTTCCGAACATCTACTGCAATTTGATCATTGATCATTAAATCTTCGATATTATCGTCGGAAAGTTTTTTAATGTTAAATACATCCATTTCATTATCATCACTCGAATAAGTTTTCAAGTGTTTTGATTTCCTAAAATGATCGATGATTAAATTATGGGCAATGCGGACAACCCAGGAAACAAAAATTCCTTTTTCCTGATATTTACCCTTTTGAAGAGATTTAATAACTTTAATAAATGTGTCCTGAAAAACGTCTTCAGCAAGTTGCTGATCTTTAACAATTAATAATATGTAAGTATACACCCTATTCTTGTGGCGGTTGATTAAGACCTCAATACTGCCTTGATCACCTTCTATGAATTTATTAACTAATTCATAGTCTTTCATTCGATTAGATACCATAAGTCTCAAAATATTGGTTAGTTGAGTAAAAATCCAATCAATAGGCTGTCCTCCATTTTTTAGTTAATTTTGGGTCAAAGTTTCAAATAATGATTGAAATATTAAAATTTGTTTTATCAATGATTGTTTTTTATTTATGAAAATCTCAATTTAATAATTATTAACATTGATCAAAAAATATTTACCAAAGTAATAAAAACCATTTGTTACAAAACCCAAAGAATCGTTAAAGAATCTTAAAATACAAATTGGAATGTTCTAATTATATTTATTCTCAAACAATAATTCCCTTTCTACTTCGATGTTTCAATAGCAAATAAATTAAAAGATCTATCTTTGCAATTTTAGCTTCAAATACCTATTCAAATATAGCAAACAACGTTATACAATACTAAAAGAGCGAAGTAAACCATTTTAGATTGCTAAAGTAGAATGATATAAAATACAGTATAGATTTTAAGGGTTTTAATTATAAATCAATTTAAAGAATGTCACATAAGATAATACAGCCTAACGAAGAAAATATAATAATCAAAGGAGCCAGAGTACACAATCTTAAAAATATAGATTTAGAAATCCCAAGGGATAAATTAATTGTGATAACAGGTCTTTCAGGTTCAGGAAAATCTTCTTTGGCATTTGATACATTATATGCTGAAGGCCAGCGTAGGTATGTAGAAAGTCTTTCTTCATATGCTAGACAATTTTTGGGACGAATACATAAACCTGAAGTCGATTATATTAAAGGAATTCCTCCAGCAATAGCTATTGAACAAAAGGTAAATACCCGAAATCCCAGATCCACTGTAGGCACATCTACTGAAATATATGACTTTCTAAAATTACTATATAGTAGATTAGGTAAAACATACTCACCTATATCAGGCAAAGAAGTAAAAAAGGATAGTGTAAGTAGTGTAATTAACAGAATTTTAGAATATAATATCGATACTAACTTTCTAATTCTTGCTCCTTTAATTATTCCTAAAGGCAGAACCTATTTAAAACAGCTGGAAATACTTTTAAAACAAGGTTTTACCAGAATAGAATTTCAGAATGAAATTATAAGGATTGAGGACCTGATTACAAAAAAAGCAAAGCAGAACGATAAATCAAATTTAATCATTGATAGGGGCGAAGTGCAAAAAGATGATGATAGTATTAGCCGCTATGGAGATTCTTTACAAACAGCTTTTTTTGAAGGTAAAGGAAATTGTATCCTTAAATTTTATTTGAATAATGAGATAATTTCAGAATCATTTTCGAATAAATTCGAGTTGGATGGAATTGAATTTGAGGAACCATCCACTCATTTATTCAGCTTCAATAGCCCACTCGGCGCATGTCCAAAATGCGAAGGTTTTGGAATGGTTATCGGGATTGACGAAGATTTAGTAATCCCAAATAAAAACCTTTCTATTTATGATGGTGCAATTGCATGCTGGAAAGGTGAAAAAATGGGAGAATGGAACAATCAATTAATTTATAGTGCAGAGCGTTTTAATTTTCCCATCCATAAGCCTTTTTTCCAACTATCTGATGAACAAAAAGATATATTATGGTCTGGTAACAAATACTTTAAAGGATTGAACGAATTCTTTGGAATGCTTGAAAAAGAAAATTACAAAATTCAATACAGGGTAATGTTATCAAGGTATAGGGGTAAAACAAAATGCCCTGATTGCAAAGGATCAAGACTAAAAAAGGAAGCATTGCATATTAAAGTTGGCAATATGAGTATGGACAAAATACTTGATATGTCAATAGATAAGCTAATTACTTTTTTTGAAGGATTAAAATTAAACAAATATGAACTGGAAATAGGACAGCGAATTTTGTTGGAAATTAAAAGCCGGTTGAACTTTTTGAATGAAGTCGGACTATCTTATCTCAATTTAAACCGATTGTCATCAAGCCTTTCAGGTGGTGAATCGCAAAGAATAAATTTAGCAACTTCTTTGGGAAGCAGCCTTGTTGGTTCATTATATATCCTTGATGAACCCAGTATTGGTTTGCATCCAAGAGATACAAATCTGTTGATAAAAGTTCTGAGAAATTTACAGGAAATCGGAAACACAGTTGTTGTTGTTGAGCATGATGAAGAAATTATTAGAGCTGCAGATCAAATTATTGACATAGGCCCATTGGCTGGAATTCATGGAGGTCAGGTAGTATTTAATGGCACACCCGATGCATTATTAAAGGATGAGAAAAGCCTTACTATGGAATATCTATGTGGAAAAAGAATAATTAATATACCTGCTAAAAGGCGAAAATGGAAAAATAGTATCGAAATTGTTAACGCACGAATACATAATCTTAAGAATATTAGCGTTAAATTTCCATTAAATATTCTAACTGTTGTAACAGGAGTAAGTGGTTCAGGAAAATCATCTCTTGTGAACAATATCTTTTATCAAGCCTTGGACAGACAAATAAAAGGTTATGGCGAAAGCTCTGGATTATATGAACAAATAAGAGGAGATATCGATTTAATTCACGAAATTGAATACGTAGATCAAAACCCTATTGGAAAATCATCCCGTTCAAACCCTGTTACTTATCTAAAAGCATATGACGAAATTAGGAAACTATATTCAGAGCTACTTATTTCAAAATTAAATAATTACAAGGCTTCACACTTTTCATTTAACATCGAAGGTGGTAGATGTGAAGAATGCCAGGGAGATGGTGAAATTAAAGTTGAAATGCAATTTATGGCAGATGTGCATCTTGTATGTGATTCATGCAAAGGTCATCGGTTTAAAGATGAAGTACTTGAAGTTCAGTATAGAGGAAAAAATATATATGATATTCTTGAATTAACAGTTGAAGAAGCAATAGATTTTTTTGGAGCAGGAAAAAGTTCAACAGAGAAAAAAATATGTATAAAATTAAAACCACTTGTGGATGTAGGCCTTGGATATGTAAAATTAGGGCAATCTTCGAGTACTCTAAGTGGAGGTGAAAGCCAACGGGTTAAATTGGCTTCATTTTTAAGTGGCGAAGCAAATAAGAGTCATTGTCTTTTCATTTTTGACGAACCAACAACTGGCCTTCATTTTCATGATGTAAATACACTATTATTGGCATTCCAAGCATTGATTGAAAACGGCCATACAGTTTTAATTATTGAACATAATCTTGAAATTATTAAATCGTCCGATTGGATTATTGATTTGGGACCAGAAGGTGGAGAAAATGGTGGATATGTTGTATTTGAAGGGGTTCCAGAAGATATTATCAATTGCGAACAATCATATACCGGAAAATACTTAAAAGAAAAACTAATCAGATCTAAAAAAGCAAAATAGAATTTTTGATTTGAAAAAACCTAAATCAATTATGATTCTTTTTCTCCATAAGCGTATGCGGTTCCTCTGTAATCAAGATATAAAACAAACTTCGTCTTGTTAAAAACTGACTATTAAAATAAGGTTGCTTAATGGTAAAAAAAATTGTTTTTTGATTAGTTTCAATCTTATAGGTGAAATTATTGTAAGTACTATCAACTTCAATCAATTCACCTACATAATTAAGGAATTCCAAATAGGTTTTAAGTGTTGCATTGTCTTTTGAAACAATTCCATACGAAACACACAGATCGTCTTCCAAATTAATCTCATAAGTATAAAAAGGATATTGCTGGTCGGTTTTATAGCTAAGCATCAACGAATTTGTGGTAATTGTATCAACCTTGAGTGCATACTCGAGAGAAAGATTGTAAAAGCTGCGAATGTATTTCTGTGATTTACCAAGCATATTGTGCTGAGCATTAACAGAATGAGTAAACAAAAGCAGTGAATATGAAATAATTAATAATCTCTTCATAATACCCTATGATAGGAGCCGCAAAATTGGCAAAAATCTTTCATTAATGAAAGATGACTTCTTTATATTTTGACGAGTATTGAGATTTAAGCAGTAAAATAGGATTAAACTTCATTTTCAATTTTGAAAACAACCAGTTAAACGACTGATCCTGAAATAAGAAAACATAATCTTAGTATCGATAAAATATTTAATAAATACATTAAAGTTTTGTAATTCATTCATGAAGGTAATTAATAATTTCCTATCTTTATATCTTTTATATGCAACAAAAAAATCCACTTAATTGTCTGAATCAAATATCTAATACAATTAAATCAGAAAGAACTTAACAAAAAAATGAGAATATGGCTTCATTAACAACAATCACAGGTCTATTGGGCGAAAAAAATGCCGCACACTTGCTTAGGCGTGCTTCATTTATGCCAAACAGGAGTGAAATTGAACTTTTTGGAGGATTAAATGTCAGCGAAGCTCTTGATGCACTTCTTATTGCACTTCCTGCGCCAGATCCACCACTTGATGTTAAAACAGGTTTACCCTGGTTACCAAAACCCGATACCGAAATTAATAGTGGAGACGACAAATTATTTTCCTATTTTCAATCATGGTTTTTAGAATTAATGAGAACTTCAGGCACGAATCTCAGGGAAAAAATGGTATTTTTCCATCATTCACATCTTCCGGTTGATTATAATTTATTACAAAGTGCAACCGCAGTATATTATCAAAATGCGCTTTACAGGCATTATGCCCTGGGAAATTTCAAAGAACTTTTTACCAAAGTATGTATTGATAATGCAATGCTAGTTTACATAGATAACACATTAAATGATGTAAATAGTCCAAATGAAAATTTTGCCCGTGAAATGCTTGAATTATATACGATTGGTAAAGGCGAACAAATTGGACCAGAGGATTATACTAATTATACTGAATCAGATATCAAGCAAGCAGCAAGAGTGCTTACAGGATTTGTACATAATTATGATTTCAACACAATTGACGCTGATACAAGCCTTCCCAGAGGAAAAGCTACCATTAATGGATTAGGCCAGGCAATAAGGCATGATGCAGGTGTGAAAAATTTTACAGTAAAATTTCAAAATACAGTCATACAACCCAAGCCTGCGTTGATGATTGATACATATGCAACTGAAAATGGTGCGCTGGATGAGTTACAGCAGATGATGGACATGATTTTTGCACAAACAGAAACAGCCAAATTTATTTGTCGCAAGCTGTATCGCTTTTTTGTTTATTATGAGATAACTACCGAGATTGAGCAGGATATTATTATTCCTCTAGCCAATACATTCCGCGATAATAATTATGAAATTATGCCAGTGCTTCGCCAACTTCTTTCAAGCGAGCATTTTTATGATTTAGACAATGGCTTGACTGCTGATAATAATATTGGTGCGTTAATAAAATCACCTGTTGATTTGACCATTGGTACATTAAGATTTTTCAATATAAATATGCCAACGGATATTGCTCAACTATATGATTTGGCTTATCCCAGAGGTATATTAAAAGATCTTGAATTACAGGGAATGTCTTTCTTTACTCCAATTGATGTTGCCGGCTATCCTCCATATCATCAGGAGCCTGCATATAACCGAAATTGGATTACCCCAAATTATCTGGCGCGAAGATATCAATTTGGATTTCAGATATTAAATGGAATAGAGGACGATTCGGCTAATATATTATATAAATTGGACATTGTTGCATATGTCGATAATGTAAATAATATCTCAGATCCTTCAAATCCACGCACTCTTGTAACCGAACTAACTATTTATTTGTTTACAACAGAAATTCCGGTAGAAAGATATAATTACTTTCTAAATGATATATTATTGGAAAACCTAATGGAATCGCATTGGACAGAAGAATGGGATGCTTATAAAGGTACTGGCGATGATACCGGGGTACGTGGACAATTGCAAAAATTGCTTACTGCCATGCTACAATCGCCTGAATATCAATTATTTTAATCAGAAGATAGAAGACCATCTAAATATATTATAAAATGGATAGGAGAAAATTTATTAAACGGTTAGGAGCAGCAGGTGCAGTACCAATTTTGCTGAATGGTATCCCTTTAAATGCTTTGGCAGCAAACAGTCCGCTAATGAGAATGCTTGGAGCAAGTGATAGCGACAGGGTTTTAATTTTCCTTCAGCTACATGGTGGAAACGACGGATTAAATACAATAATCCCTATTAAAAATTATAGTGAATATCAGTTTTTAAGAGCCAATATAGCAATTCCAGATTATGGAGCAAGAAAATACATCCCACTAGATGATACTGTACCCGAGGATGATAAACTGGGTTTACACCCTGATATGACAGGTGTTAAAGAGCTTTACGACCAACATAAGGCAGCGGTTGTGCAAGCTGTAGGTTATGAAAATATGAACCTTTCCCATTTTAGGAGCCGCGATATCTGGTTTATGGGTGGAGATTACAATGAGCGAATTCCCTCAGGTTGGATGGGCCGGTTTCTCGATCAGCAATATCCAGGTTACCCTGATGCTTATCCAAATGCAAACATGCCAGATCCTTTGGGTCTTGAATTAGGAAATGATGTGTCGCTTGCTTTCCAGCGTGAAAACAGTATCCCTGCCGGAATTTCATTATTGAACCCAAATGAGTTTTATGATTTAATTAACTCTGTTGGCATTGATCCTCCCCCATCTACCTCTTTTCCTGACAGCCACTATGGAAAAGAACTTGAATATCTGATGAGTTTTGAAAAGAAAACAAATGATTATGCTCAAAGGCTACATGATGTTTATGCTGCTGGAATCAATTCGCCAACTGTAACTTATCCTGATTCTTATCCATTAAATGCACCTTTACCATATGTAAAAAACCATTTGGCAGAACAGTTTAAGATAATTGCACGCTTAATTAGTGGAGGATGCAAAACCAGGATATTCTTAACACGGATAACAGGATTTGACACCCATGCAGACCAGGTGGAAGCTTTTGAAACTTCGCAGGGAAGACATGCAGCTCTTTTGTATCATGTATCAGAATCTGTAAAAGCATTTCAAAAAGATTTAGAAAATCAAGGACTTGATGGTAAAGTACTTACAATGACTTTTTCAGAATTTGGACGACGCGTTGAATCAAATGCCAGTTATGGTACAGATCATGGCAAAGCAGGCCCTATATTGTTGTTTGGAAGTGGCTTAAAGGGTGGTGTTTATGGAACCAATCCTAGTTTATCTGATTTGGATGGTGGAAATTTGAAATTTCAATTTGATTATCGGCAAATTTATACAACTGTTCTATCCGATTGGTTGGGTTCGCCTGATTCTGCAATTATAGAAACAGGATTTGGAGATTATCTGAGCCAAAAACTAGACTTAATAGCAAATCCCCTTTCTGTTTATGATATTAAAAAGTACAATGGTTTTAGTAAATTACATGATTGTTATCCAAATCCGGCAATAGATAATACTAAAATTGGATATTATATAAGCAATGATTCTAAAGTTATTTTGAGATTATATAACTCAGCCGGAATGATGATAAAAGAAATTGTAAATCAGGAACAAGATGCAGGTGACTATCAAGTTGAAATCAATATATCTAATTTAAATTCAGGTAATTATATTTACAGGATAATTGCAGGCGATTTTAAAGCAGCTAAAACATTATTTGTTCAATAAACAGTAAAGAATAGAAAAACCGTGGTAAAAATGCCACGGTTTTTTTAAATTAAGTTTTACATATTGTCGAAATTATCTTAAATCATAGTTTGCAAAATTTGGGCTGTAAAAAAATTTCAGATTTTACTTTTACCTTATTGCAGATGTTCTTTTGGTATTTTATACATTGAGATCCGTTTAAACCTTCCTGTAACCATTGTTTGTACTAATAAAGCCAAGCCTTCATCTTTTGTTTGCATTACAGAAGCAATTTTAACAGGATTGGCAAATCCCAAATACTTTTTGGTTAACAATTCATTTGAGGCAATATCATATATATAAACAATTACCTGGTTATTATTTGTATTGGTTGCAAATACTATAGAAGGTTTGCCATTCAGTGTAATTTTTTTTACCCGTGTTTCTGCATCAGCGGCAATTTCAGCTAGTTTTCCACCTCCCAAATCGCTAAGACTCGTTATGGAATTAACATCTATAGTTGTAGAGGGTAAAATAAAATGTTCTCCAAAACTAAATCGTGAAAGTGCAAATGTGTTTCCCTCCAGTGATAAGATTGAACTTGCGCCTCCGTCATATCTGTATCCTTGGGCCACTCCTGCCCTTTCACCATTACTGGCATTGACAAATAACAAGGACAAAGTATAATTGTATAATCCATTTGCATAATAATAGCTCGCAGTGCCTTCACCAACAGTTCCAGTAAAAAAAGGTATATTCTTTCCAGTTTTGATTAAATGGTCAATTAACTGTTCTTCAGCATCTTCTATAACTTTAAATTTACTTTGCCAGCTTATATTAAATGAAGCATCAATTTTATTGATAGATGAACTACGTGTTGTTCTGTCATAACTAAGCAATAAAAATCCATTATCGGGTGTTTTGGAAACCGCCAAAGGATAAACAATTTCAGGAAATGATTTAACCAATTCAGCAGTATGGTTTGATTCATCAATTTTAAGCAAATATGTACCTAGAGAAATTTCGTCCATACAAAAAAAATAAAACGCACCACCCATACTAATTAAATTTGATATAGGATTTACATATGGCTTATCAAGTGTTACAGACCAGGTCATTTCACCGAGATCGTCCGTTTCCATGATAAATGTATTTAACCATGTTCTTGTGGTATCGATTGAAGTAGAGCTTAAAATGTAATATCCGCCAGAACCATTTTCCGAAAAATCAAGTGGATAATATGAAATGTCAGAATTTGAATCGCTATAAATTTTTGTAAAAATATTCTCTGGTTTGATATCACTTTTCTTACAAGCCAATAAGCTTGTAAGAAAAGTTATAGATAAAAAAATAAAATACTTTATTGTCTTCATTTGAAATTCTATTATTTGAAATGGAATTAATCACTGGCAAAACAGAGAACCTGCTCTGGAAGTATTGTTACTGCACATTAGTGGAACTAAAATATTGATACTAAATGCAAGATTACTAAACTTAAATTTATCGGGTACATCATAGTTTCCAGAAACTACTTGATTATTCATGTATTGGGTTTCTATGGTATTCAAATTAGTAAGGAGTAATCGATAATTTGCTTCAATACCTATTTTACTCCTTCCAAATAAATATGAAATTCCGGCTCCAGCTAAAATACCATAATGGTTTTTTTGGTATAAATCAGTGGAATTTGCTGAAGTAGAATAGCTTAAAGATTGACTTGAACCAGCTAGGTTACTACTGGTTTCAACAACAGAAATATCTGTTACTCCATTAATTAACCGTCCATAATATATTCCTCCTTGAAAATAGGGTTGCCAGGTTTTGTAAGACATATAAAATCCCACGATTATTGGAACTTCGAAAAATCGTAGTTTTTGTGTATTTTGAGTCTCATAAAGTAAATTTGTATTTCCTGTCCATTGATAGGCGTTGCTATATTTGTAAGAGTAATCGTTTGAAGATGGTTGTATACTTAATTTAATAATTTTATTTATATCATACATCATGATAAACCCCATTTGCATTCCCAAATTTTCAATAAAAAAATTGTAGTCTTTCTTAAAATCATCTGGAGTTTGACCACTAAAAATCGAACTTCGACTTAAAGGGATAACCATAGAGAAATTTGCACCGCCCATAATTCCCAACGATAATTTATCGAGCGAAAATATTTTCTTTGATGATGTAAGCTCTATATTACTTATATATAAATCGTTATTTTCAGATTCCTGAATGAAAATATCCTGAGACATTCCCAATCTTGAAAAACTCGCAAAAATGATGATCCATAATAATATTTTCAATTTCATTTTTATGCAAATTATTTATAAAGTTAAACGCATGTTTTTATCTCTTATTTTGTAAAATACTTAGAGATATAAGGATAAACATGTTATATTCAAAAAAGATATTAAAATTAGATTTTTACAGAAGGAAATCTGCTCATAAATATACAGAATTTATTTACTTTGACGTTTTAAAATCTGCCTACAATATGTTATAAATTTAAAATTTCGTAGTATATGTATTTGATTTCTAATTATTAGCGATACTTAAACTTTTATACTAAATTTATTTATTAAAGATATGTATTCTAAATTATTCTTAACTAGCATTTTAATCTGCTTTACAAATGTGTTCATACTGGCCCAGAAAGATACCAGTAAAGTTAAATGGCAAAGTTTTGAAGAGACAAAAAGTCTTTTTGAAAAAAACCAAAAACCTGTTCTCATTTTTTTCCATGATGAAAAAAACGATTCTTCAAATTTGATGCTTAATCAGACTTTTGGATTACAGGAAGTTGCAAGTTATATAAACATATTATTCTATCCAATTAAAATGGATATTTACTCAAAGGACAGCATCACTTTTTTTGACGGAAAAACCTATTCAAATCCAGGAAAAAAAGGGTCTATTCATGAAATGGTAACTAGTATGCTTGGAAAAGACACAGAAATGCCAGCAATGATTCTTTTTACTAAAAATGCAATTGGCACAGTTTATCAAGGGTTTAAGGATAGAAACAGGATATTTCCAATATTAATTTATTATGCTGAATCTGTTTATAATTCAACACCATATGATAAATTTGAAAAGTATTATTTTAAAACATATCCTCCAGGTCAAAGTCAAATAATGACCAGAGTGTTGCTAAAATGGAAAACTCTTGATGAAGTTTCTGAACTTACTAAAAATGCTCCTCGTAAAATCATAATCAATCTTTACGACAATTACAATATTAGTTCTACTATGCTGAATCTGAAAACTTTTAATAATCCAGTTATCTCAGACTACCTGAACAAGAACTATTATTGTGTTAATATAGATGCACGAACAAAAGATACGCTCAATTTTTTATCACAAAAATATATAAATGAAGGAGCATCGCATGGTTTTCATCAATTGCCAATTGCCATGTTAAATGGGAAAATGCAATTTCCTGCTTTTTTAATATTAGATGAAAACTTAAAATTAATTGATCGCTTTCAAACTTATATGATTCCTGAAGATTTTGAGGTATTGGTAAATTTTATTGGTGAAAATGCTTATAAGAACCAAAATTGGGAGGAATATAAAAAAGCTTTCAAAAGTAGCTTCAAAGATGAAAATCTAGCTCCAAAAAATAATTAGTATACTGATAGAGAACAATTAAAGCTTAAATTGTTCAATTACCATTGTAAGAGGGTTATTTTGATTGCTTGCGCAAGGAATATACATTTGCTTAAGAATTTCAGGAGCATTGTCCACAATATAACTTTTGGCAGTCCAATTCAACAAATCTATATCATTATAATCGTTACCTATACCTATTGTGGCGCTTTGTTTAATATTGAGTCTATTGCATAAATAACTTCCTCCGAGGGCTTTGGATACATCATTATTAAAAATTTCGAGCCAAACTGATTTGCCATCAATTGGTGAAGTTGCCCTAATAATTTTAAGTTCATTAATTTGTTCTGCAATTAACTGAAAATCAGACTCCTGATTTAAAATAACAATAAATTGTGTTGCAAAATCCAAAGGAAATCCATTAATCAGTTCATAGCCAAATCCTTCATAGATTGAATTTCTCTTGTCAAAATCTGTTGATACATCGTTTCCTCTATAATAAAAGTATTTGTGGTTTTCAGGAATTGGAAAATGAATTGAAAAATTCTGATTTAATTTTTTCAATGTTCTTTCAACTATAGTTACTATTCTTTTTTCTATAGTTGACTGGAATAGGATTTCTTTATCTGCCCAATTCAAAATTCCGGCTCCCGAAGAAAAAACGAGATAATCGAATGGGGTATCATCAGATAAAACGCGCATTGCGCTATACAAATTCCTTCCAGTTGCAAATACTCTTATTACATTTAATTCTCCGAGGAGTTGAAGCGTTTGAAAATCAGAATTGCCAATTTTCTTATCATTATTCAGTAGAGTTCCATCCAAATCAATGAGAACCATCTGTAATTCTCCATTTTTATCAATCAACATCCAAAGTTAGGTTAATCATTTTAACAATTCATCACTTAAAAATGCATGGCTTGAATCAAAAAACTATCAAAGGTAGCAAAAATGGAATTACTTTAAGAAACATCTATAATTAATAATTAAGAAAGTACTTATTATAAAGTACTGTTTTATAATAATTTGCGCATTAAAATAAATTCTCCTGATATTTAAAATGTTGTTATCAGATTATTAATATCACCCTAATTTTATTTTTATGGAAAAAAGGAAAAATTATAGTCTTAGTTATAGTCATAAAAAAGATATGTAGTTTTGCAATAATATTCGTAAATTTCCGTAATTTTAGTATAGTACAAATCATTAACAATAAAAAGATGAAAACACTACTTAACATATCAACTTTGATTCTTTCCATATTTTTAATTTCATGCGGAGGAACCAGTAGATTTTCAGCAGATTATGACGATATTTATTATTCTGCTAAAAAGAACAAGACCCAAACTAACCAAAATACAACAGTTACAAATTCCAATAATCAAAATGTTGTGTTCAATACAAAAACAAAAGTTGATAACACATCAAAAACTAACGAGGAATCTGTTGTTTTAAATCCTTATTCAAGAGTAAATAAGAATGATGAATCAAACAGACAAAATGGAATTTATAATGTGCAAATGCTTGACACCAACCATCAGGCAGGGGAGCTTGACGATCAGGTAATTTACAGTGGTGATTCCGATAATGTTTTTGAAAATTCCTATAAACCTGAGAGCAGTTATGAAAATAAGGACGCAAAAGCTGATGATGATGGCGAAGATTACGTTTCTTATTCAGATAGGCTAAATAAATTCCACAATCCATCATATACTGATAATTACTTCAATAATGGTTTCTACTCAGGATGGGATAATTTTGTAAGACCATTTTTTAGTATTAACTTCTATTTTGGAAGTTTTTATAAAAACTATTACGATCCTTACAACTATTATGATCCTTATAATAGTGGATATTACTATCCAAGCTACTACAGTTATTATCCAAGCTACTATAGCACAAGCTATTACCCAAGTTATTATAGCTATAGTCCTACTTATTACAATTATACTAACGTTAAAGATCCAAATCGAACTTATCAGCATCGTCAAAATACAAATATTAATACTGGTAACGGCACAAGACAAAGGAATTTAAACCCTGACGAACTTCTAAATACCAATAGATCAACAATAAACCAATCGGGTGTTCGGGTTTCGGATAGCAGAAATACCAACACTAGAACTAGAACAAGCCAAAATAACTCTAATAATCGTTTGAATAATACGCCAATAATTGAAAATACAAATACTCAAACTAATAGGAATAATCAAAATAGAAATACTGAAATAATCAATAATACACAAACAAATAACAATACACAAACAAATAGAAATAATCAAAATAGAAATTCAAATACCGAAAACAATAGAATAAGATACAATACTAACACCAATACTGATAATAATCATACAAATAATAACAGATCAAGTAATTTAAACAGTACAAATAGTAATTCAAACAACACAAACCGAACTTCAACCAACAACAATTCAAATTCAAATTATTCAAACCGATCTTCAATAAATAGTTCATCGGATAACTCATCACGAACTTCGACAAATAATTCCTCAAGTTCAAATAGAAGTTCAACTAATTCATCAAATTCAAATTCTGGCCACCGAAAATAGAGATAGAACTCAAATTAAAATATAAAACCAAACTGAATTTTAAATCATGAGAAAAGTAATATTTTTCATAGTGATGATGGCATTGCCATTGCATATTATTGCACAGACAGAAGTTGACGCACTTCGATACTCATTTACAACCCATGGTGGAACAGCCAGATATCAAGGTATGAGTGGAGCCTTTGGGGCATTGGGTGCAGATTTTTCATCACTTAGCACAAATCCGGCAGGAATAGGCACATTTAAAAAAAGCCGTGTTATGTTTTCACCAGTTTTTATGATGAATACAGCGGACGCTAGTTATCATAACAATCTCAGTTCGGAAGAAAATGTTTTTGTTAATGTAAGTAATTTTGGTCTGGTATTAAATCTCAAACCTTACGAAGAGGATAATTCTGAATGGAATAGTGTGGCATTCGGAGTTGGATATAATAAATTACGAAATTTTAATTCAGACATTACCATTAGCGGCTATAACGAAAATAGTTCAATGCTCGATCAATTTATGCTGAATTCTGATGGTACTTTACCAGATAACCTTAGTGAGCCAGAATGGCTTGCATATGATACCTATTTAACAGATTATGCGAATACAGTAGATTTATCTTATACTCATCCGTATTTTAGTCTATTTCCCAAATACTATGTAAATCAGAAAAAAAACATTAAAACTACCGGTGGCATTGGCGAATATGTCTTTTCGATCGGTGGAAATTATGCAGATGTTTTTCAAGTAGGCGCTTCATTTGGCATTCAAAATGCAAGATATAAAGAAGTATCAAAGTTTACAGAGCAATCAGATTCCACAGATTTGGCATCCTGGGATTTTTCAGAAAATATTGAAACAAAAGGTACTGGATATAATTTTAAATTTGGAATGATTTATCGTCCGGTAAATGCCGTGAGGATTGGTTTGGCATTTCATACTCCCACTTTTTTTAAATTCAAAGATGTGTATTCATACGAAATCAATTCACATTTCAGAACTCAAGTTGATGGATATTCTGATTATCATTCAGCAAGTAATAGTGAATTTGAATCAAATTACGAAGTTTACACACCTTGGCGGGCAATTACAAGCGTAGCATTTGTAATTGGCCAGTATGGGATCATTTCAGCAGATTATGAATATATTAATTATGGAAAAGCCAGGATGAGGTCTGAAGAATATGATTATACAGATATTAATAACAATATAAAAAACCTATATAAATCTGGAAATAATTTACGACTTGGCGGCGAATTAAGAATTGCGCCAATTTTTTTAAGAGGTGGTGTTTCTTATTATGGATCACCTACTTCAAGTCAAATAAATGCAGTTGGCGCGATTAAAGGGTATTCATTAGGCTTAAGTTTACAAACCGAGACTGTGTTTATTGACTTAGCATTTAACCATTCTTTCAATACTATTGATTATCAGCTTTATGATTATGGAGATGGTATAGAAAAATCAAATATCTCAATAACTGAGGATATGATAAATGTAACAATAGGCTTCAAATTTTGATATTTTAAATATTATCACAAGGAGGCTGTTTCAAATCTTAAAATGAAACGGCCTTTTTCAATTAATATCTGTCAAAACTATTGAATTTTAAATATTTAAGTCATATTAATATTGCAAATTAATACTATAAATCTATATTCTGTTTCAGTGATTTATTGATAACAAAAAAATGGAAAGGTTAATTTAATTTTGAAGTTTTAATTTGAAATATTTATTCGTTTCAATATCATATTAAAAAATATTTGCCAACATACTATACTTTTTGAAAATTATTATTAGTTTTGTTGCAAGTATATATTACAATACGATAAGTTTATAATTTTATCAGGTCAACAAAGCTTTTCATTTTTGGTTATCTAATTGAAACAATTTCCATTAGAATATTCTAGATTATAAAATTCGATAATTGAATTTTTAAATATATTTGATAGTTATTCGATTTGATCAAGAATCAACTGATGTGAAAAGCAAAAAACAATAATAAATGATATTTAGATTTCTGTCAATAACCCAAATTGAAAGCAAAATTTTTGAAACAATAAAAAAAGCACAAAAAAATTTCTCAATATCTAATTTATATATGGCAAACTAAAATATTGATTTATGGTACTGAAAAAAAATATCAAATTTCTGGATAAGAAAGAATCGGCATTTGTTTTTATTTTGTTAACCCCGATATTTTTAATTCTAATTATACCGGCAGTTATTCTATTTATGATAAGGGGTATACTTGACATTTTAAAGCCCCAAAAGAAAGAAGTCCAGACCCAACGAATTGAGCCTTATTTTTAGAAAGCTTGTAATTTTTTTAAAGATATCCCTTTTCTGAACTTCACTTATCATTCCATTTAATTTTACTATTCGAAGTATACAATATTTTTTTATTATCAGTAAGCCAACGTATTACTTTCATCACTTTTGCTTCCAAAAAATTACTTGTTGCAATAAGCTCCTCAATTTTCATATCATTTTTAAGTAATTTTGGTTTAATTTCTTCAAGTACCAAATCAAATTCATATTTACTCAGGCTCAATTCGTTTCTTTTACGGCAAACATCACATTGGCCGCACCTGTCAGCATCATGCTCATCAAAATAATTAAGCAAAATTTGACTTCTGCACTTATTTGAAGAGGCGGCATATTCCAATACTGCTTCCATTTTTTTTAAATAATTTTCTTTTCGAGTTTCGTAATTTTCTTTTGAAATTCTAAGGTTTTTATCTTCCAATCTTTCTTCAGTATATATTATAAAAGGTAGCTTGCGTTGTGGAATGTATCTGATAATTTTTGCCTGATCAAGTTTTATGAGATAATCAAAAATTATTTTAACCGAACAATTTGCCTTTTTTGCAAGAAATTCCTCGTCAATATTAGTAAAAGTGCTGAATAATCCCGTATACGTTCTAAGAATTAATTTGATAAAAGGATCTACAATACTATTTGCTACTTGAAATTTATATAAATCGTTCTGACTGGCAATAAACATGACTTTTGATAGACTAAAAAATTCTTCGGCCAATTCAATATAGCCATCATTTTGAAGGAGTTTGAGTGCACTGTAGGTTTGAAGTACCGGGAAACTAAATCTTGAAACAAAATCGGAAATTTTAAAATCCAACATTCTTCCTTTTCCAGCCCCTATTGGAATTTGGTAGTAATTTCCTAAAGCAAAATACACACGCTTTATAAATTCTTTTTCAGGAAAATTTGTAGCAACTCTTTTTTCGATCTTTAGCTTATCCGAATTGTTATACAACAGAATAGCAAACGAAGCTTTTCCATCGCGTCCAGCCCTTCCTGCTTCTTGGTAATATGCTTCAAGCGAATCTGGCAAATCCATATGCACAACAAATCGTACATCTGCTTTATCAATGCCCATCCCAAATGCATTAGTTGCTACAATTATTTTAACCGAGCCAGTTTTCCAATTATTTTGTTTGGCATCTTTTAATTTATTATCCAGGCCTGCATGGTAATAATCCGCTTTAATATTATTTTGCTGAAGAAAAATTGCAATTTCTTTGGTTTTTTTTCTATTCCTAACGTATACAATTCCAGTTCCTTTAATTTTTGAGGCAATTCGTAATAGATATCTGAATTTATCTTCGACATCGCGAACCAAATAAACCAGATTTTTTCGTTCAAAACTCTTTTTAAAAACATTTTTTGTTGAAAACAATAATTTTTCCTGAATATCTTCAACCACATTTACTGTTGCTGTTGCAGTTAATGCAAGAACAGGAACTTTGGGTAGCAACTTTCTTATTTCAGCAATTTTGAGGTATGCCGGTCGAAAATCATATCCCCATTGAGAAATGCAATGTGCTTCATCGACGGCAATCAGATTGATTTTCATATCAGGCAAACGAGTCATGAATAATTCAGTGTCAAGCCTTTCGGGCGAAAGATAAAGAAACTTATAAGCACCAAATACGCAATTATTTAATATAATATCAATTTCATACTTGCTAATCCCTGAATAAATAGCAGCCGCTTTTATATTTTTCGATAAAAGGTTTTCAACCTGATCCTTCATTAAAGCAATCAGAGGAGTAATAACAAGGCATAAACCATCCATTGCAATTGCAGGAACCTGAAAAATAATTGACTTTCCTCCGCCTGTAGGCAACAAACCCAGCGCATCTTTTTTTTCATCAGCAACTGAACAGATAATTTCTTCCTGCAAAGGCCTAAATTCTGAGTATCCCCAGTTTTTAACCAATATTTGTCGATAGATATTCAATGGGTAAATGATTAAATGAGTGAATTTGTAAATATTTAAATGAATATTTTTTTCAAATAAAAAAGTGCTAATTTCAAATATCCAAATTTAGGCATTCCAAACTTTATTTCACTTTAAGTATTTAAATTTAAGAATAAAGATATATACATAAAATTAGTGATTTATTGGCATTGAGACAAAAAATGCTTAATTCTTAAATCAACTGTTGATTTTTTTGTACTTTTGGCGGCTAAATAAGTTAAGTTAAGCTATAATAAAAAAGAAGCTTACACAAATTAATAACTTTAACCATTGCACTATGTTAACTTACAACAATAGAATAATATCCGAAGGTTTAACATTTGATGATGTATTATTGATTCCTGCTTATTCAGAAATTTTACCAAGAGATGTAAATATTCAATCGAGGTTTAGTAAAAACATCGTTCTAAACATTCCAATTGTTTCAGCAGCAATGGATACGGTAACAGATTCTATAATGGCAATTGCAATTGCTAGAGAAGGTGGAATTGGCGTAATTCATAAAAACATGTCAATTACCGAACAGGCTCAGCAAATAAAAATTGTTAAACGAGCTGAAAACGGAATGATCATCGACCCTATAACCATTGGAAAAGACGCAACAGTTTCTGATGCAAATCAAATTATGCGTGAATATAAAATTGGTGGAATACCTGTTGTTGACCAAAATAAAAAACTAATCGGGATTGTTACCAATCGGGATTTACGATTTGAAAAAAATCCCAACAAACCTATTAGTGAGATAATGACAAAAGATAATATTATCACAACAGGAACATCCACAGATCTTGAAAAAGCAACTTATATTCTTCAACAGCACAAAATTGAAAAACTACCTGTTGTTGATGATGATAATAGATTAATTGGTCTGATAACTTATAAAGATATTACCAAAGCCAAAGACCGTCCAAATGCATGCAAAGACAGTAAAGGCAGGTTAAGGGTTGCAGGTGCGGTAGGTATTACCAATGATACACTTGATAGGATTCATGCACTTGTAAATGAAGGAGTAGATGCCGTAGTTATTGATACAGCTCATGGACATTCTCTTGGAGTAATAAAGATGTTGAAAGAAGCAAAAAGTTCTTTCAAGAACATTGACATTATAGTTGGGAATATTGCAACTGCCCAGGCAGCGATAGATTTGGCAAATGCAGGAGCCGATGGGATAAAAGTTGGAATAGGCCCAGGTTCAATTTGTACAACCAGAGTAATAGCCGGTGTTGGGGTTCCTCAACTTTCAGCTATTTTTGATGTAGCGGAAGCACTAAAAGGGAAAGATATTCCGCTTATTGCAGATGGAGGAATACGTTATTCAGGAGATATTGTTAAAGCTCTAGCAGCAGGAGCATATTCGGTTATGGCTGGTTCATTATTTGCAGGAGTTGAAGAATCACCAGGTGAAACAATTATTTACCAGGGTAGAAAATTCAAATCTTATAGGGGAATGGGCTCTATTGAAGCCATGCAAAAAGGCTCCAAAGACAGATATTTTCAAGATACAGAAGATGATATCGCCAAACTTGTTCCGGAAGGAATTGTAGCCAGGGTTCCTTATAAAGGTTCACTTGCCGAAGTAACTTATCAGATGATTGGAGGCTTAAGGGCAGGGATGGGATATTGTGGAACAGCCGATATCAATGCACTGCATAATGCGAAATTTGTCAAAATTTCAAATTCAGGAATTGTTGAAAGCCATCCGCATGATGTTGCAATTACCAGAGAAGCACCAAATTATAGCAGATAAAAGTGCTTAAAGTGCAAAATATCAAATCAGTATATCCTTAATAAAAAGATTAAAGAATGTATTTTAGAATAAGCTCAATCATTTTTTTATTATCATTACCTGTTTATCTTTTTTGTCAAACAGATGAAACTCTGTTTACCATAAATAGCAAGAAAATTTCAAAAACAGAATTTGTCGAATCTTTTAGCAAGAATAATCCAATTAATATTGTAGAAAATAGAGATTCTGCAAGGCATTACCTGAATCAATACATTGAATTCAAACTTAAGGTTTTTGATGCTGAAAATAAAGGTTTTGACAAGAAACAGGAATTTAAAGACGAATTTGAAAAATATAGAAAACAATTGGCACAACCTTATCTTATAGATCAGGAAATGGTTCAAAACCTTGCTAAAGAGGCCTACGAAAGGATGAAAACAGAAGTTAGGGCACGTCATATCCAGGTTCGAATTGCTCCGAATGCTTCGCCAAAAGATTCATTAATTGCTTATCAAAAAACACTTAAGATTTTAAAAAGGCTTTCAAGTGGAGAAGATTTTGAAACATTGGCCAAACAAGTTTCAGATGATCCACAAGCAGTCAACAATGGTGGTGACCTTTGGTATATTGGACCATTTTCAGTTCCATATAATCTCGAAAATTATTTATATACTGCAAATCCAGGTAAATATTCAAATCCAATACGAACTTATTTGGGTTATCATATTGTACAAATTATTGATAAACGCAGTAATCCGGGCAGGTACAAAGTTGCACACATTATGATTTCTCTGCCAAACGATACAGCTAAAAAGTCTGAAATTGCTGCCAAACAATTAGCTGACAGTATTTATCAATTGGTTATTGAGGGTCAAGATTTTGCAAAATTGGCCATCAAATATTCAAATGATAATGGTACTTCTGCTAATGGAGGAGAGTTGCCATGGTTCGAATCAGGAAAAATGCCCCATGAATTTGAACTTGCATCCTTTAATCTTAAAGAAGATGGCGCTATTTCAAAACCTGTTAAAACGAGATTTGGATGGCATATTATCAAAAGGATAGCTCAAAAAGGGATTCCTGATTACAAGCAAATTGAAGAGCAATTGATCCAAAGAGTTTCTAGTGGCGAAAGAGGAGAAATTGCAGTTCAAAAAGTTATCGATCACCTGAAAAATGAATATCATTTTACTGATTTTAGTTCCCTTTCAACAGTTATCAATTTAATTGACAGCACTATTTTTATGGCAGAATGGAAAGTGCCTGAAGATATTGATCTTTCAGGTAATCTGTTTTCATTTGATAACCAGACTTACACGCAAAAAGACTTTGCAAAATATCTCGAATGCAATCAAAAAAAAATGTTCCCAATACCAATAGAAAATTATATTAGCCAACAATATGACGAATTTATTAAGCAAACAATGCTTTCGTATGAAGAAACAATGCTTGAGAAAAAAAATATTCCTTATCGGTTGCTCGTTAACGAATTTCATGACGGAATCCTTTATTTTGATATAATGCAAAAAGAAGTTTGGGATAAAGCTGCTCTGGATAAAACAGGATTAGATGATTATTACAGTAAAAACGAAAACTTGTACAATAATTTTTATCAAGCCGATGTTTCTATTTTTGAATACGGTATTAATGATTCAACTAAAATTGAAAAACTGTTCAGAAAATTAAAAAATTCAAATTTAGATGATAATGAAATAGCTATAAAAATTCAATCCACTCTTGATGAAAATTTCAAATTTGTTAAGCGATTAAATGATATTGAAGGAAAAGAACCTATTATTGATAAATGCCTGGTACTGTATAAAACCGGAAAATTAGAAAAGGATGAAAGATTAATTATGTTTAACAGTGATAAAGAGCTGATTTGGTTAAATAATGAAATACAAAAAACCGAAAAACCCATTGAAGATATTAATGGGATTGTATTGGCTGATTATCAAAAATATCTTGAAAAAATTTGGGTTTCAAATCTAAAGAAAAAATACGACGTAGAAATTAACGAAAAAGTTTTTGAATCAATATTTAATAACAAATAGAATTAATACATACATAAATGATTAAAGGATCAATTTGGGTTTTACTTTTAGGAATATTTAGTCTTGCAATATCTTGCGACAATAAAAATCAGGATAAAAATAAAACTGCCATTGCAAGGGTTTACGACAAATATTTGTATAAAGAAGATCTTGCAGGAGTAATACAAAGCGGACTAAGCCCCGCCGACAGTGTAAATAAAGTAAAAAGTTTTATAGATTTTTGGGTAAAACGGCAAGCAATGACCAAAACTGCAGAATTAAATTTGGTGGAAGAACAAAAAGATGTTACAAAAGAGCTCGAAAATTATAGAATGGACTTATTAATTTTTAGATATAAGCAAAAATTTATCGAGCAAAACCTTGATACGGTAGTAACAGAAAAGCAAATTAATACTTTTTATACTGATCATGAAGCTGAATTTAAGCTTGCCCAGCCTGCAGTAAAAGCAACATTTATAAAAATCATAAAAACCACTCCAAATATAAGTATGGTTAAAAGTTTATACAGATCTGTCAGAGAAAAAGATATGGTTCAAATAAGTGATTATTGTAAAGCGCAATCTGCCTCCTACAAAAATTTCAATGACGAATGGATATATTTTAAAGATCTGATCATTGAAATTCCAGTTAGGGTCGATGATCAGGAAACTTTTCTAAAAACAAATAATTATATCGAAGCTCAGGATTCAGTGTATGCTTATTTAGTGAATATAACAAATTATCGATTAAAAGATGCGGTATCTCCTTTGGTCTTTGTTGAAGGAAATATTCAGGGTATTATACTTAATCAAAGGAAACAAGCGTTGATAGATGAGCTTGAAAACAATATATACTATAATATGCTCGATAAACAAGATATTGAACTATTTGGAAACAAATAATACTGCACTTTGTAAAAAGTACTCTTATCAATAAAACTTCCTCGTAATATTTAGATGAGTTTCGGTTAAAAAAGATTATATCAGTATTTTGCAACCAATAGGCTACTAACATGCGGGTTCATAAAACCATCAAAACAATTAAAAAACATAAAAATGAATAAATACATCTTAAGTTTCATCATTCTAACAAGCCATTTAATTTTATTTGCACAAGATCAAAAAGCTCCGGATAACCAGGTTGTTGATCGCATAATTGCAGTGGTAGGTAACCAATCGATACTCCAGTCAGAGATTGAAGAACAGTATTTTCAAATGCAGGCCAGAGGAATGCAGACAAAAGCAAATCAAAAATGTGAAATTTTTGAACAAATGCTGTTTCAAAAATTATTGATCGTGCAAGCAGCTATTGATAGCGTTGAAGTTACTGACAAACAAGTGGAATCGGAAATTGAAGGTAGAATTACCAATATTGAAAGGCAACTTGCTCCAACAAATATTGAAGATTATTTTGGGAAATCCCTTGCCGAAATCAAAGAAAATTTCGTAGATGTGGTTCATGACCAATTGGTAGCCCAAAAAATGGAAAGTGAAATAACCAAAGATATAAAAATAACACCTTCGGATGTGAAAAAATATTATAGTAACATTCCAAAGGATAGTCTTCCAATACTTGATGCAACCTATGAATTAGCTCAAATAGTAAAAAAACCGGTTATGACTGCCGAAGAAAAGCAAGCCCAAAGAGATAAATTAATGGCTATCCGTGATAGGATTGTTAAAAATGGTGAAGATTTTAAAACACTTGCGGTTCTATATTCAGATGACCCAGGTTCTGCTAAAAACGGAGGTTTAATGTCAGGCGTAAGTAGAGGTGATTTGGTTCCAGAGTTTTCTGCTGCTGTTTTTAATTTGGATGTTGATGAAGTATCTGATATTGTTGAAACAGAATTCGGTATGCACATTATCAAACTAATTGCAAAGCAGGGCGATAAGGTTGATTTCAGGCATATACTGCTCATGCCAAAGGTTTCATCGCTTGCTAAAATGAAAGCCAAAGATGAGCTTGACAGCATAGCCAATATTATTAGAACAGATACTTTAAAATTTGAACAAGCAGCCATTAAGTTTTCTGATGATGAAACTACACGCCTGAATGGAGGCAAAATGGTAAATCCTTATACCGGAGATGCAGAATTTGAAGCAAAACAAATTGATCCGAGTACAAATTTTGCATTACGAAATATAAAAGCAGGCGAAATATCAGATGCTTTTGAAGCTAAAGATCCAACAGGTTTGTCTACTTTTAAAATTATCTATTTAATCCGCACCACCAAGGCTCATACAGTGAACCTGAAAGATGATTATCAAATGATTCAGGATATGGCGCTGAACCAGAAAAAACAAGATGAGATGAACAAATGGGTTAAAGAAAAACTAAAAGATACCTTTGTTAGAATTGACGGAAACTATAAGAATTGTTCCTTCAATTTTACGGGATGGAACAAACAATAAATTGAATAAAAAAGCCTGTTAACTCAGGTTTTTTTTTATCATAAAACCAACAGATCCCAAAGGATTTGGAACACTTTGAGATTTAACCATCCAGAAATAGGAAAGCAAAAAAGCACTTTAAGTTTTAAATTGTTAGAAAGATAATCCCAGATATTAATTTTTAATTTTCTTTGTTCTCAAACTGAATTACTACTTTTACATCCCACTTCCTATTGCAATAATTAAAGCTAAAATGACTAAGTCAATATCAGAAATACTAGAACAAACCGAATTTTCAAAAGAAGATATCGTTCAACTTTTACAATCGGATGACAAGGAACAGCAAGTTATTTTTGCCAAAGCCAATGAAATAAAAAAAGAATATGTAGGCCTAAAAACCTATTATCGTGGATTGGTCGAATTTTCGAACTACTGTACAAAGAATTGCTATTATTGTGGCATTAGGGCAGGCAATAAGGAAGTTGTGAGATATGATCTTAGTGATGATCAAATTTTAGAAGCAGTTCAGTATGCTCATAAAAATAAATATGCATCGGTGGTTTTCCAAAGTGGAGAGCGTAGTGATGAGGCTTTTATTTTAAGAATCGAAGAACTGTTGCGCAAGGTTAAAGAAACCACCAATAACGAAATTGGTATTACGCTTTCGTTAGGTGAACAAAGCCTTGAAACCTATCAAAAATGGTTTAACGCTGGTGCCCATCGATATTTACTTCGTATTGAAACCACAAATAAGGAGCTTTATTATAAAATACACCCACACAACAAAAAACATAATTTTGAATCGCGGATACAGGCACTTTACGATTTAAAAAGAGCCGGCTATCAAACGGGAACCGGTGTAATGATTGCTCTCCCATTTCAGACCTATGAAGATTTGGCCAATGATTTGTTGTTTTTCAAGAACTTTGATATTGATATGGTTGGAATGGGCCCCTATATTGAGCACCACGACACTCCACTGTATGAGTTCAGGGATAAATTGATGCCCCTAAAAGACAGATTTTATCTTAGCTTGCGGATGATATCAATTCTCAGGATTATGATGAAAGATATCAACATCGCAGCAGCAACAGCATTACAGGCAATTGATCCGATTGGGCGGGAAAAAGCGATAAAAGCAGGAGCCAATATCATCATGCCGAATATTACCCCGAGCCATAACCGTGTAAATTATCAATTATACGAAAACAAACCCTGTATTGATGAAGGTGCTGATGATTGTACCAATTGCCTCGAAGCACGTATTGCAATGACAGGAGATACGGTTGCTTATGGAGAATGGGGAGATTCGACCCATTTTAAAAACAGGACTAAAAATATCTAAGCGTTTTTATTGTTTTGTTTGTATAATACCTGTTCCTGTATTATTGGTTTGCACTTTTTTAGGATTTCCTTTGTAGAAAAGCTTACCACTTCCGCTAACCTGGCCTTGTAAATTTTCAGAGACACTAATATTACAGGTTCCTGCACCTTTTACACTGGCATCAACATTTTTTGCCTGTAAACCAAATGCATCAATTGAACCCGCACCTTTTAAAGTAATATCAAAATTGGCTGCCCTTCCGGCAAGTTTTAGTGAACCAGAACCTTTGGTAACAGTCTCTAAATTTTCAGCATCAACATTTAAACTGATATTACCTGAATTATCGGTTGTAATCACTAATTTATCAGTTCTAAACAGACTGTCGCAATTCATTTTAACTGAACCATTTATTGCCAATTCTGTTAAATTCTTTGCAGTTATATAAATCTTATATTCAGAGATTTCCTTAATGCATTTACTTTCATAAATCTTTAATGTAGTCCCAGAAACTTTGGTCTTTACATATTCAAGTAGATTACTGTCGATACTTATTTTTAATGAAGGTTCTAAACCTTGTACCAGAAATACTTCTGCCTGACCTTCAATCTCCAATTCATCAAATGGGGTTAGAGTTCTGGTTTCGGTGGCGATTTTTCCACGTCCTTTTTCGCAAAACATGGAGCAGGATTGGATTATTAACATCCAGGAAATTATAAATAACGAGAAGAATGTAATTTTTTTCATGGGTATAAGATGTTTGGTTTTGATAAAGTAAAATGGAAATACAAATATATCTATACTAAAATTGTTTTAATCTAAATATTTAATAAAAAATTGAAAGTCTATCTTAATTTAAATTTGGCAAATCGAGTTAAGATCTTAAAAAGATAAATACTAATGAGTTCATAACTCAACAATTAACGAAATGAAATAAAGTCTTTTGTTTTTATTTTTCGCAAAAAGACCAATCCATTTAACCTTCTTTTTTTTCGACATAAAACTTTTATGTATCCTCAATAGTTCTGTATTCTCCTTTTTCTTTTCCATGATGAAAAGAAACAAAAATCTAGACAAAAATATCCTTTTCGGTACTTTTACTTATGCGTGGAGCACGGCCGACGGATTTTTGTCGAAGAACGCCTAAATCTCAATGTAGTATTGGGCATAATTAAATCATTTTTTTGTTTTTCCTTTTTGACTACAAGATATTAATTTCCAAGAATTTCTATATTACTTCAATTTACTAAAGGAAAATTACTTATAAAATTTCAATACACACCTATAAAAATGATTGATAGAAGACTTCCTGAACTTTTTTTCTGATGTGCATATTAACCAATTTGTTATTATTAATACTTGGATAAATGCGGTTTGAAAGGAAAACAAAAATAAATTGTTCTTTGGGATCTACCCAGGTCATGGCACCAGTAAACCCGGTATGACCATAGCTCAAAGCTGAAGCCTCGCTGCAAACAGGGCTCTTTTTATTTGAGCCTGGTTTATCGAAACCAAGCGCCCTCCTATTCTTGCTTTTGCTGTATGCAGTATTTGTAAATAAATCCATGGTTTTGGCATCGATGAACCTTTGATCGGCATACTCACCATTTTGAAGATACATTTGCATCAATTTAGCCAAATCATTTGCATTTGAAAACAGACCTGCATGTCCGCAAACACCACCCATCATAGCAGAACCATAATCATGCACATAACCTTGTACCAATTGCTTTCTGTAGGTTTTATCAAATTCGGTTGGTACTATCCTTTCCTTCGGAAACTTATCAATGGGATTGTAGCACATGGTAGTTAGCCCCATGGGTGCATAAAAAGTATCCTTCAGGTATTCTGGAAATGGCTTATTGATTCTATCCGAAATGATTTTATAGAAGAGATAAAAACCCAAATCGCTATAGAAATAACCGGAACGTTTACGTAAGGGAGAATTATAAATCCGATTATACATGGTGTCTACATAGCTTTTCCGCATATACATATTTTCAGCAACCCGCAATTGGTAAACGGAGTCTTTTGTTGAGCTATAAATCATTTTATTTAGTGAATACCTACCATTCGAATCCCTTTCGAAAGTTCTCATATAAAAAGGAATCCAACCAATTAACCTGGCTTGATGCGCAAGTACCTGTTTTACCAGAATATCTTTTTTATTCGTGGTATCAAGCGCCCTAATATATTTCGACATCTTACTGTTTAGATCAATTTTACCTTCTTCGGTAAATTTCATAATGGCTGGGAGGGTGGCAGATATTTTAGTAACCGATGCCAAATCGTAAATTGCATCATTATCGATTGGTATTTTATTGTCATAAGTTTGATAGCCAAAAGATTTATTATAAAAAACCACACCATCTTTAACCGCAACAATCTGGCAGCCGGGCATTGCCCTTTCGCTAATGGCATTTAATATGATACTGTCTATTTTTTTCAACTTAAAATCATCAATATTCAATTCACGCGGAATGGCATATTTCAAACGAATCTTATCATCAGAGATACCTGTTCTAACCGGATATTCATCACTGGCAGAAACCGGAAGCTTGCCCTGCGCAGCTATTCCACCATAGAGTAATTGTGCCGAAAAATCCTGGCTCATATCACAATCATCATACGATAATATAATGGCACTAAACTTATTCCTTTTAAATTTGGCCAAACAATAAGGGCTGGCGAATATATCAGCTACCACTTTGGTGTATTTTGTCAATTCGTGGGCAAACCAGATCGATTGGGCGGTCAATCCAAATGCCGATGGTGAATTATTTGATTTATGAAACCCAACTACCACAACATCATAATGAATCAATTTACCCATAAGCGCCTTATATTCATCCAAATTTGCATTTTTATTGATTGCAAAATGCGTTACATCATCATATAAGTCCATTGTTTTTTGAAAAACGGTATTATTGCCGTTACCAATTGAAACTGATGCAATCTTTAATGAATCCAACTTTTTAAATGGGATGATGGTGTTTTTGTTCTCAACCAGCGTTATGGCCGATTCAATGATTCTTTGTTGTACATATTCCGCATCAGTAGAATTAATATCGCTGACCAGGTTTTTTAACTCTATTGGACGATACCTGTCAAGGCCTACCCATCTTTTAGCTTGCAATATCTTGTAACAGCGTTCATTTACCTGTGCTTCGGTAATCAATCCGGATTGAATGGCAGATTTAATTTCTGAAATGGCTGCACCAATATCCGAAGGCATCAATAGAATATCGGAACCGGCCATAAAAGCCTTAACCGCAACCATACCAGGCGCATTGTAATTGGTAATACCCTGCATTCCCAAGGCATCGGTAAAAACAAGGCCTTTAAATCCGAGTTTATCCTTTAGCAAACCAGTTATAACTTTGGGCGAAAGGCTGGAAGCACTATTAAAAGAAGAATCGATGGAAGGAACATGCAAGTGGCCAACCATTACAGCGGCCAGCCCATTATCTATCAAATATTTAAACGGAAACAATTCCAAAGAATCCATTCTTTGAAACGATTGATTGAGCACTGGAAGTGTTTTGTGCGAATCGGCGTCCGTATCGCCATGTCCGGGAAAATGCTTGGCCGTTGCAATTACTTTTTGAGATTGCATACCAAACATATAAGCAAAGCCTTTTTGGGCTACATTAACACGCTCCTCGCCAAAAGAACGGCTATTGATTACCGGGTTTCGTGGGTTATTGTTTATATCAATTACCGGGGCAAAATTAATATGAACCCCTAGCCTATTGCATTCGCGGCCTACCTCAATACCAAAATCATAAAGAATTTTATCGTTTTGGATTGCACCCATCATCATTTGCCTTGGAAAAACAGGCGTACTGTCCAGCCGCATCGAAAGGCCCCATTCAGCATCCATGGCAATTAACAGCGGCGTTTTAGAAATGCTTTGATACAGGTTGGTAAGTCTGGCCTGACGAACAGGGCCACCCTGAAAAAAAATCACGCCACCAGGTTTATATTTAGCTATAATATTTTCAATGGATTTTTGATGTTCGAGCCCCATATTGGAATAAGCTGCCACCATAATTAACTGACCAATCTTTTCATCGAGGCTAAGCGAATTATACACCGAATCGATCCACCGGCTTTTATACCTTGTAAAATCGGGATCATTGTTTTCAAATTCATTTGTTTTAACCGGACTATTTGATTGAATAAAACTACTGCCAAAGAAAATCAGTATACTGAACAATACTACTTTAAGAGAAATCTTTATCACTTTCATTCTACATATCTTTCATTAGAGAGAGGCAAATTTAATGCTATAAATTTCATTACAATAGAAATTTTCAAATTATTTTTTACTTTTTGACAATTTTAAACAGTAAATCTGGTTAAAAATATAAATAAAAGTGGAAGTTTTGTTGGATTTGGATTTATTGGGGATGGTTAAACCTCAAGGTTTTTGAAACCTTGGGGTTTGATAGGTTTCATTCAATGTAATCTCAGTTAAAATATTAATTTTATAATAATTTAAGAAAACCTAATTAATATTACTTTGGTAAATTAAAATAATATTGATTTTATTAGATATTAATATCTTCTAGCCCACAAGGAAAAATAAAAAATGGCTTCAATATTGCCGGAACTACACTGAACTTTAGGCGTTCTTCGACAAAAATCCGTCGGCCGTGCTCCTATTGAAAGTAAATGAACCGAAAAGGATATTTTTGTCTAGATTTTTGTTTCTTTTCATCATGGAAAAGAAAAAAGAAAATACAGAACTTTTGAGGATACTTAAAATGCATCATGCCGAAGGAAAAGAAGATTATAAGAATTGTTCTTTTCGTGGAAAATAAAAACAACGAGTCATAATTTCAGTTCGCTAATTATTTAATTATTTATACCCTTTTACGATTTTAACCCAATCTGCCAAAGTAGAATTAAATAGGCTTTACTTTTTTGGCTACCACCCAAAAAAGTAACAACTTAGCCAAAGGCGATCTCACGTAATTGCGTAGCAATAAGTAAAAAAGATCACCGCTGCCAGTAAATTTGCTAAAACTACAGTGCAAAAGGCTAAAATCTTGAATGTTGCCAATTAATATTATTGGATTGTTGCTTCATGTTGACTAGCAACGTCAATCTTTTTTAACGCCTTTTTCTTTGAATGTTTATACAGCAGATGAAAGATGAGACATGCTGTGTCGGATGTACAATACAGCAGATGAAAGATGAGACATGCTGTGTTGGATGTACGATACAACAGATGAAAGATGAGACTTGCTGTGTTGAATGTACAATACAACAGATGAAAGATGAGATATGCTGTGTTGGATGTACAATACAGCAGATGAAAGATGAGACATGCTGTGTTGGATGTACAATACAACAGATGAAAGATGAGACATGCTGTGTTGGATGTACGATACAGCAGATGAAAGATGAGACTTGCTGTGTTTGATGTTTCATAAAGCAGATGAAAGATACGACATGCTGTGTTGTACTTTCAGAACAATATGTTGGCACAATTTGGGTGTAATACCTAAAATCCGCAAGTCACGGGGTGACTCTTTGATTCACAGGAAATTGAAAACCAAACTGAATTTAGTCACCCCGTGATTGTCAGCTATTTTATTATACGCCTACTGATTTAAGGTAAAACACAAAGCAGGACAAAATATTGATTGATGAATCTTGGAAATAGCAAATCTATTGAATACTTTTACAAGGTTACTGGGGATGGTTGCTGAGGATATTGAGCAGCACAAAAGATATAAACCAGACAATAATGATGACAACTAAATGGAAAACGGTATTGGAGAAATTGGATGGAGGTCGGAAATTAAGGGACGAAGCGGGACGCTTCGCCTAGCGTGGGTTTGGTGCAAATGGCACTAAGACTTTTTTTGATTGGTATGGACAATATGGATATTAGTTTACATTAAAAAAAGAAATAATCAAAAATAATAAAATCATGTTAGAAAATAAACCTAAAAAAAGGAATAATATATTATTTTATATTATGCTGCCAATTCCTATTATTGGTCTTTTATTATTTTTTGTGCTTGGATTTCTTGCTATAAAGAATATAATTGGTAATAATAAATTAGAAAAAGAAGGACATTTAGCAATTGGGCATTATGATCACGTATTCTGGTCACGTGGATATAATTATATTAACTTTAACTACACATTAAATGGAAAGAAGTATAACTGGTATGATTATTCTGAAGGTTTAGGTATAGTGAGTGAAGGGGATAAATTTTGGATTTTATATTTACCATCTGATCCTGATTTGAGCAAATTATTGAGGGATAAATTTGGGAAAGTTGTGATGTATAAAGATAGTTCTGAAGTTAAAACATTAAGATATCCTATTAAGTATATTCATTAATAAAATATTAGACCCCCGCTCGGCATAGCGCCCCGCTATGTCGTTTTAAACAAGGCCTCCATATGTTCCAAGTATTCCACAACTCATGGTTCAAGTTTTCAAAACTTGGACCAGCGTAGCAAACAAATGAGATCATTTTTGGATTAGTTATTTAACTTGTACTTAAACTACTAAAAATGAGAATAGTCACAAGTTATGGCTAAGGCCTAAACTTGCGCCATTTTGGGGGGGACATTGAGACTTCGGCGTGAGCTCAGTCGAACGCTTGTCGAAATGTGTAAGTTATTGAAATTAAGTATCGTTTCGACAAGCTCAACGACCAGGCTCAGCAACCATCTCAACGACCAGAAAACAGTCTTGATACAGCCCCCAGCGGATTTCAATTACAATTAAACCCCAAGGTTTTGGAAACCTTGGGGTTTGGCATGCTATATCGTAAGCTTTTTGTTTAAGGATTATTTGTTTTTTCTGCCCAAATCCTTGGGTTTCTGGCAGTGCTTAATACAGCTAGTATCTCGATGGTTTTTGCTTCTTCATTAATGTAGAAATGCACCATATAAGGAAATTTTTTAACAAGTAAACATCTAATTTCATTATAGCGGATTACATAAATTTGAGGGTCCTTGTAAGCTATTAATTTGTTTAATGGTAGTTTCCTGAAACCTATTACCAAGTCCTGTTTGTTTTTGATTGTACCATTCGGTAATATCCTGAATATCTGCCAGGGCCTCAGGTTCAATTTGTATTTTATGCTTTATCATTAGGTTTTCAGCGTTTTCTTAGCTTCGTCCCAATCCAAAAGTCGTCTGGGGTTTTTCCTGATTTTTTCAAATCGTTCCATTACCAACATCTGGTGCTCTTCAGGAATTTGATAAATCTCAGATTGTTTTTTCAACGCATAATCAAGTAGATTTTTGATTGCATTGATAAGGTCAATATCATCTACCAATTTAAATTGTTCAATGATAATTGCTTTTTGCGTTTGAATATCCATATTGAATTTCTATTATGTTGTTATATTCCTATAGATTTGGTTTTACACAAATATACGGTTTTTTTGAATAAACTACCTCGTCGTTTGAGAAGGTGGTATTGCGGCTTAAACATTAAAACCTTAACATGCTCATAGCTGGTGCTAGTGTGTAACTCATGCCTCAATTCTTAACTCACCCCCATCCCCCTCTCTTTGGCAAAAAGAGAGGGGCGAGCGTTGCTGGGGACTTGGAGATTATTAAAAAAGTTCAAAGCCAAAGCGTGAATCAAAAATACAATTGTCTCGTCGGTTAAAGCGTCAGTCACCTTTCTCTAAAACCATAGAGAAGACGGTTGAGTTTTGGATCCGTTTTACAGGTGGAATCATAGATAAAAAATGGAGTTATGTGCATTGGTTAAACCTTGAGGTTTCGCGCCTTTCAGCAACCTTCGAACTTTTAAAACCATTTTTAACTGCAGGCGGCTAGCAATTTCTTCTTATGGTTCAAGTGCTTGGAACTTGAAGATTGTTAAAAAAGTACAAAGCAAAAGCGTGAATCAAAAATACAATTGCCTCGTCGGTTTCAGCGTCAGTCACCCTTCTCTAAAACCTTAGAGAAGGGCTGGGGATGAGTTTGGATAATCCGTTTTACAGACGGAATCATAAATAAAAAAATGGAGTTATATGCATTGCTTAAACCCCAAGGATTTTGAAACCCTGGGGTTTGGCATGCCTATTAATTTGGGATAAACAATGAGGCTACAAATTACTTCCTAAATGGCCGTACTACCCCTTTCCCCCGTACGGATACGGATGCATTCTTCAAGCGGTACAATGAATATTTTACCATCACCAATTTCACCTTCCGAGTGCCGTTTGGCAGTTCGGATAATGGTATCTACAGTGATATCGACAAATTCATCGTTTACCGCTATGTCCAGTCTCATTTTAGGGTTTAAGCTGGGGATTACTTTTTTGCCACGATAAATTTCTTCTTTTCGTTGCTTTCCATGTCCCGAAACACGGCTAACAGTAATCCTAGTAATTTCGGCTTCAATTAAAGCTTCACGTACCAGGTCAAGCTGGGTTTCGTGTATAATTGCTATGATAAGTTTCATTTATGTTGTTTTATATTTTTCAAATACTTTGTGTCTAAAATTTAAATCCTCTAATGTAAAAGTCAGAAATAAATTAGCCAAATGATCATTTTATTATTTCAATTATTTAACAATTCCAAATGACTAATTTCTTATGACTAACAGCCAATTTCTAATATCTAATGACTAATTTCCAATAACCAATTTCCATTTACTAATTAGGGTTCAACATACCATAAGCACTTTCGCCATGGTAAACCGTATCCATACCTTTCATTTCTTCATCAGAAGTAGCACGCAGCTTAAAGATTTTGTCCACTACAAATAAAATGGCAAATGTAAGCGTTGTTGCGTATAAAATGCATAATCCAACTGCGGTGGCCTGCACACCCAATTGCTCCCAAATGGTCCAAATACCGCCATTATTTATAGCAGCTTGTTTCATCCAGCTGTCGCGGATAAAGAAAACAAGAAAAAGTGCACCCACTATACCTCCTACTCCATGTATTCCAAAAGCATCAAGGGTATCGTCAAAACCAAATTTGTATTTTTTACTAATAAATATATAACAAACCGTAGAGGCAATCATTCCAAGTATAAGTGCACCGTAAGGTTTCACCACTCCGGCAGCGGGCGTAACAGCTACCAATCCGCTCAGGATACCGCTGACAAAGCCAAGTGCACTAGGTTTTCCCTGGTGTATCGATTCGATGATAATCCAGGTTAAAGAACCTGCTGCTGCTGCAACTTGTGTGGCAGTTAAAGCCTGTGCAGTACTCAATCCACTGGATATGCTGCTTCCTGCATTGAAACCAAACCATCCAACCCACAGTAAACCGGCTCCAATAATTGTCATTACCAGATTATTGGGCCTTGCCCCTATTTTAGGGAAACCTCGGCGTGGCCCCAAATATAAGGCAGCAACCACACCACTAACCCCTGCACTGATATGAACTACAGTTCCGCCAGCAAAGTCAATGGCACCATTTGCCCCCATGTTAAACAAAAATCCATCCGGAGCCCACACCCAATGGCAAAGCGGGTTGTAAACCAGAATTCCCCAAAGGGCAATAAAAACCATATAAGCTTTAAATGAAATTCTTTCGGCAAAAGCTCCTGCAATAAGTGCAGGTGTAATTATGGCAAATTTTCCCTGAAACATGGTAAACACATATTCTGGTATTCCACCTTTCATTATTGATTCATCAATTCCGTTTAAGAAAAAATAATCATTGTTCCACCCGAACCAACCGCCTAAAACATTGTGTCCAAAAGCCATGCTATAACCAATGGTCATCCATAATACAGTCATAATACCCATTGCACTGAAAGAATGCATCATGGTACCCAACACGTTTTTAGAACGGACCAATCCACCATAAAACATGGCTAATCCCGGAATCATTAATAGTACCAGGGCCGTTGAAGTCAGCATCCAGGCAGTAGCTCCGGAATCAATTGGTATGTTACCTTGTGCAAAAATGTCGGGGCCCACTAAAAGAAATAGAGCGAGAAGAAATAAATGTTGAACTTTAATTTTACCCATTGCAATTTTATTTAATTATTAATCAAAAACGGTCTTCAAAATCGGGAACAAACATATTCATTTTTACGTATCACTCCAAATATTTATATATTTTATTGATTTACACCCAATATATTTTGATTATATATTAATTATTTTATATTATTTTATATTTACACCCCTTTAATTTTGATAGCAATTCCTAATTATTTATGTTATTCAAATAATCTTTTAAATTATTATCAATTTTAAATCAGATATTAGGATAAATTTGATGATTGCCAAAAATGCAAAGCATTCTTATAGGAAAGCGAGAACAGGTTTTCGAATAATAAATCGAATACTGCAATGAAGTCTAACAAAAAAAAAGGCTGAAACTTTCGGAAAAGTTTCAGCCTTTAATACATTGTCCAAAATTTAAAAACTAAACTTTGGCTTACTAACCTTATTAATAAAAATAGAAAATGAGAAATCAGGAGTTTCAAACCTGATTTAACCCAAATAGCCTTTCAGCAATCTACTTTTAGAAACACTCCTTAATCTTTTTATTGCTTTCTCCTTAATCTGTCTTACCCTTTCGCGGGTTAGCCCAAATTTATCGCCTATTTCTTCAAGGGTCAATTCGGTACAATTAATACCGAAAAATGCTTTAATTATACCCTTTTCTCTATCAGTAAGTGTTGATAATGCCCTGTCAATCTCTTTAATCAATGATTCTTTGATAAGTACATTATCCGCCTTTGGAGTATCTTCATTGATAAGAACATCGAGCAGGCTATTTTCTTCATCATCCGAAAAAGGAGCATCAACCGATATGTGTTTTCCTGAAATCCTAAGCGTACTGGTAACTTTATCATTGGGGATTTCAAGAACTTTGGCAAGCTCCTGCGGTGTTGGAATCCTTTCAAATTCCTGCTCAAATTGGGAGAATGCTTTATTCAGCCTGTTTAGCGATCCAACCTGGTTCAGAGGCAACCTCACTATTCTCGACTGCTCAGCCAGGGCTTGAAGAATGGATTGTCTTATCCACCACACAGCATACGAAATAAATTTAAAACCTCGGGTTTCATCAAATTTATCGGCAGCTTTTATTAAACCAATATTTCCTTCATTAATTAAATCAGGTAAAGTAAGACCTTGATTTTGATATTGCTTGGCAACAGAAACAACAAATCTTAAATTTGCCCTGGTCAATTTTTCAAGAGCTACCTGATCACCTTTTCTAATTCGCTGCGCCAATTCTACTTCTTCTTCCATTGAGATAAGTTCCTCTCTCCCAATTTCCTGAAGATACTTGTCCAGGGATGCACTTTCCCTGTTTGTTATAGATTTAGTTATTTTTAATTGTCTCATTCTTATCATTTAGTGTTTATAAAATGATGTTTATGGTCAAAAAGTACAATTTCTAAGATCCTGATTATTTTAATCTTTCCATAATCAATTACATCAATTGAGCCAATTTTTACATCAATCGAAGTTTTTTTTTTGTGAGAAAATAACGAACTAAAAAGATTATCAAACAGAAAGTTAAACTTATTACCTTTCTATTTAACTCAAATTATAAGCACGTATATTTTAATTTATTAATTGTTCATCAAGCAAAATAGATATTACTAAAAAAAAGCATTTAATAAGTTTTTCTATTAAAAACTCATTAAATGCTGGTAATTAAATATTTTTAATCCAAGTGTCCACGCTTTCTGTTGTTTTAAGGTTGATTACATTAATCCATTCCAAAAGCATAATACTCCACTAATCCATTGGAATAAACACCTCTGAGGTAAACGCCACCATTTGCATCCTGTAATCCTTTGGCAATATCATCAACAGTGTTTACAGGAATTTTATTGATATGTGTGATTATATATCCTTCGCGCACTCCGGCTTTTAATAATTTTCCAGGAACTAATTGATTTACTTTTACTCCACATGTTAAACCAAGGTTTTCCTTTTCCTTTTTGGATAGTGCTGTAAAAGTGGCTCCTAATACTGAAAGATTATCTGAACCAACAACTTCTGTGTTACCTACTCTATTTTGAAGGATTACCTGTACTTTTTTAATCCCATTATTATGGATGATTGTAATTTCCACCTTATCGCCCGGCTTGTATGTGCTTACCTGTTCTTGAAGTTCAGCAACAGTATTTACATTACGTTCTCCAATTTTAGTGATTACATCATTTTTCATGATTCCTCCCTTTTCAGCAGTACCATCTTTTATCACTTCATCTACATAGACTCCTTCAATTTTATCCATGTTCAATGATTTTGCCAGTTCATCAGTCATATCTAAAATAGCAACACCTAAAACAGCTCTTTGTACAACTCCAAATTGCTTTAAATCCGAAACCACCTTTGTTACTATACTGGTAGGGATTGCAAAGGAATAGCCGGAATATGAGCCGGTTTGAGTAGCTATCGCAGCATTTATGCCAATCAACTCACCTGCGGTATTTACTAGCGCCCCACCACTGTTACCGGGATTAACAGCAGCATCTGTTTGAATAAATGCCTCAATCGGATACTGACCCTGTACAATATTAATATTTCGACCTTTGGCACTAACAATACCCGCAGTTACTGTTGAAGTAAGGTTGAATGGGTTTCCAACAGCCAATACCCATTGACCAATTTTTACATCATCTGAATTTCCAATCGGAATTACAGGTAAATCAGTAGCATCAATTTTGAGTAAGGCCAAATCTGTAGATGGATCTGTTCCAATTACTTTTGCTTTGAAACTGCGTTTATCATTCAAGACCACTTCAATATCTGAAGACATCTCTACTACGTGATTATTAGTAACAATATATCCATCAGAAGAGATAATTACACCAGAACCAATTCCATAATTAGGGGTTGAAGGTTGCTGCTTGAATAAAAAATCGTAAATAGTATAACCTTGTTCTCCCTCTGTGGTTGTTTTAATATGAACCACACCATGAATTGTTTTTTCTGCGGCTTCAGTGAAATCGATTGCTGAACTGGTAAGTGATTGGTTCACAAATCTGGCGGAAGAATAAGTAGCATCATTTGGTTTTGATATGGTTTGTTCTTTGTCAAAAAGGAGTTTATTTCCTGCAATAGCAACAATACCCCCAAAAGTTGCAATCAATAAAACAAAAATTACATTTTTAACTTTCATATTGCTCTCTTTTTTAACTGTTTATAAAATTTAATTTGAATAAATAAAATAATAATAGAATATTAAAATTGTTCAATTTATCGATCAAATAACGTTTTATGTTTAAAATTATTTAATATACATTGCTTAATTAATCATTTTTAACCTAGGTTAAGGAAAACTTAATGTTTTAAATTAAAAATTAGCCTACACCAATAAACATAATTTGTACTTTTGTTCCAGATGTAAAATAAACGAATTGAAAAATTTTAAACAAGTGATTAACTTAATTTAACGTAGAAAATGCTTATTCATTTTTATAAATATCACGGAACTGGAAATGATTTCATTTTAATTGACAATCGTAAATTGTTGTTGCAAAAACTGAGTACAGATCAAATTAAAAAGCTTTGCCACAGAAGATTTGGAATTGGAGCCGATGGATTGATGTTATTAAAATCAAATCCTGAATATCACTTCGAAATGGATTATTATAATTCCGATGGTTCAGGAGGAACAATGTGTGGAAATGGGGGCAGGTGCATTACTGCCTTTGCCAGACATTTGGGAATAGTTGATAATTTTGCAAAATTTTTAGCAAGCGACGGCCCTCATGAAGCAAATTTTGATACCCAGAATCTGATTAAGCTTAAAATGCAGAATGTTAATAAAATAGCAGAAAATGACGAATATTCATTTTTATATACAGGCTCTCCTCATTATGTTCGTTTTGTATCTGATGTTAGCTCAATCGATGTATTTAATGAAGGCAAAAAAATTAGATATAGTGAAAATTTCAAGCAAGAAGGCACCAATGTAAATTTTGTCTCTAAAATTGAGAATGGCCTTGCTGTGCGCACCTATGAGAGAGGTGTGGAAGATGAAACTTATTCTTGCGGAACAGGCTCAGTAGCTTCAGCCATTGCTTATTATTCTAAATTTAAAACCAATCAGAATATCATAGAAATAAAAACCTTGGGTGGAAACTTACAAGTTAGTTTCGAAAAAAAAGGAGATTGTTATGAAAACGTTTATTTAAAAGGTCCTGCAATATTAGTATTTGAAGGAGAAATTGAAATTTAGTAAAGACATTACACATAATATCTCACTTAACCATATATTAAAAGAAATAACCAATTTGTATCCATTGGTTTAGCTTTCTGTCAAAATTATTAATGCTTATTTTATACTCAACTGGACCAATAATTGTTTTTATTCCAACACCAATTGAGGTTCCCAAATAAATTTTTTCAGGATTAAAAATATCTTTAATCTGTGTTTCTGCAACACCAGCATTTGCATCTAATAAAATGAACTTATCACGCCATGGCTCATATCTGAGTCCTATTCCTGCGGTCACAATATTTTGTCCGGCTATTTGCATAAATTTGTATCCCGTTAATGGGAAAATATAATTTTTAAAATTTATTTCTCCTCCCATGAAAAATTTATCATTATAAAACAAACTATCAGCAAGGCTTATGGCGGTGTTCAAAGAGTGTTTATAGGTTAGTTTCTTATTCACAGGAAAATATTGTTCGTAATTGACAATGAACTTCCAGTATTTATCATCAAAATTAAAATTAGTATTTGTTTTTATTAATTCATCAAACATATAACTGGCATATATGTTTAATGAAGCACCCGAACTGGGATATATATTTCTATTATAAGTATCCAATCTTATTTGACTAAATAATTGAATACCTGCCGTTTCCGGATAATATCCTGTCAAATTAAAATTAAGTGGGTTAAATAATTTATAACTTATTTCTGCACCTAGCATAAAAAGAGCAGAGTTACTTAATGACGAAACAAAACCTATTCTGCTAACAAAAGAATGGTTGCTGATATTTAAATTAATAGAATCTTCTTTACCGTATAATGTTTCTTCGAAATTATAATATTCGCTTTGTATACGGAATCCAACGCTGGGTTTCAAACTGGTATAAATTGAATAATCAACAGAAAATTCAGGCGACAAACCAAGCTTGGCTGTTAGCAAGAGCCGGGATCCCTCACCCAAAATATTTCGAAACGTACCATTTAAAATTAAAGAAGCACTAAAATAATTATTGAAATTTATTCCGGTTTTATATATTGAAAAAGGCTGCTCAACGACCCTGATAACCAGCTTTGTTCCAGTATATGATTGTACTATCCTATAATTAACTTTTTCAAAATATTTACTCCCATATACTTTTGCAACAGCATCTTTGATATCATTTAGAGTAACCCAGCTTGAGTCTTTAATACGTAATTTGCTTTTAATTAAATTTTTAGATACTCGATTCAAACCTTCGAATTCCACTTTATTAATAAAAATAGAATGTAAAGAAGGAGGAGTTCTGTTCGTTCTTACAACTTCTTTATAATGGCTCAATTTCTCTTTTAGGCTAATAAGTTGATTTTCAACTAAAATAGTAGCTTTTTCGCCATTTTTTATTAACGAATCAACTGCACCAAAACTACTTGCATCATATCCCTCAATATTGGGTTTTATCAGAATATCAACAAGTTTAGTTTCTTTTATGCAAGTTTGTTCATTCATAAAACTAGACGCCTGTTCCATTATTTTAATCATCGAATTCAATTGTGCTTTTTTGTATAACGGAGCAGCTACATCAACTCCTATTACAATATCAGCGCCCATTTTACGAACATCGCTTACCGGAAAGTTTCTGGAAAGGCATCCATCTACCAATAACCTGCCATTTAAATCTACAGCACTAAAAACACTTGGAATGGCCATACTGGCACGAATTACATCAGGCAAATATCCACCATTGATTACAACCGCTTCACCGGTTTCAATATCAGTTGCAACGCATGCAAATGGGATAGGAAATTTTGAAAAATCATCGACTCCATGTACAGACCAGGTAATATTGGCTAATTCCATCTCCAGTTTTTGTCCTAAAAGTAATCCAGTTGGAATTACAGGTTTGCCTTTTTTTACAGGCACTTCAAGAATAAATTTACCTTCCTGGTCCTTTTCTTCAATCGAAATTAGATTCCTTTGAGTGCTGCCGTCAAATACTTCACTCCAGTTCAAGGAAGTTGCAATATTTTCAATCTCAGCAGCAGAATAACCAATAGCATATAAGGCACCAACAACGCTACCCATACTGGTTCCGGTAATATAATCGATTGGGATCTTATATTTTTCCAGCATTTTTAATACTCCAATATGAGCCAGACCTTTTGCTCCTCCACCGCTTAAAACAAGTCCAACTTTTGGCCTGATCGAGTCTTTTTCCTGACCATTTATGTTTGCAGTACAAATTAAATACGAAAACAATAGAAATATCAGGAATTTACTTTTAATTAACACGTTATTAATTAATTAGAATAATAAAAAATGCATTAAGAATAGAAAACTTTTTACAAAATCTACTGTGTATAGCTGTTTCGAATTCTGTTAATTTCGTGATAAAGACTAAGAAATATCTCAGGGGTAATATTTGCTGTTGAATTATTTTCACTTGTTAAAGAATTTGTCGTTTTCGAATTATCACCACTTGGAACTAACATTTTGTCATAAATTACTTTAAGCTTGTTCATATCCAGCAATACTTCATTTATTTGTTCAATATTCGAAAATTTCTCTAGTGAGTTGATCACCAGAATTAGAGAATTCCGTTGTTCAGATACCCTATCTACCAATTCTTTATTTATATGTCCCGATTGTTTGGCCAGTTCCATGGCAATATAAATACCTTCAATCCATCCCCCAACTTCTACCATCAAAGCAATTTGAGGCCGATTATTATCATTCAAAAATTGACCTGAGGATAAAAAAATATTTGAAACCAACAATTTAATGCTGTCTTTGTTATAAATATTATCTTCGAGCTTAATAATATCATTTTGTTTTAGCAGGTTTATTAAGCCTAAACCATCAGCAATTGTTTTGATTGCTGCGAGATAATCCATTGTAATTTGTTTTTGATCATAAAAACTGGTAAAACTCAAATCGGCGCAATAAACTCCAAGGTTTAAGGCCATACTTTGACTAGTTTCGTAATAAGGAACATTCTTTACCGGATTTAAAATTTTTTCATCAAATTTTACTCCTGCTTTATTAATAAGCTCAGCTGCATAAACAGGTGATGGTATTGTTTTAAAAACTTCGATGGTTGAGGCTAAAAGTATATTTGTATCAATTGCATCAGCTCCATCATTTGCTGATGTCTTATTACTATTAAGATTACACGATTGAAGCAACAAAAAAAATGCGATTGGCATTAAAAGAGCTAGTTTGAGTGATAGTTTCATTGTGTCTAATGTTTGCACTGTTAACAGTATAGATTTAGTAAAAGACCATTTTATAATAAATTGCACGACTTCCTGTACTATTTATTTTTGCATAATAAACAAATTTATACTTTTGCAAGTTAAAAATAATTTATAGATGACGGAAGACAAAGGTATTAAATTGCTTGTAAAAAGACTACAAAGTGACAATACAAAAGATATACTTTTTGCAATAAACCAAATAAGGAATTCAGGCGATCCTAAAATATTACCCGTATTGTTCGACCTGTTAATTGCCAATCCTAATAAGGAAATCAATCAGGCCATTATTGAATTGTTGAATGAACTCAAAAATCAGGCATGTACAGAAGTAATTATTGAGGCATTAAAAAATGAAAAATACTTTTCGATACGAAAAGAACTATTGGTATCATGTTGGCATTCAGGACTTGATTATAGTGACTATTTGAGTTTTTTAGTTGGGATGGTTCATTCGAGTGATTTTCTGATTTCTTTTGAAGTATTTACTATTATTGAAAGTTTCGAAAAGGAATATGATATAGAACTTATCGACTCTTTGGCTCAGGCTCTCTATGAAAATCTAAATGAAATGAAAGAAGAAAAACGAAATTTAATTATTGAATTAATTCGTTTGCTCGAAACAAAGAAAATACAGCATTAACTTACTGAATCGTTTTTAATAAATCTTGAACTTATATAATTGCACTTTTAAAAAGAATAATTATCATCGAAATAGTTTTTATAATAAGTTAGGTTTTTATGTCAAACACCATTTTTACAACATTTAAAACTATCAAATAATACAATTATCTTCTTTACGCAAACAATATCACAGCAAATAATTATTTTTCAATGAAACAACTTGCACCTATAGTTTTGTTTGCCTATAACCGACCCGATCATTTAAAACAAACCATAGAATCTTTATTAAAGGATGAACTTGCTAAGGATTCTGAAATCTATTTTTTTTCTGATGGATCTAAAAATGAGCATGATAAAGAAAATGTAAGTTTGGTTAGAAAATATATGAATCAAATCGTTGGCTTTAAAAAAATAACGATATCAGCAAGTGATACCAACCAGGGTTTGGCAAATTCTGTAATTAACGGTATAAGTCAAATATTTAATCAATTTGATAAAGCAATTATTTTAGAAGATGATCTTCAACTGAGCGAATATTTTTTAAGATATATGAACAGTGCACTGGATTTCTATGAAAATAATGCAAATATATTTTCAATTTCAGGATATTGCCTGCCAATAGATATTCCAACAGATTATAAACATGAATTGTTTCTATTTAATCGGATAAATTCATGGGGCTGGGCAACATGGAAAAATCGCTGGTCAAGTATTGATTGGAAAGTCTCTGATTTTAATCATTTTATCTCTACTAAAAATTTAATTGAAAAATTTAATCAATGCGGTGAAGATGTGACAATTATGTTATTAAAACAAATGCTGGGAAAAATTGATTCGTGGGCTATACGTTTTAATTATGCTTGTTTTAAACAAAACAAATTGAATGTTTATCCAGTAAAATCGCTTGTCCAAAATACGGGCACCGATGGTAGTGGTAGTCATGTAAAAGCCACAAAAAGGTTTATTTCAGAAATGGCCAACAAAGTACCTGAAATAATTGAATTACAAGAAATTGATCAACAAATAGCCAATAATTATAGGCTTTATTTTAAAAGTAGCTTATATAGACGAACAATTAATTTTTTCAAATTGAATTTTCTTAAATATCAGTTTAAACACTGATTTTTAAGTATTTAATATTAGAGGCTCTTCAATTTATGCCATATTAAATTTTGTTTCTCATAGAAAATTATAATCAGCAGTAATGCAATAATCGCTCGCAAATTTCAGGTTTAAAAATAAAAGAATAAAAATAATTAATCTATTTTCAAAATGGCAAAAGTTGTGATAGGCTTATCTGGTGGTGTTGATTCAAGTGTTGCTGCATATCTTTTAAAAAAACAGGGACATGATTTGACCGCACTTTTCATGATAAACTGGCATGATACAACCGGGGTACTGACCGGAGACTGCCCCTGGGATAATGATTTAATGTTTGCCCAACTAGTTGCAAAAAAACTTGAAATTCCATTCAAAACAGTAGATTTAAGCATTCAATACCGTCAAAAAGTTGTTGATTACATGTTTTCGGAATATCAAAAAGGCCGTACGCCAAATCCTGATGTATTATGCAACAGGGAAATAAAATTTGATGTTTTTATTGACGAAGCCGTCAAGTTAGGTGCTGAATATGTTGCTACGGGCCATTATTGCAGAAAAGAAACTGAAATTATAGAGGGTAAAGAAGTATACAAATTATTAGCTGGAAAAGATCCAAATAAAGACCAAAGCTATTTTTTATGTCAGTTATCGCAAAAACAATTGCAAAAAGCCTTATTTCCAATAGGTGATTTATTGAAACCAGAAGTTAGGGCAATAGCGAAAGAACTCAAATTGGCTTCCGCAGATAAAAAAGATTCACAGGGAATTTGTTTTGTGGGTAAAGTTGACCTTCCTGTTTTTTTACAGCAAAAGCTTTTGCCAAAAAAAGGCGATATTATCGAAATTCCTGAAGATTATTATAAAAATCTACACACATTACCTGAAATTGATCACATTGAAAATATAATAAAAATAGCTGCACCATTCAAATATTCAAGAATGGATGGAAATAAAATTGGTGAACACAATGGTGCTCATTATTATACGGTTGGTCAACGAAAAGGTTTAAATATTGGAGGTAAACCATTTCCATTATTTGTAATTGCAACAGATATAGACGAAAATATAATATATGTTGGTCAGGGTCAAGAGCATCCGGGACTTTTCAGAAAAGCACTTTTTTTGCAGCAAAATGAAATCCACTTTTTAAGAACAGATTTAAAAATGGCAAAAGGAGAACAACGAAATTATATGGTTAGGCACAGATACAGACAACCATTGCAGGAAGCCACAATAAAAATGGAGCTAGAAGGAATGTATATTTTATTTAAAGATGCACAACGTGGAATTACAGCAGGACAATTTGCAGCTTGGTACGAAAATGAAGAATTAATAGGTTCCGGACCAATATTTGCATAGAAAGTAGTATATTTTTTGCTTTATCTGATGCCAAAAATTGAAGTTCCTATCCGAACCAGTGTGCTTCCTGTTTCAATTGCAATTTTGTAATCGGAAGACATTCCAATTGACAATTCGCAAAATGACAGTTCATTACTGAAGTATTTCTGTTTGATTAAATCGAAATAATTTTTAATTACCAAAAACTCTGACCGAATTATGTCTTCATCATGTGTGAATGTTGCCATCCCCATTAATCCCACAAGGCATACATTCGAAAGTGATTGAAATTCGCTGCTGTTCAATATCGCTTCAAGTTCACTAAAAGATAAGCCAAATTTAGCTTCTTCTTTTGCAATATGGATTTGAAACAAATATTTAATGATTCTCCTATTTTTTAAAGCTTCTTTATTAATTACTTCCAGAAGTTTCAAACTATCAACAGAATGGATAAGTCCAATAAATGGTGCAATAAATTTAACTTTATTGGTTTGCAAATGACCAATCATATGCCACTCAATATCTTTTGGTAACTGATCATATTTAATAGCCATTTCTTGAGCTTTATTCTCAGCAAAAATTCTTTGACCGCAATGATACGCATCAAGAATATCACCAACTGGCCTGGTTTTTGAAACTGCCACCAATTTAATAGCTGGCGGAATAGAATTAAGCAATTCCTTTATATTTGATTTTATACTCATGATATCATAAAAATATTTTTTATTGATTAATCCAATATACTATCCTTTATAAACTATACTTAGCTTTATTTCACTTTTTTTTGGCAATTTTTTTGGATAAAGGGATTTTATAAATACAACTCATAAACACACTTTGATTAAGTGAACGATATACTTTGTTAGGATCTCTTTCAATTATATTTTTCATTCCTTGAGTATACATGATTTGGATTAGAAATATTCCATTGTCCTTGCCAATTTCATAACCCAATCCTCCATCGAGGCCATAATCAAATTTACTGTATTTTAAAGCAGCATATTCAATAATAGAACCATTTGTAATTCCTGAACTATCCACTCTTGCGTTAAAAGCATGAGTAAAATGAAGACCTGCATTAATGATCCATGCTGATTTCTTTTTCCCAATTCTAAAGTGTGTTAAAAAAGGAAATTCAATATTATCAATTACTACTTTATATTTGCCTGATTCGCCAGTTGTTTGCTCCCAAGCCTTTTGAGTATAATCCAGTTCGATTTGAACTCCAACATTCTTTTTATTTAATTGATTAAATATCAAACCAGTTTGATAAACTGGAACAAAATTTTGGTAAATTGGTACCTGATCGGCAGCAACTATAAAAAAATATCGCGACAATCCTGCTCCTGCCTTTATTCCAAGCGATGTACCTGCCTGTGAAAAGCAAAATTCAGGCATACTAAAGTTAGAAGTAATAAAAAGAATTAATATTACTCCACTCAATTTCAATTGATTCACTTTTAAAAACATTTAAATATTGATTAGATTATAATAAATAATTCTGCCATAAACATACTTACAGCAATATAAAGTCAAAAGAAAATTAATTCACTTAAACTAGCCAAAATACTATTAAAACCGGATTCCAAAAATACAGCTTATTAGCCAAAAACAAAAGAATTATACAGAATGGAAGATTAATTTTTCGTTTGAATGAGATAAACATACTTGTGTTAGTAAATTTCATAAATAATTATTCAATAAAATTTAAACTACAACTTATTAGAATCTAAGAAGTTATTGAGTGGCAGCAAACCTTTTGATATAAACCTAAGTTTTATTTTATAATAAATTGATTAGAAAAGTCATTAAATCAGATATTAAAGATAAAAATGGTTTGTATATCAAAAAAATCTACTATTTTTGTTACATAACTAGAAAAAATTGCTGTAAAAAAGATTCATTAGTTTAAGTCTTTGGCACAATTTTACGGGCATATTTTATATTTAGATTTAGAATTTAGTCTTTTCGATATTAACCGGTAAAAGTTGAACAAGCAGACTTATGATAAGAAGAAAAAACATAAATAAACCGTTAAAAATCACCTACGATCTTTTTCAAAGAGTTGAGAATGGGGATTTTGAATATATATACCGTGGAAATTTTACCCAAACCCTCACGCGGAAAATACTTTCATTGGCGGAAACCAACCTTCAAAAATTAGTTGATAAATCATCCCTTCAAAATCGAATTTACTTCATAATGGTTGAAGGATTACAGAATGTAACCCGGCATCAGGATGATTTGTCAGGTAGTTCTGGTGATACCGGAGATACCGGAGATTTTTCAGGTATTTTTGCCATTCAAAAGAAAGGTAACCGTTACCTGATTACTACTGGAAATTTAATTGTAAATAGTAAAGTAGACTCATTAAAACAACGTTTAGAGCGTGTTAATAGCCTTGACCGCGAAGAACTTAAAAATTTGCATCGGGAAATATTAAGTACTGGTGAATTATCAGACAAAGGAGGTGCAGGCTTGGGTCTAATTGAAATGGCAAGGCGATCTGGTAATAAATTGTCGTTCGATTTTGAATATGTTGATTTATATTGGTCGTACTTTTACCTTCAAACAGAAATACCATCAAGAGGTGAATTAGGGATAGAAGAACATGATATAACTGATAACGAGTCAATTAAAAGCATTAAGAGTTTAAATCATTTATTATCAAAAAAGGATATTTTACTCAATTTTAACGGAAATTTTAATCAAAATAACATACTAAGCCTTTTATCAATTATCAAAGGGCAAATGAGCATGAGCAGTCCTGCAAAAAAAGTTTATTATATTATGGTTGAAATGTTGCAAAACATAAGTAAACATGGCGAAAATATTGAGGACTATCCAGACGGTAATTCAGGTATTTTTTACCTGAGCCAAACTGAAGATGATTTTATTTTAACATCAGGAAATTACGTAGAAAGTTCAAAAGTTGATGTTTTTAAAGAACGACTTGAATTTATTAACGAATTAAATGAAGATGAATTAAATGACTATTTCAATAAAATTCTTCTTGATCAATCAGCTGTGGATCCTCAAAAAACAGGTTTAGGATTTATTGATATTCGCTTAAAAAGCCATCGTAAAATTGCATTTGATTTCACAAAAGTCAATGATGATTATTCTTTTTTCACACTACAAACCTCAATTAAACTGAAATAATTTAATCGTAAACTATATTTTCGAATGAAACCATTAATTATAAAGGCAACAGAAGATACACCGGAAATTATTTTTGATCCACTTAATAATGTGTTCAAAATATCAAATGTTTCATTGCCCGAAAACGCTATTGAGTTTTATGCTCCTGTTCTTGCATGGCTTAAAAAATATCGTGAAGAAGCCAATCCAACGACTGTTTTTGATTTCAATATTGAATATCTGAATACAGCTTCATCAAAACAAATTTTCGAATTGATATTTCTAATCGATAAGATTAATCAAAAGAGCAATGTGGTTATTCGCTGGCATTATGATAAAATAGATGAAGACATGCATGCCCTGGGAATAAGGTTTACAAATTTGGTAAATGTTAAATTCGAAATGGTCGAATACGAGAAAAGTATCTTAGATGAAGATCAGGACGATGACGATGAAAACTTTTTTTAATCAGATAAATATAAAAAACTGCTTTCTGGCAGTTTTTTTTTTTGAGATATCCAAAGATAATAATCAAATAAATGGTTTATAAACACATTTTAAATATAATACTAATATTTTGCATTAAACTTTAAAGCCTATAACCAAAACATCGTCAATTTGCCTGTTATTGCCTTTCCAACTATTAAAAGCTTTATCGATTATCCTTTTTTGCTCAGACATAGGTTTATCTGAGTGCATGGCCAGCATATTTTTGAATCGCTTTACCATAAATTTCCTACCACCTTTTCCTCCAAATTGATCTGCATATCCATCTGAAAAAATATAACATAAGTCACCATGCTTTAATTGAATCTTATGATTTGTAAAGGTCTCTTTTTCATTATAATAAATACCTATTGGCATTTCATCAGGTTTTACGTTAATCAGTTCCAACTCATCACCGTCTTCCCTTACAATCAAAAGTGGATTATTTGCTCCGGCAAACTGTAACTCCATCGTTTTTTTATCAAAAATACACAATGCAACATCCATCCCATCCTTGGCCTCTCCTTCCTTTCCGGTTTGACGCAATGACATTTTCACACTTTCTCTTAAATAGGTGAGCATAAGACCGGCATTTAGTTCATTTTCATCAAGCCGACCTGCTATATCATTTAAAAAAGTCATACCCAACATGCTCATAAATCCTCCAGGCACACCATGACCAGTGCAATCGGCAGCTGCAATCATTACCTTATCTCCTCGATGTGAAGCCCAATAGAAATCACCACTAACAATGTCTTTTGGTTTAAACAAGATAAAGTTTTCTGGAAATAGTTTAATTAGATATTCATCTGGTGGTAATACTGCTTCTTGAATTTTACATGCATAAATAATACTATCTGTAATTTTTTGTTTCTGCCTCGAAATTTCTTCTTCGGCAACTTTTATTTTAGTAATATCTGCATCAATTGCAATGTATTTCCGAAGTTCGCCGTCGCCATTAAAAATAGGTGTCATAGTGGTTTGAATCCAAATCATACGACCATCTTTTGTGCTTGCTTTGGCTGAATAGATTATTGATTTTTTTTCTTTAATAGCCGATTGTAATTGCTCTCTTAAACGCGGATTTAAACTTGATTTAAACATATTATTGCCATATTCAGCCGAAAACTCGGAAAATGGCATTCCAAGTAACCTCGTAAAACCATCGTTGACCCATTCTATTTCACCATCAACATTTGCAATAATTACCGAATTATCAGTTTTACTTGCAACAAGAGACAATTTTTCCAGTTCAGCATTTTGCTTTTCAAGCTCTGCCGCTTGAATGGTTATTTTCTGGGTTTGCCTAAGAATTTCATTCTCTGCTTCCTTAATTTTTGAAATATCAGAATCAATAAGTACCAATTTTGTAACTTCTCCATCATTTGACAAAATTGGTGTAAGTGTACTTTGTGCCCACTTTTCTTCTCCTGTTCGGGCAGTAACGTAAGATTCATAAATAACCGGACGCTTATCATTCAGGCAAATATTCATCAATTTCTTAATTTCAGGATGATTGCTTGCTTCATAAATATTATCAGCCAGTTCATTATTAAGTAGTTGAAGATTATATCCATACATTTTAGTAAAGCCAATATTGACCCACTCAAAACGTCCGTTTGTGTCTAAAATAATTACAGCACTTGACGTTTCACTTGCTACTATTGAAAGTTTTTCAAGCTCTTTGTTGATTGACTCGATTTCAATTTTTTGCTGTGCAAGTAACTTATTATCCCTTTTTTTTATCCTGTATCCTCTAAGAATAAAAAAAGTTAACACAAGAATAACCACTAAAAGACAAAAGAAAATTAAAAGAATATTATTTTTGACTGTGATTTCCAGCTGTTGTGCTAAAATTTCTGATTTTTGCTTATCAATCTTCTCTTGTCTTGCATTAATTTCTTTTTCCAGCTTTCTTGAGAGTATCATTTGTTGATTAATCCTGTCTTGCTGAACTTTAATTGATTTTTCTTTTTCAACCAAATCTTTAGTCTTTTTATCGAGTTCAGCTTTAGTAATTTTGGAATTATTTTCTAATTTTAATAATTCTGATTTCGAAAGCCTTAGCTTTTCTTCTTGTTTTGCAATGTCGTCAGCCTGACTTAGTAACTTATCTTTTTGCTTGTCAAGTTCTTTTTGTTGTTTTTCGATACTTGCTTTTTGCTCTTCAATTTGGGCTTCTTGCTTTTTCATCTGGCCCTGTTGGTTCCTTACTTTCTTTTTTTCCTCTTTTAAACTCTTTTCAGATTCATTAAATAGAGCTTTGGTACTAATAATTGTGCCACCTAATTGAACAATTGAAGCTTCAAAGGTTACATTTGCATCTTTAAGGTTATCTGCATTAATTTCGAAACTATATCCACTCTCTTCTTTAATGAAATTAATCATAATCTCTTTTTTCACCGTATATTCTTCAGTAGCCAATGCAGTATTATAACCTGAAATTTTCCTGAAAACATTAACATATTCACTATTTTGCTCCATAGGTAGATAAAGCAAGTGGGTTTCTTTTATATCAGAAACACTAGCAAAATTGATTACTTCAATCTGAATAATGTTATCATATCCACCTTTGGAAACTCGCTTTAATTCAGCTATGAATTGAGGAGAACCTTTTAGTACACCAATTTTAATGATTTCAATATTATCATCGTTTTCCCAACGCAGATAGAGTGGTAGCTCATAAAGCAGTTTTGCTATCTGTTTTTCTCTTGCACTTTGTGCACTCAGATTTGCAGACAGATTTATTGCTAAAATAAGCAGTAGGAATATATTAATTCCAGTTTTTAATTTCATTTTAAAACCAAGAAATTATGTTAAATTAAAGAGAATAAAAATACAATATATTTAATATTTGACAAAAATTAAGCTAATATTTATTTAATGTCAACTATTTTTTACAAATATTAAAGAATACATCTATATTATTAGCACAAATAAATTCAATTTTCATTTATATTTTATAAAATTAATTCCCTTTATCAAATGATTATCAAGCATTGTACCAAATTAATTTTACTTTTCATTCTTAGTGTGCAAAATTTCTAAAATAAATTCATATACTTATAGTTCAGCTAAGTTATGGCATATTTTAAATGGCGGAAATGGTAATTATTATTTGAATGAAATTTATAAATTAATAGCAAACTTTAAAATCCCAATCTTAAATCTGAAATATTAACTTATTTGTTTTCAATTTTCGCATCAAGTTAATGTTGAATACTCTATATTTGTCTAAATTAAATTTATAATAAAAAAACAATGCAAGATATATATGAAATATTTTCAGGATCAACCGTTGATGCAAGTTTTATAAATCAATATATTGAATCCCATGGGATTGAAACCATAATTAAAAACAAAATGGATGAAAGTATTATGGCTGGATGGGTTGATCCCAATTCGACAGTGGGAACGCAAATTTATGTTTTGGCCGAGAATTTTGAAAAAGCAGAACGACTTGTACGTGAATATATGGAATCTAGAGATTCATCAAGCTAATTCAAGCAAGACAGCTAATTAATTGCTTTAAATGCGGTACCTAAATTTTCAACAATATCTCCGGCTATTAATGCTTGTTGCCCATTTTTTTCCGAAGCCAGGTCGCCGGCCAATCCATGCAGATAAACACCAAGTATAGCAGCATTCTTAGATGTGTAGCCCTGAGCAAGCAAAGAGGTAATAATACCTGTAAGTACATCTCCACTGCCTGCTGTTGCCATTCCTGGATTACCGGTTGAATTAAAGTAACACTTGCCTTCAGGTGAAGAAATGGATGTATGGGCTCCCTTAAGCACAATAAATACCTTGTATTTTTTCGAAAACTCAATTTGCATTTGCAACCGATGGTAATAATTATCCCAATCACCAACCAATCGCCTAAATTCACCTGGATGCGGTGTTAAAATACTATTTAATGGCAAATCGTGAATCATTTCTTTGTTGTCAGCAATTATGTTAATGGCATCAGCATCTAAAACAACAGGTTTCGTTGAATTCTTCAAAAGTTTCCTAAGTAATTCTACTGTTGCCTTTAGCATACCCAACCCTGGTCCCAATCCAATGCTGGTGTAATGCCCCTGCTCTTCAGTCTTGCAAAATCTGGTTTCAGATTCATCTATACAAACCATTGCTTCAGGTACTGAAATTTGCATAATTTCATATCCACTTACGGGAACATGAACAGTAAGCAGACCCACGCCTGAACGAATACATGCTTTGCAGGACAGAATAGCTGCCCCCATTTTTCCGTAACTACCTGCAATAATTAACGCATGTCCATAAGTACCTTTATGATCAAATTTTCTCCTCTTTTGCAGAATTGAAGATGCCATTTCTATATCAATATAAAAATGGTCAGTTTCAATTTCATTCAAATAGGTCTGACTTAAACCGATTGGCAAAATATGTAAATTACCAACATGGTTTTGTGCATCAGGCAGCATAAAAGATAAAAAAGGCAATTCAAGGCTCAAAGTTTCATTTGCCCTGATTGCATTTATATAACCACCGTCAAGTGATTTAGTCAAATGAGAATTCGCTTCACTGAAAAAACCTGAAGGAATATCAATAGACAGAACTTTTGCAAATCCACGATTTAAATGTTGAATAATTTCACTGAAAAATCCGATAATTGGCCTTGTAAGTCCAGAACCAAAAAGTGCATCAATAATTAATTCATTTGATTTAATTCGTGGCAATTCATCACCTTCTACAATAAATTTGATGTATACCAACTTCTGAATTAAAAGCTTTTCATAATTTATCAAAGAATCAGGTGAAAGCTTATTGCCACAAATAAAAACTTTTACAACATATTCCATATCTGCAAGCATACGTGCAATTGCCAAACCATCACCACCATTATTTCCTGGACCTACAAAAACTGAAACAAGCATGTTTGGCTTAATATTTTTCACTATCCAATTTGTACAAACTCTTGCTGCTCTTTCCATTAAATTAATTGAAAGAATTGGTTCATTCATAATCGTATAAGCATCAAGTTTTTGAACTTGTTCTGAATTTAAAATTTTCATTGTAGATATTTTTAATACTCGTTGTTTTTATAACCCACTTTATATATGTTAAAATTAACAAAATAACATATTCATCAATTTTGCATCAAATTGAAACAAAGCGATTGATGTTTAATGAAATCATTTAAACAAATTTAACAAATTTAATATTGTTGAAAAATTTATAGGAATAAAAAGTCAAACACAGTAAATGAATCATTTTTATGTTCAATCAAATAACTCCAAATATTAGATTTAATAATGATTATCTGAACTTTAAAAGAAAATAAAGCACGATAAAATGTTAAATATCATATAGAAAAATGGAAAAGATTTATATTTTTGTCAACTTTCAATGTTTGCATAGATTTTATATGCACTAAAAGTATAGAAAAACTTAAACCTAAATGATTAAGATATGTTAAAAGGACATCCTAAAGGATTACTTGTGGCTTTTTTTGCCAATATGGGCGAGCGCTTTGGCTTTTATACCATGATGGCAATTTTAGTTTTATTCCTCCAAGCCAAATATGGCTTAACAGAAAAGACAGCTGGAGGCTACTATAGTTGGTTTTATTTCGGAATTTATGCAATGGCCCTAATTGGTGGAATTATTGCAGATGCAACAAGAAAGTATAAAGTAGTTATTTTGATAGGTCTCATTATCATGTTTTTGGGATATTTATTAATGGCTTATCCTACGGTTGCTGATGTTAAATATTTGTGGTTAAGTCTTTCGGGCCTTATGATTATTGCCATAGGAAACGGCATGTTTAAGGGCAATCTTCAGGCAGTTGTAGGACAAATGTACGACGACCCTAAATATTCAAGTGTTCGCGATTCAGCTTTCCTGATTTTTTATATGGGTATCAACGTAGGCGCATTTTTCGCACCCTTTGTTGCTAATGGAATCCGCAATTGGTTTTTAGGTACTCAAGGTTTCCAGCACGATGGTAGTTTACCAGCAATGTGTCATGCTTTTAACAAAGGATCATTGCAAGATACAGCTGTATTTCAAACCCTTGCCGATAAAGTTTCTGGTTCACATGTAACTGATTTAGGCGCTTTTGCTCAACAATATATTGATGCTTTTGCCAAAGGATATAATTGGGCTTTTGCGATTGCCGCAGGCACCATGATTATTTCGTTGTTGGTGTATGTTATTTTCAAGAAACATTTGACAACAGTTTCTAAAATAGTTGAAAGTACACCAGGAAACGAAAATGGATCATTGAAAAAGAACTCAACTACCAGTCCGGTCGCTATTTTACTGGCAATAGGTTTAATGTTAACTACATCCGTTATTTTCCATTTTTTATTGGATGATTTTGCTCTTGGAATGGCTGTAGGACTTTTTATCGGGTTTATTGCCTGGATTATACAGATTTCAACAAAAGAAGAGCTACCTAGAATTTCTTCATTGATTCTTGTTTTTATAGTTGTGATTTTCTTTTGGATGTCGTTCCATCAAAATGGATTAACACTAACATTTTTTGCCCGTGATTATACTGTTAAAACTGTTGATGCCTTTACCAATATATTTTTCAATCTGGAATCAATTCTTGCTTTTATTGGTACAATTGCCGGTTTAATTTTACTTTTCTCAAGTAAAAAAGTAAACCCCAAATTAATTGGAGGTGGAATGTTTATTGGCCTCGGTGCTTTAACCTATTGGCTGGTTTCGAGATACAATGCACAAAATGCTATTGCTCCTGAAGTATTCCAATCATTCAATCCACTTTTTATTGTAGCACTTACCTTCCCTGTAATGGCAGCTTTTGCATGGATGCGAAAAAATAATCTGGAACCTTCAACACCAAAAAAAATAGGCATTGGAATGATTATCGCGGCCGTTGGATTTTTAGTTATTCTTGTAGCTTCACTTAATTTAGTATCTCCTCACGAATTGCAATTTATAGATGCCGCCGGTAAAACACAATACAATCCGGTGCCTGATTCATCAAGGGTTATGCCTTATTGGCTAATAAGTGGCTATTTAATCATGACAATTGCAGAACTATTCTTAAGCCCAATGGGGTTATCGTTTGTTTCTAAAGTTGCACCTCCAAGATTTCAGGGTTTAATGCAAGGTGGCTGGCTATTGGCTACTGCTGTTGGAAATAAATTTTTATTTGTAGGCAGTAATTTCTGGAGCAAATTAGATTTATGGCAATTGTGGTCCATATTTATTGTATGTTGCTTACTTTCAGCTATATTTATTTTCTCAATCATGAAGAGACTAGAAAATGCTACCAGAGTAAGTGCATAATTAAATATAGATTATCAATTTTAAAGAGGCTGGCTTTAATAAGTGCAGCCTCTTTTCATTTATAATTTCTTGGATTTAAGAAATTGAAAAATTTAAAAGATTTAATTTATCGATTAAAAAAATGCACAATTGTTGATAATGATTTCGATAATAGATTAATTAATCATATGTACAAGAATTTTAGAGAATTAGATTGAGAAAAAAGTTTTCATTCTAAACTTAATAAAAAAATACTATCTTTATTTTTTAAAAATACAAAAACTTCGAACCGAATATGAGGTTTAAAAGCATACTTACCATTTTAGTTATATTCATTTTTGGGGCTTCATTTCTAAAGGCCGACCCAAAAGCAGATTCTCTTTTGATTCAGCTTAGAAAAGCAAAAGAAGACACAGTTAAAATAAGATTATATAACGAATTATCAGCCAATTATACCAAATCCAATCCTGATACTGCCTATTACTATGTAACTAAAGCCTTTGATTTAGCCCTTAAAATAAGCAAATCCGACGATGAAAAAGCAAAAGGAGTAGTTAATGTCCTAATGTCGGAAAGCTATAAAAACTTAGGATATTATTATAAAGCCCTCGGTGACTATGAAAAAGCCACTGCCAATTTCGAAAAATCACTTGCAATAAATCAATCAGTTGATGACTTAAAAGCTGTTGCGAGTAATTACGTTGATCTGGGAAGTGTCAAGGTGCTTGTTGGAAATTATGAAGAGGCTGAAAAATATTATAAAAATGCACTTGAAATTCAACTTAAAATTAATGATGACCCAGGTCTTGCAAAAGTTTATAGAAATATAGGCAATGTATACTATTATCTGGGCGATTTTGATTTGGCGGTTGACAATTATCAGAAATCCCTGGTACTTAGTGAAAAAATTAATGATTTGGAAAGCGTTTCAAGTTGTTGCAACAACCTTGGAATTATCCACACTAAGAGTAAAAGATATGATTGGGCCTTGGAGTATTATAATAAGTCACTTGCAATTAAAAAAAAATTAGGAGATAAGCGTGGCACTGCCACAATTTACAACAACATGGGTGATGTATACTTTTTTCAATATAAATATGATGATGCTCTTAAATATTATAAAATGTCTTTGGAAATCAGAGAAGATGTGAAGGATATTAGAGGAATTGCTATTAGTACAAAAAATATAGGAAAAGTATTTTCGAAAGAGCTAAAATTTAAAGAAGCAGACATTAATTTCCAACGCTCACTTAAAATTAATGAAGAAATTGAAGATTTGGAGCAAAAGGCTGAGTTGCTTACTGAGATGGCCAATTTATATCTAAATCAAAAAAAATTCAATAAATCAATTAGTTTCGCAGAACAAGCAGTTGAAATTGGTAATAAACTTCAAGCTTTACCTCGTCTTGAAGAAGCATACCATGTATTAGCCCTGGCATACGAAAATCAAAATAATATTAATGCTGCATATACCTACTTTAAAAAGTATATTAAGATAAAAGATAGCATTTATAGCGATGAAGAACATAAACAAATTCAAAAAGAAACCAAATATCAAGTTGACAAAAAAAACCAGGAAATTGAAACCCAAAGGATAAAGCAAGAAGCGGAGCAAAAAGCTATGCGATTGAGAATGTCAATTTTACTAGGTGGACTTGTAGCAATGCTTCTATTTGCGTTTATACTTTACAGAAGCTATAAACAAAAAACCAAAGCTAACGTAATACTAGAAGAACAAAAAAAAGAAATTCAAAAAGCCAAAGAAGAAATTGAAGCTCAACGAGATTTGGTAATGGAAAAAAATGAGCTTATTACAGCCGCAAAAAAAGAAATAGAAGACAGTATCATATATGCAAAGAATATTCAACACGCAGTTTTACCTTCTAAAGATATGCTTGAAGAAATTTTGCCGGAACACTTTATTTTCTGGAGGCCCAGAAATATTGTAAGCGGCGATTTCTTTTGGATGAAAAAAGTTAAAAATTTTGTTGTTATCACAATCGCAGATTGCACAGGACATGGTGTTCCCGGGGCTTTTATGAGTATGTTGGGATTAATGTTTTTAAATGAAACTGTAACCACCAGAAGCATTGATAGTTCAGGTGAGATACTGAACAATTTAAGAGAAAAAATCAAAACATCATTACACCAATCAGGTAAAGAAGGCGAAGCCAAAGACGGAATGGATATTTCATTTTTTATCATCAATACAGATACCAATGAGTTACAATTCTCGGGTGCATTTAACCCTCTTTATATTGTAAGAGAAAATAGCTTAATTACTGATGTTTCAAAAATTGAAAATGATAATATTAAAGCTTGCTATCCGCAGGATGAATCGCTGAAAGCTACTTTATTTGAAATAAAAGCAGACAGGCAACCAATCGCTATTTATTCGTACGAAAAAGACTTTACTACCAATATATTCCAGCTTCAAAAAGGAGACATGATTTATTCATTTACAGATGGTTATCCCGATCAGTTTGGTGGCGAAGAAGGAAAAAAATTCAATGCCAAACGATTTAAGGAATTCTTTTTAAGCATTAAAGATTACCCAATGCTAGAACAAGAAAAGCTTGTTGAAAAGAATTTTTATAATTGGATGGGAAATTTGGAACAAGTTGATGATGTGTTGCTTATGGGAATAAAAATTGGTTAAAATATATACCAAAAGTGCTTTTTTTAATATGAAAAGCACTTTTGATATATTCCAGAAAGTTTTTTCACAACATAAACAAAGCAGCTATTCTACCCATTAACCTGAAAATACTTTTCAAGGTACGTCTTATTACAGTTATTATCAATAACGATGAATCCGGGATAAATACAACTGCCGACAAAAGATCTACGTTTGAAATTTTTGCTTTTCTCATAGCCTGTTTTACCTTTTAATCAATTTATTTTTATAGTACTGATATGCTTGCCAGTTTTTGTAATTCCATGATAACCATGTTTTCTTATTCATATTTTCAATAAATAATTTCACTCTAATTTGATAATACTCTTTATAGGTGTATGGACTATAATCAACGTATGTATTGTATTTGATATTTTGTTCAAGAACGATTTGTTTTTGGTCAATATAAGGTAAAATTTTATCTGATAAACTAAGTAAATAACTGGTTTCCATATGATTTCTTAATGGATGGTTCAAGTTATGTCTTGCAATAATATCATCCCAATTGAACAAGCTTGCTGAAACTAAAATGATATAAATAGCAAGTGTATTTCTTTTTATCAAATAAAATGAAGTTTTGTTTTTTCTGATTTTTATAAATAGACTAATCAATCCATAAGTAACAGCGATTAGAAATAAAATCACTCCAATCCGCTTATAGGCAAGTCCCCAATAAGTTATATAGTGAAAATTTCTAATTGCTACTGAAATTGTCAATATGATATTTTGCACTATCCAAATAAAAGACAAGACTTTAATCCACCTTGCATTGTGATAAAAATTCAGGTTACGTCTGAAAAAATACAACATGATGCCTATTGATAATAAAATGCTAATTATCAACAAATAGGTTCCTTCATGAACAAATTGTCTTAAATCAAAATTTTCGGAGTATTTAAAGCCGAACCAAACCCATTTAATGTCGATTATATTGACAATAAATAAAAGGACATTTACTAGTATTAATAAAACCAAAGCTGAAATAAATTCATTTTTGAGTTTGAGAGAGAGAGCAAACTTTTTTTTATAAAATTCAGGTGTTTTATCCTTCAAATTATTAAAATATTCTTTAGCTTGGACCAATCTTACAAAACGGTGTCTAATTAATTCTTCTTTTCTAAAAGTTTCGTTTAGGACTAATCCTCCAAGATCAGTTTTAAATAAAAACCAGGCATTTACTGCTATTCCTAAAATAAAAAATGAAAGGCGTTGAAAAGAAATCAAATTTAGAAAAGGCATCAATTCATATAAAATAATATCAAATGTTGAATTTGCATATTTTTCAAAAACAGGATTTGCATTGATAAAAATGAAATAAAATACAGAAAGCACAAGTAAAGGAATCAAGCTCAACTTAATGATTTTGAAGATCTTTGCTATTTTTGGTCTATTTTCATTAATCCGGTTTAAGCTTTTATAAAATATACCTGGAAATCTAAAAAGTGAAGTTATTGACGCTGCAATGATATACACCACTGATTTTAATTTTTGTTCGTGTAAATAGCCAATGAATAATACAATTGAAACGTAAAACATAAAAATGGTAAACAACGAACCGTGGTAAGCAATTGCAAACGAGGTTAAGAATAATCCAACTAATATTATCCAAAATAAAAGGGAGGTTTTTAATCCTGAATAAAAACTCACAAGAACAACAAAAATGCTAAATATCAATATATTTATTCCGTGACTTTCGTTCCAGAACAAATAATTAAACAATAAAGTACCTATTAACAGAAGAGCAAACCTTGATTTTATTATTCTATTCATATTTATTTAGTTAAAGTACTTTGTAATTCAAAGTACTAGATTAAAAAAATTATTCTTTTTGATTTTTAATAATAGACTCAAGAGCATCAATATGCTTTTGAAATTCTTTTCGCCCAAATTGAGTAACCCTGTATGTAGTTTTAGGCTTTTTAGCTATAAACTGCTTTTTGGTTTCAATGTATCCATTCTTTTCAAGTGAACTGATGTGACTTGCTAGATTTCCGTCAGTCAATTCAAGCATTTCCTTTAGCGTATTAAACTCAACCCAATCATTGACTATTAGAATAGACATAATTCCGAGGCGAATACGGTTATCAAAATTTTTATTTAAATCCAGAATGAAATTCTTCATTTCTCGTACTTATAAAACATCAAGACACCATAAACAATGTGCATGGCACCAAAACCAATTGTCCAAATTATTAATCCCCAATGGGAGAAAACCAAACTTATCAAACCAAGAAATATCTCAATATAACCAAGATATTTAATATCGCTATATGTAAAGTGCCCTGCATTAATAAGTGATAGCCCATAAAAAATAAGTGACGAAGGAATAATAAGCAAATAAAACTCATTAAATATTAGGTAAAGTACAAATAAAGTCCCTGGAAAAAGCGGTATAAAAAGATTTATCAGAACTTTTTTAGAACTATAATCCCAAAGAGGCAAGTTTTTTTTTCGTGAATGACGTGTTGTGAAAAATATTCCGGAAATAAATGCCAGTGAGAAAATAATAAAAGCAAGAAGTAAAAGAAATATCACACTATCATATTTAAGACTCAATTCTTTAATAAGAAAGGGCGTTTGAGCTTCCGGCAGAAATACATTAAGGTACCAGAAAGCAATTGCAGCACCAATTATAGCGAAGACACCGGCCATTACCCCTGATAATCCACTTAGAGAAATAAATTTCGATGCCCTTTCCATCATCAATCTGATTTCAGAAAGATCTTCCAAATGCTTTTTGTTTGAATCCATAAATATAAATTAAAGTACTTTGTTTTGCAAAGTTAAGAACTTATTTTGATATTATCAAAACAAATTAAATAAAAGCAGAAGTAAACACAAAATTGTTTCTTTTCAACTTACCTATCACCAAAGCAAACTATAAAAAAAAGGGTTGATATAAATCATCTCTTTTTATTGCTCACAATTAGATTTTTATTCGCAAATTTGCATAATAAAAATTCAAATAAATCATAATCAAATCAAAAATAGAACACTTGATTTTAAGTCAGGAAAAAAGACATAACAACCAAATTATCACTAAACTATTTAACATTTTTCTCCTAATTGAATTTATATAAAGATGTTCTATTCAAGTTAAACACTAATTAAAATGTAGACTAATGAAAAAACACAACTTTTTTGCGGGCCCATCAATTCTTCCAGATGTAGTAATAGAAGAAACAATAAAAGCATTACAGGATTATGCTGGAACAGGTATTTCACTAGCTTCAATATCTCACAGAAGCAAAGAGTTTGACAAAACCATGCTGGATGCTCAAAATCTAATGAAAGAATTATTGAATGTACCAGAAGGTTATTCTGTAATTTTCTTAGGTGGAGGAGCCAGCCTTCAATTTGCAATGGTACCTTTTAACCTGATGAACAAAAAGGCAGTTTATGCCAATACAGGCACTTGGGCAACTGCTGCAATAAAAGAAGCAAAATTATTTGGTGAAGTTGTTGAAATTAAAGCGGAGAACTTTAACAGTCTGCCTACTAAATTTGATATCCCTTCTGATGCTGATTATTTCCACTTTACATCAAACAATACCATCTATGGCACCCAATTTAAACGTGATTTTGCCTTAAATATTCCGGTTATTGCCGATATGTCTTCCGATATTCTAAGCCGTAAAATTGATGTTTCAAAATATGCTATGATCTATGGTGGTGCTCAAAAAAACCTGGCTCCAGCTGGCGTTACTTTTGTGATTATTAAAAATGATATATTAGGAAAAGTGGACAGGAAAATACCATCCATGTTGAAATACCAGACTCATATTGATAGTGGTTCCATGTACAATACACCACCTGTAATTCCAATATTCTCAGCATATCAAACCATGCTTTGGATAAAAGCAAATGGTGGTGTTGAAGGTATGGAAAAACGAGCTGCGGAAAGGGCTAACTTATTATACAATGAAATTGACAGGAATCCATTATTTGTTGGAACAGTTGCCAAAGAAGATAGATCATTTATGAATATTTGCTTTGTAATGGCAGAAGGCCATAAAGAACTAGAAGAAGAATTTGCAAGTTTTACATCAAAAAAAGGAATGGTGGGATTAAAAGGACACCGTTCAGTTGGAGGTTTCAGAGCTTCAACATACAATGCATTGCCTATTGAAAGTGTAAAAGCTTTGGTTGAAGCTATGCAGGAATTTGAAAAAATGAAAAAATAAACAATCCATCAAAACTCCTGCCCAACTCTATTATTCGGTTGGGCAGGTTTAGCCAAAATAAAAATAGTCGCTACTTCAAAAACACATAAACACCATTAAAATTGAAATCAATTAAAATATAAGATAAGGCAGATTTCAATTATAAATCCGAAGAACAAATCATAATAAATATTTACCATCGAACAAAAAGACATCTTTTAATTACTAAACCCCAAATAATCAAATTATATGAAAAAAGTACTTGTTGCCACCGATAAACCTTTTGCACCTGTTGCTGTAAATAAAATTAAAGAAATCATTGAAAAAGCAGGACATGAATTGGTTCTACTTGAAAAATATACCGAAAAATCGCAACTGATTGAAGCAGTAAAAGTTGCCAATGCAGTTATTATCCGAAGCGATATTATTTCTCAGGAAGTAATAGAAGCATCGAACACTCTTGAAATTGTTGTTCGTGCTGGTGCAGGATATGACAATGTCGATTTGGCAGCCGCTACCAATAAAAAAGTGGTAGTAATGAATACGCCCGGCCAAAATTCCAATGCAGTTGCAGAATTGGCGTTTGGAATGATGATTTATAACATACGAAAAGGATTTAACGGAGCATCAGGAAGCGAGTTAAGAGAAAAAACAATTGGTATTCATGCTTATGGAAATGTAGGTAAGTATGTTGCTTTAATTGCTAAAGGCTTCGGAATGAAAGTTTTGGCTTTCGATCCTTTTGTAAGCAATGAACTTATACAAAAAGATGGAATTGAACCAGTTGGATCTGTTGAAGAATTGTATAAAAGATCACAATTTGTTTCATTGCACATTCCTGCAAATAAAGATACAAAGCAATCAATAAACTATCAGCTCCTTTCATTAATGCCAAAGAATGCTGTTTTGGTAAATACAGCAAGAAAAGAAGTAATTCACGAAGCAGATATGATAAAATTTATGGAAGAGCGCAAAGATTTTTCTTATCTTTCAGATATTGAACCAGATAACAAATCAGAATTTGAAAAATTTGCCGGCAGGTATCTATTTACTGCAAAAAAGATGGGCGCCCAAACCGAAGAAGCAAATATTAATGCAGGTATTGCCGCAGCCAATCAAATTGTAGGATTTTTTGCAACAGGAGATAAAACATTTCAAGTAAACAAATAATAATTAAACAATTAAAATCAGAAAAAAGAATATGTCAATTTTTAAACCCTTTAAAGGCTTTCGTCCAAAAAAAGAATTTGTACACCTTGTTGCATCTCGCCCTTATGATGTTTTAGATTCCGATGAAGCTAGAATCGAAGTTGAAAACAATCCGTATTCGTTTTTGCATGTGGTAAAACCGGAAGTTGATTTGCCTAAAGATATTGATTTACATTCAGATGCAGTTTATAACAAGGCTAAATCTAATCTTGAAAAACTAATTAATGATGGATTGTTTTTACAAGACGAAAAACCAATGTATTATATATATGCGCAAACCATGAATGGTAAAACGCAATATGGTTTAGTTGGCTGTTCAGCCGTTGAAGATTATCTCAACAACATAATTAAAAAGCACGAATTAACCAGACCTGATAAGGAAGAGGACAGGATGAACCACGTTCGGGTGTCCAACGCTAATGCAGAGCCGGTTTTTTTCACTTATCGGGATAATGCAAAAATTGATGAGATTGTTAAAAGGGTTATTGTTGCTAAACCACAGTACGACTTCACAACTTCTGATGAATTTGGTCATCACTTTTGGCTGGTTTCCGACAATAACGATATCAAAACAATAGAAGAAACATTCAAAAAAGAAGTTCAATATCAATATGTTGCTGATGGTCATCACCGAACAGCCGCTGCAGCCTTGGTAGGCAAAGAAAGGAAAAGCAAAAATCCAAGCCACACAGGCAATGAGGAATATAATTTCTTTTTGAGCGTGATTTTCCCAGCCAGCCAATTGACTATTATTGATTACAACAGAGCCATTAAGGATCTGAACGGACTTTCAAGTGAAGAATTAATTCAAAAACTTTCGAATGGTTTTGATATTGAGAAAAAAGGAAAAGAAGAATACAGGCCAGTTTGCCTTCACAATTTTTCAATGTATCTGGATGGGATTTGGTACTCTTTAACTGCAAAAAAAGGAACCTACAAAGAAACAGATCCAATTGGAGTTTTGGATGTAACGATCTTAACTAACGAAGTATTGTCGCCAATTTTAGATATAAAAGATTTAAGGCGTTCAAACCGCATAGATTTTATTGGAGGAATAAGAGGATTGGGAGAACTTAAAAAAAGAGTGGATAGCGGCGAAATGAAAGTAGCTTTTGCACTATATCCTGTAACAATGAATCAATTAATGGATATTGCCGACAACAATTTGATAATGCCACCAAAAGTAACGTGGTTTGAACCAAAACTTAGAAGTGGCTTGGTATTTCACAGTTTGGAATAAAAGAAAAATAATTATTAGATTTAACTATTTATTTAGATTGTACTGTTTTTAGCAATTTAATTTGCGAAATGAATGTAAGTTTCAAAAACAAATTTGAATAAATGAATAATAACTTATTGAGATTATTTATTAAAGTAATTAACCTTGAAAGCCGAAAATTATATTTCGTCTATAAGGAAAAACTATGAATGGAAAGCCCTGGAAATACTGGGGCTTTTTTAATTTCTTAAAATTGAATTAGCTAGCTATATACAATTAGTAAATTAAATTTTTTAGTTTTCATTCAATAAAGAATGATTAAAAAAATTGTTATGAAAAGAAATGATACCCCAATTAATTATGATGTTGTTCATCAGAAAATTAAAGAGTCAGGACTGCCCGTGGTTGGGCATGGAACAATTCGTGAAATGGTCCGGATTGTAAACAACATTGAAAAAGAAACAGGAGAGAAATTCGTTAGAATGGAAATGGGCGTTCCAGGATTAAATCCGCCCGACATTGGAACCGAAGCAGAAATAAAAGCATTAAAAAAAGGTGTAGCATCAAAATATCCTATGATGGAAGGAGTTGCTGAACTTAAGACTGAGTTATCGCGCTTTGTAAAATTATTTCTTAATATTGATGTTAATGAAGAAGGTTGCCTACCTACTGTTGGTTCAATGCAAGGTTCAATGGCTACTTTTCTAGTTGCTAATAGAACAGACCACAATAAAAAAGGCACTTTATTTATAGATCCAGGTTTTCCAGTTCACAAACAACAATGCACAGTTCTAGGCCACGAATACGAAAGTTTCGATGTATACAATTATAGAGGAGAACATCTTAAAGATAAACTGGAATCCTATTTAAAACAAGGCACAATTTCAAGCATTTTATACTCGAATCCGAATAATCCTTCATGGATTTGTTTTACAGAAAAGGAACTGAAAATTATTGGAGATCTTGCAAATAAATATGATGTAATAATTATCGAAGATTTGGCTTATTTTGGGATGGATTTTAGACAAGATTATTCAATGCCTGGACAACCGCCCTATCAACCAACTGTTGCAAATTATACAGATAATTATATCCTACTAATTTCCAGCTCAAAAGCTTTTAGTTATGCAGGCCAGAGAATAGGAACCATGGCCATATCAAACCACCTATTTAATCGTAGATATCCAGATTTAAAAAGATATTTTTCAACAGACGGCTTTGGCTATTCTATGATTTATGGTGTTCTTTACGCACTATCCGCAGGAGTAACCCACTCAACACAATTCGGACTAGCGGCAATGCTCAAAGCAGCAAATGATGGTGAATTCAATTTTGTTGAGCATGTTAAAATATATGGCCAACGTGCAGCAATCATGAAAAAACTGTTTACTGATAATGGTTTTAAGATTGTATATGATAAGGATGAAAATAATCCAATTGCAGATGGATTTTATTTTACATTTGCATATCCAGGAATAACTGGAATAGATTTATTGGAAAAATTACTTTATTATGGAATAAGCGCAATATCACTTGATATAACAGGAAGTGAAAAAGCGGAAGGATTACGGGCTTGTGTTTCGCAAATAAGTGAAAATCAATATAAAGATCTTGAATATAGGTTACAAAAATTTGATGAGCATCATCGATTAAAAAAATAATATTGAAGAATTTTTAAAAATATGACTTATAACATATCATGAAAATTCACCATTTTATATTAATTCATTACTTTTGAGCCGCAAAATATTACAATTTATAATTTTTACCTGATAAATATGGCAAAGATAAAAGGAACTATACTCGTAGATATCGATAAATGCAAAGGGTGTGAATTATGCGTAGTTGCATGTCCTTCGAATGTAATCAAGTTAGCTTCGGATGTGAATGGAAAAGGCTATCATTTTGCATATATGGAAATCCCAGATGCTTGCACAGGCTGTGTAAATTGCGCATTGGTATGCCCCGATTCAGTGATAACGGTTCATCGGTTAAGACCTAAATCTGTACAAACAGTCTAAGTTAAGGAATAAAAAATAAAACACGACAGATAATGAGAGAATTGAGATTAATGAAAGGTAACGAAGCCATTGCCGAAGCAGCTATCCGCTGTGGAGTTGATGCATATTATGGCTACCCTATTACCCCTCAGTCGGAAATAATGGAATATCTCACCATGGAAGAACCTCATAAGAGGACCGGCATGGTAGTGTTGCAAGCCGAGAGCGAAATTGCTTCGATCCATATGGTATATGGCGCAGCCGGATGTGGAAAAATGACCATGACTTCTTCCTCAAGTCCTGGTATTAGTTTAATGGCCGAAGCTATATCATATATGGCAGGAGCAGAACTTCCATGCTTAATTATAAATGTGCAAAGAGGTGGACCAGGGTTGGGTACTATTCAACCTGGACAAGCCGATTATTTTCAGGCAACCAAAGGCGGTGGACATGGCGATTATAACTTAATAGTACTGGCTCCAAGCTCAGTGCAAGAAATGGCCGACTTTGTTGGACTTTCCTTTGATCTTGCATTCAAATACAGAAATCCAGTTTTGATGCTTTCGGATGGTGCAATTGGCCAGATGATGGAAAAAGTTTATCTGCCAGCTCAAAAAGAAAGATTGACAGACGAAGAAATTGAAAAAAGATATAGTGATTGGGCTACATTCGGTAAAAAAGCGAATCGCGAAAGAAATATTATTACTTCACTTTCACTTGAATCAGAAGTCCAAGAAAAACACAATTTTAAACTTCAAGCTAAGTATGCGAAAATTTCACAGGATGAAGTACGTTTTGAACGAATTGCCTGCGATGATGCTGAATATTTATTGGTTGGATACGGAACAAGTGCTAGAATATGCCAAAAAGTAATACAATTGGGTAGAGAAAAAGGAATTAAAATTGGACTTTTACGTCCAATTACTCTTTGGCCTTTTCCTTCTGAAGAAATTAGCAAACTAGCCAATCAGGTAAAAGGCATTCTTTCGGTTGAAATGAGTGCTGGACAAATGGTTTACGATGTTAAGCTTGCAGTTGAAGGCAAAGTAAAAGTAATGCATTTTGGAAGGTTTGGAGGAATGATCCCTTCACCTGACGAAGTACTACATGCACTTGAAGAAAAATTAATTCACAACTAATTATGGAAAATACAATAACAGCGCAAGATATAATAAGAGACGGAGAACTGGTATTTAAAAAAACAGCCTGTCTAACCGATAATGTATTATCATATTGTCCAGGTTGCGGACATGGGGTTGCACATCGAATACTCATGGAAGTTATAGATGAAATGGGCATTCAATCCCAAACCATAGGAGTTAGTCCGGTAGGTTGTTCTGTATTGGCCTATGATTTTATGAATATCGACATGCAGGGAGCCGCTCATGGAAGAGCTCCGGCAGTTGCTACAGGTATAAAAAGGGTCTTCCCGAATAAATTTGTTTTTACGTATCAAGGCGATGGAGATTTGGCTGCAATTGGAACAGCCGAAACCATTCATGCATGTAACCGTGGCGAAAACATTGTTATCATCTTTATCAATAATGGTATATATGGGATGACAGGTGGACAAATGGCTCCAACTACCCTACCCAATATGAAATCCTCAACAACTCCATACGGAAGAGATGTAAAAATGATGGGACATCCTATTAAAATGACAGAAATTGTTGCAACATTACCAGGTACTTGTTTTGTTACAAGGCAGGCAGTACATACACCTGCAGCTGTTAATAGGTCAAAAAAAGCTATACGAAAAGCATTTGAGAATCAAAAACTGAATAAAGGCTTATCATTTATTGAAATTGTTTCTAATTGCAATTCAGGATGGAAAATGACACCGGTAAAATCAAATAAATGGATGGAAGAGAATATGTTTCCCTATTATCCTTTGGGTGATATTAAGGATTTATAGCAAACATAACATTCAAAAATGAAACTGTAATGGTTTCTGAATTTTACAATCTAATTACCTAGATTCAAATTTTTAATATTTAAAATATGACTGAAGAAATAATTATAGCAGGTTTTGGTGGACAAGGTGTATTATCCATGGGAAAAATTCTTGCATATTCAGGTATTATGCAAGATCAGGAAGTTAGTTGGATGCCATCATATGGTCCTGAAATGCGCGGTGGAACTGCAAATGTTACTGTAATATTAAGTAGTGAAAGAATTAGCTCCCCCGTAATTAATAGATTTGATACAGCTATCATCCTTAACCAGCAATCAATGGATAAGTTTGAAAAAATGGTCAAACCAGGAGGAGTCCTATTATACGATAACAATGGAATTACTCATCCCCCAACAAGAAAGGATATCAATATATATCTTGTTGAGGCAGCCAAAGAATCAGCATTGATGGGTTCCACCATCACTTTTAACATGATTGTTTTAGGTGCTTATCTGCAAATTAAGCCCATAGTAAATATGGAAAATGTAATAAAAGGATTAAAAAAATCAATTCCAGAAAGGCATCATAAAATGTTACCTTTAAATGAACAAGCCATTTTAAGAGGTCACGAAATTGTAAAGCAAATTCAGGAAACAAAATCGATACTTGTTTAATACCATTTATTGGTTCAATTCCTTTATTAATAATCAAAACTACAAATACCGTTAAAATTGGTTTTCCAATTTTAACGGTATTTTTTTGTTCAACTTAAAGTGAATATCATTCAATTTTTATCCGGGCATCAACCACAATAATTTGATCTCTTTTTCCTAAAAGCGGATTAAAATCAAGTTCAGAAATTTCAGGTGCAATTTGCAACAAAGCACTTAATTTCAATATAATATCAGCAAAAACATCTTCATCAATAGGATCTTGTCCCCGAACTCCCTCGAAAATCTTATATGATTTTAGTGATCGAATCATAATTAAAGCTTCTTCCTTACTAATTGGCACCAATCCGGTAGAAACATCATTTAGCAATTCAATAAAGATACCGCCAATTCCACAAAGAATTAAATGTCCGAATGGTTTTTCATATTTAGCTCCAATAAACAATTCTGTTCCCGAAATCATTGGTTGCAAAAGAACCGCTTTAGCTCCAGTAATATCCATCATTTGTTTAAATTTTTCAAACAAAAGATCATCATTGTCAATATTGAGACAAACCCCTCCAACATCTGATTTATGAACTGGCCCTACCACTTTCATTACCAATGGATATGACAGCTGTTTTGCCACTTTAAGCGCATCGCCTACCCTATCTACAACATATTCCTTAACCCTTGGTATTGCACAAGCATCAAGAAGTATTTGTACTTTGTCGGGATGTAAATAACCTGATGGAGCATTATCTATGATTTCTCGAACGAGCTTTTTATCTACCAATTTCGAGTCATTTTCACTATGCATGGGCATGGGAGCATTATAAACTTTTCCAAGCGCCTCACCAAGCAAAACTTCATCTGGAAAATATACATGCCCTTTGGTAACAAATGCTTTCACTTCATCAGCAGCTACCATGCCTGACGGTAATACAGGATAGATTGGTTTATGTGCATTTAACATTTTACCATGCAATACTTCGTATACATCATAAATTTTAAATAATCCGGGAGTTCCAAAAATAACAATCATGGCATCTATCTCATCAAATTTTTTATCCACATATTCGATTATATTTCCCAATTGAAGGGCTGTGCCTGTTGCAAGAAAATCGATAGGATTAGAAACCGATGAACCGGGATATAGCTCATTAAGCAAAAAACTTGAATATTCATTTTTAATTATAGGCACATTTAATCCATTCTTGGTAAGCGTGTCAGTCAACATTACCGCTGGGCCACCGGCATGTGTTATAACTGCAAAATTTTTACCTTTTGCTTTTATCTCCTGAAAAACACATGCAACCGTAACCAGTTCATCTCTTCCGTAACAACGTATTATACCGGCTTTGCGAAATAACGTTTCAACAGCACTATCGGGGGTGGCTAGAGCCCCAGTATGTGAAGATGCCGCCCTGCTTCCGGCATCTGAACTCCCTGCTTTAATTGCTGCAATTTTACATCCTTTTCTAATTAAAGATGAAGCATGTTTCAACAATAATTGCGGTTTTTGGATATTTTCGAGATATAATAATTTTATTTTGGAACTTGTTTCCAGATCGAAGTTTTCATCCATATATTGCAAAATATCCTCCACACCAGTTTGTGCACTATTTCCAACAGAATAAACACTTGCAAAAGTGAGCCCTCTGCTAATTCCCGTTTCGAGTATAAAGACTGCAGTCGCTCCTGATCCTGAAATAAAATCAACCCCTTTGCTGTCCATTTGCGGAATTGGTTCTGTAAAAACTCCGTGATATTTTGAAGTTAAAACCCCAATTCCATTAGGTCCAATCAATACTCCGCCTACATTATTTATTATTGTAACTATTTTATCTTCAATCAACTTACCTTCAATCCCTTGTTCACTGAATTCAGCAGAAATTATAATAAAAGCTTTAGTATTTTTCTGATTTGCCAATACATCAACTACATCGATACAAAATTTAGCAGGAACCGCAATTATAGCAAGTTCTACCTCTGGTAAATCATTTATATTCTTAAAACATTTAACCCCCTGCACTTCATTTTCTTTGGGATTAACAACATAAATTTCGCCCTTAAATTCTCCATCCAAAAGGTTTTTCAAAACTTTACCTCCTGGTTTATATGTTTCTTTTGACCCACCAACCACAACTATGCTTTGTGGATCCAATAATTGTCTATTTATCATGATTTCATTTTTTCGGAATTATAACAAATTTAAAAAAAATAATACATCAATTACTAAAAAAAGGAAATAATCAATTAAAAAATAAGGTTCTGCCTTAATTATAAATAAGACGATTATCAATGCCAATAACTGGAAGTATCAATTTCTCAACATCTAACCTTTAACTATATAGTTTAAATTATAATTACTCGTATCAAAATAATAAAAATAGCTTTTTAAAATATTGACAATAAATGAACCTTTGCAACAAATAGATTGATCAATTTGCATCCATTTCATTACTTTTGCAACATTGTATTTTAACTTTTACCAAAATTCGCTTTACTTAGCGATAAGAAAAATCATTTATTAATCAATTCATTCTTTAAATTAATTACAAATGAAAATTAAACTAATTGGTATTCTTTTTTCAATTCTGCTCAGCTATAATTTTGCACTTTCCCAGCTTCAGCCCAGGAAAGTAGGACAGGAAAGCAATAGCGAAAACAAAAATTTCAAGTTTCGCGACAATAAAGATGGAACATCCATGATGCCTATAACTGGTGATGTACTTCCTCTTATTCAATACATTGAAGATACAATGAAACTTGAAATAGTGAGGTTGGAATATGATTTGATTTTTCCGGATAAATCAAAATATTCATATCGAACCCTTTATGACGGATGGAAATATGGGATTTTTGTAATTGGCGATTATCGGGTAAAAAAAATAAATATTAATTTGTATATTAAAGAAAATAATGATTGGAAATTTTTTAGCAGTTCAAGTAGCAATACATATGTTGCCCGTTTAAATGTAGAACCTCACGAAATGAAAGAATATGCTATTGAGATTATTGCAGATGAAATTGCCGACGGATACAAAGCTGGCCATTACGCTTTGATCATTTATCATTAATCCAAATTTATGTCTGTTTATCAAATGAATAATCACTAAAAAGTTCATTAATGATCAAAGATTTTGGAAAATTTATTTCCGAATAATTGAAATAGTTTGAGTTTTTTAAATAAAAATACAATTAATTGGATTAATAAAGGTTTGTATATTGTCAAATTATTTATCAATTGATTACAAATCCTAAAATATTTTATTAATCATCGATTTCTTAGTTATTTTGTAAGTAACAAAAATAAAATTTGCATATATGAACTTTAAAGATGATGTTGAAGCTGTTGATGCCTTGAGAGCCGCCAATGAGAGGCTAATGAACGAAATTCGTCGAGTAATATTTGGTCAGGATCCAATAATTCAACAAGTTATCATTACTTTACTCAGTGATGGCCATTGTCTGTTGGTGGGAGTTCCCGGTCTTGCTAAAACATTACTTGTTAATACAATAGCCCAGGTATTGGGATTAAAATACAATAGAATACAATTTACTCCTGATTTGATGCCTTCTGATATCACAGGCTCTGAAATTTTAAACGAGGCACGGCAATTTAAATTTATTAAAGGTCCAATTTTTGCCAATATAATTCTTGCTGATGAGATTAACCGTACTCCGCCAAAAACACAAGCTGCTCTGTTGGAAGCTATGCAAGAAAAAGCGGTTACTGTTGCTGGAGAAAGATATAAACTTGATAAGCCATTTTTTGTTTTAGCCACACAAAACCCAATAGAACAGGAAGGTACATATCCTTTGCCTGAAGCTCAACTTGATAGGTTTATGTTTAACATCTGGCTAGATTATCCATCGCTTGAAGATGAAATTACCATTGTGAATAATACGACTACAGATAATATTGTTCAATTGGAACAAGTAATTTCAAATGAGGAAATCATTTATTTTCAGCATCTTATAAGAAGGGTTCCAATTAATAAGAATGTGGTTGAATACGCGGTGAAACTTGCAGCTAAAACAAGACCTGGAACCCCATATGCTCATGAATTGGCAAACAAATATTTAAACTGGGGAGCAGGTCCACGAGCTTCGCAATATTTGGTGTTGGGTGCTAAAACACATGCTGTGTTACATGGCAAGTACTCACCTGACATCGAAGATGTTAAAGCTATTGCTGCACCTATTTTGAGACATCGTATTGTTAGAAATTATAAGGCAGAGGCCGAATCATATAGTGTTGAAAAAATCATAAATGAATTATTGGAATAATTTTAAAGTTTACCTTTTTTCATATATAGATTTCTTTTGAAATATTAATTACAAATATTCCAACCAAAACTGCCAGGTTATCCGGGGAGTCTTTTCTCCAATAATAAAAAAAACAGAACTTGCGTTTCAATAGACGCATTCAAAAATTAGAAAATTTAAATATGTATCGAATAATCCAAATTTTCAGTTTTCTACTCATTTTTTGTGCAATATCAAATTCTATTTGGGGCCAAAAAACAAAAGAAATTGTTATTGTCCATTCAGATATTGTAAAAGTAAATGAAATACTAAGGCCTGGAATACAAATACTTATAGGCAAAGTGGTTTTAAAACACGATTCGGCTGTCATGTTTTGCGATAGTGCCTATTATAATTCAAAAGAAAAAAGTTTTACTGCTTTTGGAAAAATTCATGTTCAAAGCCCAACTGAAGATTTAAAGGATACTGTTGAGCTTTGGGGCGATTCGTTAAACTATTCTGGTGTTGAAAAACTTGCAAGGGTGAGGTCTAATGTAATTCTTAAAAAAGATAGCATGACTCTATATACTGATAATCTGGATTACAATATTTCTGAAGATATTGGAAAATATATCAATGGTGGCCGAACTATTAATGGTGAAGATACTTTAATAAGTCGGCAAGGATATTATTATGCCAATGAAGATGAATTGTTTTTCAAAGAAAAAGTGAAAATATTCAATCCAAAATACACCATGTACAGCGATACACTTAAACACAATACCAAAAAGAAGATATCATATATTCTAGGGCCAACTAATATAGTTTCGACAGATACAGCAAGTAATTTCATTTATTGCGAAAATGGCTGGTACAATCATACCAAAGATGTGGCCCAGTTTAATAAAAATGCAATACTGGTAAATGGCAAGCAAACATTAAAAGGCGACAGTTTATACTATGATAGAAAAAAGAGAGTAGGCAGAGCCTTTAATAATGTAACAGCAATAGATTCAACTCAAAATGCTTTATTACGTGGAGATGTTGGAGAATATCATGAGCTTACCGGGAAATCATTAATGACAAAAAGAGCATTGTTCATTCAGATTCAAAAAGGTGATTCACTCTTTTTACATGCCGACACATTATTATCGATGAAAGATACGCTGATGACAAAAACAGACACTACCGCATTTACTATAATTAAAGGGTATCACAAAGTAAAATTATTCAAATCTGATTTTCAGGCCATGTGCGATTCCCTGATATACACAACTTTGGATTCAACCATTGAATTACATAACGAACCAGTAATGTGGTCTGGGAAAAACCAAATTACCGCTAATTTTGTGAAAATGTATACAAAAAATGATGAACTTTCACAGGTATTCATGAACACTGATGCAATGATTGTTTCTCAATCGGACACCATACATTTTGACCAAATCAAAGGAAAGGATATGGTAGCATTTTTTAAAGATAATAAGCTGAGTAAGATTGATGTAAAAGAAGAAGGTGCTGTAATTTATTTTGGCCGTGAAAAAGAGAAACTTGTTGGGGTAAACAAACTTACTTGTAAGGATATGGCTATATATTTTACAAAAAATGAGGTTGACACAATTTGGTTTTATACAAATCCGGAAGGAACGCTTTATCCACCAAATTATCTAACGGCTGACGAATTGAAATTTGAGAATTTTCAATGGAACGATAAACATAGGCCAAAAACAAAAAATGATGTTTTTGTTTGGATAAATGAACAGAAAAAGAAAGAATCCAAAATTGAGAGAAAGGAAGTAGGCAAAAAAAATCCAGGAAAAACAAACGAAAAAAGCCCACAAAAAGGCAATCCTAATAAAGAAAAGGTAAAGGGTAATCAAAAAACAAACAATACAAAACAAAATTCCTCAAGAGACAATTAGACAAAAAAAGAACGGCAATTTCTAAAAATTGCCGTTTTAATTTTCAATATTCATCTTCATTAAAGAAAAAATCGTCCTTACTGGGATAATCAGGCCAAATATCTTCAATACTTTCATAGGTTTCACCTTCATCTTCAATTTCTTGAAGATTCTCGATAACCTCTAGTGGCGCACCCGACCTAATTGCAAAATCAATAAGTTCGTCTTTAGTGGCAGGCCAAGGGGCGTCTTCCAGTTTAGAAGCTAATTCTAACGTCCAATACATATTTTATACTTTATAGTTATTTCTAAAATTTCGCAAATATATAAAAAAATCGATATTAAATAGTTTTCTGCTGTTATTTCTTTTCATGAATTATATTTTTATTGAAAATAGTCAAATTCAAGCCCTGGAATCACTTTTCCAATGAGGAATTTCAATGTCATTGTCAAAAGCAATTTTCCTAGCCAGCATAAAAAAATAATCAGACAAACGGTTAATATAAATAATGATTAAATCATCAACTTGTTCACTATCAGCCAATTCTGTACATAATCGCTCTGCTCTACGACAAACACAGCGGCAAACATGACAAATTGCAATCGACTGGCTACCTCCAGGAATGATAAAATCTTTCAATTTGGGCAATATAGCTTCTATTCTATCTATGTCATTTTCAATAACTTCAATATCTTCTATTGCAATTTCTGGCAAGGCAAGTTCCGGACGTTTTACATCCATAGCAAGTGAGGAGCCAATTGTAAATAACTGGTTTTGAACACCCACTAGCATCTGGTTACTTTGCTTATCCAAATCAAAAGTTCTTAAAAGTCCAATAAATGAATTCAATTCATCAATTGTGCCATATGCTTCAATTCTTGGATGATGCTTTGAAACCCTTTTACCCGATAATAATGAGGTTTTCCCTTTATCTCCAGTCTTTGTATAAATTTTCATTTCCAAATCAGATTTTTCATTTGTCAACTTTTTGTATTAAAAATCTGTTAACGTTGATTATTAAGACATTAATACAAATGGCATTTACTATATTTCCCAACAAAGCATTAAAAGGAATAAGAAAGAACTGTCCTAAGCTGTATAGATATTTTGATTAACTTCGTCCAACTCTATTTCGCCATCACGTAACCTGATAATCCGGTGTGCATGCTTTGCAATTTCCTCTTCGTGTGTAACCAAAATAATGGTATTTCCCATCTGATGAATTTGAGAAAATAATTGCATTATATCTACTGATGTTTTTGAATCAAGGTTTCCAGTTGGTTCATCTGCTAAAATAATAGAAGGATGATTAACCAATGCTCTTGCCACTGCCACACGCTGCCTCTGACCTCCTGAAAGTTCGTTTGGTTTATGGCTTATCCGGTCGCTTAAGCCAACATTCGCCAAAACTTCAAGAGCCGCTTTTTCTCTATCATGTTTTCCAACACCTGCATAAATTAGCGGTAACATAACGTTTTCGAGTGCATTATATCTAGGCATCAGATTAAAAGTTTGAAATACAAATCCTATTTCTTTATTTCTAATTTCGGCCAATCGATCATCTGCAAGTTGGCTCACATCTGTATTATTTAAAATATAGGTTCCACCTGTTGGAGTGTCAAGGCAACCTATAATGTTCATTAAGGTTGATTTTCCTGAACCCGAAGGTCCCATTATTGCTACATATTCACCTTTATAAATTGAAACACTTATTGAACGCAAAGCCTTAACAGTCTGCGTGCCAACATGATAAAATTTTTTCAATTCATCACATCTTATCAATTCTTTCATCTGAAATACTTTTTTTAAAGTTTGTTGGTTCACAAATAAGCAAAACCATTTGATTTTCTCATTAGATAGTACCAATTGAATAATAATATAAAGAAATAATTCACTAAATATTTATAGCCAATTTATTATATTTAACTAAAATATTATCAAAATTTGATAATATAATTTTCGCAAGATAGCTCTTTTCTGAAAAATACAATGCCTATTTGGAACAAATCAATACACACTCTTGTCTCAGAGTGTGATTTTATATATTCCCAAGCTTCTTCCATTTCAGAAGACCAATGTATATCATCAAAAATAAAAACAGTCTGATTTGTAATTTTTTTCAAACATAGTTCAAAGTAAAAAATTGTAGGCTCTTTTCTGTGATTCCCATCAAAAAAGATCAAGTCAAGCTCATTAATCTGATTAAGTAATTCAGGCAGTATACCTTCAAAATTACCATATATAGGAAAAATTTCTTTATTAAACTTTGATGAAAGATTCTGTTTGGCAATTTGAAACAAATTTTTATCACCTTCTATTGTAAATAATTTACCATTAGACTGTAAATTAAGAGCTAAATATGTAGAACTAATTCCTAGCGATGTGCCAAGTTCTATTATATTTATTGGTTTATAAAATGCTACAATTCTGGCGAGTAATTTTCCGTATTTAGATTTTATTGAAGAAGTTCTGACAACATCATTAATCCGACGTTTAGGAGATTTTTGGTTCATAGATCCAGCTCCTTTGTCAATAATGTCAATAGTGCGCTTATCTCTACAAAGCTCTTTCCTATAAGTATTATTAATGATATAATTTTTATTTTTATCCGAAACAAATAAAACACTTGTTACAAATTCAAAAATAAAAGGAGAATGTATACCATGTCCTGAAGAATGTTTAGCAATAAATAAATACTTTAAGTATCGGCAAAGTAGTTCTATTTTGCATTTAATCATCATTTTCTCTATCGGAGTCATTCATAAAAATTAGAATGTGGGAGGCTTCCTGTCAATCAGTTGATTCTCTAATTTCATTTTATCGGAAATATCAAATGCCATAATTTTTATTCCTTTAACCCTTCCTCTTTGATCCTTCATTGGAAAATAATGCTGATTTAGCCAAAATTCCTGATGAGCAATAATCACTTTCTGATTAAGTTCATGCTGAATACCTGCCCTAAGATCCCTCCAAATATTTTCAAAATCAAACTCGTTGGTAACATCCATCATATATTCCCTATAATTGGAATGCTGGAACTTCTTTTTCTCTGCTTTAAAAAATTGCTCAAACCGAGAGTTTACATCTAAAATATTTCCATCCAAATCCAGATTGATCATAATTGCAAATTCATTAAGCTTATCTACAATATAATCATTATCAGTATTATGTTCTTTTAAATTTTTGTAATCAATCTTTAAATCTTCATTATCAATTAAAAGAGATTCATTTTCAGATTTTAACTGAGCAATTTCTATATTCGCGCCTTCAAATAGGAACAGTGTATCCATATAAACTTTTGATATAGCAAATGAATATGCTACTGCTTTGCAAACTTCCTCAACAAAACGAATCTCCTCTTCTTTAAATCTGGTTAAGGATGCCAATTCAATAACGCCATAAATTTCTTCATTCAATTTAATTGGACTGACAATTATATTTTTAGGTTTTGATTCACTGAACCCTGATATAACATTGAAATATCCCTCTGGCACATTGGTCAAATTTAAAGTTTTTTTCTCTGAAGCGGCGCTGCCAACCATGCCTTCGCCCATTAGTATTTTTCTATATAATTGCTTTTCCTTGCCATATGCAAAACTCGCAGCCATTTCAAGATATTTTTTACCATCTTCATCTTTAACATGATAAATAGCTCCCATAGGAATATCCAAATACTGAACTAGGGTATAAATTATTTTATTTGAATGCAGAAGCGGATTATCAAACTCTTGCCTCATCACCTCTGTAAGTTTGTCTATACCTTCTTTAATCCATTGAATTTCAGCTTGTTTCTTCCTTTCATCAATGATTTGCTTATTTAGTGCTTCAAATCTTTGCTTTATCTGCAAAATGTGTGGTGTAAATAAATCCAAGAGATTATTTTTATCAATTTCTGCATTCAGATTTCCTGAAGAAAGTAATTTTAAAAATTTGCCTGAATTAATAAATTTATTTGAGAAGAGCTCAAGACCATCAATAAGTCCATACACTTCTTCTGGCACCTTACTTCTATCAATTTTAATAAATTCACCTTTATTTAAGGCTTTAAAATGAACATTTACAGCTGAAGTAAAATTTCGTGAATGTTGTATAAAAAAAAGTGCAGAGCCAAAATTCAAACCGACTACAACCAAAAACATTATGATTAGAACCAGCAAGGCCTTAATTTCAATCGCATTTTTTTCATCCTGAATTATCTTCAATGATTCCTGTAAACGTATTTTAGTTTTCGAATATCTATCATCGATTATTTTCAGCAATCCTCTTTGATTTGAAACTCCAATTTCAAGAATTGTCTTTGCAAGTTCATTATAATAATTTTCAAAATTCTGAAATGAATCTGACAACCTAAGTATTATATAGTTATTTGAAGTAGAATCTGGCAATGAAACATCCTTTTTAATTTTATCCATTTTCATTTCAATGTCATGGAGAATGAGTTCATCCCTATTTCTAACAAGCAGGGAAATCATAAACATGGATTGATTTAAATCGTCTTTAATATTTTGGTTGGGTTCAAAAGTTTTAAGTTTCAAATCAAAATCAGAGGCCGCATTTTTCAGATTTAGCAGAGATCCGTGTTCATTATTACCAATTTTTCTGATATAATCCAATAACAATGCATTTTGTGACCCTAATATCTCATAGTCAGAAGATAATCCATGTAAACTTTCATTTAAATGAATATTATTTATCTTAAAATCATGCTCAATTTCATTTATCTGTTGTTTAGAGTTATTGATTTGTTTGATAAAATCAATGCTCTGATTATCTGTAGTTTTCAGATAAAAATCATCTTCAAATTCAGTTTTAAGTGCATAATCAAATGTTGTGGATTTATAAACCGACAAATTCAATAATTCTTTGCCAAGTGTGTTCTCTAAAATAAATAATAATGCCTGTTTATTATACAAATAAAATGAACTTGCTATTATTATAACAATTAAAAAAATGTTTAATAATCCATAAACTAAATATAAATGCTTGATTTTTCTAAATGAAATTTTCATTCAATAAATTCTTTATCAATACTATAATATAAACGAAAAGCAGATATAAAAAAACATTTCTTTACATTTTAACAAATATAAATAACTATTTCAATTCATAACAAATAAAATGCCGATAAAAATAAGTAATTCAACAATAAGACATTCTATTTGCAAATATTTTTAATTTTACCTTATTAATCATAATATTTAGATTTACACAGAAAAAGCTCTAAACAGGAAGGCAAGTGTTTAATAACAGCATGTTCAACGAATAATCAAAGAATAATAAACTATTTGAAAGAAACTTTACCTGATTTTATTTATTCAATTATTAGGTGAGAAAAGGCAATTTTTACAATACCACAGCTCTATAAAACATATTAAATAACCGAATAAGATAGTAAAATAAGCCAAATACTGATTCCTAATTATTAAAATCATATAAGTTAACATATTGATTTATTAATATTTATGAAATATTTCAACTCTCATTAGACAATAATTGAAAAATCTTCAAAATTTATTTGATATTTTAAATAATAATAACGAATTTTGCAAACCGAATTTCAGTAAAGATAAAATTAAAGAAAGATGTCGAAAATTTGTCAGATTACAGGAAAAAAAATGATGGTAGGAAATAATGTTTCTCACTCAAAAAAGAGAACCAAAAGAAAATTTTTTCCAAACCTATTTGTTAAGAAATTTTTCCTACCAGAAGAAGACCGTTGGGTTACTATTAAATTAACTGCGGCAGGATTAAAGACCATCAACAAGAATGGACTAGAGTCGACCTTAAAAGATGCTGTTAAAAAAGGATTTCTTAAGAATTATTAATAAGATTATATAATAAATCATGGCTAAGAAAAAAGGAAACAGAATTCAAGTGATTCTTGAATGCACTGAGCACAAAGAAAGTGGCATGCCAGGAACATCCCGATATATTTCTACTAAAAACAGAAAAAATACTCCTGGACGCCTTGAATTAAAAAAATACAATCGGATTTTAAAGAAAGTAACACTTCATCGCGAAATAAAATAATTTATTATGGCAAAGAAAGTAGTAGCATCATTACAAAAAGGTGAAGGTAAAGCCTTTTCAAAAGTGATTAAAATGGTTAAATCACCCAAATCAGGAGCATACATATTCAAAGAAGACATAGTTCCTAATGAACTTGTAAAAGAATATTTTGCCAAGAAATCATAAAATGATATTCTCAAACTTTTAAAAAAAGCTTTCTACTTTTATGTTGGAAGCTTTTTTTGTATTACTATTTTCGTTATAAATTAAACAAAAAATAAAAAGATGGCAGTTTTCGGATTGTTTTCGAAAGAAAAAAAAGAAAATCTCGACAAAGGCTTAACTAAAACCAAAGAAAGTGTATTTAAAAAACTTTCACGGGCTGTTGCAGGTAAATCGAAAGTAGATGATTTAATTTTAGACGAATTAGAAGAAATTTTGATCAGTTCTGATGTTGGAGTTGATACTACAATTAAAATAATTCAACGAGTCGAAACCAGGGCCAGAAAAAATAAATACCTTGGAACGGATGAGCTAAATATTATATTGAAAGAAGAAATTGCTGCTCTGCTAAACGAAAATGAGGCAACAACACCAAAAGTGGATGAAAGCCTTTTCAATGGTAAAGATGGAAAACCATATGTAATTATGGTAGTTGGAGTTAATGGGGTTGGTAAAACCACAACCATTGGCAAATTAGCATATATGTTTAAAGAAGCAGGTAAAAAAGTTTATCTTGGTGCTGCAGATACATTTAGGGCCGCTGCTGTAGATCAGCTCACTATTTGGTCAGAAAGGGTTGGAGTTACTATAATAAAGCAAAAAATGGGTTCAGATCCAGCCTCGGTTGCATATGATGCTTTAAATTCAGCAATAACAAACCATGCTGATGTTGTAATTATTGATACAGCCGGCCGTTTACACAATAAAGTTGGCTTAATGAACGAACTTAGTAAGATAAAAAATGTGATGCAAAAATTAATACCCGATGCACCGCATGAAATTCTTTTAATTTTAGATGGCTCAACTGGTCAAAATGCATTTGCACAAGCCAAAGAGTTTATAAAATCTACTGAAGTTAATGCACTTGCACTCACAAAATTAGATGGAACAGCAAAAGGTGGAGTTGTCATTGGCATTTCCGATCAATTTAAAATTCCTGTAAAATATATTGGCATTGGCGAAGGACTAGGAGATTTACAGATTTTCAATAAAGAAGAATTTGTTGATTCGTTATTTCGAATTTAGAACACATTTTGTTTATTCCAGATGTAGTGTGATAGTCAAGTATTTACCTTCCTGAAAAGAATCATTTTAAAATATATTATGAATAAGCATTTTGGCAAATTAAGCTTGAAAGCTATTTTAGCCGATGACATAATTCATTTTTGTAAAATCAGATAAGTGAAAAAACATAAAATAAATATTATTACACTGGGTTGTTCAAAAAATCTGGTTGACAGCGAACAATTGGCTACTCAATTAAAAGGTGGAAACGTTGAAGTTGAATTTGATTCCAATGACTCAAATGCCCGTTCAATTGTAATTAATACTTGTGGATTTATTAAAGATTCGAAAGAAGAATCAATTGAAACAATTCTTAGTTATGCACAAGCCAGATCATTAGGAAAGATCGACAATTTATATGTTATTGGCTGTTTAGCAGAACGATACAAAAAAGACCTTCAAAAAGAAATACCAGAAGTTGACCAATATTTTGGAGTAAATGATTTGCAAAAAATAGTAAAATCACTTGATGTAAATTACAAAGAAGAATTATTGGGCGAAAGATCCATATCAACTCCAAAGCATTTTGCCTATTTAAAAATATCCGAAGGTTGCGACAGAACCTGCTCTTTTTGTGCCATCCCTTTGATAAGAGGCAAGCATCAATCTGTTCCGATGGATCTTTTAGTAAAGCAAGCCAAAAATCTTGCAGAACAAGGTGTTAAAGAATTAATTCTGATCGCTCAGGATTTGGTTAGCTATGGCCTTGATTTATATAAAGAGAACAAACTCGCCGAATTATTAAAACAACTGGCACAAATTGAAAAAATTGGATGGATTAGGTTACATTATACTTATCCTGCTGGATTTCCTGACGAGGTAATTGAATTGATGGCAAATGAAGAAAAAATATGTAGTTATATTGATATCCCATTGCAACATATCAACGATAAAGTGTTGAAATTGATGCGTCGTGGACACAATAGGAAAACTACTATGAAACTAATTTCAAGTCTTCGCGAACGGATTCCAAATATAAGTATTAGAACTACTTTGTTAGTAGGTCATCCCGGAGAAGGACAAGAAGAATTTGAGGAACTTAAAGAATTTGTTAAGGAAGTTCAATTCGACAGACTTGGAGTTTTTACATACTCTGAGGAAGAAGGTACTTATGGTGCAAAAAACCTTACTGACGATGTATCAGAAGAAATAAAAGCAGAAAGGTCTGATGAGATAATGGCACTTCAACAGGAAATATCGTTAAAACTGAACCAAAATAAAGTTGGCAACGAATATAAAGTTTTGATCGACAGGATTGAAGGTGAATTTTATATTGGTCGATCAGAGTTTGATTCACCTGAGGTAGATAATGAGATTTTAATACCTATTAATGGCAGCAAATTACCTCTTGGAGAATTTTACCAGGTTAAAGTTGAATCTGCACAGGATTATGATTTATTTGGATATGTTATTCAATAGGCATTTTTAGCTATTCGGCTGAAATGCTTTTAAGAATTTTACGATAATTCAGGAATACATTAGCACGAGAAACAAAACCCAGGTATTTTCCATCTCTTAATACTACAATATTAAACCTGCCTGTTTGCTGAATCTTTTTAGCAACTTCTTCCATGGAATCATCAGGAGTAACATGTGCAGATGGGACTGTCATCAATTCATTTACAGTGATTTGATTGTACAATTCATGCTGGAAAATAACCTGCCGTATATCATCGAGATTAACAACTCCAATAAAATAGTTATTTTCATCTACAACAGGAAAAATATTTCGGGTTGAATCTGCGATTACTTTAACCAACTCGCCCAAAGTAGCATCTTTATCAACTGTTTTAAAATTAGTTTCGATTAAATTATCAACTTTCATCATTACCAAAGCATTTTTATCGGCATGATGAGTTAGTAATTCTTTATTCTTTGCCAATTGAAATGTATATACACTATTTGAATCGAAATATTTAACCGTTGCATACGCTAAAGTCGCAGTAATCATCAAAGGTAAAAATAAAGCATATCCACCAGTAATTTCAGCAATTAAAAAAAGGCCTGTTAAAGGAGCATGTAACACTCCAGCAAGCAAACCAGCCATGCCAACCAAAGCAAAATTGCTTTTTGATACTTCATCAAAACCAATATATTTAACCAACGTAGAAAACAAGAGTCCTGCATTTGCACCGATAAAAAGTGTAGGTGCAAAAATTCCGCCTATTCCTCCTGCCCCAAAAGTTGCAGAACTTGCAAAAACCTTTAATAAAACGATTGCTGCCAGCAATATAACAGATACCAAAAGACTATCACTATACTTGTAAAAAAAAGAGTTCTCGAATAAATAGGATACATTTCCATCTAATGCATGATTTACTGATTCATATCCGTCTCCATATAAAGAAGGAAAAATTAATATCAGCAAACCCAGTATGCTCCCCCCCACTATCAATTTAACAAAAGAACTCTTGACTTTTCCAAAAATGTTAGCAATATATAGATAAACACGACTAAAATATACTGAAATAAGCCCTGTAAAAACACCTAATGCAATATAATAAGGTATATCTGTTAAAATGAAATTTTCCTTCAAATTGATGGGATAGATAACATCCTGCCCAAGAAATATATATGAAGTTATTGTTGCAGAAGCAGAAGCGATTAATATTGGAATTACAGATGATGTTGTTAAATCGAGCATTATTACTTCAAAGGCAAAAACAATTCCTGCAATGGGAGCCTTAAAAATTGCAGCCATTGCAGCTGCTGAACCACAGCCAATTAACAATACTTTATGTTTAAAAGATAATCGGAACAATCGTCCAATGTTGGATGCAATTGCTGCGCCGGTTGAAACTGATGGACCTTCCAAACCCACAGAACCACCAAATCCAACGGTCAAAGCGCTGGTAATCACCGATGAAAACATGTTGTGTGCTTTAATCAGTCCCTGGTTCATAGAAATAGCTTTAAGTACGCCCGGCACACCATGGCCTAAACTTTGACGCAATATAAACCTGACAAATAACACAGATAAAGAGATTCCAACAACAGGATATACCAAATAAAGCAGATTTGAATGATCTCTGGTAAATCCAACTTTTAAAAATCTTTGAATAAAGCTAACTATATTAAATAAAATGACCGCCATAGTTCCGGATCCTATTCCAACTATTAAACTAAGAAACATAAGATATGGCCTTGAATGCACATTCTTAAGTCGCCAAATTAAAAATCCTTTTAAAAGAGATGGGGTTTTCATGAAACTATACAGATGAATTACCTTTTTTAAAACAAAGAGAACAAAAATAATGAATTTCTATATTAGATAAATATGTATCTTTATCAGACCCTTTTATCGAATAAAAACCTTAATAATTATTCAAAAAATAATCCTTAACCCCATTCGGTAATTCGTCTAACAATACAGCATTGGTTGGCATATCCGGATCATAAACGAGTTTTTCAAATTCTTCATCTTCAAGCTTATGGTATTGATGTGTTTTAGCCACAGCCTGATAAACTTGTCCATCAGAGGCTTTGAATTCAAAAGTTAATGCGTAAACTGTTTGTTTATTTATTTTAACATTTGTAGGAGTTTTAAATAAAAATTTACCATCAGCTAGTTCACCAATTTTTAAAATGTAAATTTGTTTGGCTCTATTTAAGTACTTTGTTGGTACAAATATTTTGTTTTCTCATATATAAGAATATTCAAATATCACACTACTGTTCCAATTCTGAGACTTTCTACTCTTTTTTGTAGGACACCTGTATGTTCTAACCGATTTGTTG
>JANYKN010000143.1 GCA_025361565.1 Bacteroidota bacterium | reverse complement strand
ATAGAGGCATGTTTATTAAGTTTTTGTTTTTCGTTTTGAACATTAAAAGTTGAATCTTTATATGCTATTAACATTTCAATACAACCATTTGCAACATGGATATGCCATTGATTAAGATTTGCTTTGGAAATATCAGAGGTTGAAATTTCCAAAAAAAAATAAAATTCAATAGCATCATGCAGGATTGCCGAAGGTTTTGCAAATTGGACAGAAGTGTTCAACGTTGTTTTATTTGATGTAAATCATTTTTAATTAAAATCTATCGCTTTTTAATTAAATCACAAATGCAATGTATGACTAATTTTCAAGTATCCCAGTAATCTTTGTATTTAATTTTTAAACACTTATTTGTCGAAGGATGGATTTTTAACATTGGCCTTAACGGATGGCGGTATGCGCAGCTGGGGATGACGTGAAAGCGAAACTATCCGCCGATAAGAAACATGCCAGCGAGAACTGCGCTTACCTAACCACCTAAACCCCAGTTGCGTATGACCGCGTGTTGGCGGTTGTTAATTTTTTATTATCATTCGTTTAAAATCAAAATGTTCTTGCATTTGGCTATCAAGTTTCGCTCGTTTTATCAATATACTTGTATCTGATTCCCATTTAATATCAACAGGTCCCCAGTTTTTAATTTCGCTTTCAAAAATCTTTTTCAATTGTCCGTTGTTCCCAACGCGAAACATTTGTATTCCGTTGTTTATAAAACCTGCTTCCAAATCATAAGAATAAGAAAGTACTTTTGTTTTATCCGGTGACAATTTAGGACTACCCCACAAAATTGCTTTTTGTCCATTTTTAAGGCTTACCAAAAAATCAGCCGAGGATTCCATAAATCCACCGGCGATATGAACAATACTTACATCTTTCCATGTGCCTTTATAGGCATATTTTGCGTAATTATCACTCAACGAAGTATCTATTTTAAAATCTACGCAACCAGTTTGCGTATTTACTTTAATGAAATCATTAGTAATTTTTACAATCGCAGTATCTAATGGCAAAGTGTCATTCTGTTTAGGAAAATCCGACGACAAATTCTTGAATTCTGATTCCGATATTGAATCAAGGAAAAACATTTTATTGTTAATCAGTAAGGTGTCCCGATTCTCATTTTTATCACTGTTATTCTTGTGATTGCACGAAATCATTAAAACCAGTATACTTATCAACTTTATCAATCTTTTCATTACATATCTATTTTGCTGAGTGTGATTTTTTTAATAACCGCCAACGATTGGCGGTATAAAATCGTTGGGGACTGCGGAATAGCTCAACTATCCACTTGCAAGAAGTTTGCCAGCGGGCGATGCACTTGGCATACCACTTAAACCCCAATGTTTTATGACCGCGTGTTGTGTGCTGCCCTTATTTTATTCATCTTTAGGCAAATATAATCTTTTTTTTCAATCGAAGTGCTGCCCTTGAAAAGTGCGTTGGCGTGGGAAGGGCTGATAAGCTCTTTGGCAAAATTAGGATTGCAGGGCTGGTTTGTGCGTTTTGCCAATGTGCTTAGCTGCGAAGGGATGGGCGGGGCGGTTGGTATTGCCTTATCTTGTATTTTAAATCTCTTATTTTGGTTATCAATTATCTTATCATCGTTTGGACGTGTCTTGTATCTATTAGAACTCGTCTCAATCATGTTAGCACATATCTTGTTTGCAATAGTAGCCGTCTTGTTAGTGTTAGGGCGTATCTTGTTCGTTGTAGTATGTATCTTGGAGATAATAGTAGCTGTCTTATTTATGATAGTATTCATCTTAGATGTTTTAGAACCAATCATGTTTAATGTAATATCAATCGTGTTTACAATAGTGGTAATCATAGGTGGTTTAGGAGTAATCATAAAATAGTTAGCATAAAACTTGACTTTGTTAGAATAACCTTTTAACTTGCTTGAAATTAATTTATAAATCCTTATTTATCAACCATTAAAACTTTAAAAGTTATGACGAATCAACAAGAAAGCCGTTTGAGCATGTATCTATCGTTTAGAGATTATCAGACTGCTTACACGGCTATTACAAACCCTCTCCCGAATTATACTACTAATTCGACCACGTTTGTAAACACAATTACCCAAATCCAAGCGGTTGCAGAGCAACAAAAAGTTAGTAAAAAAGGCGTTACTGATACTAAGAACAATTATAAAGAAAGCCTTATCGTTACAACTGCCGATTATGCAAGAAAATTGGGTGTGTATGCCAAGTTTACCAACAATGCTACTTTAGCTCAGGAAGTTAAGTTTACTGAAAGTAAACTTCGTCAAATTGCTGATACTGCTGTTAAGGACTATGCTCAGATTGTTTATGACCGTGCTCAAACTAATGTTGCTGCTTTAGCAACCTATGGAATTACTGCTGCAACACAAACCGCTTTATTAGCTGCTATTACCGCTTATAATGCTTCGCTTGGCAAACCTGGGGCAAGCCGTACCGAAAGTAGTCAAACTACAAAACAACTTGAAACCTTATTTAAAACTGCCGATACTGCTTTGGCTAACATGGATGCTGCGGTTGAAATTGTTAGAATTTCGCAACCTGTATTTTATACAGGTTATAAAAATGCCCGTAAGATTGTAGAAACTGGTACTGGTTCGCTTGCTGTTAAAGGCTTAGTTACTGATGCTATGACTGGCGAACCTATTAAAAATGCCACTCTTTCTTTTTCATTAGAGGGTAACAATGGTATGGCTAAAGCTGCAAAAGCTGCTACAGTAAGCGTTGTTAAAAAGACTGCTGAAAAAGGTGGTTTTAATATTAAATCCCTACCTACGGGAATGTACACGGTTACGATAAAAAAGGTTGGTTATGCCGACCAAGTGGCAACGGTTGCAGTTGCCGATGGCGAACTAACAGATTTGAATATTCAACTATCGAAGAAATAATACAAACCCCGCGAAAGCGGGGTTTGTTCTTTTTTAAAGTATTTCAATACAATATTATTTCTTAATAAATTTCAAATTACAAGCTCCTTTTAATGTTGAAATATTAATTAGGTATAACCCTCTTTTTAAGAAAGAAACATCAATATAATCTGTTTTACAATTAAATTGTCCAACCATAATACCATTATCTGTATAAATCTTAACATTTATAGGCTCTTCAATTTTCGATATATATAATTTATCCAAGACAGGGTTGGGATAAATAGTTAATTTGATATTAGCAGTATTAGTCAATACCGATGTTGCATCACCTGCCGATTGGGTTACTGTTATTGTTTGAGGCGTTGCGCCAGTTGCCGTTACTGTTACTGTTGTCGTGCGTGTTGCAATAGTTGGATTAGCTGTTGCAGTAAAAGTTAAAGTTGCATTACCTGTTGTCGCAATATTCGGATTTACTGTTAACCACGGCTGATTTGAACTTGCTGTCCATGTTGTATTTGAACTTATATCAATGGTTGCTGTACTTCCTGCGCCTTTAGCAATATTTGAAGTGCTTGAAGATACCGACAAAGTTGCATCGCCTGCCGATTGGGTTACTGTTATTGTTTGAGATGTTGCGCCAGTTGCCGTTACTGTTACTGTTGCCGTGCGTGTTGCAATAGTTGGATTAGCTGTTGCAGTAAAAGTTAAAGTTGCATTACCAGTTGTTGCAACATTGGGACTTACAGTGAGCCATATTTGGTTTGAGATTGCTGTCCATAACAAATCTGAATAAACAAATACAGTATCTCTATTTAAGGTTGATGAAAATGTTGATTCATTTTTTGATAACCAAACGCCATTCCCTTCTAAAATATTATTAAAGTATATACTCCAGTAAGCACTTAGATAAGTAGCTTTCGCACCTATAGGAACACATAAAAAACAACTATCATGGTTTACATTAAAAAATGGAGAAGTACCCAAACTTGGGGGAGTGGAATTATTGACCTTTATAGATTTCAGCCCTATACAATCAATAAAAACATTACTACCAAGTGTAATTACAGAAGATGGAATACTTAAAGAACTTAATTTTTTACAATTTTGAAAAGCATTATCTTCAATGGTTGTTATTGTTGAAGGAATATTGATAGAAGATAAGTTATTACAATTTGCAAATACACCTGTATTAATCGAAATAATTAAGATGGCAAAATCATTGAAGTTAAAGCATTACAATCACCAAATGCAAAAGTCCCTATAAATTTAACGGAGGATGAAATGCTAATATTTTTCAACTTATTACAGCCAGAAAAACTACTATTATCAATAGTATCAACAGACGATGGAATTATATAATTTCCTTTTTTCGAAATACTACAATGAATTAGCTTTGATTGTGATTTATTAAACAAAACACTATCCAAGTCAGAATATTTTGCATTTCCTGCATTAACAATAATATTACCACCACAATAAGAAAAAGCTGCACTACCAATTGAAGTTACTGAACTAGGAATATTTACTAAATTTAATGCCACACAATTGAAAAAAGCATTTGCTCCAATTGAAGTAACCGAAGATGGTATTGTTAATATTCCTGTCAAATTTGAACAACCCGCAAAAACGCCATTTTCGATAGTAGAAATTGTAGTTGGTAAACTAACAGTAGTCAAATATTTGCAAAAAGCAAAAGATTGAACACCAAACTTTGTCAAAGTAGTTGGCAATATAACATTAGTCAACAGTGTGTCATTATAAAATGCGTAATCCCCTATATAAGTAACAGAATTTGGCAAATTTAAGCTTCCGGTTAACCCGCATCGAGAAAAAGCCCAATCAGCAATAGTGTCAATTGATGAAGGAATTGTAATATTTTTTAATTTGGGGCATTCAAGAAATGCTGAACTTCCAATAAAATGAACAGAGCTGGGAATTGTAACATTAGACAATTTAGAACAATAAGAAAAAGTAGAGTTACTTATTTTCGTTAATGAAGTAGGTAAATTAATTGTAATCAAACTGGTACAATAACTAAAACATTCGTTACCAATTGAATTAACAGTTGATGGTAATGATATTGATATCAAACCTGTACAACCTGAAAAGGCATTATTTTTAATAGATGTAACAGTTGATGGTATTGATATTGAAGTCAAACCACTACAACCTCCAAAAGTGGATTCATTTATTGTAGAAATCGAAGCGTTAAAAGTTAGAGAGTTTAACCCATAGCAATTATTAAAAGCATAAGTACCAATTGATATAACAGTTGAAGGAATAGTTAATGATGTCATTCCATTACAACCAGAAAAAGAATACTGACCAATAGATGTTACAGTTGAAGGAATAGTTAATGTTATCAAACTGCTGCAATTATAAAAAGCATAATCACTTATAGAACTAATATTCGCATTCAAGATAATTGAAGTTAATCCAGTACATCCTGAAAAAATTTGAGTACCAATTGATGTAACCGAAGAAGGTATAGTTATCGAAGATAAACTTGTGCAATTATAAAATGCTTGAAAACCAATTGATGTTATGGCAGTAGGAATAGATATTGCGTTTAGTTTAGTACAACCAGAAAACGCAGAATTTCCAATTGTACTAAAAGATGTTGGAATATTTATTGAGCTTAAATTTGTACAATTAGCAAAAGATTGAACATCAATTGTTGTTGAAGTTGAAGGAAGGCTAACTGATATTAAAGTTGTTTTGCTTTTCAAAGCATATATAGGAATTGTGTTAGCATTATAAGGATAACTAATTGAACCAAACGTTCCTCCTGTGCCGGTGTAGGAGGAAATTGAAGCTCCACTTATATCCAACACCTTTAATTTGGTTAAATTATCACGAATTGTCTTAAAGTCTTGAGCATTTATTACTCCTGTTATCGTAAGAACAGTTAAAGTATCTTTTTCCGTCGCTGTTAAAGAGCTTGTTAAAGTACCAGCAGTAATAAGATTTAGAGTTTTTGCTTGTATCCCTAATGTGAGATAAAGACATAAAAGAAACAGTACTGATTTTTTCATTTTATTGAGGTTTAATATTATCAATTCTTTACTTATTAAGCATAAACTTATCCACGAAGCGGGCGCGGTGGAGAAAAAGCAAGTGTTTGGCAGCGCAGGGACGGCGGTGCGATGGGCTGCCATTCTCTGCTTTTGTGCGGGGGCTCTTTTTATTCTTTCAATCATGTTCTAAACTATCACCCAAGCGTTTTTCAGGGTTGCACACAACGGAACGCAATATGGCCAGAAAGGGAATGCGAGGTTGGTATCTATCCGCCCGCACCACGCTTGATACGGGTGATGTACTTCCCTAACTGATGAAACCCTTTTTGGCTATATTGCATGTTAGGCGTTCGTGCTTTTTTTCATTTCACTCAACCTTCTATTCCTATTTTTCCAAATTCTTCATAAATCTGTCCATGTATAGATTTCTGTTTAGTTAATTCATTTACCACTTATCTATGAATCCATAGTCTTTCTGCGAATTCGTTGAATTTTATTTTCAGCCATATACTTAGCAAAGTCCGTTATGCCAATATTCTTTATCATATTAGTTGCACTATATCTGTCCGAACCACAAAAGTATCCAAGTGTACTCATGATAATTCCATTGTATTTTTTACAGTCTTTAACATTTGGAAAATCTTTACAATCAGCACAGTTGTCATATCCTTTAGTCAAACAGCAATCTCGGATGGTACACCAAAAAGGGGTTTTATTAAGTTTCTTGCATCCGGGACATTTTTGATTGAGATAGTTTTCACAAGCACCACAATATAACCAACAACATGATACCAAATTTTTATCAACCTCTATTTCTTTCATTGATTAAACAATTACAACTTGTGTGCATTTTTATTTTTATTGCATGACGCCAAACGGCTGGCGGTATGAAACGTTGGGGATTTCGGAGCTGCGAACCTATCAACCGATAAGAACCTTGCCAGCGAGCGATGCGCTTTGCATACCACTTAACCCCCAATGTTTTATGACCGCGTGTTATGGCCTGGCTTTTTTATATCTTATAAAGTCGATAAATATCTTTTTAGAGAATCAACAAGCTTTCACTTCAACCTTTTTTGTTTCAAATCGAATGTCAAAGTCAAAAGTTTTTCTAACAGTTCCATTCGAAATTACTCCTTTAATATCTAATTTTAATTTTTCTGGAGTAAATACTGAAATTCCGACCTCTTTTTGACGATCTGATTTCGCATATTCAATCATATTAAGGTCATGCGATTCAAAATAATAAAAGTCTCCCCATACATTATCCTTAATAAACTCAATAGAGCCAGATTCTAAAATAAATTGATTATTAGAAAGCTTCTTTATCTCTAATTTAATAATAAATCCATATCCAATATTTATGTTTGACCCAGTGATAGAACCTTTCCTTGAAATTGAGTAATCAATATAAATCAAGCTGTCTTTTTCTGTAATATCAGTAGTACTAATATCCTCTTCCTTAAAACTATAACTATCATTATCCAATTTTACATAGGAATCATCAATAGGATTATAATCATAACCCACAAATTCACAATGATAACATGCTTGAATGCTAATAGTTAAGATAAATAAAAAAGCCCATTTTGTATTTTTCATATTCATTAAATTTATAAACTAATAATCAGGACGCGAGACATTTCTTAAGCTTGGCCATAACGGAACTGGCTATACGCCTGTTTTGCCATGAAAGAAACATTCGATTAAGTACAAAACTATCGGGCA
>JANYKN010000126.1 GCA_025361565.1 Bacteroidota bacterium | reverse complement strand
AACAAATTTTCCATTGTTCATATAGTTGTATTTTTCTATACGAACATAATAATTCAAATCGTCACGTAGTAAAAAAGCGATAGAAGCTACGAATTACAAGTATTTCAAAGAACTTAAGTTTTTTTTAGTGGACACTAGTGATTATTTGTAAGAAAACTGGAAACTATTTTAATGTCTTATTGACTGATTATAAAACTATTAGTAAATATTAAATTATATTCAATAGATACTGAATAATTTATTGAATATAATTTTGAAGCAATATTGTATATATTTAACTTTAGAATATCTATATATTTAATAAACTGCTAGTTGTAATTCTTCAAGTACCCTCTTTGGTTGCTTGGGTACTTTAATTAAATTTTACATGTTTCTTTGAAGGTTGTATAAATTTGACTGGAAGAGTAAATTAATCTTCGATAAGTATCGAATAAGATCCAATTATCTTATAATATCAAACGCTGAAATATAACTACCAGCATGTCTGTCATTTGCATAAGTTATACTTTAGCTTATAATATCAATCAAATTTCATATAAATTATTAATATTCTGCCATTTAGGTTCAAATAAGTAAATATTCCTGTATCTTTATAAGGTTAAAATTGAATTTTTAAAATCCCTTCAAGAATATTACTTTTACAAATGAAACTGATATTTGAATAAAATGAGAACTTTAATTGCTAATGCCTTAATCATCAATGAAAATGAAAACTTTCAAGGAAATCTATTAATTGAAGACGGAATAATAATTGATATTATTAGTGGAGTGCACAACCTATCGCAGGCCGATTACAACAATATCATTGATGCAAGTGGCAAAGTACTAATTCCAGGTATAATAGATGATCAAGTACATTTTAGAGAACCAGGATTAACTCATAAAGCTGAAATATATACCGAAAGTAAAGCAGCTGTTGCCGGAGGTATAACTACATTTATGGAAATGCCTAATACAAATCCACAAACCACAAGTCAAAAGCTATTATTAGACAAATTTGAATTAGCATCGAAAAAATCATTTGCGAATTATTCCTTTTATATAGGTGCAACAAATGATAATTTAGAAGAATTAGTTAATACAAATCCAAAAACAGTTTGTGGAATAAAGGTATTTATGGGAGCATCGACCGGGAATATGCTTGTTGATAATAAAGAAATACTGGATAAAATATTCGAACTAGCACCTTTACTTGTTGCAGTACATTGCGAAGATGAAGAAACTATAAAAGCTAATTCAAGTCAACATAGACAAAAGTATGGTGAAAATGTTCCAATTAACTTTCATCCGTTAATAAGGTCTGCTGAAGCCTGCTATAAATCATCATCATTGGCTATTGAATTGGCTAAAAAGCATAATACCCGTTTGCATATTTTGCATCTATCGACTGAAAAGGAACTAGATTTGCTGGATAATACTTTACTCTTGAATGAAAAGAGAATAACAGCAGAAGTTTGTGTGCATCATCTTTGGTTTGATGAGAGCGACTATGAAAAGTTAGGATCTAAAATAAAATGGAATCCTTCAATAAAAAGTAAAACTGATAAAGATGCACTATTTAATGGTCTGTTAAATAACAAATTAGATGTAATTGCAACAGATCATGCTCCTCATACCATAGAAGAAAAAGATAGAACTTATTTCAATAGTCCTTCTGGAGGTCCATTGGTTCAACATTCCTTATTGGCGATGCTTGAGTTTTATCATCAAAAGAAAATAAGCCTTGAAAGAATTGTTGAAAAGATGTGTCACGCCCCTGCTGATGTTTTCAAGATTGACAAACGTGGTTATATCAGAAAAGGATATTGGGCTGATTTGGTGCTGATTGATTTGAATAAACCTGAAAAAGTAGAAAAAGAAAGTCTATATTCTAAATGCCAATGGTCACCTTTCGAAAACTACACCTTTAAATCGAAAGTAACACATACTTTTGTTAATGGAAACCTGGTGTATGAAAATGGAACATTTAATGATACAATAAAAGGAATGCAAATATTGTTTAACCGATAATAATAATCCAACCATGAAAACTCACATTAACTTATTAATTACCTCGGTATTGATAATAATTGGTACTATTAGTCAATCATGCAAACCGAAAGATGAAAAAAGTTCAATAACTGAAGCTAAAGATAGCTCAACACTTGGAGTTCCTGAAGTAAAAATGGGAAATTTCTATTCATCAGATTCTGCTTCTAACAATTCTGTACTTCTAGCGGACACGATCATATACAATGTAGTAATTAAAAATCCAGATCCCGAAGATGACTGGCAGGAATACAGTCTTAAATATCTTGATAAAAAAGCACTTTCGAATATGATCTTTAACGCTATATACAATGGCAGGCTTACTCCATATAGTTATCAATATGAAAAAATAATGACCTTGGACGAAGTAAAACAAATGGAAAAGAAGCACCCTAGAAGCGAAATTGCTAATATACAGTTTACTGAAGTATGGTATTTTAATGAAAAAACTCTAGATTTTGGGAAAAAGGTAAAATCAATAATGATGGCCTATGAGCACAAAAATTTGGCAGGTGAAGTTAGATATACTGCAGGAGTTCAAGTATTTTTAGACAACAAAAGTAAAAATACAAGCCAAACTGAATCCAAATAACCGATAATCTTTCTTCAAGTATTGTCTTTACTCTATCTTACTACAAAGCGGGCGGTATGCCTGCTTTTTTGTTGTACATAAACCTTCCTTCCGTAGGTTGTTTCATGAATGGTTTCATTGTTAAAATGCCTTATTGTAACCAAAGTCAGGTCATTATTATACAATATTTTATATTCTGATTTCAATTTTTCAATCACAGGCAAAATTCTATCTGGATCATAATCAGCACAAATTGAAAAACTGATGGCTGAATTTTGCATCAGGTTCACTTTTACCCTAAATTGAGCCAAAATTGAAAATATACGTTCTAAATTGTCTTCAGCAATGAAAGAAAAATCATAAGGAGCTATTGAAATCAAAATTTGATCGTTCTTTGTAATAAAGATTGGTACATCAGGCATTACTCCAATTTTATTTGGAGTTGAAGAAGTAATAACAGTTCCAGGCTCATCGGGCTCTTTGAAGGATTTCACCCATAGTGGAATATTTTTGTTTTCGAGCGGTTTTATTGTTTTTGGATGGATCACTTTGGCTCCATAATAGGCTAATTCAACAGCTTCACGATAGGAAATAGCATCAAGTTTTATCACATTTTTAAAAAGATTAGGATCTGAATTATAAATTCCCGGAACATCTTTCCATACAATCATCTTTTCTGCATCAATAAAATATGAAATTACTGCGGCTGTGAAATCGGATCCTTCAAGTCCAAGAGTAGTAGTCAGGTTTTGTTGATTTGAAGCAATAAAACCTTGCGTTAAATAAACTTGTCCTTCCAAAAAAGAAAAATTTTGTTTAACCAAATTCTCAGATAAGAGCCAATCAATTCTAGCGTCCCTATATATTGAGTTTGTTTTTAATGATAACCTTATATCTATCCATTTATTACAGATGCCTTGATTATTTAAGTATTCACTTACAATAACCGAAGATAATAATTCGCCATATGCCACAATCTGGTCATATTCAAAGTCAAAATTTGAAGAAGGTTTTTCCGACAGTTTTATATTTAAGCAGGTCTTTAGACTATCAAGTATAGTCTGAGTACCGGAATATTTATTTTCAAATAGCTCATTAACTATCGATTGATGATAACCCCAAACAAGATTTAAACTCTGAGTAAAGTCCTTTTTTGAAAAATACTCATTGACCACCTGGTGTAATGCTCTTGTAGTCTTTCCCATTGCTGAAACCACAATAACCAGATTTTCTTTATATTTTTTTATAATTTCAGACATATTACGCACAGAAGCAGCATCCTTTAATGAAGCACCCCCAAATTTAAATACTATTGCCATTGATTTTCAATAATTAAAACAATAAGCAAATGTAATAAGTCTAAATAGTTTAACAATGTTTTTCGGAAAATTCAAGAATTCTAACTATAAAAAAATTGACATCCGTTAGTAAATATACAGATGTGTTTGTTAAATGTATTTCAAATTGAAAAGGACTTGCCAAAACTAGCAATACTCCAGAGTTATATAATAAGAAATTGAAAATATCATGCAAAAAATCACAAATTACCTTATTTTTTGCTTTCTTATTATTACTAACTTTATACAAAATTTTAAAACCTAATATAGAAAATAATGGTACGACATATTGTGTTGACGCTTAACGAGTTTATTATTGAAAGACAATCGGAATTTCCTTATGCCAAAGGAGAATTGTCACGTTTGCTAAGTCATATCGGAATAGCCGCAAAAATAGTGAATCGGGAAGTGAATAAAGCAGGTCTGGTGAATATCCTTGGTGAAAGTGGCATGGAAAATATACAAGGCGAATCTCAAAAAATATTAGATGTATTTGCAGATCAGCAATTTATTTCGGCTTTAAAAGTTACAGGTGAATGCTGTGGAATTGCAACTGAAGAAAATGAAAATATCATTACCTTTAAAACGGATTTAGCTAAAGATGGGAAATATATCGTAACCATCGATCCTTTGGATGGTTCTTCAAATATAGACGTAAACGCATCAATAGGAACTATTTTTGCAATATACAGGAGGTTATCTCCATTAGGCCACGAAGCGATGTTGGAAGATTTTCTTCAAGAAGGAACCAGACAAGTTGCAGCAGGATATATTATCTATGGGTCTTCTACAATGATGGTTTATACAACTGGACGAGGAGTTAATGGATTTACCCTTGATCCTTCAATCGGTGAATTTTGCCTTTCGCACCCTGCTATCCAAACACCAACAACTGGTACTATCTATTCAATTAATGAAGGGAATTATATTAAATTTCCGGAAGGTGTTAAAAAATATATCAAGTACTGCCAGGAGAGTGATAAGCCAACAAACAGGCCATATTCATCACGATATATTGGATCGCTGGTAGCAGATTTTCATCGAAATTTATTAAAAGGTGGAATATTTTTATATCCATCGACTGAAAGTTATCCAACAGGGAAACTGAGGCTACTCTATGAATGCAATCCAATTGCATTTCTAGCAGAGCAAGCCGGAGGAAAAGCTTGTGATGGTTTGGGAAACCGCATTTTAGACATAAAACCTCAATCATTGCATCAACGGGTTCCTTTTTACACTGGTTCAAGGCAAATGGTAGACAAAGCGGAAGAGTTTATCCACAAATTTGAAAGTAATGATTAATATTTTTATAAATAGAGAATAGAAAATATATGCTGAAATCTTAAAGATTAATCAATACTAATTATTTTTGAACAATAAAAGTCGAATATTAAGAGTCATAAATATTGTATATCAATTATTTGTGGCTTTTTTATTTACTATATTTAACATCGAATTTAAAAATTTTAAAACTTACTATTTTTTAAATATCTTTAAATTAATATAACAGATTTATTCTACATTTTTTCAATGTTGAATATTTAGAGGAAATAAATATTTTTTTTCATCAACAAACTTCAATTAAATTAAGGATTCTGATCCTTTTTTTATAAAATTGCAGAAAAAAGAGTTGGAAATACAAGATTTAATCAAATTATATCAAAAACATCCTTTAAGAGAAGCGCTGATTAAGGATTTCAAAAATTCTGAAAAAGCTCGTACAAATATTAAAGGATTAAGTGGCTCAGCCGCAAGCCTAATTTTGCATCAATTATTTATTGAAACAAAAAAGCCCATTTTTGCAGTCCTTCCAGATAAAGAAGAAGCTGTTTACCTTTTTAACGACCTTGAAAAACTTCTGCCTTCAAATCATCTTTTCTTTTTCCCTTCAACTTTCAAACTAGATTTAGGAAACAAAGATGACTTTAAAAAATCGGAAGGAAATATCATACTTCGCAATCAGACCATTGAAGCTTTAGGTAAAAAGGATAACTTAATAATAGTAAGCTATCCTGAAGCTATTATTGAAAAAGAAGCTAATATTGCTGCCCATCAACATTCTAGTTTTTCGATTCACAAGGGCGAAAAAATTTCAACGAGTTTTTTAAGAGAATTTTTACAGGAATATGGTTTTAGCCGGACTGATTTTGTATTTGGACCCGGTGATTTTTCAATAAGAGGAAGTATTATCGATGTTTTTTCTTTTGCGGACGAAAACCCTTACCGGATAGATTTATTTGGTGATGAAGTAGACTCAATCAGAACTTTTGATGTAATGAACCAGCTTTCGCTTAACCAACTTGAAAGCGTTACCATTCATCCAAATGTAAGCAAATTAACACCTGTTTCGGAGAAATCAAATTTCATGGAACTTTTAAGTCCTGATTCTATTCTATGGATTAAGGATTTTCAATATTTAATAGAGCAGGTTGATTTTGTATACAAAAAATTAGAAAATCAAAAACCTGAAATTACAGCTGATTTTCAGATTCAAATCGAAGATTTTATCCATCCTGATGATTTCAATGCAAAGCTAAATCTGTTTCATCAGGTTGCTCTGGGCGCTCAAGCCAAATTCAAAGCAAATCAATTTTATGAATTTTCGCAAAGCAAGCAAATAGATTTTAACAAGAATTTTAATTTTCTGGCAGAAACTATAGCTTTAAGAAGAGAAGAAGGATTTACCAATTATATATTATCGGCAAATCCGGTACAACTCGAAAGGTTAAAATCCATCCTGCATTCTGATGAAGTAAAGATAAAAGTTGATTTCGTACCTGTTAACGAAATCCTCCACGAAGGATTTATTGATAAAGACTTAAAAATCAGTTGTTATACTGATCACCAAATTTTCAATCGTTTTCATCGCGTAAAGCTAATAAACGACAAATTCAGTGAAAATAAAAGTGCGCTTTCCTTTAAAGAGATAACAAGTTTGCAGCCGGGAGATTATGTTGTTCATTCGGATTATGGAATTGGCAAATTTGGTGGGATAAACACGATAGAAAATAATGGAAAAAAACAGGAAACAATCCGCATTTTGTATCAGAACAATGATGCGGTTTTTGTAAGTATCCATTCGCTGCATAAAGTTTCGAAATACAGAGGTGGCGATGGAATTCCACCAAATTTGCATAAACTTGGTTCTGGTGTTTGGCAAAAAACCAAAGAAAAAACCAAAAGCAAAGTTAAGGATATTGCCAAAGAATTGATTGCACTCTATGCCAAAAGAAAAGACGAACAGGGATTTCAATTTTCACCCGATACTTATCTACAAGAGGCATTGGAAGCATCATTCATATACGAAGATACACCAGATCAGCTCAAAGCAACTATACAAACAAAAGCGGACATGGAATCTGAACTTCCAATGGACAGGCTGGTATGCGGTGATGTTGGTTTTGGAAAAACTGAAGTGGCGATAAGGGCAGCTTTTAAAGCAGTTACAGATGGAAAACAAGTGGCAGTATTGGTTCCCACCACTATCCTTGCGTTGCAACACTATCAGACATTTACAAAACGACTAAAGGACTTTGCAGTTAAAGTTGACTATATCAGCAGATTAAAAAGCCAAAAAAAACAAACAGAAATTATTAAAGATTTGGCAGAGGGAAAACTTGACATTTTAATTGGAACGCACAGAATTGTTGGAAGTGACATTAAATTTAAAGATCTTGGATTGCTAATAATCGACGAAGAACAAAAATTTGGAGTTTCGATAAAAGAAAAACTAAAACAAATCAAGATCAATGTTGACACATTAACGCTAACTGCCACTCCAATACCCCGCACCATGCAATTCTCTTTGATGGGAGCCAGGGATTTATCTGTTATAAATACCGCCCCTCCGGATCGATATCCCATTTTAACTCAACTGCATACTTTTGATGAAGAAATACTTAAAGATGCTATTAATTATGAAGTACAGCGAAATGGACAGGTATTTATGATCCATAACAGGGTTCAAAATATAGCTGAAATTCAGAGATTGATTAAACGCCTTTGCCCTGATGTTAAGTCGGTTTTTGCCCACGGACAAATGAAAGGCCATGAATTGGAAACTATTATGCTAGATTTTATCAATCAGGAATATGATGTTTTGATTGCCACAACAATAATTGAATCAGGATTAGACATACCAAATGCAAATACCATTATTATAAATGATGCACAAAATTTTGGTCTAAGCGATTTACACCAATTAAGAGGTAGGGTTGGACGGTCTAACAAGAAAGCATATTGTTATCTTTTAGCGCCACCATTAACAGTTTTAACTCCAGAAGCACGGAAAAGATTGAATGCTATTGAAGAATTCTCCGAACTTGGAAGTGGTTTTAATATTGCACTCCAGGATTTAGATATCCGAGGTGCAGGTAATCTTTTAGGAGGTGAGCAAAGTGGTTTTATTGCTGATATCGGTTTTGAAACGTATCAGCAAATATTGAATGAAGCCTTGTTTGAACTACACGAAGAAAACCGAAACAACGCAACTGAAGAAACCAGGCAAGAAGAGAAAGATCTTTCGAAGAATTTCTTACCAGATTGCCAAATTGATACAGATCTGGAACTTTTATTTCCAGTAACTTATATTGAAAATACGGCAGAGCGGATTAGATTATACAGAGATTTGGATAGCATTAAAGATGAAGAATTGTTAATCAATTTCGAAAAAGAATTAACTGATAGGTTTGGCCCTATTCCTGAACAAACATCAGAATTATTAATTGCAGTTAAAATGCGTTGGCTGGCTCAACGGCTTGGATTGGCTAAAATAATTCTCAAAAACGATAAAATGTTTTGTTACTTTCTTGCTGATGATTCTTCCTATTACTTCAATTCACAAGTATTTTCAGGGATATTGACTTATGTGAACCAAAATCCTAAAAAGTGCAGGCTCAAGGAACAAAAAGAAAAACTCATATTGCAAGTTGAGCCTATTAAATCAATTCACAAAGCAAATGAAACACTATCTAAAATGATGAAGCACGATTGAAAAAGGAAATTGGAAATTAGATCATTATAAATATATAAGGTATGAATGGCTCATTAGAGATTTATAAAGCTTTGAGAAATCTAGATATAAAATTTGAATATCACGAACATCCTCCAGCCCCAACAATTGAAATTGCAAAAGAATATTGGAAAGATTTGGATGCTACTCATTGCAAAAATATATTTCTAAGAAATCACAAAGGTGACAAGCATTATTTGGTAGTATTTGAGCATACACAAAATTTATCCGTTAAATGGCTGGAAGTAAAGCTTAAACAAGGGAAATTAAGTTTTGCATCCGATTGGCGCCTTGAACAATATTTAACAGTAAAAGCGGGCTCAGTATCGCCACTTGCATTAGTGAATGATATTGAAAATCATATACATGTATTTTTGGATGAAATGCTTTTAAACGCCAAATCCATAAGTTTTCATCCAGGAGTAAACACCGCATCGCTAGTTCTTAGTTTTGCTGATTTTGAAAGATTTATGAAATATACCAGAAATTCATATGAGTTTTTGAAGTTGTATTAGCGATTCAAAATGATGTAAAAAAAACCCGAGAATGAAATAAATTGGAATAACAATATCCAATTCTTAATAAAACACATCAATTTTAGTTCTTATATTATTGATTTTCAATTCTTTATAACCATAAATACTTAATAATCAAATCGCTTTTTTCATTTGTTTTTTTTTATATCTTTGCAGCTCAAAATTTAAAAACACAAATATTTAATAGTATATAACAAATGGCAGCATTAGAGAATATCAGAAAGAGAGGTCCATTAGTAGCAGTAATTATTGGATTTTCGTTGTTAATGTTTATCCTTGGCGATTTCATTAATAAAGGGAACAGTCTATTTTCGGGCGACAGAAATAGAATTGCTGAGGTTAATGGCCAAAGTATAAATTACCAGGATTATGAGCAAGAAGTTACTCAAACTATTGAAACCTACAAACAAAACAATAGTTTGCAATCAATTACAGAATCGGATAAAGAAAGAATCCGCGAATTGGTTTGGGATAATATGATTCAAAAGCTCTTGCTTCAGGATCAATATAACACACTTGGAATAGCTGTAAGTAGTGATGAATTGTTTGATTTAATTCAGGGTAAAAGTGTAGATCCAATGGTTTCACGAGAGCCTGCATTTGCTAATCAACAAACTGGAGTTTTTGATCCTTCAAGAGTTGTGTATTTTTACAAAAATATGAATGAGGATAAAACCGGTAAAACAAAAGATTATTTGCTTAATCTTGAAAAACAAGTTACATCAAACCGAATGATAAGAAAGTATCTTACAATGATTTCAAAAGGTCTGTATGTTCCAAAACAAGTAGTTGAAACTGAATTTAGCAGAAGAAACTATCTTGTAGATTTTGATTTTGTTGCCAAGTATTACACCGATATATCTGACAGCAGTATCACAGTAAGTAAAGATGAACTTGAAAAATACTATAAGGAACATAAGAAAAAATACGAGCAAAAAAATACAAGAGATCTTGCTTATGTAACTTTTGACGTATTACCTTCTCATAAAGATACACTTTACACCTTTAACTGGATAAATAAAGTAGTTAATGAGTTTAAAACAACTGAAGATATTAAACAATATATTAGTTTTAACTCCGATAAAGCTTTTGATCCTAAACATTATAAAAAAGGTGATATTACAAATGCTGTAGTTGACAGTTTTTTGTTTTCAAACACACCAGGTGCTGTATATGGACCTTACTTTGAGGATGGATCTTATAAACTTGCAAAATTAATTGAGAGCACTTCAATTCCAGATTCAATCCAAGTAAAACATATATTAATTGCAATTGATGGAAAAAATATTGCAGACATTGATAAAGCTAAAAAAGTTGCCGATAGTTTAAAAACTGTTATTGAAGGCGGAATTGATTTTGCAACAGTTGCAAAAGAATATTCTGCTGATAAAGCAAGTTTGGATAAAGGTGGAGAATTAGGATGGGTAGTTGAAGGTCAGCAGGTAAATAGGATTCCTCTTGCACCATTTGATGAATTGGTAAATAAAAATCTGAATGAAATTGTAACTGTTTCTAAAGAGTATGGAGTGCATCTTTTTATAAAAACAGCTGAAGGTGCAAAGAATAAAAAAATCCAGGTTGGATTTCTTGAAAGAAAAATTATGCCAAGTACTGAAACTTATCAAAAAGCATATGCTCTGGCCAGTAAATTTGCAGGAGAGAATAGGACTCTTCCAAAATTCGAGGAGTCTATTACAAAACAAATGTTAATTAAACGAACAGCTCCGGGATTAACTGAAAATGGAACTTTTATTTCAGGCTTGGAATCTCCAAGACAATTGATCCGTTGGGTTTATACAGCTAAAAAAGGAGATGTATCTGAAGTATTTGAACTTGGGAACCGATATGTTGTAGGTACTTTAGCGGATATTAAAAAAGAAGGTATAGCACCATTGGAGCAAGTTCAGGAATTTGTAAAAACTGAAGTTATAAAAGAGAAAAAAGCTGAAATCCTGTTAAAACAAATGAATAGCTCGCTATCAGGAAATATTCAGACAATTGCTCAAACATTAAAGGCACAGGTTCAAGAGGCCAAAAACATTAGTTTTTCTTCATTCCAAATTCAGGGCATGGGATTTGAGCCAGCTGTTTTAGCTAGTGCAGTTACAAGCGAAAAAAACAAAATCTCTAAACCTATAAAAGGCGAAAATGGAGTTTATGTTATCAACATTAAGATAATCACACCTTCGATGAATACCGAAAAGCTAGACTTAACTGTTGAAAAGACAAGATTGTTGAATGAGTTACAAGGCAGGGTTTACCCTAATCCGAATTATGGTGATATGGGTCAGGTTCTAAATGCTTTAAAAGAATCTGCAGATATAAAAGATGAGCGCTCTAAATTCTATTAATAGAATTTAATATTACATAACAAACAGGTAGGCAAATGGCTATAAGATCATTTCCTACCTGTTTTTTTTATTATTTTATTTCTTCATAGTCAATATACTCACCAATATTTTTGTCGAAAGATTTTTTACCAGTTCCTTTATACTCGATAGTAACTTCTCCTTCCCTTTTATTTTTATGTTGATTCTGACCATTTCCATTCATTTTTTGCTGAAAATCCTTGAACATGAAAGGCAAAAAGAATCTTGCAACTGACTTAAAAACATAATAGACAGCGTAAGCAAATAAAATAAATTTTATTAAGACCATTGTTTTATTATTCTTTAAAATTTGGCAACAAAGATAAGACAAATAAAAGTTTTTTAGTAAATCCTATTCTGGTTTTTTAATAAAATGCAAGTCCGATTTGAAATTATCGAATTATAATCCTAAAAATAAAATTCAAACAAATCAAACTAATCTATTGTATTACAATCTGATAACTATATGTCATCAAAAAACAAACTTAACGAATTTCATACATTTATCTATTAATAATATAAACATTATCTATTTCTATTAAATTATTTTATCTTAGATTCAATTTGTTAGCATTTTATGGAAAATTTTGATTTAATAGTTATTGGTAGCGGACCAGGAGGATATGCTGCCGCGATGAGGGCGCTTGACTTTAATAGACATGTATGCTTGATTGAAGCCAATGAAATTGGTGGAACAGGCGTTATGAACGGTGCCCTTAGTTCAAAAACTATGTGGGAATTATCCCAAGATTATGCAGTTGCAGCTTCAATTGATCGGGGCTTTAGAGCGTTGGCTCTAAAGGTAGATTATCAGGAAGTAAGAAAATCTGTAATAAAAGCAGCTAAAACCAAGCAACTCCAAATGTTATCGCAGATAGAGTCTTTTTCAAAGGTTAAATCTACAAATGGAAGTGTGACCTTAAAATTTGGCATGGCCAGCTTTATCGACAAAAACACTATCCTGATAGAAAAAGATGGACAAAAAGAATTTATAAAAGGATTAAGTTTCGTAATAGCAACAGGTTCAAGACCTAAAGAATACCCGGGAATAGAGGTTGATCAGGAAAGAATTATAAATTCTGATGGAATATTAAACCTAAAAGAATTTCCTGAGAGAATGATTATTATTGGTTCTGGGATAATTGGAACTGAATATGCTACTATATTTTCCAGTTTTAAACAAACCGAAGTGCATTTGCTGGACAGAGATCATCGTGTAATTCCTTTTGAAGATGAAGATGTTAGTAATTTTGTTTCGAAAAATCTTGAAAAAAATGGTGTAATTATCCATTATACGGCAAGTCTAAGAACGATTAAAAAACATGCAGATTATCTCGAAGTCATTTTGGATTATGAAGATGGTCATAGTAAAGTATTGGAAGTTGATGTAGCTCTTATATCAATTGGTAGGGTTCCTAACACAGATAACCTGGGTCTTGATAATATTGGAATTAAACCCGATTTACGAGGCAATATCCAAATTGAAAGTGACTGTTTAATAAAAGGTAGTCCTGAAGATGTTAAAGTATACGCTGCCGGTGACATAACAGGATATGGACAATTGTATAATATTGCTGAAATGCAAGGTAGATATTCTGTAAAAAAGTTGTATGCAGAGCCCTCCTTTCCGTTAGAATATTCAAACATGTCCACTCTTATGTTTTTCAGACCTGAAGTAGCAGCAGTTGGAATGAATGAAAAACAAGCACAAGCAAAAAAAATTCCTTATCGTGCAGCTTATTATTCAAACGAGTTGGTAAGCAGGGCGTTGGCGATGAGAAACTCCAGCGGTTTTATAAAAATAATTATTAGTAACGACGGTAGTGAAAAAATTTTAGGAATGAGGGCAGCAGGACCTCAGGCTTCGGCATTAATAGTATCCGTTGCTCACTTAATCAATCAGGGCAACAGTCTGGTGGAAGTAATGCGGGTAGTGCATCCACATCCAAGTATTACAGAAGGCATTCAGGAATGTATGCGAGTTTTTAAAAACAAATCCATTTATAAACCAAGTGCTTTTCCGGATTATATTAAAGTTTGGGACTGGAATCCATAAAAAAGGCTGCTTCAAAAGAAGCAGCCTGTGAATTTTCAACAATTCTAAATTAGAGTGTATTGAGATTAACCTGAATAGCAGGTAGGTTATTGTGTTTTATTGAAACATTACCACAATCACTAAAAGTAAGAGCATCAACTACACTTCCCTGAGTAATAGTAAGTGTGCCTCCAACAAACCATTTACATGCAGGATCTGTCAATAAATTAGTCGCCGTACTGCTAAAATTCAGTTCTTTTCTTGAAATACCATCTGAAGTTCCACTGATACTCCAATATTTGTCTATACCAACGGTTTTAACCAATGACATTGTATTAGAAGAATTCCATGAAACGGTAGTAGCATCAATGAAGGTAAGAAGCATATTTGTGCTCACAATTTCAAATGACTTAACCTGACTTGCATCAATATGACAGGTAACTGTAATTGTACCTGTAAGTGGTTTTCCATTAATTGTGTAATTAACCAAACTAATTACAGCGCTTGTTCCATCTAACCATCCACTAAATCCGGTAAACTTTGCGATAATTTTACCAGTTCTAACTACACCATCAGCACCTGCAGGACATGTAGTTCCATAATCAATAATTAGTGAATCATTACTTAATTTTACGCTTGGGCAAACTGAAACTGATTTTCCTAAACTATTGACTCCATTATCAATTGCACCAAAAACATCGATAGTAGCTTTATTTGAGGTAGCATTGTCAGTTGCAGCATTTGTATCAAGTTCAGGTTGTTTTAAAGAAACATCATTACAAGATGCTATAAATAAACCAATTGAAAACAATAAGGTCATTAACTTAAATAAATTATTTTTCATTGTAAATCTTTTTTAATTTAACTTTAGATAGATAAAACGATTTCTATAACTTTTTATTGCTATGCATAAAAGTTACAAATTTAAATATAAGATGATAAATAGTTTAGAATGGTTGCAATAAATTAGCACAAGATTAGTATTCGGATAAAATGCTTCTGAAATCTTTGTTCGGATATATAATAGATCCAGGTTCAGCAAAATCAGGTTTTAAGCCATGTACGAAATACATATCAATTTCACCTTTATTTTTGGCTACAATCTTGCCCCTGTATTCGCAATCAAAATATTCTTCGATATGTTTGAAAGTTTCTCCTGAAATATTAACCTTGCCAACTTCTCCTGCAGACTCCATACGGCTGGCAGTATTCACTGTATCGCCCCAAATATCATAAGCAAATTTTTTCTTCCCAATAACGCCAGCAATCACTTTGCCTGTATGGATTCCTAAACGAAGATTCCAGGCAACTTCGCCCTTTGCTAATTTTTCTTCATTTAATTTGGTAACAAAATCCTGCATTTCAAGACCTGCCAATACGGTATCAATTGGATTACTTTTATTTCTCAATGGAAGCCCGCCAACGCACATGTATGAATCACCAATTGTCTTAATTTTTTCAATAAAATGGCCGCCAATAATTTCATCAAATTTTGCAAAAAATATACTTAGTTCAACAATAATTTGTTGTGGAGTTAATTTTTCAGATATTTGAGTAAATCCTTTAAAATCAGTAAATAAAACACTTACTGTTTTATAAGTTTTTGCATCAACTGAACCTTTATTTTTTAATTGCTCAGCTATTTCAGCTGGTAAGATATTTTGTAAAAGTGTATCGGATTTTTCCTGCTCTACTTTTAAAGTTTGATTTTTCTGTTCAAGTTCAAATGATTGTTGTTCTAAAATTTCAGTTTGCTTTACAATATTTTTTATCAGTTTAAACATTGAAAGTGTAGATTTTACCCGAACTAAGAGTTCGACCTGATCAATCGGCTTTCTAATAAAATCAATTGCCCCTGCATCAAAAGCAGTTTGCAAATTTCCTGAAGATGTAATAATAATAACTGGAATATCATTGGTTTTTGGATCACTTTTCAACTGCTCCAAAGCTTCAATTCCATTCATTACCGGCATTTCCCAATCCATAATAATTAGGTCAACCTCTTCCTGGGAAGCAATTTCACATGCTTCTTTACCATTGTAAGCTGAGATAATCCTGTAATCGTGATGCTCAGTTTCAATGACATTTTCAATATACATGTGCACAAATCGATCGTCGTCAACTACCAGGATGTTGTATTTCACAAAAATCTATTTTAGTTATTTATTCAAAAAATGAAACCGAACAAGCTTTAACCCTTTAATCCAATTTTTTAATGACTCTGATTACTGTTAACAAAATTTAAAACCATTGCCAATCGATATATTTCAAAATTGATAAAATTAATTAATCTATTTTATATAATTATCATTTAATGAGTACAATATGAATATGTTTTATTTGAATACCAATAATTTTTTCCTGTTCAATTTCCTGCCTATATTCTAAGATTACATTGTAAAGATAATCAATTTTATCAAGATTTAATTTTGGTTTTGCAATGAACAATATAATTTCAATGTAAGATAAATCTTAATTTTACATTTTCATAAGCAATTTCTTTATTAATTCTGCCATTTTAGGTTCTGATTTTGCTGCAATTTGTTGAACTTCCTCATGCGTAATTTCAACGATATGACCAGGAACACCACTATCAGTAATTACTGAAATTGCAAAACAAGTCAAATTCATATGACGCGCAACTATAACTTCAGGAACAGTTGACATGCCAACAGCATCAGCTCCAATTGACCTAATGTAATTATATTCAGCTGGCGTTTCGAAAGTTGGACCAGTAACTCCTGCATAAACACCTTGTTTAATATCTATATTCATTTCTTTTGCAAGACCTACCGCAATTTTTATCAAATTGTGATCATAAGCCTGGCTCATATCTGGGAATCGGGGACCGAATTCTTCATAATTTTTCCCAATTAACGGATTTGTTCCAAATAAATTGATATGATCGTTAATTATCATTAAATCACCAACTTCAAAGTCCGGATTCATTCCACCACTAGCATTAGACACAATCAACTGATTAATGCCCAGCATTTTCAATACACGAACAGGGAGTGTTATTTCCTGCATGGAATAACCTTCATAATAATGGAAACGACCTTGCATGGCTACCACTTTTTTATTGGCAAGTTTACCAAAAATAAGATTGCCGTGGTGTCCTTCAACTGTTGATACAGGGAAATTAGGGATATCTTTATATTTTATTTGATGTAAAATTTCCATTTCACTAACTAATCCTCCAAGACCAGTACCTAATATAATCCCAATTTCAGGCTGAAATGCTATTTGTCTCTGAATGAATTGCGTGGTTTCTTTTATTTTTTCTAACATAGTCAAGTATTTGATTATTAAACTCATTTTCATTATCAATAAAACTTACTTCAACTGGAATGTAAAACATGTTTCTTGATAAGGTTTCATCAACATATTTAAATTCACGTAATTTTATTGCATCCTTTTCTGTAGTCAATATTATTTTTTTATCGTTATTAATTACCTTATAGGTATTTACAATTTTATTAAGTTTATTTACATTGTACGAAGAATGATCTGCCAATTCAATATGGGTAATATCATCCGATAACATTTTTAAATGCTCGATAAAAGGCCTTGAATAAGCAATCCCTGTAACAACTAGAATAGAATAAATTTCGTGACTGGTATAAAAATCATCAGGCAAATGTTGGCTTTTACTGAATACCGGTTTTAGTTTTCCATAGTTAAAACTTGTAAAATAAAGTTCCTGAAAAGGGAAAGGCTTGATTTGCTCAAAAATTATCCTCCGGTCAATTGGTTTTATATCATTTGGAGTTTTTGTAACAATAATAATATCAGCACGCCTCATTTCTTTTGCATTTTCTCTTAAATTTCCAAATGGAAGAAGAAATGACTTGTCTAATCTACGGTTAAAATCAATTAGCAGAATAGAAAGACCCGGCTTAACATATCTATGTTGAAAAGCATCATCAAGTATAACTAAATCATTATTCCTTTCCTTTAAAATCGAGACACCTTTCACTCTATCAGCATTAACTGCAACTTCAATATCAGGAAATTTATATTTTATTTGGGCTGGCTCATCACCAATATCTTTTGTATTTGGATTTTCGCTTGCAACCACAAAACCTTTCGATTTTCGTTTATACCCCCTACTCAGTACTGCCACTTTATAATTATTCTTCAATAATTGTGCAAGATATTCAACATGAGGAGTTTTGCCAGTTCCGCCAACAGTAATATTTCCAACTGAAATTATTGGAATATCAAAATGATTGGTCTTTAAAACCTGAAAATCAAAAAGAATATTCCTGATGGATACTGCAAAACCGTATAAAATAGATAATGGGTAAAGCAAAAATCGAAACATAAAAACACAATTATAGCCTGTATTATTTCAAAATGAATTCAAATGGGAGTCTGGCTTGCACCCCTTTTTGATTTGCTAAATTTCTAAACATTTGATAATAAGGTTCAAAATCGCCCATATCTTTTTCAAAAACACTGGTCTTAATATCACCACCTATCATTTCCATAACGGCATCAAAAGTATCTTTGCTTTGTGGATAATTTACAATTCTATAGTTTTTCAGTTTTGCTTTATTTGCAGCTATTTGAATGGCATCATCTAATCCTCCCAATTTATCAACGAGTCCAATCTTTATTGCATTAATTCCGCTCCAAATCCTACCCTGTCCCAAACTATCAACTGCACCTGTTGTCATTTTTCTTCCACTGGCAACATGGCCAATAAATGTTGAATAAACATCCTCAATGGAACTTTGAATAAAAGATTCTTCTTCTTTTTCAATTTTTCGTGTCACTGATCCAATATCAGAATGTTTATTTGTTGTAACCCTATCAACTGTAATACCAATTTTATCATTTAAAAGTTTTTGAAGATTAAAAAGAACACCAAATACACCAATTGAACCAGTCAATGTATTTGGCTCTGCAATTATTGAATCAGCAGCACATGCAATATAATATCCGCCTGATGCAGCATAATCGCCCATTGAAACAATTACAGGCTTTTTTTCTTTTGCCAGTAAAACTTCACGCCAAATAATTTCAGAAGCAAGTGCACTTCCTCCTGGAGAATTTATTCGAAGCACAATTGCTTTTACTTTTTCATCATTTCTAAGTTTCCGCAAATTCCTTGAAAGGTCTTCTGCTCCAATATTTGAATCATCGCCTTTTCCCATCACAATTTCACCAGAAGCGTAAATCACTGCAATTTTATCTTTAGCAGTACCCTTTTTATCATCATCGGTTTTCGCTTTCGGAACTTTTGCATAAGTAGCAAGTGATACAAACTCCAGATCATCAATGCTTTTGACCTTTGTTCTTTGTTGAAGCCCTGCAAGAATTTCATCGTAATACTTTAAACTATCAATCAAACCTAACTCTACACAAGATTTAGCATTTTTAACTAATAAATTATCTGCAATTTCATTTAATCGGGAAACATCAATTTTCCGCTCGACTGAAATTTTCTGTAGCATGTCTGTCCAGATAGTTCCAATGTATGTGGAAAGCTGTTCTTCATTTGCTTCACTCATTTTGTCAAGCATATAGGGTTCAACTGCACTTTTAAATTTACCATGCCTGATAATAATTGGTTCAATACCAAACTTTTCAAAGGCGTGCTTATAGAACATAACTTGTATAGAAAGTCCCATAAAATCCATTCCTCCTTGGGGATTTGTATATATTTTATCTGAAACACTTGAAAGATAATAAGTACCCTGTGTGTAAATATCAGCATAACTAATTAGAAATTTCCCAGATTTTTTGAACTGAATTAAAGCATTTCTAATTTCTTCAATCGTTGCGATACCAGCATCAAGCGATGATAATTTTAAAAAAATCCCATCTATATTTTTGTCAATTGAGGCTTTTTGAATATTTTCAATTATAGTATTGAGCCCAATCCCTTTATTTGGCTGAAAATTCATAAAATCAAAATTACTAAAAGGATTTGATGGCTCTCTGTCTGTAATTTTTGAAGTCAAATCCAGGGTAAGTATTGAATGTTCATTTATTTCGGCTACATTGCTTTCACCTGCGGATGACATTATACCCATGATTACTAAAAAAAATAAGAAAAACAATACAATTGCTCCTAAAATTGTTCCTAATAATGATACGAAAAGGGTTTTGAAAAATGTTTTCATGTTTAAATTAAATTTGATAGTCTGTATAAATTTGTTGCAAAATACTAAATTTTAACGTAAAAGATTCTAAAATTGAATTTATTATCGTTAATATTCTCAAGTTCTACAAATAAGACAAAGGTTTTAGAAGTTTCTCAATTGATTTTTATTTGAGATGCAAAAAAAGTTTCGATTTCTTCTTTATCCTGTTTTAATTGAGATTTAAGTTCATCAAGTGAATTAAACTTCATTTCATTTCGGATTCTTTTATAAAAGAACAATCGAATTTTTTTATCATAAAGGTCTCCTTCAAATCCGAGAATATGGACTTCTATGCTTTTCGATTCATTTCCTTGATTAACCGTAGGTCGGTTGCCAATATTCAACATTCCTGAATAATCAATTCCATGAACAATCACTCGGACGGCATAAACACCATCAAAAGGAATTAATTGAAATGCAAAATCCGGTTTAATATTGGCAGTTGGAAACCCTAGCTCTCGACCAATTTTTTTTCCGTTTGTAACTACTCCTGAAATTGAAAAATTTCTGGACAAATAGGAATTAGCAAGTTCAATATTACCTTCTAGTAAAGCATTTCGTATACTTGTTGAACTAATCTTGATTTCTCCAACACTTAATGCATCAATTTTTTGAATGATAAAATTAAAATTCTGAGCATATTGCATCAAAACTTCAAAGTTACCTTCGCGATCTCTACCAAATTTATGGTCAAATCCAACCACTAATCCTTTTATTTTCAGTGTTTGATAAAGAAAATGTTCAATAAATGTTTCAGAAGATAATTGAGAGAACACTTTAGTAAATGGCAGAATGATAAAATGGTCAATTCCCTGTTCTTCAATCAGATTTATTTTTTCCTCCAAACTATTAATAAGCTTAATTTCATAATCAGAAGTTTCGACAACAGTTTTGGGATGTGGCCAAAATGTAATTACCACAGTTTCACCTTCATTGCTTTTCGCTAGTTCTTTCAACCGGTCGAAAATTAATTGATGACCCAAATGAACTCCATCAAATATACCAACTGTCACAAATGGATTTCTAATATTTACAGAATATATATCTTTATAAACTTTCACAAACCAGGTTTTAAAATAATGATAAAATAACAATTGACTCTTTCCTTATGAATATTGCCATAAGTTAAGTTCAATCTATTTTGTGCAAAAGTAAAAAAATCAATGCGAATTAATAAATTCCCAGAATTTATATCTTTGTCAAAAAAAAATTCGAGGAATAGTCAGAAATCATATTCTGATTACAAAAAAAATTTGAATTCTTTAATAAATTTATTTTAGCAACGATAATTAGACCCATATTTTGGTCTGAATTTAATTTAAGTATAAATATTTAATCTTTTTTTATGAGTAAATTATTTCTTTATTTCGCTCTATTGTTCCTGGCTTCGGCATGTGGTAATATGCTGGGTGACAATGAGTTTTTAGTAAAAGGTGTGATTAAAAATTCCAAAGGGAAAACAATCTTTTTAAGTGAGTTAACAAAAACTGGAAATACCAATATCGATTCGGTTCTTATTGCCGAAAATGGAGAATTTAAGCTAAAAGGAAGAACATCGTTTCCCAAATTTTATATATTAAGGATTGCCCCGAACGATTTTATTACCCTGTTAATCGATTCGGCTAATGTGCTTACTGTTAATGCGGATGCAGAAAATTTTGCAAAAAGCAGTTCCGTTGAGGGCTCTAATGATATGTTGCTTATCAAAAAATCGAATGATCGGTTGGTAATTTCGCATAACTCAATTGATTCTCTAAGTAAAATTTTTCAATCGATCGAAGGTTCTCCTAAACAAGATTCTTTAAAAGTAGGCATTGATAAGGCTTTTGAAAAAATTTTAGAAAGCCAACGTGCATTTTCGCAAAAATTTGTAGAAGAAAATGCAGGCTCAATGTCAAGTATAATAGTCCTGTCTCAACAATTGGTTCCACGCGTTTCTGTTTTTAGAATCCCAGAAGATTTATCTTATTTCGAAAAAGCCGATAATGCTTTGTATAAATCTTATCCACAATCGGAAGAAGTTAAAAAACTACACGAATTTGTTGCTAGCGTAAAAAATCAATCTAATGAATCAATGCAAAATGGTATTCGGATTGGTGATGTTGCACCTGATATTTCGTTAGGCAACCCTGCAGGTAAAACAATTTCATTATCCTCTTTAAAAGGAAAATATGTATTACTCGATTTCTGGGCTGGATGGTGCAAACCTTGCCGTATGGAAAATCCAAATTTAGTGGCAAATTATAAAAAATATAATAAAAAGGGATTTGAAATATTCCAGGTATCTTTAGACAAAGAGAAAGATTTTTGGGTTAAAGCAATTGAGCAAGACCAACTTTCAGCTTGGAGCCATGTAAGTGATTTACAATTCTGGCAATCTGCGCCAGCCAAGGTTTTTGGCATTTCTTCGATTCCTGCTAATTTTTTGCTTAATCGTGAAGGTAAAATAATTGCAACCAACTTAAGAGGCCCAGAACTTGGCGCAAAATTGGAAGAGATTTTCAAGAATTAAACTGTTGAAAATTAGAAATTAAATGATTTTTAAAGTAATAAAAAAACGGAAAGTTTAAGCTGTCCGTTTTTTTTATTTGTTTTTTTTTGAAGCTCTGGTATTTTCAATTTTATAAATTCTACTCTCAACACCCTGTTGCATAATCACCTTTGGTAGTTTATTTTTTGCAATTCCAAATACATGTTTAAACTTGCATTTCTTTTTAAGGATTATATTTCAACATCAAAAGTATAGAATGAAACCTTATCGTTAACCTGATAGAAATGATAGTGCGATTTATTATTACTTTCAATTGCAATTTCGATAAGACCCAAACCGATTTTCCCTTTTTTACCAATACTTTTTTTATGAATGGTTTCTTCATGAAGTCTTTTCAGGTCAATCATTGGCATTATTTCAATATTATCCAATTGTTTTTTAAGAAATTCAACTTTTGACTTTTTAATGAAATTTCCAGTTGAAATAACATGATGTGCATTCTTTTTACGAATAATAAAAATGGCTTCTTTTTCATCAATACTACCCATGGAGTGTAGGCTTAAATTCTGGAGTGCTTCAAGTATAATATGAAAAGTTAGCTTTTGTACATTTATAGCCTTTGATTTAATATTGTTTTCGACCATCATAATTACAGGATCGATAACAATGGGTGAGAAATTACCTTTATGCATGACTATCAAATTTTCCTGACAAGCTATGTCATGAAATTCCTTGAACCAATCAATGTCCATCATAAATAATTCTTCATCGCCTTTTGATTCACTATTCACCCTTATTAGCAAATAAAAATATGAATAATCATCATCGATTTTCACGAAATCAAATTGTAGTTTTTGTCGTGTTTTGCGTGCCATTTCAATAAAACCAAGACCTGCACCACCAGCTTCGGTAAAACTGTTATTTGTTAGTATTTTTCTGTACAACAAATCCAAATCGCTGGAGTCGAGTTTATTAACTTCCTTTAATTTATTATTGACAAAATCTACTTTCTGATTTTCAATTAAATTGCATGAGCCAATGTAAAATGTTCCTCCAATGTTTCGAACAATAAACATTTCTTTTCTATATTTCAATTCCTTGTTTGAAGGCTCATCACCATATCTGATGATGTTTTGGAAACTTTCAATCATAAGGAAAGACAATTTATGACGTAGTTTTTTAAAACTATTGTCTTTGGCCAGATTCTGTTCTATCAGGTTGATTGATGAAACTACCATGTGGTTGGACAAGGCACCCATATACGAGAATGATAACTTATCATCGATAAATGAATTAAAGAATTTATGTGTTAAAGAAAAATTTTTCATTCAGTTGATAAGTTACTCAAACTCTATTTTCGACTAAAATACTAATTATTTTTGTAAAATAATGATTTTATTTATTGTATAACATTAATTTTCACAGTCGCACATCCCTTTAATTGTTGTACAAAAATGCGAAAACCCATCTTCCAGCCTCTTAATATACGCTTCAATCAGGAAATTTTGCTCATTTAACTGTGTTATACTCATATCCTTTATCTCTGTTTTTATCAAATTCCTGGTTTCATCAAGAATTTTATCTAATTTTTCAACTTCTATCTTAACCAATTCATTGTACACGATAGTTGATTCATTTGTGCTGTCTTTTGAAATTTTATCCATGTTTTGATCAATGCATTTTTTTTTCTTCAAAACATCGAACAAAACTGCAACTGCTTTTTGCTTCATTTGATCATTTTCAGTCATCAATCGGTTCTTTTGTGCCGTTTGATATCTCAAATTATAATCATTAAAAGCAATTGATAATTCACTTTTACATTTTTTGCAATAAGTATTCCCATATTGATTTTCAAGTTTTTCTTTCTCTTTATTGCCGGCTTCATCAAATGACAACTTGCTGATTTGGCCCAAAATCGGACTATATACCAAAGAATATAGTTCAAGTTCGTTTTGCAAAACTAAACTATTCAAATCTCTTGCCTGATCTGAGAATTGTTCTTCTTCTGGGATTTTGATGGAATATAAGAGTCGTAAATTATTTTCTCTATTTTCAATTGCCTTGGCTTGTTTTTCATTTTCGAGCAAATCACCAACTTCTTTTAAATTAGTTAGTGCATTTTGTTGGTTTAAATAAAGACCGGCAGTTGAAATAACCGATTCGTATTTAGGCAAATATTCTTGCTCAAATTCGGTATTTCCAACAAATTCTACTTTCCGGGATTTCTTTACTTTAAGTAAATCTCTGTATATCTTTAATATAACAAATATATTTTTTGAATAATCATTGGTAATATTATTCTTAAGATTTAAATTGTAATTATTGATATTCAACTTCAAATCGGAGAACACTGTTAAAAATTCAATTAATTTTAATTCCTGATTATAGGTGGTTTTGTTGATCAATTCGTTTTGATAAGCATTTTGAATTTTAAGTTTACGTTGTTCCAAAAAATCAAAATTAATTTGGTCGCCTACAACTGGTTGCGAATTATATCTTGATTTATAATTGGCAATTATTACCATTGGGTATTTTTTATAAGCAATCATCTTTACCAATTTGTTCTGATCTATTTCTGGATTTGATGCAGTATCTAAAAAAGTTTCAAGGTTTTCGGACAATAAATTAATTTTTATTGTAGATGTTGGAGCAAAAACAAAGACATTGACTGAATGTAATCTTTTATTAAAGTCCTGACCTTCATATAATCGAATTGTGGAACTAAATTTATATTGTTTACCGGCTGTTTTACTTTCGATAAATTTACCAAGCTCTCCTATCAAATCAAAAATTCCAGTATTTGGTTTACTGTATTTGGAAATATTTTGCAATTGAACAGCAATTACTTTTAAAAAATCATCGCTGTTCTTTTTTGTAATGGCTTCTCCAATAATCTCGGCATCAATAACTTCGTTCGATTCGTTTAATGGAAGGTTATCAATTAAGCGCACAACTTCCACATTTCCGGTTTCAATAGAAGTTGTACCAGCATTTTCGGTAATTTTGAAATTATATATTGGATAAACCATATCACCACCAAAAAATTTCAGGTTTTGAATTTTGGCTTTAATAAAAAGCGAAACCAATGATTCTTCATTAATTTTCTTTTTTTTGCCCCCGCCATTCAAAATTGAAATATCATTCAATAAATCGCCAAACTTTTGGGCATTCAATAAATACAAATCTGTTGAAAGATATTGCCATTCAGGACTAAAAGTATAATTGGTCTTCTTTTTTAAGGCAGTTATTGTTTTAATGGTTTCCTGAGCGTTAATAGATTGAAATCCAGATCCTAGAATTACCGCAATTATTATATATTTGAAAAGTTGTTTGTTCATTTTATTAACCATCTTATTTTTACACCTCATAATATTGAAACCTTTAGTAAAAGAAAATTAATCACCTGTATCTGAAAAATCCTGAACACAATTATAACCATAAGTTGAATGGGGCTGAATTGAAACTCCAACATAACTGTAATCTTTACTTAAAATACTTTTCCGGTGCCCCAATGAAGAAACTCCTTCATCGATTAATAATTGTAACACAATGGCCAGCGGATCAGATGAACCATAAGCACAATTTTCGGCCATATAACCACCTTGGGCATATCTGCGAATCCTTACAAATGTTGAGGTTCCATCGCTTGATTGATGGCCAATTGTTCCTTTTTCTCCCATATCTTTGGCATGATATTCTGATGATTGATGTAAGCCATTTGCAGGAAGAAAAGGCTCAATATCCTTGGTATTATTCAAATCATTTATTAAAGATTTGAAATTGGGTGTAGAATTACCGGATGTTTGATTGTTAAGAATATTTTTCACAAAAAGTGGCCCATTAATTCGTGCAATGTTCATGATTAAAATTACCAATTTTTCGTCTTCGGTCAGATAATTGGCTTCCTTAGCAGTATTGGCTTTTAATAATAAATCTTTTGGAAAAAGTTTAAGGTAAGATTGAGATTTACCTGAAAGTGGAATCAGGATAAGGAAAAAAATAGAAAAAATCAGTTTTGTCATATTCTAATAGCTTTAAATGGATTTCTAAGTTTTCAAATATCTGGAATATACATTAATACCAAATGTATAAAAATGATTCAATATTAAACAAACTACTCTGTATGTTTTATATTGAATCTCAAACAAACTAATATTTGTTTAAACGCAAAAGCCAGGCATCTATTTTAATGGCGAATGCAAAAGTATTTATCCTATTGCTTCATTATCCTTTAACAATTCATAACGAGCATTTTTATTAACGTCAATTAAAGTTTCAGAAACATAGCTATTAAACCTGAAAACACTAACAAAATAGGCAATTGCATAAAATATCCAAATGCAGATGAATATAAAAAAACTCCATCCGGGTATATATTTTAGAGTAAATAGAGGAATGATATGAAAAATGAATGCAATTGTTAATATTTCAGAAAAATTAATCTTATGGTTGATATAAGCCTTTCCTTGATCAGAGATGAATTCAACCTCGCCACTGCTTATTAGATTAAAAAGGTTCCAACCATTCCATACAAATCTGAAAATACTTCCAGTAAAAATAAATTTGTTCCCTTCGATTTGATGATGAAAGACATAAGATTCGGTAAGTTTGTCTTTAAGGATTTTGAAATACGCTCTGGCAAAATCGTCTATCTTAATGTTAATTGCAATTTGATCTTTTCTGCCATGACTATTCAGAGTATTCATTCTTTGTGTAGCTATTATGATTTACAAATTTAGATAATTCAAGTTTAAATCAAAAGATTTTAATCTTAATTGGAGTTTATAATACTAAAATGCTTTATTGATTTTCTTTAATTAATTTGTAAAATAGTGATTATCAAAAGATACTATCTTTTCGAAAGATAACATCTATTCCTTTTGTAGCATTTCGCAAAATACTCACCAATTATTCTAATAGTGATTTTAACGATATTATTATAAAGCAACAATGAAAATTAAGAGATGATCCATTAGCCTTTATTTAATATAGAAAACCTGTCCACCACAATTATCGTATTTAGCACCGGTAACAGATTTTAAACAATTTACCTGGTTTTGTATCCGCAATACTCCCAATAAAGCAAATATCAGAGCTTCTTTATACTCAATTACTATTTTATCTGGTATAATAATATGTGTATTAGATTGATTTGCAATCAATTCTATTAAGTATGTATTTAGTGTTCCTCCTCCTGTCATTAATGCAATTGTTGGCGATTTTATATTTACTAAATCTGTTTTCAAACAATTAGCTATTTGAAATGCAACGTGTTCATAGAAAGTTCTTAATTTATCATTTACAGAAATCGAATTTTGGTTTAGAATTGGTATTACAACATTTTCTAACCATTCCTTTCCAAGAGACTTTGGTGGTTTTTGAAAATAATATGGTATTTGATTGAGATTTTCAAGTAATGGTTTTATAATATTGCCACTTCTGCCTAATTCACCATCTTTATCAAATGCAGAACCAGCTTCTAATGCTAGTGAATTTAGTACAATATTGACCGGGCAAATATCATAGGCAACCCTTACTTTTTCTTTATTTAAATGCGAGATATTTGCAAAACCACCCAGATTAACGCAAAAATCATATTCGCCAAACAATAAATGATCACCGATTGGTACCAATGGAGCACCTTGTCCGCCCAAATTGATATCAAGGCTCCTGAAATCCGAAACAGTTGTAATTCCTGTAGTTGCAGCTATAGTTGCTCCATCGCCAATTTGTAGATTAATTTTAATTTGGGGTTCATGGAAAATGGTATGGCCGTGCGACGAAATAATTGATGGTATTGAACTACAATTACTTAAAAATTCATTTACCTGAAAGCCAATGAATTCTCCATATCTTCTGTGTAATTCAACTAGTTGGTATCCTGATAGATTTGAGGCATTTTCTAGTTTCGATCTCCATTCTCGACTATATTCAATGGTGACAGCCTTTTCAATTCTAAATTTCCAATTACCATTTTTATACTTAAAATGGCAAAGAGCAAGATCTAGACCATCAAGCGAGGTTCCGGACATGATTCCTAGTACACAATACTCCATTTTTGTATCTCTTTTCTATTTAGCTATTGTTTATTTGGATATTTTGCATTTCAAGCAGATAAATCCAAAGACTTTTCATTTGGAATTCTTATCGAAGTTACAGGAATTGGTTTAATCTTCTGTAATTTTTTGCCTCTTTTTTGCTCTTTTTTCCTGTATTTCGATTCTTCTTTTAATTCTTTTTGAACTTGCTTTTCGAGTATATTAGTGGTTTTTCGATCAATTCTGTCATTCTTACGTTGATACTTTTTGTCAAATTTCTTAGAACCTTTTTCAATTTTCAGACGTTCTTTCAACTGTTTTGATCTAAAACCAAGTGTTGATTGCACACCACTTAATGGAGCTGATGACCAATAATTAAAAACAGGTTTGTAAATATTACGTTCAAAATAAATACGTCCTTCTTTAAAATGTCCAAGTTTTCCTTTCGGATTACTATCACGGATAATAGAATTGGCCACCATAGAGAACAACCCTCTGTTTTCAACCCCCAATGAATCCGACTTTTTTCTGTTTATCAAATCAATTCTAAGATTTTTATAATCCATTCTTAATTTCCCAACAGCATAATCATCGTTTGCATTTATTGTAAAATTAATACTGTTTAATTGTCCATCTTTAATTGAAATGAAATACAGGTTTTCCAACAAAGGGTTTAACTCCTTCATATCAATGGTATCAAGGCTTCCTCCATAAACGTACTCTCCATATTTAGATCCCAACGGAAAATGAAGTGAGGCACTTAATAATGACTTATCGAGAAAATATCCGCTTGCTTTGATAACTGTCTTCTCGTTATTGGCAATTGATATAGGATCATTTGTCAGATTAGTGATTGAAGCCTTAATTTTAGTAAAATCCAGAATTCCGGTTTCAAGAGAATTTTTACCTAACATTTCATAACCAAAATAGGAATCATGAATATTTACGGTGTCAATTTTTATATAATTTTTGGATTTGTACAAATATTCCAATGGCAGTGCCACTTTAATAACAGAATCTAAAGGATATTGTTTGTTTTTATATGCCTGAAATTGAACTCCACTTATTTCAACAGTCTTAATTTTTAATTTCTTATTCTCTATTAAATCAACAAAATTAATTCCATTTGCACGCAGATTATCAGTTTTTAAATAATTTAAACTGGTTTCTTTCTGTTTCATTTCGGCATATTCTTCGCGACCAAAATTTGGATTAAGATTGATTGAATTGGCAAAAAAGGAATTTGCTCGGGTAGAAAATCCCATATCTTTGACATAAAGATTGTAAAGACTATCAGAAAAATTAAAGCCATAATCTTTTATTCCAACTGAAATATTATCGGTATTCAATATCCGGTTATCATTCTGGTGCAACGAATCGATGAGTAGATTTGTAATATCGGCATAGACTTTATCGAATATTGTAGTTTTGGTTTTTGAAGACTCTGGCTTTGATATTGAAATGGATGCACTATCCATTTTAATATCAATAATATTAATAGCATTCAGGCTCTTTTTTATTTTTTCGAATAAGTTAATATCGCTTAATTTAAAAGATTTAGATTCGACAGGTTTATCCGATTGAAAAACATTGATAAAAGGATGACCAAGATATAGCCCGGATGAGTTTAACTCCTTTTTCATCACTAACTTATCCAATTTAAAATTAGTGAAATTGAATTGTGGTATAAAAACTTCTTTTAAATCTGTATTTCCTTTTAAATCCGAAAATCTGCCGTTATTGTAGAATTTAAGGTTGCTCCCATTAATAAAATGTTGATCAGTATTTATTTCAATTTTTGCAACATCAATAAACTTCAAACTGTCAGTAAGTTGGTAATGAGTATCACTAAACGCCAATTGCGCATTCAAATTCTCAAAAAAAGAAGATGGATCTGAAAATACAGTGGAATCCAATTCTATATTATGAGCATGCAAATTAACTTTTGTATTCAGCTTTAGCTTATCGATGTTTAATTCCTGTTTTTGAACACCAAATACTCCGTTTTCTATATCAATTTCGTCGAACTTTATTTTTTTAAAACTCAATTTCCTCTTTATACTATCATCAACATTATTGTTGGTTTCGGCAAGTTCCTTATTATTGACAGTTAGCACAATGGCTGGATTATTAATTTTTAAACTGCCCATGTCCAAAATATTAAAATCAAGAAATTCACCAGTCCTGATATTTTTTGTCTGAACTTCGGGTGCATAAAAGGACCAAAATTTATTTGATAATCCGGACTTGCTATACTCATCTGTTGGAAAAATCCGTACCAGGCTGGCTAAAAAAACAGAATCTCTAGACGAAAAAGAAGCTTGCTTTATTTTTAGCTGGTATTTTTTATTTGCAAATTTTCCAAAATAATCTGTTAGCCGAAATGAAATATTTTCGGAATAATAAATCGAATCGGTTTCGGACACATCCTGTGTGTTAAAATAAAATTTATTGAGTTTTGCGCTTATTTTTGCACTCATTACCAAATCATTATGACCAAGACTGTCTATATCTGACATATTGACATCGGCCTTTTCGATAGTGAGAGCCTGCACATTTACTTTTTTAAGATAGGAAGCTAAAAAACCTTTAAATGTCCCATCGTTTTTTGGTATTTTTTTAGGTGGATTTTCTGTTTGCCCAACCATTTGTAATAAGGCAGAATCATTGGGTTGGACTTGCTTTATTTCTTGCTGAAAATAATTATCAATATTTATCGAAGGTCTGAATATTGAAATTGAACCTGCTTCCAATATGCTATCTTTAAATACTTTGTTAATATCAATGTTTTTAATAATAGCTTGAATCAAATAAAAATTAAAAACTTTATTTTTTGAATGGAAAATGGTGTTGCCCGAAATTTCTTTTTTTGGTTTTATTGTAAATCCGGTAAGCTCAATAATTGAATCTCTGGTTGAAACTTCAAGACTGTTGGACTGCATAAGATGAATTTGATCTTTCAAATCCTGTGAATAATTATACAATTTCAGGTTAAACTGATCACAATAAAACAATTTATTATCATCTGAATTTAAAATCAAATCAGATATTGAAAAGTGATTCAGATCAAAATATGATTTACCTTGATAGGTCAAAAAGGTACTGTCATTTTCAAAACTTGTTATTTTAAAAGAACTCTCATTCAATTTAAAGCTTGAAATATTCAATTGCCTTAAAAAATTGGTTGTAATTATTGAAAGAATACTTTTCCGTGATTCATTTTCTTTTTTTGTTTCATTTGCAACCGGAAGCCGTATGTCGAAATTTGATTTGCCAATAGTTAGCTGCGAAATATTAAATATACGGTCATGATAAAGTGTATAAAAATCAGATCCGGAAATATGGAGTGATGGTATTTTAACATTTATCGAAGTTGCAACATCGGATTTGACATTCGCATTTTTCTGCATATTAATACCTTCGGCATATATTGTTTCATCCTTTGAAGAAACGGCAATTTGCCGAACATGAATGGAATGACTTTTATCCGGCAAAACGGCAGTAAATGTGTCAATTAATAAATTAATATTATCCGAATAAAATATTTTTGATTTTATGTTATTTGCATGTTCGTCAAGTTGAAAATTATATAGATCAACTGAAATGGCATTGGCTTTATAAGCAGGCGTATTAAACCAATTATCGTAATAAAATTGCAGTTTCCCTTTTTCAACAGTAAAAGTATCAACTTTGATTGAATTTAATTTCCCTGAAATTAACTTAGAAAGATCAATTTCCAACGATTTATTGATGTCATTTGTTTTTTCAGTCTTCTTTTTGAGGATATTCACCAATTTAATGCTTGGTTCTTTGCATAAAACATTCCCAATTTCTATATCGTTATTAAAATATAGATTATAAATATCAAAATTATTGAATTCAATCTGGGGTGACGAAATTCTGTAATAATTGCTCCTCAAGCTCCCATAATAACTGTTTGATTGATTTATTGTATTGATGCCAACGTTGGTGGCCAACAACTTTGAGTTTCTGCTTGAAATGTTTATTGCATCCGCATAAATGTAATGAATATTATCACTAAGGTTAATTTTATAATCTTCAATTTGAATCTGTATTTCATCGGAATAGAAGAGCCTTTTCAGATCTTTAAATTCCTTTTTATTCAGTAAAAAATGAAATAAGTTTATGGTAACAAACCCAAAATGAGTAGTTGTTTTTGTACTGTCTTTTTTCAAACTCAAGAAAAATTTCCCATTTTCGAGGCTAATTGCATTAATCTTAATCTCAGAGAAATAGGGTTCCAGCGCAGGAAAAAGATCTTCGTGGACAAAATCCCTCGAATCGGTTTTGGAATGTGCATTATCGGGCAGTTTTTTCAATTCTACAACCGGCCTAATCAACTTAAGGTTTTTTATATTTAAATGACTTTTAAAGAAAAGGCTGTAAACACCAATCCTCCAAAGCTCTATCGATTTGCAACTGATGCTATAGAGTGCAGCTTCAGTCTTTTTATCTTTAACAAGTTGGTTGTATACTGTGGTATCAGGAATTAATTCAAAGTCTTCCAAAGCCAACCTTCTGGTTCCAAGTTCAATACTTACCCGTTTAAAATCGACAGAAAACAAACCTTTGGTTTGTTCCATTACTTTATTTTGCAAAAAAGTTTTTAATATAGGTGTAGCAAGAAAAAAAAGAAAAAAATCGATAAGTATATAAAGGAAAATTAAGGTATAAATGATCCTCAGAAACCATTTTTTGATTTTCCTTTTCGGGTGATTTTTATCCACAATTGGTTCAGTTTCCACACAATATCAATTAGTCCAATCTTTTAATCGTTTTCTGCGATAAAGATAAGCATTCTTATAAAAAGTGTATATAAATGTTTGGAATTCTTTACAAAATTAAAAAGATTCGTAACTAATCGTTAGGTAATTAAACGCTGGAAATAGAAGAAGGACTTACAAAATGCATAAATCGTGAAATTTTATAACATACTATTGATAAGCACAAGGCTTAAGCACATGAAAGTGCTAATTATTTTGTTCTGACCGAAACATTCACGGCAAATTAAGACTTTCAGAATGAAATGCTATCATATTCAACTGTGAAAAACGACCATCAAAATTTTCTACTTTGATATTTAGGCCAAAATATAAAGATCATTGAGCTCTGAAAGCACGATATACCTGAGTAAATTAATAATGCGAATTAAGGGTTGGAATTTTTCAATAGCCGCCTGCTTTAGCTGGCGGATGAAAAAGAATGAACAATTTGGCTTTAGCCAAAACTAAATATTAATTTTGGCTAAAGCCCTTCAGATAAGTTTATTCCGATCCACCGGCTAAAGCCGGCGGCAATTCAACTGTTAATTCGCATTAATACTTAAATTTCAACTTAAAGCCACTTTATTTATAACAATACAAAAAAAGGGCAAAAGCCCTTTTCTATTAAATACCTAACTCTTTTTCTTTGTAACAGGTTTTTTCTTATCTGGTTTTTCGGTAGAGCTTTTGTTTTTTTTAGTTTTATCGCTCTTGGCTTCTGCTGTTTTTGTTTTTGAAACAGGTTTTGCAACAGGTTTTGTTTTTTCAATCGCATTAGCAATCTTTTTTGTTACTTCTATTGCTTTTGATTCTTTTTTTGTTCCTGTAATCACTTTTGATTCCTTTTTTACTTTTTCAATAGCAACCGGTTCTTTTTTTGTTTTCTCAATTGCTTTGGCTTCGGGTTTTGTTTTTGCAATTGCTTTGGGCTTAATTTTGGATTTCAATTTCTCAATTTCCCTTTCGTGCTTTTGAATTAACTCATTAATCTCTTTTTCGCTTAAGCTTGTTAATTCGGATGCAGGGATTCCTGTTTTACCCATTTTTTGATTAATCCTTCCGGCAAAATCACTAATCACATTCATATAATTAATAAAAGCCTGGTATGGAGTATCGTAAGGATTGTAGAGCCTGTGCAAATCACCGTCGGTGAAAAACTTGGTACACATATAATAAAAATGGTCACTTGTTTGCAGGTAAATCCAATCCCTGTTTATTTCGTCATCGTTTAAACTGTTAACCAAAGGTTCAAGTTTGTACAATTTATCAAAAGCTTCATCTTGCAGTTCATTTCCCAGCCAGGCAGTTAAATCCCTTTCCTCATCGGCCCAAGATATTGGGTAAGGCACATTATAAGGGGCAACTGGTTGATGGCCGTCGGCAACTTCGGAAGGTGTTGCAAATTTAAAATTAGAATGAGCGAAAATAACATCGGGCAAGGCTTTCATAAAATTGAAAATCCCTGTTTCTGCAGTCAGCCGCTCACCAAATGTATCATAATTCATAAATAAATTAACCACTTCTTCTTTTTTGTCGATATTATTAAGCCAACCAACAAATTTATCAGCAGTTAAAGGCCATTCAGCCCATTCTCTATTTGAAAATCTGAAAGATATATCATCGCTCAGTTTAAAATTCTTTAAAAGAATTTTAAGTTTTGGATTCAAGGCATTGAAATAAAGAAAATTAGAACTTTTCCAGCCCAATACATGTTTAGCGCCTTCGGTGATTATGGCTTTATATCCCATTTCGGCCACTATTTCGCCAATGTTATCGCTATAAATCAACTCGGTATTTCTGAAAACTTTTGGTTCCTGTCCAAAATGCTTCATAATTTTCTCATTATGAGACTGAACCTGTCTTACAAATTCAGTTTTACTTTTCACCGATGAAAGTGAATGTGAATCAGTCTCTGACAGGAATTCAACACATCCGGTTGCAGCTAATTTTTTAAAGCTTTCAAGAACTTCCGGAACATATAATTCAAACTGATCGAGCGCTGTTCCTGAAATTGAATAGCTTATCTTAAACCTGTCGCCATGTTTTTTGATTAAATCCAACATCAATTTATTGGCAGGTAAGTAACATTTTTCAGAAACTTTCCTTATGATAGTTTCATTGTTGTAATTATCATAATAAAAATGATCGTGGCCAATATTAAAAAAGCGATAGTTTTTTAACCTAAATGGCTGATGTACTTGAAAATAGAAACAAATGGTTTTCATTCAACTTGGTTTTAGTTTTCTTTTTTCACTTAATTAGCTTAATACTTGAACATAAATATCTCTGATCAGACCGGCGGCTTTATCCCACTGAATATTTTCAACCTCCTCTTTTCCAAGTCTACGAAACATTTTAGACAATCCTTCATATTTAATTAATCCATAAATTGAATCTGCAATAGCATCAATGTCCCAAAAATCCACTTTAATGGCATGATGTAAAATCTCGGCTACTCCTGATTGTTTTGAAATAATTACCGGTACACTTGAACGCATAGCTTCTAGAGGTGAAATACCAAATGGTTCTGAAACTGATGGCATTACATATACATCACTTATTGCAAACATGTGATCAACATCATCACCTTTCAAAAAATTGGTAAAATGGAACTTATCTGCAATTTTAAGTTCAGCGGCACGTTTTATCATCCTGAAAAGCATGTCGCCACTGCCAGCCATAACAAATATTACATCGTTGGTTTTCTTCAAAACTTTACAGGCAGCTTCGATAAAATATTCGGGACCTTTCTGATAAGTAATCCGACCTAAAAAGGTTACAATTTTTTTATCTACTTTTTTCTCGTATGTTTTTGTTTCACCAATATTAGGAATAACCCCATTATGAACTACAACAACTTTATGTTCTGGAATTCCATATCTGTTAATAACAATGTCGCGGGTTAAATTACTGACAGTTATTATTTTATCAGCATTCAACATTCCATACCTTTCTATATCGTATACCAATTGGTTTACATTTTCGCCGGATCTGTCAAATTCAGTGGCATGAACATGGATAACCAATTTTTTACCCGACACTCTTTTGGCTGCGACACCTGCCTGGTAGGTTAACCAATCGTGCGCATGAATAACATCAAATGATTCATTCAAAGCAATTTCAGCAGCTACTTTTGCATAATTTGTAACTTCTGAAAGAAGCCCGGAACCATAAGAGCCCGAAAAATTAAAGTACGTTTTTGAACTTGAACCTGTGCGAACCGAAGAAGGTACGTGTATTTCTATTTCGCGTCCATCAATTACAATAACAATGCGACCATCATCTTTAACTATGAATTTTTGCTCAATATCTTCAGGATTAAGTCTTTCGAACTCCTCCGGTGAAATATAAGGTTTTATTAAAGAAGCAATCTCGACATACTTAATTTTCTTTAATAAATCACCACTAATGCGATCACTGGCAAATTCCCTCATTTTATCGCCGTAATTGGCTTGTTTTCCTTTTGTAAGCAATTGTTCATCGAATATTCGCTCCTGGTCAACAGCTACTTTCTCTGCATTTACAAAATCAGCAACAGTTGTATCTTCGTCTCCAAAGGCTTTCGGCACTACAAATGTAACCTGTAAATCTTCGAATTCGGACAGTGCCTTGGTCAGACCATAGCAAGCTGTTCCTAATCCTCCTGTAATGTGGGGTGGAAATTCCCAGCCAAACATCAGTACTCTCATTACCTTTTGGTTTAATTTATATTAGTAAAACAGTGTTTAATATAAAAAAATACTTTCATTCTAATACTAAATAAGCATGTACTAAAGTTAAGATTTTTCTTCAAATTTGTCAATAATATTTTTAATTCTTAGTATTTCCGCAACACTCCATGCCTGTGAAATTGCACCTTTGGCTTCATGAGGAGGTATTCCATCATAAATTTCAGATATTGAGCCAATTCCTGCATTTCTCATTTCTTCTTCAAAACCATAATATATGTCTTTTACTTTTTGAATTCCTGATTTCTTGTGCACTTTTAAATAAGCCTCGCAAAAATGCCCCAAGAGCCATGGCCAAACAGTGCCCTGATGATATGCATTGTCGCGTTCCTCCTGATTACCTTCATAAACGCCCTGATATTTAGAGCTATTTGGTGAAAGGGTTCTCAATCCTCTGGGCGTAAGGAGCTCATTTTCTACTACATCTACAACCGATTTACAAATTTCAAGACTTAGCATCGAATATGGGAGTGAAACTGCAAAAATTTGATTTGGCCTTACATGCCAATTGCATTCACCGTTGAGTACATAATCGGAAAGAAATTTCTTTTTCTCATTCCAAAAAGTAGAAATAAAAGACTCTTTAATAATTTCGGGCCACTCAGCCCATTGCTTAATAAATTTAGTGTCTTTTTCTTTTTCTGCAAGTTCAAGGGCAAACATTAACGCGTTATACCATAGGGCATTTACCTCAACAGCATAACCATAACGTGGTGTAACAGGTACGCCATTAACTACTGCATCCATCCAGGTAACAGCCTTGCCTGTTTCACCGGAATAAATGAGCCCGTTATCATGCATTTTAATATTATAACTGGTGCCTTTTTTATAGTTTTCGAGTATGGATTTCATTTTTGCACCGTAATCTTTCCATACTTCATGATAATTGCCTGTATATTCGGCATATTTCTGTAATGCCCAAAAATACCATAATGGAGCGTCAACTGAATTTCGTTCAGAGTCGACATGATTGACATCGTTTATGAACAAACCGTCTTTCAGTTGTTTGGACATCAAATCCAGGATTTCTTTGGCGGTTTTGGCTTCTTTTATGGCATAAGTGAGACCGGGTAGAGAAATAAAAGTATCTCTGCTCCAGGGTCCAAACCAAGGATACCCTGCAATTACTTCAGTTTTATTATTGCGATGTACTATAAATTGTTGTGCAGAATTTATTAAACAGTTTTCAAAACTATCACGAGGAATCCTGTTTTTAATCTCCGTGGTAAATTTCTGCTTAAGTCCTTTGGAATCTGCCTCTTTTAATCCGGCTGAAAAAATAATGCTTTCGCCTTTTTTCATTGGAAATTCAAAATATCCGGGCACATACAAATCCTCTTTAAACTCATATCCCCTCTTCTCTTCTTCGCTATATTCCACATTATAAAACCAATTTGGCGCATGGATATATTCGGTACTTTTCGAAATTTGCATATATAAAGAAGGATACACCGGATACATTTTTGTTTTTATCCCGTTCTGCACGTCCGAATATTTTGTATTTACGTCCAGATTGGCTCTACCTAATTGATGGATATTTCTAAACGCCAGAAATGGATGCAGTTTTATAACTGTTGGTGAATGAGCATCAACCAAAGTATATTTAATTAATACCTGATTTTCATTTGCAGCCAAAAGCATTTCTTTTTGAAGGATTACCCCACCCACATGATAGATTAGGATTGGAATTGGATCAGCACGAAATTCCTGGAGATATTTATGGCCAGGATGCATAATGCCGGGATATTTTCTAACTGCTAGATGAAACTCTTTACCATGTTGAATAATTGTTTCATCAACAGCAGATAACAAAACATGGTTTTGCCCGTCAACCTGATCCAATGGGCATATTAAGAGTCCATGATACTTTCTGGTATTACAATTAATAATTGTACTTCCTGCAAAAGATCCAGCTCTGTTTGAACGAATAAACTCTTTTGAAAGAGAATATTTAAGGTTTATTAGTTCAGTTTTGTTGAATTCAATATACCCCATATGATCGATTTTAAAGTATTGGTTATGTGATTATTAAATCGATTTCAGATCGATTTGTACCGGATGAAATTACAATTTTTTTTCGAATTTTTACTAACTACACGTTGAAATAAGTATAAAAAAAATATTTATTAAAATTTCACTTTGATAAATTTTAAGAAATAAAAGTATCTAATATATCTCTTTTTGTTCTTTGTTTTTCAAATTAGAATGAAAAAATAATTTGATAATGCGATAATCCCAACATACCGTTTTAGATCGGTGTTATTTTGTAAAGCCATATATTTCAAGCTTTTAAATGAATTCTTACATTTCCTGCCTATTTGTTGAACTTCCAAATTCAACATGGAATTAAATTCTTAAGCAGAAAAATATAATCTTCGTTTTAAGATTTGTTCAAATATTCTTAAATCTACAGTGAGGCTCTTTCACATTGACTATATTCAACAACAATCCATGTGTTTAAATCAATTTTTCCAATTATGGTTCAACTTAATCTTAAATATTTCACAAACTATTTTGCTTGTCTGTAAAAATTCATGCAATCCGCAGTATTTTTTATAGATTAGTATTTTATTTTCAAAATAAATTACAAAATGCAAACATTCCGCTCAGAAGTTTTCCCGGGTTTATTTTCAGATAAAATAGATTATTCTGATAAAATTATATTTATCGGTTCTTGTTTTACCGAAAATATTGGTTCAAAGCTATTTGAATTGAAATTTCCAATATGCATAAATCCTTTTGGAATTGTCTATAATCCGGTTTCAGTTCTTCAATCGCTTGAATTTATTTTAGACGAAAAACATTTCGAAGCTAAAGATTTGGAGTTTTATAATGAAAAGTGGATTAGTTTCAACCATCATGGAAAATTTTCATCAACTAATCAAGCTGAAGTACTTGACTACATGAATGATGAACTAACAAAATCATCTGAATTTATAAAACAAGCCAGTTGTTTGTTTATCACATTTGGAACATCATGGGTATACAAATATAAAAAAACTTCTAAAATTGTGGCGAACTGTCACAAACTACCGTCTAAGGATTTTGAGCATTATTCCTTAAATGTTCAGGAAATTAAAGAATTGTATCGCCCTTTATTAGAAAAAATTCATCAGGTAAATAACAATTTAAAAATTATTTTCACTGTTAGCCCAGTGCGCCATTGGAAAGACGGATCAGTTCAAAATCAATATAGTAAGTCGGTTTTAATTGTTGCTGTCAATGAATTAATAAAGGGATTTGATTTTACCCATTATTTCCCATCATACGAAATAATGATGGACGATTTGCGGGATTATCGGTTTTACGCGGATGATCTATTTCATCCCAACCAAATTGGAATTGATTATATCTGGGAAAAATTCAGGGATTTCTATTTATCGGATAAAGCTATTGAAATTGCAACTAAAGTAGACAAAATAATTAAATCAGCGGGACACCGGGTTTTTTATCCCAAAACTCAATCTTACAAAAATTTTTTAATCAGTTGCCTGAATTCGATAACTGAATTAAAAACCCATAATCCTGATTTTAATTTTAACAAAGAAATTGACTTTTTTGAAAAAGAGTTCGAAGCAAATTTTAAAGAATGAAATTTTTGATTGAAGTAAAGAAACTGTGAGCATCTTATCAAATTCTACACATAAATCATTGTAATACTTTATTCAGATAGAAAGATTATTTTGGGGGATTTATTTTCACCTTAATCAACTCTATTTTTGGATTATGCATTTTCAATATTTCAAAATCAAAATTAGCTATTTTGACCTTATCATTTTCGTTTGGAATTTCCTGGTGATAATGTAAAATGTAACCTGCAATTGTTTCATATTCATCTGATTCTGGAATCTCCAAATTAAATTTTTCATTGATATAGTCAATCTCTAAACGACCCGAAAAAATATATTCATTATCGGAAATTTTTTCTTCTTTAAAATCAGTAGAATCATGTTCATCCTCAATTTCGCCAAAAATTTCTTCCATAATATCTTCAATAGTAACAATGCCTGCCGTACCTCCAAATTCATCAACAATCAATGCAATACTTTTATGTTCTTTCATAAAAAGGTTCAACAACTTATTTGCAGCCATAGTTTCGGGTGCAATTATTAGATTTTTAAGCATGGAAGAAATGTCTTGCGGATCCTGAAACAAATCTGAAGATTGTGTGTAGCCAATAATGTGATCAATTGTTTCTTTATAGATTAATATCTTTGAATAACCGGTTTCGATAAATTTTTCCTTAAGCTTTTCAACTGGGCTGTTTATTTCCATTGCTGCAATTTCGTTCCGGGGAATTGTACACTCACGTAATTTCACATTAGAAAAATCCAACGCATTTTGAAACAATTTAATATCATGTTCAATTTCTGTTTCCGTTTCAACTTCGGTTGCCCGTTGGTCAATTATATTGTCAATATCGATTGTACCAAATGCAACTTTATCATTCACGGTATCAATTTCTATCTTAAAAAATACTTTCAGAAAAAATGATGATACAACCATAAAAAAATGAGCAATCGGATAAAGCAAAAAATAAATAATAAACGCAGGAAAAGTTAGAATATGAAGCGTTTTATTTGGGTTTATTCTAAAAAGGGCTTTTGGCAAGAATTCTCTAGTAATTAGAATTAGCAAAGCTGCTAAAATAATCTGAAAAATAATTATCCCAATTTTTGAATTTGTTATAAATATTAATATGAATGGCTCTAGCTGAATGGACATAAGGTAACCATAAACAACCAAGGAAAAATAATTTCCAACCAACATAGTAGCAATAAAGTATCTAGGATTTTTATTGAGAATTGAAAGAATATCGGAGCCGAATTGTCCCTGTTTTTTATCAATTTCGATTCGTAGTTTGTTAGAAGCTACAAATGCAGTTTCCACACCCGAAAAAAAAGCAGAAAACAATAATGTAATCAGAATAAATAAAATGTTTGTGTCCACAACTTTTTTATTTTTTATCTTGCTTGCTCAAAAAGTTTCTTAACAAAAACATGAGAAGTGCCACGAAAGTGAAAATAAAAAACAAATATGATTCTTTAAACCCTGATAACCAAGTGCGATGAACTGCTGCTACCAGGCACATAATAGCTATTGCCATCCAAACATGCTTCATTATTTATCTGCCTTTAAGTGGTCTTTTGATTTAACAAATATAAGATTTTCAGGGAATTATTTGGGTCTTTTCTTTATTTTTAGGTAAAACAGGCTTGTTTGTATTTGAAGGAACTTGATTATTTACAGAAATGCTATCCTCTGTAAATCCATCACTAAAAGCAATCCTGCCGCTTACATCAATAAACTGATAAATAGTAAACTCAGTATTTGATTCAAAGCCCTTCTCTCCTTTAATAATAGTTCCATCTGATTTTGTAATCTGAACATATTTATCGGTGAATATTTTTTTTTCTTTTTCGTCACCGTAAAGCTTTTGCGTTTGAAGCACATCTCCATTGATATTAGAAATAACTATATTTCCGATTGCTTCCCAAGTTTGTTTTGATTGATAATAAACAGCGCGGTTTGCTGTGAGACTGGTCTCCATTCGACCTTCTTTATTGAACAAAACAATGCTGATTCCTTTTGGGAAATCAACATAAGGCTCAACAATTCCATCATACTGCTGAGCTAAGGCTGACTGAAGTTTACCTTTCATTCTTCCATCCTGGGTATAACTTGATTGTAGGTTTGCAATTTCTATAGTTGGTAGATCATCCTTGCTGATGATGATATTTTTTATCGGAAGAGGTTTGGAACATGAAAAAAGCACTGTAATTGCTACTGCATAGATTCCAATGCTAATTTTTATACAAATTCTGTTCATTGCTATTTAAATATGGTCGATAAAAACCCTTCACTTGCGATTTATTTATCCAAAATCAAAATAAATTGTTCTTACTCCTGATTTTCACTACAAAAAGGCTTTACAAAAAGATGAGAACAAAGAGAATTTCAAGCGATTTACTTACAAAATCTTCTGATAATCAAAATGATTCATAAATTATTTTATTCAAATTTGCTTCTATAAAACCAATTTGCCTGAAGTGAAAAGTTCAAATGAAACTGAAAATAATTTTCGGATAATCTGTTATCACCAGAAATGGATCTTTCGGTATATGAGACGGCTACATTGATTTGAGATCCGCTACGTAATGGAAAACCAAAACCCATGCTGCCTCCAATTTGCCGTAATTGTTGATTGTTAATCATTAAATAAGAGTTAGTTTTATTAAAACCTACTCTGTAACGAACTGCTCTAAAATACTTAATTGAATTATATTCAGGTGTAAATTCCAAGCCTACGCTAAAACGTTGATTGTCTTTAAAGTTTTGCAATTCACCGAAAAAATCACTTTTAGACCAGTTCTCAAACTGATAATCGAAAGCAAGCTCTAGTTTTTGTTTAAAAATAATTGAAGTTCCTAAACCATAGCTTTGAGGCAAAACCATATCTCCTTGTTTTACCACACCGTTTGACAAGGTATCAGTAAATGTGCCATTAACTTTATTGGTAGTTGAAGTTACAAGTCGTTCGTAATCAGTAGCTAAATTGGTTTTTAGATTATAGGTAGCACCAATATTTAAAAAGAATTTATCATTGATTGCTTTATGAAAATGGGTTCCAAGTCCAAAGGAAAATGCCCTAAATATTTTGCGATCTTCTACCGTTAAAACATTGGTAGAAGTTCTATTATAGCTCGTTACCGAACTTGTTCTATCTATTGAACCAAAAACAAAAGCTGATTTAAGGCCAACAGAAAGTGACTTCATTAAAACAAATGAATTATCGAAATAGAAACTATTCACACCACCTTCGCCTTTATAAGCATTAACCAAACGGTTGGTGTCTAATTGCAAGTTGTATTCTTGCTGTATATTATATCCAATGTCAGTTATAGGCCTAAGTCCAACTCCAGCTTTCCACCATTTTGTAAGTGGAAAACCTACTGCAATATATCGAATATTGCCATCAAACTTCGAAGTACTTCCATTGGGAGTTTTTAAAGTATAGTTATTTCCGGACAAACCAAGTTCAAAAATGAAAGAATACGGCATTATTCCTATATAACTAGCCGGATTTGATGGATTGAGGTTATTGTTAGAAATCAAAGGAGTTGAAACACCTCCCATACCAAGGTTTCTTCCAAAACCATTATTTGCTATATCGCCAACTCCAAACATTGAGTAAGGAGAGCTTGAGCTATTTTGTCCAAATAAACTGGCTGAACTACAACCTATTAAAAAGACTAAAATTCCAATATTAATTTTTTTCAGCATTATTTTGTAAAATTCTGTTTAAACCTATCGCCACTAAAAATGGTTGTGCAAATATGGTACATTTTAACTTATGAGCAAAGAAAAAGGTATCACCCCCGGTCAAAATAACTTTTAATTCAGCAAAATCAGCAGAAAATCTTGCAATATATGATTCGATTTCAAAAATAATCCCATTTTGAACACCTGCAATTATGGCTTCATCTGTTCCTGCACCAATCAAGGGAAATTGCTCCTGCTTTTGAAGTAAAGGCAATTTATTGGTAAAATGGTTTAATGCGCTAAATCTCATATTTAATCCCGGTGAAATATTGCCTCCAAGATATTCTCCTTTTTCATTAATAAAATCAAAAGTAATTGCTGTACCAGCATCGATGGCTAAAACGTTTTGTTTTGGAAATATATTGTAAGCGCCAACTATTCCGGCTAATCGATCCTTGCCCAGTGTTTCTGGTGTTTTATAAAGGTTTTTAATTGGAAGTTCAGTTTCGGCATCTAACATGATTAATATTTGAACTTGCTTTTTAATCTGAGATACCAATTCTTCGGGCACTTCTGCTACTGAAGAAATTATAGCGTTTGTGATCAACGGATACTCGATAAACAATTCATTTACAGCATATTTCTCATTAGTATTAAATTGATGAAAATATGCAATTTCGTCATTTTCAAAAACAAATAACTTTGTAAAAGTATTTCCTATATCAACAATTAAGTTCATTAATTATAAATAATTTAATGCGATTCTACAAATTTCATATTTTTTTACTATGTTTAATCATTTGATTGAAATATAATTTTGTTCAAATCAAATAATAGTAGAATTACTGAAAGATTAAATTGATGCAGACATCTGTGTATTAAGCATTTTATAATTTGTGAATTTCAAATTTGCTTTTGGGTTATTATTAAATTAAGAGTGATTTATTAAAATGTTAAAGGAAAAATAGGTAATATTGTATAAGATATCCTAAATTAGTATTAAAGAATAGTTTAAAGTGGCTAAAAAAATTTTAATAGTTGAAGATGATAAAATGCTTTGCACCATTTTTGAAATGTTTATAAAGCAATTGGGTTATGAACTCACAGGAATTTCTCATTCAGGTGTTGATGCAATCAACTTATGCAAAATAACAAAACCAGATGTAGTTTTAATGGATATCCACCTTTTAGGAGAGATAAATGGGATTGAAGCTGCAAGGGAAATTCATCGTTCTTTTGATGTACCCGTGATTTATATTACTAGTGATATTGAGGAACCTACGATAAAAAATGCAATTTATAAAAACACTTATGGCTTTTTAATGAAGCCGATCTATCAATCAGCATTGCGGGTAGCCATAGAATTTGCAGTAGCTAAACATCATTATGATAAATTGAATGATTGAATGCTTAGATGCATGAAAAAGTAAATAAAATAGAAAATGAATTGGCAATTATTCAATTACCACTATTCTAAAATACAACAATAATTTATAGAATCATTGGTATTTCTGGCCTTTATAAAATTTCACTTTAAATTTAATAAAATTGGAGACATGAAAATATTATTATTACTTTTAAATTTGTTGCTGCTTTTATCCATACATGCACAAGAAGCAACAACTCACTTGATAGTTTCGAAAGAAAAGGCTGCAACTATTTATTTAAATGGAGCTGAACTTGAAAGAACCGGAAGTGTCAACTTTAAAAAAGGGAATAACCTAATCATTTTCAAAGGGCTTTCGCCTTATCTCGACAATAAAAGCATCAGGGTTTCTGCAGATATTGAGTTATCAGTATTGAGTATATCTACAAAATTGAATTATCTTACAAAAAAGAATGAACTTCCTGTAATTCAAATACTTAAAGATTCACTGGCAATTATTGAAGATGAACTTCGAATGAATAAAGATGACATAGATGCTTATGCTATTGAAAAAGAAATGATTATTTCCAATAAATCTATTGGCGGATCTACAGCCGGGGTCCCAATTGCTGAACTTAAACAAAGTGCTGATTTTTTCAGGCAGCGAATGATGGAAATTAATAAAAAAGTGGCCAAACTCGAAAAAAGAAATACGGAGTTAAGCAACATGTCCACTAAATACACCAATGAACTTAGCGAAGTGAATACCAGGTCAGTTTATAGCGAATCGGAGGTGAATATTTTAGTTTCGTGTGATGATGAAAAAAAAGCCGAAGTTAAACTTCAATATATGGTTTCAAATGCAGGTTGGGTGCCGGGTTACGATATAAAAGCCGATGATTTGAACAATCCGATTGAACTAATATATAAAGCCGAAGTATTTAATAATACTGGTATTCCATGGGATGATATTAAAATAAAACTATCCATCGCAGATCCATCACTAAGTATAAATACCCCTGAATTAAAACCTTGGTATTTAGATTATTATACCGCAAACAACCAGTATGATGAAGGTAAAGGAATGGGCTATGTGCAAAACATGATAACAGACAATATTGTTCAGCAAAATGGCCCAGCACTAAATAATGAGCAAGTACCTGAGGCTTTCGACGAACTTGACATCCCTGATTTAAATACTGAATTTGATATTAAATCTAATTATAGTATACCTGCCGATGACAAGCCTTATGTGGTTGAGATTGAGAAATACACTTTACCTGCTACTTTTAAACATTTTGCTGTAACTAAACTTGACAAAGGTGTTTTTCTATTGGGAAGAATTACAGGCTGGGAAAACTTGAATCTGATAGATGGTTATGCCAATATTTATTTTAAAGGCACATTTTTAGGCCAGTCATTGATTAAAACGCGCAATGTAAAAGATACACTTGATATTTCACTTGGCCGTGATGAAAAAGTGCTGGTTACTCGCACAAAACTTAAGGAATATAGCAGCAAACAATTGATTGGAACCAAATTAAAAGAAACACTTTCGTTTGAACTGGTTGCCAAGAACAACAGGAACACTCCTATTGATATTGAAATTTTGGATCAAATTCCAATCAGCAGTAACAGCGACATTGAAGTGAAAGAAATTGAAATTTCGCAAGCTGATTTTAATCCAGTTACAGGTGAAGTCAAATGGAAATATCATTTAAATTCAGGCGAATCAAAAAAAATGATATTAACATTTTCTATTAAATACTCAAAAAATCAAACTGTTGAAATACAACAAATGAAGCAAAGGGCAGTTAGGAAATTTTAATCAAATAATGAAAGAATAAGAACCGTTAGTGAATATTTCTAACGGTTTTTTTATTTCAACAATCAATGGCAAATTATATGCAAAATACACATTATAAATATCTTAGCTATACAAATAGTTTCTTGACTTTCAAAACAATATATCGTAAATTTGTATATTGAAACATCAATTTTAATTTAGATTAAAATGAAATAAGACTAGTTTTTAACTTTATGATGACTAAAATGGCATTTATTTTTTAACTTGCCAATTGTAAACCATTTTAAAAACTAAACCGCTATGAAATATATTGGTGCAGATATCGGATCTATCTCTGTTAATACGGTTGTTTTAGATAGTAATAAACAAATAATTGAAGAATATTACGATTTTTGCCACGGACGCCCCTTCCTAGCCCTAGAAACCAGGTTAAAACAGATAATCCAAAACGACAATTCATTTTCTGGAATTATTGCCTTTACAGGAACAGGAGGCAAACTGGCAGCAGAATTACTTAACGGTATTGCTGTTAATGAAATTGTTGCACAGTCGAAAGCGGTTGTCGAACTTTTCCCACAAGCAAGAACAGTTATTGAAATGGGAGGTGAAGATTCAAAATTGCTTTTTTTGGAAGAAGAAAAATTTAATGAAGGTGCCAAACTTTCCGATTTTACGATGAACAGCCTTTGTGCCGCAGGTACCGGTTCATTTCTTGATCAACAAGCCAAACGTATTGGAGTTTCAATTGAGAATGAGTTTGGCAGGCTTGCACTTCTTTCAAAAGAACCACCACGTATAGCAGGTCGATGTTCAGTTTTTGCCAAAAGCGACATGATACACTTACAACAAGTTGCAACTCCTGTGCATGATATAATTGCAGGACTTTGTTTTGCCGTTGCCCGAAACTTTAAAAGTACGCTTGGAAAGGGGAAAAGCCTCCAAAAACCAGTTATATTTCAAGGTGGTGTGGCAGCAAACGCAGGTATGGTGAGGGCTTTTACTGAAGTTTACAACCTGATGCCCGGAGAACTAATCGTACCTAAACATTATGCTTCGATGGGAGCTATTGGAGCCGTACTATATGTACTGGAAAACAATAAGTTATCAGAGGGTGAAATAAGCTTGTCAAAACTGAATGAATATTTAAAAAACGGTAATAGCGAGCATCAGTTTTTACCAAAACTAACTGATAAAAAACATCAGATTGTAAAGGAGACTTATGAGCTAAACGGTCAAATGGGTGTAAGAGCATATCTTGGTGTTGATGTTGGTTCGCTTAGCACCAATATTGCTATTATAGATGATCAGAACCGAGTGTTGGCGCGCCGATATCTGCCAACAGCAAGCAAACCACTTGAAGCTATTAAACGAGGTTTAGCAGAAGTTGGAGCTGAAATTGGTAAAAAAGTTATTATTGTTGCAGCTGGAACCACCGGCTCAGGAAGGTATTTGACTGGTGATTTTATAGGTGCGGATAATATCCAAAATGAAATTACTTGTCAGGCCACAGCTGCAATTTCTATTGATCCTGAAGTTGATACCATTTTTGAAATTGGTGGACAGGATTCTAAATATATAAGAATATCTGGTGGTGTTATTGTTGATTTTGAAATGAATAAAGTATGCGCCGCAGGAACAGGCTCTTTTCTTGAAGAGCAAGCCGATAAACTTGGTATTCAGATAAACAATGAATTTGGAAATCTTGGGCTCTCCGCGGATTCTCCAGCTAAACTGGGTGAGCGATGCACAGTTTTTATGGAAAGTGATTTGAACACCCATCAACAAAAAGGTACTCCAAAGGATAATTTGATTGGTGGTCTGGCTTATTCTATTGTTTACAATTACTTAAACCGGGTTGTTAGGGACAAACCTATTGGGAATAAAATTTTCTTTCAGGGGGGAGTTACTAACAATAAAGCAGTTGTAGCAGCCTTTGAGCAAGTAACGGGTAAACAAATTCATATTCCACCACATTTTGATATTACTGGAGCTATTGGCGCTGCAATTTTAGCCAGAGAAAACAAGCCTAAAGGCGAAAAATCAAAATTTAAAGGATTTGAAGTGAGCCAAACTACTTACCAATCCAGTAATTTTGTTTGTAAACATTGCACAAATCACTGCGAAATTAAAAGGATAATTGTTGATGGTGAAAAGAAACCTTTATATTATGGCGGTATTTGCGATAGATATGAATTTGCCGATAGGAAAAAAGAAGAATCAAAATTACCAAACCATTTTGAAGAAAGGGAGGCTTTGCTTTTAGCCAATTTCAAATCTGAAAAAATTGCAGATCGAAAATCAGTTGGTATTCCAAGGGGATTAACAATCTATTACCAGAATTTTCCTTTTTGGCAGACCTTCTTTTCAGATTTGGGTTTTAACGTTGTTCTTTCAGATCCGACGGACAGGGATATAATTACAAATTCGCTCGAAACCATGGTTTCTGAAACTTGTATGCCAGTTGAGCTTATTCATGGCCATGTACTGAACCTTTTAGAAAAAAACGTAGATTTCGTTTTTGTTCCGTTTATTGTCAATGCACAAGGAACAAAAGAAAATCCGACAAACAACGCCAATTGCCCATGGATACAATCGCACCCTTATCTTTTAAAGGCAGCTTTTACTGATGAAAAAATCCGGGAGAAATTAATTTATCCTGCTTTGCATTTTCGCTATTTCGATAGGGTTCTTCGAAAAGAACTACAAGATTATTTCAATGAACGGTTCAATCTGCCAAAAGGAATTGTTAATAAGGCAATCGATAAGGCAAATGAAGCACAGCAGCAGTTTGAGAAGCAAATAATAATTAAGGGAAGGGAAGTAATGAAAGGGCTTCCGACCGATCAGCGGAAAGTTGTGATTCTTGGAAGATCATACAATACAGGTGATCCGGCATTAAATCTTAGATTGGTTAAAAAGCTTTTAAATATGGGTGTAGAGCCTATTCCAATTGATTTTCTTCCGCTTGCAGAAGAAAAGGTATTCGACACCTATCCTGGCATGTACTGGCCTAACGGACAAAAAATTGTTGCTGCAGCAAAATATATAGCTAAGCAAAAAAACCTATTTGCAATATATGTCAGCAATTTTCGCTGTGGCCCTGATTCATTTCTACTCCATTTTGTTAAAAATGAACTAAATGGCAAGCCATTTCTACATCTCGAAGTGGATGAACATAGTGCAGATGCAGGTATGATTACACGTATTGAAGCTTTCATGGATAGCCTAAAAGGATGGGAGGGATCAAAATCTTCAAACGAAGTAATTAACCCTGTAGCATTAAACCATAATGAAAATAAAGATTTGGAGCAAAGAACCTTATATTTTCCTTATGCCCGCGATGCTGTGCATATTTTGTCTGCAGCAACCCGCAGTTGTGGCATTCCAAGCGAAGTACTTCCAATGCAAAACGAAGAAGATATTGAATTGGGCAGAAAATATACCGACGGGCAAGAGTGTTTTCCACTGATAGCTACAACGGGAAGTTTTATAAAAAAACTATTGGAACCTGGAGTTGATCCTAAAAAAGTAAGCTTTTTTATGCCCGACCACAATGGCCCTTGCCGTTTTGGCGAATACAACAAATTGCACCGAATCATTTTTGACAATTTGGGTTTCAGGGATGTTAAGATTGTGCATCCGAGTAATGAAGATTCATACGCCAGTATTGCCCCCGGCTATTCATTGAAATGGAGAACTGTTTGTTGGAAAGGCCTTGTAGCAACCGATCTGATAAGAAAAATGCTCGAGCAAACACGTCCATATGAACTAATTAAAGGAACTTCGGATAAAGTTTATGAAAAACATTTAAATGCAATTATAAAATGTGTTGAGAATGGAAGTAAAAACATTACTGGAACATTAAAAAAGGCTGCAATTGATTTCCAAGCGGTTTCAATTGACAATTCTATCAAAAAGCCTGTTGTGGCAATAGTTGGTGAAATTTTTATGCGGGACAACCCATACTGCTCAAATTATTTGGTAAAACGGCTTGAAGATTTAGGAGCAGAAACTTTTATGGCTCCTTTTGCCGAATGGGTAAATTATTCAACAATACGATTTATCCGCGACAGTAGATGGAAAGGTGATGTTAAGAATCTTGTTAAAGCAAAAATTCAGCGATTTTTTCAAAAAGCAATTGAAAAGAAAATTACGGGAAGCCTTCCAAGTATTTATAAACTTGCCCAAGAGGTTGAAGTAGAAGAAATGCTTGAGCATTGCGGTGAATATATCCACAAAGATTATGACGGAGATCCTCCTTTGGCAATTGGTACAGCCGTATTGCTTGCAGAAAAACACATTTCTGGTGTTGTAAATATTCTACCGTTTACTTGTATGCCTGGAACTATCAATTGTACCGTTTCCAGTAATTTGAGGAAAAACCACAATGGATTACCCTGGGAGAATTTTGCCTATGACGGTCATGGAAACATTGGTGTTGATACACGTTTTGAAGCATTTATGCACCAAGTGAATGAATACAAAATAAAGATGCAAAAATTTGAAATACAAAATATTGAAGCACCAAAAAACGGAAACCCGAAAATTGAAGTACCAAAAATAGAAGCTTCAATTCAACAAAAGTTTTGATACATAAATGAAGAAACTATCTTTTAATGAGATAACAATTTTGCATCAGCTAACAACCTGATGAGGCGCCAGTAATATGATACAATCCTGTTCGGTGAATTTTATTTTATCTGTTTTAAATGGATTAATTACAATTCCATGGTTTTTTTCTGGATTATCGTTAACTATTTTATTTTCAATTTTGTAGCCAATAGCAACCTGACCTTTGTCTGCAGCAGCTTTCAAAACCGTAAAAAAACTGACATCAGTATTTAATTTTACAAAGTTAGATGCTGATTTCAAATATATTTCGGAACCGTTTGGATCAAATAAATCTTCGAATACTGCATTAAGGTATCTATTTTCAGATAATTGAGTAATATACAAGCTAATCAGGCTTCCACTCACAACAAAATCATCAACTGCATCAGCTTCTTCAGCCAGATTGCGGTTTCTAATGTCCCTCATTTCACTTACAATTGAAAAATGCTTACCTGTTTTATCTTTAATATCACGCAGGTGCAGAAGTGTTACCATGGTTTTTGAATCTGCTACCTGTATATCCTGATCTTCATCACAAAGTAAGATAAGGTGTGAATATGGTTTTTCCAACAAACGATCAAGTACACTCCTTTCAGTTGTATCAGCACAGGTGAATTCAATATTCATGTTTTTTATCTTGTTGCAATCTTTTTTCAGTATTTCCTTACCATCACTGAAATTTGCCACAACAAGAAGTTCGGACTTTGCAGAAGTATAATTATCAAGCTCATTGATAATGCGGATTATCTTGCTATTCCATCCCAAAATAAGAATTTTTTCTGGAAGAAATGGACTTTCAGGGAAATCAACAATCAAGTTTTTTTCAATATTATAATCGCTTTCATTTTTTCCAGAAAGCAGAATTGAATGTTCACCTTCAGAAATAGCAATGAGTTGATCATCCTTTCCAAAAATGCTATCCATTGGAAGATTGAGAATTATCTTCTTTGTTATTGAATTGAAAACACCTAAAACAGAACTATGCTCATATTTAAACAAAATATCTTTAAATGTTTGCCCTATCAAAGCTGGTTCATTTTTAAAATAGATTTCGGTACCTGTATATTCCAGCAGCTCGGTATAAACTACCGAAAGTCCTTTCTGCCTATAAGTTTGGGCAATTATTTTAGATACAAAATCTCTGATTAAAATAATTTCAACTTCGTCTTTCCCCACAATTTTGGCCAAAGCAGCTTTTTTTGCATCGCGCATTTCGGCAATTATGCTATAAGGTTCTTTTCTTCGATTTTGATTTTTTGTAATCGCCAGAATAGTTTTTATCACCTGAGAGTCTGGATCTTCAGTTCCATCCGGTGTGAGCAAGATTATAGATCTGGAGTTGTCAAGATTTACGATTTTCAAATCAGCATGTTCAATAGCATTACCATTGCGGCAAACTACCCGTAATTTTTCAGTATGGCCAACTTTAGTCTTAATTTCATCTTCCATCTCTACTTTATCTTTGTCACCCATAATCACAACACAATGTTTTTCATTTATTTCCTTTGCATGCATCCCTAATTCAGAAATAATTGTAAATATTTGTTCCGACCATCCAAGAATAACAAAATGATTCTTTTCAACTACCAAAGATTTACCTTTACGCAAAGATTCAATTTTACGCTCTAATCCGTTTGAAACAGCACCAATAACAATACTTACAACTAAAAAACCAAGAAATGTAACCAACAACATAGGAATAATATACGCAATGGCTTCCTCATTTCCCTGCGCCGGAGTAAAAGGAACGGAATTGGATTGAAATGTTGCCATTAGCGACATCCAAATCATATCAAAAAAACTTTTCGACGGATCCATATTCATTGCCAGTGATACTAAAGCAACTATTAGAATTCCTCCCATCGAAATTATTCCCAATCCCAGCAAGATACTCACTGAACCTTTAGAAATAAAGTTATCGGCCGTGTAACGCAATTTTTGTGAAAATGTATTTTCCTTCATCATTAAAAAATTAAACATAATAACAATGTGAATACCTAATTCTTGTCCACACTTCTTAGTTCGATGAATAAATTAACTAAATATTTTCAAAAAATATCAATTCACTATAATGTAATTACGTCGCCAAACTTAGGCAAAATAGCTTTGATTCCATATTTTTTCTCTATAATCTCTGCCAATGGAATTCTTGAACGATCTTCGCCGTGTGACAGTACCAGTTTTGGATGTGTGGATGCAATTCTGTCGAACCAACGCAACAAATCGCTTTGGCCTGCATGGGCGCTTAATCCGTTAAGTGAGTGAACCTCAGCATTAACGGCAATATCTTCACCAAAAATTCTTACTGTTTTGGCTCCATCTAAAAGTCTTCTACCAAGAGTTCCTTCGCCTTGGTATCCTGTAATCATCAAAGAAGTTTGGGGATTTGGCAAATTATTCCTTAGATGGTGCATGATTCGGCCCGCATTGCACATTCCCGATCCTGCAATAATCATGCATGGCCCATCGATACTGTTGAGCGCTTTTGATTCGTCCGATGTTTTTGAAACATGTATACCCGATAAATCTCCTTTTATTATACCTCTTTTTAAAAGATCCAATGCTTCATCATCATACAATTCTGTGTGTTTAACATAGATTTCTGAAGCTTCAATGCCCATTGGGCTGTCAAGATAAATAGGTATTGTAGGCAAATTGTCGCTTTCAACTGCGCGTGCCATATAGTATAACAATTCTTGTGTTCTTCCAATAGCAAATGCAGGAACTAGAATCTTACCTTTATTTTTTATTGCTTTTTTCACTAATTCGATCCCTTCGGTTAAGGTATCATCCTGTGATTTATGATCTCTATCACCATAAGTTGATTCCATAAAAACCAAATCAGCCTTTATAAATGGCATCGGATCCTGAATAATTGCCATATCATAAGGGCCAATGTCACCTGAAAATACTATTACTTTTTGAGAACCATTTTCATTTACGGTTAACTCATAACTCACCGAGCCTAAAATATGACCAGCCTCGTGTGCCCTGATATTGCAACCGGGAGCAATTTCAAAAGATTGATTATATGGGATAGGCTTAAAGAGTTTTAAAACTTGCTGAACATCAGATTCTGAATAAGGCATTTCTTCTGGTTGAAGCCCCATTTTAGTTCTTTTGCGGTTTATTCGTTCCTGTTCACTTGTTTGTACTTTTACTGAATCGAGCAAAATCAGTTCAGCCAATTCAATTGTGGAAGGAGTAGCATAAATGGGGTTTGAATAATTTCGTTTTGTTAACAACGGCAAACGGCCTGAATGGTCAAGATGGGCATGTGTTAACAATACCGCATTCAGTTTTGTGCAATCTATTGGTGGAAATATGCTATTATGAGAATTCTCTTCTTTACTGCCTTGAAAAGTTCCAAAATCAATGAGAAAAGATGCTAATTCTGTTTGAATATAATAAGCAGAACCGGTCACATCGCCGGCTGCTCCATACAAAGTTATTTTCATATTGGATTTATTGGTATGAAGTGATATTTATTTTAATTTACTAATATATGAAATTATTATGAGTTTATTAATTGATTAATCGATTTCGTGAATCCCTGCAATTACTTAGGTGCTTATTCAAATAATTCTGATGTATCAAACCTATATTTAAGAAAGATGAATATTAACCAATTTTTTAATGCAATTGAACGGGCATAAAGTATATTTCCCCTTCTTTACCAATAGCACCGTTCGAACCTGAAAAACCATCATGACCATTATTTCCTGAATTCCCACAGGGATTTCCCTGACCTCCACTTCCACCTTTGCCTCCTTTGCCACCGCTTCCTCCTCTGCCTCCGGCACCAGCAATACTGAAGGCTTTAATTATATAAAGATAGGGCGCAGCTAATTTAGTATAGGTAATACTAATATTTCCACCATCACAACCATTGCCTCCATTATCGCCACTTTGACCATCGCCACCGTCACTACCAGCACCGCCAGGGCCTTGAACAGTTACATAGACAGTAACTAAATTACCATCGTTATCGGATATCGTCTGAGATTCGGAATTTGGAAAACCGGATAGTCCGTCTGATCCGTTGGAGCCATCACTTCCATCACTTCCATTAAAACCATCTGCACCATAGCTTGCGATAGTAATTGAACCACCTCTTGTGTCAATTAAGTAATTATACAATTTATTATCCTCATTATCATCAACTTTTACTACTAATAATTTTTCGTTTTTAATTGAATCAAAATAGATATCTGCATTCACATTCAAATCATGCCCTCTGCTATTTGAATATATTTTACATTCATAAACTGGTGATTGACTGAATACTTTTAATGACGCAAACATTATTAATATAAGGAATTTGTTTCTCTTCATAATATTTAATTTACGCAAAGCCAGATTATGCCTTTCAGGTTTCCAAAACCAGAAAGGCATATTGTAAAAAACCATTATTTTCTATCTCCACCCTGCCGTTCAATCATCCAACCTGGATATTCAGGGTTTAGTTTGCTGATTTCGTTTAGTTTGCTTAGTTCTTCAATCGAGAATTGGACATTTACAGAATTTAAATTATCGCTTAACTGCTCGGGTTTATTGGCACCAATAATCACTGTTGAAACAGCCGGTTGAATCAATAACCAGGCTAACGCAATTTGCGCAACAGTTACTTTTTTGTTATCCGCAATACTTTGCATTACTTCAATAATGTCATATGCTTTTTCCTTATTTACAGGAGGAAAGTCGAAGTTTGCACGGCGACCTTCTTTTGCATCGATATTGCGGCTGTATTTTCCGCTCAACAGTCCACCAGCCAAAGGGCTCCAAACCATTAAGCCTACTTTTTGATCCAATAGCAATGGAACTATTTCACGCTCCAAATCTCGTCCTGCAATGGTATAATAAGCCTGAAGTGAAACAAACTTATTCAAATGTGTTTGTGCCGAAATACTAAGGGCTTTCATAATATGCCAGGCAGCCAGATTGCTGCATCCGATGTATCGTACTTTGCCACTTTTCACCAATAAGTCCAATGCCTCAAGGGTTTCTTCCAACGGAGTAAGTGGGTCAAAACCATGAATTTGATACAGATCGATGTAATCCATTTTTAAACGCGAAAGACTTTCGTTAGCCTGTTGTAAAATATGCTTGCGGCTTAAACCTGAACTGTTTGGCCCTTGACCCATTTGTCCACGGACCTTTGTAGCAATTACCAAATCTTCGCGCTTTAATCCCAAATCACGAATGGCTTGCCCAGTCATTTGTTCGCTTAATCCTTCGCTATAAACATTTGCTGTATCTATAAAGTTAATTCCACCGTCAATGGATTGTTTTACAAGTACGTTGACCTGATCTTGTGCAAGCGTTCCTATGGCAGTCCAAAATCCACGTCCACCAAATGTCATGGTTCCCAGACAAAGTTCCGATACTTTTAAGCCGGTGTTTCCCAATAAATTGTATTTCATAATTTTTGATTTAAAATGTTAGTGATTTTTTATGATCAAAATTGAGTAATTTAATAGAACCGATAAAACGTTTTTCAGGGATGCTTTGTTTAATAACAAATTTATCTCAGCAAAATTATATACTGCATGGCTCAATATTTTAAATCTTTTTTAAAGCAAATGCTATTTTCAACATCAATATAATGTCCATAATTTGGAATAATCAGGTATCCGTTTTTCTTGTAGAGTCCAATTGCTTCTGGTTGTCCTTTTCCTGTTTCCAGGATACACGTTTGGTAAGATAATCCAGTTGCCCATAATTCCAATTCCATTAAAACTTTGGTGGCAATTCCTTTCCCCCTATTTTCAGGTACGGTGTACATCCGTTTAATTTCCATTGTGTTTGGATCATTCTCTCTAATTGCACCACAGCCTACTGCTTTTTCATTTTCGTAAGCAACGACTACATATTTCATTTTGGCAATTTTATTTAATTTGGCATAAAATAAATGATCCTCGCCATCTATTTCAGCTAAATAAGCATCGAGAGAACTTACAAGATCAATAAAATCCTTATTGTCTGAATCAGTTCTTATAATTTTAATCATATTCAGTTTTGTTAATGTTGACAACACATCCATTGGTTAATGACAGTTTCAGAATTGATGCTCTAAATTAATAAAAGGAAGCTACTTTTCTTCTTCGTTAATATATTTTTTATGATAGTAATTGTTTTTTCTGAAAGCTTTTTATAATTAAAGTAACGACAAATGATTCTAGCAAACTTAATGGAATTGCATATAATAACAGGCCATAAGGCAACACTCCCAAATTGCCAATAACTGTCCACATCAATACAAAAGCCACAAACCACGAAAGGAAAGTTGTTTGCATTGTGTCAAATTTTTTGGAAATGATAAAAATTGCAACAGCGAATAATAGTGACCAAATTCCCCAAACGGCTCCATTCATTGATTCCGATGGGAAAGTAAGTCCAAGATCCTGGTAATGCTTTATCCAGAATGATTTTACTAAGAATTCATTTCTGACAAATTCGGATAAACTAATCCAAATGGTGGCTAAAAAGATGGGGGAAATTGTTTTTTTTAGTTGGTTCATATCATTGAAATTAATTGGTTTTTCTATTAAGTTGGTAACAGTTAGGCTAAAAGTTTTATTATGCAGCTTAGGTTTATTTTTTATCTATTCGTAGCATTAGTATTAAAACATTATTGCTGCTATTTTGAAAGATAATTGTGAAATCAATTTGTTGTAAAAACAAAGGAAGGACACACTCCAGTGACATTAGTTTGCAAATTGTTCTATTGATTATTTCTCTTTGCACCGGTATATTCTTGCATCAGTTTTTCAATTTTCTCCTTATCGATATTTCCAAGACCTATTTCATTTTCAGCTGCATCGATCGCCAAATGCTGATAATAAATGCCTTGCATAGTAACTTTATAGAATAGCTCCTCAATTGTTTACAGCGACATAACATCTTTAAAAAAAAAAATCTAACATTTCAATGCAAACAGAGAGAAATAAAACCCAACCTAATCTCAGCCAATATTAAATTCTCCAAGGATAACTCCATAGTTAGTCTAATTATTCCTAATCAATTCAAAATAAGTCATTACCGCTTTTTCTGTTTTGATCCTTATTTCAACATCAGCTCTGAATAAATCTTTTCTTAATTCAATATATAAATTAACAATATTAACAAGGCTTTCAATGATTGATTCCTTACTATAACAGGCAATTGTTCCTTTTAAAAGTTCTAAATCTTTCTCCTTTAAAAGTTTTTCGACTTTTCGCAATGCTCTTGGTAGTTTATTATTTCGTAATTGCAATAAAGATGAAATAACATTTACTCTCAAAAAAGAAGTCGCATCAAGAGCTTCAAATAATTCTCCACGACCTATTTTCTGACAGGTATAATGAATCCAGATCCAAAATCGATCTTCAATCCATTGATAGTTTGGAAAAGGGAATTGAAAGCTTGTCGATTTTTCAATGTTTGAAAGTATATTATCTCTTTCCCAGGCAATTACGGGATTTTCGATCCGGTGAAAAAATTCGTCAGTGGTTAAAAATTTTATATCAACATGCAACAATGGTTCATTGTAAAGACAAATTAAAAGCCTCGGTTCTCCAACATGTTCACCCGTAAAAGCATTTAACAAATTGCCAAATTGGAGCGCATAATCATTCATTTTATTAAATTCGGGAGCTACTTTTTGGCTCGTTACCAAAACCAAGTCCAAATCGGAAAATTCATCAATTTCGTTGGTAATATACGAACCGGCAACAGCCAAGCCAATTGCATAATCATCGTGCTTTAGTTTTTCGATTGTGCGATTCAGGAATTCTTGGTGAATCATAATGTTGGGCTGTATTAAAATCCAAGCTAGATCAAAACTTTGTTAAAATCTAAAGTTAATTTATAATTCTTAGAATTTAGAATAAATTATCCAATGGCATTTCTTATTTCTTATCCTTGCCCTTGAGATAAAAAACACAGATACTACCTAGTCACCCCGCATTTAATAATCGAAAATAGATTATTTCCAACCAAATAAAAGATGTAAAAACAACCCATCATTAGATAAATCATTCTCAAAGAAGGAAAAATTAATTATCAATTTGCAATATACTCTATTTTATCATTGGCAGGTATTTTTCACGGTTCTCAATAATTACCCAAAGGTTTATTGCCAGCAATGCAATGGCCAATGGAAGTCCTGAAGGTTCGATAAATATATGAGTTAAAATTATTCCAACCATAACCGGAAAAATAACTATTGCGCCAAGTGCTCTTAATTTAGGAATCATAAAAAGTATTCCTCCTATAATTTCAGCAACTGCAACCAGCGGCATCAGCCAGCCTATTTCCATAAAAGCAGCCATAAATTTCACCATATTCTCTGGAAGATCTTTAGGCATAGGCATATAATTGAAAAATTTATTCATTCCTGCATTGAGGAACATGAGTCCAAAAAGAACACTTACTACAAATAGAATTCTCTTTTTCATAATTATTGTTTTTAATTGGTTTTTGAAATATTTAAATAATTGTTTAAATGAATAGCAACATTGCATATAACCTACAATTCAAAGATATACAATTTGAAGTTGAATAAAAGTTTATATTTGTAAAGAAGTTTATATCAAGATCCGTTTGTAGCTACAAATGTCTTAAATAAAAAAGCCCCGCAATGCGTGGCTATTTATAATGATTCTTAATGATTCCTAATCAAACTATGATGTTAAGATAAATTTAATTCATTTTATATCCTTACCCCAAAATTTCTTTTACTTTTTGTGCAATTACTTTTCCTTCAGCCCTACCGCTAACTTCTTTGGTTACCAGGCCTATTACTTTCCCCATATCTTTTATTGAACTTGCTCCGGTTTCCGAAATTACTTTTTTAATGATACTGGTTAGCTCCTCGTCAGATAACTGGGCAGGAAGATAGCATTCGATATACTGAATTTCGTTGGCTTCTTTTTCATATAAATCCTGACGGCCTGATTTTAAAAACATCTCGGCAGAATCTTTTCTTTGCTTGACCATTTTTTGTAAAATTTTAATTTCGGTCTCCGCACTAAGAGTATCAGAAGCACCCTCTGAAGTTTGTGCAAGCAATATTTCGCTTTTTACAGCCCTGAGTGCCATTAAGCGATCTGCTTGTTTGGCTTTCATGGCCTCTTTGATGTCGTTGTTAATTTTATCTGTAAGGTTCATTTTTTATTGATTATTTACAATTGAATATTGTTATTGAATATTGCCTAATTACTATTGTCTTCTAGTCCACATTATCGTGCAAAAAAGAATTCTCTGACAAATCCAAATCATCATCATCATCAGACAAAGTATACCTCGAAATTTCTTTGCCTTTATAGCTTTGTTCCTGACTTAGCTCTGTATTTCTTCTTTTATAAGCTGGTTCGTTCTCTAGTTCGTCAATGGATTGGGCACTTTGTTCCAACTTTTTGTTTCTGTAAACGTTTTTTTGCTTCATGTTTTCCATTAGCCTCATTCGTTCAAGTGCTTTCCGGACTCTATCTTCCTCGTCCTGCGTATTTTCGCGTTTTATCGTTTCAGGTTTTGGTTTTTCAACTGCAGTTGTAATAAACTCTTCCTCAATAATTTCGGGTGCAATTTCACTCTTGAAAGTTTGTGTTGGCGAAACAACTTTCATTTCGTCTTTGGTATGCGTAACTTCAAATTCGATATCATCTAAAAATAAGTTTGCATCGTTTTGAAATTCCCTGGTAATGTCATCTTTCTTTGATTCTATCTCAACTACTTTTCGGCTAATCGGTTTCTGAACATATAATTCGGGAATAGCATCTGTTTCAAAACCAGTTGCAATAATGGTAACATTGATCTTTTTATCAAGTGACATATCCTGGTTGTATCCCCAGATAATATCAGCAGTATGACCTGCAGATTCCTGAGCAAATTGGCTAATTTCATTCAATTCATCAGCCTTTAAATCAACTTCGCCACATGAAATGTTTAACAGAATATTTTTAGCACCGGTTATGTCATTATTATTGAGCAATGGCGAATTGAGTGCCTGCTCAATGGCTTTTAACGCACGCCCATCACCTTCGGCAGATGCAGAACCCATAATTGCCACGCCACTATTGGCCATTACTGTTTTAACATCGGCAAAGTCGACGTTTACATGGCCTTTTTTAGTAATGATTTCTGCAATACCCTTAGCGGCAACGGTTAAAACATCATCCGCTTTTGAAAAAGCTTCAGTAATGCCTAGGTTTCCATAAATTTCGCGAAGCCTTTCGTTATTTACAACTAGCAATGAATCAACATGCTTGCTAATTTCCTTAACTCCGCTTATTGCTTGATCAATCCGCCGTTTTCCTTCAAATCTGAAAGGAATTGTCACAATTCCTACAGTTAAGATTCCAAGATCTTTAGCAGCTTTTGCAATTACAGGAGCAGCGCCGGTACCGGTTCCGCCACCCATTCCTGCAGTTATAAAAACCATTTTGGTGTTATTGTTTAAAACTTTTAAAACATCATCAAGGTTTTCAATTGCAGCTTCTTTTCCACGATCAGGTTTGTTTCCTGCACCCAAGCCCTCTGTAAGTGTTTGCCCAAGATGAATTTTAATTGGGACTGGGCTGTTTACAAGTGCCTGTTGATCAGTATTGCAGATAATAAAATCTACATCAGTAATTCCCTGCTTAAACATATGGCTCACAGCATTGCTTCCACCACCGCCAACTCCTATCACTTTTATATAAGATCCTTTTTCCATTGGCAAATCAAAGGGCATCAAGTTTTCCATATTATTCTTATTTATGATATGGTTTATTTTAATTTAAAATAATTACATTTTTTGATCTTTATCGTCAAAAAGATTATGAAATCTTTCCTTGAACTTATTTATTAAATTGTCTTCCTTCTTTATATTTTCTTCGGTATTATCTTCCTCTTCAATCTCCTCTTCAACTAAATTTGCAACCGGCTCTTTCACCGTAACTTGTTTTCCGGACTCTTTTTCGAGCATATATCCATTTAAAAGCAGTCCAATACTGGTCGAAAACATGGGCAAATTAATATCGGGATTGTCGATTAACAAGCAACGGTTTGGATATCCAATATGTACATCCTGACTGGTTTTATATGTAATGAGTTGCCTTATGTGCTTTAAAAGTGCACCACCACCGGTTACTGTTATACCCGCACCTAGTTTATTTGCAAAACCTGAATTGTCAATTTCATACGAAACCTGATCGATAATTTCTTCCATCCTGGCCTGAATAATTTTAGACAAATATTTCAACGAAACCATTTTGGGCTCTCTGCCAGAAATCCCTGGTATTGCAACCATATCTTCAGGAGCGGCATCACCTAAAGCAGTGCCAAATTGAATTTTTATTTTTTCGGCATGGCGCTGCAGAATTGAACAACCTTCTTTGATGTCGCGTGTAATTACATCTCCTCCAAAGGGGATTACGGCAGTGTGTCTCAATATTCCATCATAATAAATGGCAACATCTGTGGTTCCACCACCTATGTCGACCATTGCCACACCTGCTTCTTTTTCGTCGGTTGTTAATACTGCTGATGCTGAAGCAATTGGCTCCAATATCATTTTTTTTACTTTTAAACCAGCACGTTCAATACATTTATAAATATGTTTGGCAGATGAAATTTCTCCTACAACGATATGAAAATTGGCTTCAAGCCTTTTCCCGAACATACCAACCGGTTGTTTAACACCACTTTCATTATCAACCGTATAATTTTGAGGAATCACATGAATAATTTCTTCACCGGCATCAAGTGCGATATTGTGCATATCATTTAAAAGCTCATCCAGATCTGTTTGGGTTATTTCATTATCCTTTGATTGTATATATTTTGAATGCCGGTTTTTCATACTTTTTATATGCTGACCTGCAATGCCTACATAAACTTCATTAAAAGTGAGTTTTGATTCCAATTGGGCCTGATAAACAGCTTCCTGAACAGCAGTAGCCGTTTCTTCAATATTTAAAACTACTCCGCGTTTAACACCTTTTGAAACGCTCTTGCCCATTCCCAACACTCTCACTTTTCCATCTTCTGTGACAGCCCCAATGATAGCAACAATCTTTGTTGTACCAATATCTACTGCTGCTATGTACTTTTCGTTTTCCATCATTTCACTTGATTCGCTGATGTTAATATCTGGTATTTTATAAAAATTTCTCTTTTATTTCGATTTTGAAATTATTCTTATTTAACACAAACCACCTGATTCTTAAACTTCAGGTTTATCTCTTTATAATTATTCCATCCTTTAGCTGTGAAACCACGCTTATAGACTACTTCAAGATTTCTGAATTTTTCAGGAACATTATCGATAGTACCAAAAACTATAATTTGATTGCTAACCAATGGCACCAATTCAATTTCGTGGTTTGGCGTAATAAAAATTTGTTGCATTTGAGCATCCCAAAATTTGTCGGAATGAATAAATGTAGCTAGCGTGTAAATATCTCTTAATACTTTAACCCGTTGACTCTTATCAAATCTTTTGTCAAATATGTTGTTGATGGTATCAAAATCTGGCCTAAAATCAATATCTCCGTTGGCAACAATTAACCGGGCTGTAACTTTTTTGCTGATTGGCATTAAATAGCCTTCCTGGTCAATATAATATCCTTTGTCACTTTTATTGATTACCCGTACAACCGGAATGCGCTGCTCAACCTGTACAACCAACTGACCGTTAATTTTTTTAAAAACCTCGGCATGCTTTACATATGGAATTTTATTGATTTTCCTTTCGATTTCAGCTATGTTCAGCTTGTTGATTGGTTCATTTAAAACACGAGTCCCTCCGGATTCCAACAAATCAAGCACGTCGTTATCATTTATAAATTGAAGCTCCAGAGTATCCTGAACAAATACCTGAACACTGGTGCAGATTTCCTGATTTTGTTTTGTAATAACAAATCCAAGTACAACCAATAAATAGATACCGGCAATTACCCAAAACGATATGGCAATATATCTTTTCAATTCTTACTATATAATTTTTTTATATCCTCAACTTTTTGCGAAATATTTCCTGCTCCCATAGTTAAAAGGACTTCTATCTTTTTATCTGATAAATATGGAATCAGATCCTCAACCGGACATATTGATTTTGCTTTTAATTTCATTTTATCAAAAATAATATTTGAAGTAACACCTTTAATTGGTTCTTCTCTCGCAGGATAAATTTCCAGAAGTATTAATTCATCAAGCAAATCCAAACTTTTTGCAAACTCATCGGCAAAATCGCGTGTTCTTGTAAACAAATGAGGTTGAAAAATTCCTGTAATTTTTTTCTCCGGAAATATCTCTTTCATTGAACCAATAAATGCTTTTAATTCTTCGGGATGATGCGCATAATCATCAACATACACCAAATGCTCTGTATTTATCTGAAAATCGAATCGGCGGTTCACTCCTGTAAACGATTTTAGATTTTCCCTGATCAAATCTTCCCCAAGACCGGCCAAACATGCCAGTGAAGCAGCTGCAACAGCATTTTCTGCATTGGTTTTTCCTGGCACTCCTGATTTCAGATTATCCATTGTACCAAAAGGTGTAACCAAATCAAAAGAATACAATCCTTCATTACTCATTTTCAAATTGATAGCATAAAAATCTGCCTTTTCAATTAACGAATATGTATAATGAAATTCAGGAAGATTTTCATGACGCAAATTTAGGTCTTTTTTATAAATTAATTTGCCTTTTGGTTCAATCTTCTTTACAAATTGATTAAAAGAGTCGACAACATTTTCTTTATTCTCATAAATATCAAGATGATCAGCATCCATTGAAGTAACGAGTGCAATTGACGGATTAAGTTTAAGAAACGATCTATCAAATTCGTCAGCCTCAACAACAGCCAGATTACTTTCAAAATCAGGCTTTAATGGCAGAATAAGATTTGTATTGTAATTTTTTGAAATGCCACCTAAAAATGCCAGACAATCAAGGGGAGATTGTTTTAACAAATGAGCAACTGTGGTTGATACAGAAGTTTTTCCATGAGTTCCGGCTACAGCAATGGTCTTGTAATTTAAGGTAATCTGCCCTAATATTTCAGAACGTTTAAATAATTGAAAACCTGAATTCTTGAAATAGTTAAATCCGGCATGATTTGACGGAATGGCTGGTGTATAAATGACCAATGTGGTTGCTGGCGAATTCCCAAATCCTGCTGGGATATTATCTATACCATCATTAAAATGGACAATGATATTTTCCTTTTGCAATTGGTCAGTAATTGAACTAGGAGTCCGATCATATCCGGCAACATCTTTTCCCAAGTGTTTAAAATACCTGGCAAGCGCACTCATACCAATGCCTCCTATGCCAACAAAATAAACCTTATGTGCCGATTTTATATCCACTTTAATTTTAATTAGTTGATTAATAAAAGCTCCAATGAACTATTTAATTCCTGAATTTTCGTTTCGCTTCTGGTCCTTTTCATTAACTCACCCTGTATTTGAAGCATTACATTAAAAGCATCCGAAATTGCATTAATATTGTTTTCAAGGTCTTTTGTAAATTGCTGATTTTCCTTTATCAGTTTCAATTTATAAAGATTGGCCAAAACAGCACCATTGGCGTAAGGTTCATCAACAAGGTCCTTGATTTTTTCGGTATTAAATGCCGTTACCGAAATTGATTCAATTCCCTTTCTTATTGTTTCATGATTAGTTTCAAGAAAAGCAATCCATTTCTGTCCTTCATCACCCCAGAATTGGCTATATAAATTAGTTAACTGAAAAATGGTTTCATCCACCCTAAATTTATTGCTATTAACAATTAGTTTGATTTTTTCGTTATTAAGTTTTAAGGTTTCGCTCAAATTAACAGAATCCAATGCATTGCAAGCTACATTAATTTTATCTTTCAAATCAGAAGCCTGTGTCGAAATATTTGCATCAAGCTGTAAATTATAGGCTATGAAAACTTTTTCAAGACTTCGAAAAGCATTTAATGTGTAAAAATGTTCCATCTGGTTTTCTTTTTTGTCCTGACCCACTTTCATAATATAAGTTTCTGGTGAAACATCATTCAGGATTTTAATCAATTCTTTTTGAAAATCCTGCGCATCAATGATGGAATCTAAATCTTCGTTAACCGAAACAAGTTTACTGCTAAGTTTTATACCATTTTCTGAATAATTAACGGTCTGATTTTTACCAACTTTATTATTACACGAAACCATGATTAATGAAAGAAAAAACACAACTATCAGGTTGGAGGAAATTTTTATTGCCGAAGGGTTTGTTGAAGTTTTCATCAGTTTATATTTTATTTTTCAATATCGTTAAAATCTAATTATTTTTTTATTCAAAATTATAATATCCAGTTAATAATTATTTTAATGGATATTTTCTTCTAATTTATTGTCAATTATCAGTCAATATTAAGCTGATTTAAATGTAAAATTATATAATTAAATACAATTTGTCAAGTTTAATGTATATTTTTATAATAATTATTTAGTTTTCAGTCGTTAAATTTTCAGCTCAATTTTGGTTTTACTTATAATTTACTGAAAATCAACAAATAATGAATCCTTATATTTTAATAAAATGAAAATAGTTATTCGCAAAGTTTAAAAATTTCTTTTGCAATAATATGATCTGAATCAGGAATTGCCAATTTAGAAATATTTTCGCTAAGCATTTTCATCTCTATTTCGTTTTTAGCAAGCATAATTGCTCTTGGAACAAGTTCATTTGCAGCATTTTTATCATTTATTAAAATTGCTGCCATTTTTTCAACCAAAGCCGATGCATTTTTTGTCTGATGATCTTCAGCTACATTAGGCGATGGAACCAGAATTGAAGGTTTTGCCAACAAACAAAGTTCAGAAATAGTGCCTGCTCCTGCCCTGGTAACCACTACATCAGCTATTGCAAAAGCATAGTCCATTTCGTTTATAAAATCAAAAATTTTAATATTGCTGTTTGTACATTCTTTTGTAGCCTCAATTGATTTTTGATAATAGAACTTACCTGTTTGCCAAACAACCTGCAACCCTGATTTTTCTATAATTTCAAGCTGTTTAATAACCGCTTCATTTATTGTTCGTGCGCCACCACTGCCGCCAAGAATCAGGATTGTTTTTTTCGAAATATCAAGATTAAAAAAATCACATGCCTGTTCTTTACTTATTTTTTTGGAATAAAGATCTTTTCGTACCGGATTTCCTGTTCTAATTATTTTTTTTGGATCAAAGAATTTCTCCATTCCGTCGTAAGCCACACAAATTCTTTTTGCCCTCTTTGCGAGGAGTTTATTTGTTATACCTGCATATGAATTTTGTTCCTGCAACAACGTTGGTATATTTTTTCTGCTTGCCATATAAACAACAGGACCGCTAGCATAACCGCCAACACCAATAACAACATCAGGTTTAAATTCTTTGATTATACTTCGCGATTTAATCAAACTTTTAATCAAACCTACCAAAACCTGAAGGTTTTTAAAGGTAAATTTTCTCTCAAATCCTCTAATTGGAAGACTTATAATTGGATAACCTGCCGCCGGAACTTTTTGCATTTCAATTTTTCCTTCGGCTCCAACAAATAAAATATTGGTTTGTGGATCAATCGCTTTAATTGCATTTGCAATTGCAATTGCCGGAAAAATATGTCCTCCGGTTCCACCTCCACTTATTATTATTCGTTTAGTTGCCATTTAATTATTTTGATTTACGTTTTCGACACTTACCTTTTGATCTTCAATTTTTTGCTTATCAAGGCTTCTGCTTATACTGAGTATAACTCCCAAAGCTCCAAAAGTTAACACAATCGATGTTCCGCCCCAACTAACGAGTGGGAGTGGTTGTCCTGTAACCGGAACTAAATTGACAGCTACTGCCATATTGGCCAATGCCTGAAAAACAATATTTACTGTAAGCCCTATGGCTAAAAATGCAGGAAATGTTCGCGAACTAGCTTTTACAATTACTCCTGTGCGATACAATAATACCAAATAAGATGCAAGTACCAGTATTCCAACCAATGATCCCCATTCTTCAATAATGATGGCAAAAATAAAATCGGAAGATGCCTGTGGCAAAATATATCTGACAATGCTGTTTCCAGGACCTTTACCATACCAGCCGGATGAAGAAATAGCAGTTTTAGCTAAATTAGCCTGATAATTATCCCAAATATTCATTACCCGGTTCATCCAAGTTCCGGATCTGCCCATTAAATCAGGAGAAAAGCTTGCTATTAGAAAAATAACAACGACAAAAAATACCAGAATACCAATGAATATAAAAAGAATTTTCATGGGAATCCTTCCTATAAACATGATTATTAATGAAGTAGCAAATAATAAAAATGCTGTAGAAAAATTTGATGGTAAAATTAAACCACAAATTATAATTACAGCGGCCATTATTTTATAGAAAGCAAGAGTTTTGTTTGAATCCTCATTCTGACTTTGAGATAAAACTTTAGCGATATATATAATGAGTGCAAATTTAGCGATATCCGATGTTTGAAATTCAATGCCCACCCCTGGTAATTGCAACCAGCGGGTAGCATCATTGTGCGATACTCCAACAAAAAATGTAATGGTTAATAATATAACAGAGGCTGCAACAAATACATCAGATAAACTAAAAAATAAATTGTAAGGAACCCGATGTACTATATACAAAATAACAAACCCAAAAAATAAGAACCCAAGATGCCTGATAATTAAAATATTAGCACTTCCGTCAGCCTTTTTATAAGCCATAGCGCCAATTGAACTATATACCGAAAGAATCGAAATAATACTCAGAAATATTATAACTGTCCAAATTATCGGGTCACCTTTTAAATATTTTGAAAAAATTTCTTTCACTTATATTTCAATTATTAATTTAATTGTTTTTTTTTGGAATTTCCTACACCCAAATGATTTTTATTTCCCATTCATTATTTTGAAGTATTCTTTTATAGTTTTCTAACACATTCTTTAAATTGCCTGCCGCGGTCTTCGTAATTTTTGAACAAATCAAAACTGGCACAAGCAGGCGACAATAAAACAATGTCATCATCTTTTGCCAAATAGTATGATGCTTTTACGGCATCTTCCATGGACAAAACATCAATAACTTCAACAACATCATCAAAAGCTTCATGAATTTTCGCATTATCTTTTCCAAGTGCAACTATTGCAATAACTTTTTCTTTCACCAATTCCCTTAACATTGAATAATCATTACCTTTATCAATACCACCGGCTATCCAAACTGTTTTTTTATCCATACTTTCGAGAGCATACCAGCACGAATTAACATTTGTAGATTTTGAATCGTTGATAAACAAAATACCATGAACTTTAATGAATTTTTCCAAACGGTGCTCAACTCCTTTAAAATCAGAAAGGCTCTCTCGAATCAGTGGATTTTTAATATCCAATATTTTAGCAGATAATCCAGCAGCTAAAGAATTATATACATTGTGTTTTCCTTGTAATGCTAACTCGTAAATGTTCATTTCAAATTTGGTATTATGGTTAATAATAATATTGGGCCCGCTCAGAAAACCGCCATTTTTAACTTCCGAAAAAATTGAGAATGGAACGAATTCCGATTCTGTTTTTAAGCTTTTTAATCTATCGACAATTATCTTATCATCAGCATTGTATAAAAAATAACAGGTTTTATCCTGATTTCTTGTAATCCTAAATTTAGAATCCGCATACAATGAAAAATTATAATTATACCAATCGAGGTGATCAGGTGTGATGTTTAATAAAATAGCAATATCGGCCTTAAAATCAAACATATAATCAAGTTGGAAACTGCTTAATTCAATTACAAAATAATCGAAATCAGAATATGCAACTTGCAATGCAAAGCTTTGACCTACATTGCCTGCCAACCCAACATTTAAATTCGCTTTTTTTAAAATATGGTAAATAAGCATGGTTGTGGTGGTTTTTCCATTACTTCCGGTAATGCAAATCTTTTTTGCTTTGGTATATCTCGATGCAAATTCAATTTCGGAAATTATTGGTTTATCATTATTTTTCAAGTATTGAATAATTTCAGTTGTATCGCGTATTCCAGGGCTTTTAACAATTTCATCAGCTTCGGCAATACGAATGTTCGAATGTTTATTTTCCTCCCATTCAATTGAATGTTTATCAAGCAGATCTTTGTATTTTTGTTGGATAGACCCAAAATCAGATAAAAAAACATCATAGCCCTTTAGTTTTGCCAAAACTGCAGCCCCGGTTCCGCTTTCGCCACCACCTAATATGCTTATTTTTTTATTCATAGAAATTATCTAAATATTATCTATCTGATTTTAAGTGTAATAATTGTTACAATTGCCAACAAAATCCCAACAATCCAAAATCGTGTCACAATCTTTGGCTCTGCATAACCTAGTTTTTGATAATGATGATGAAGGGGTGCCATTTTGAATATCCGGCGTCCATCGCCAAATCGTCTTTTTGTATATTTAAAGTAAGAAACCTGAAGCATTACTGATAAGTTTTCGACTAAAAAAATACCGCATAAAAGAGGAATCAATAATTCCTTACGCACCAAAATGGCAAAAACAGCAATAATTCCACCTAAGGTAAGGCTGCCTGTATCTCCCATAAACACCTGTGCCGGGAATGAATTGTACCATAAAAATCCAATAGTAGCACCTAAAATAGCGCTTGCAAATATTACCAATTCACTAATTTCTGGTATATACATTATATTCAGGTAACTCGAATAAATAATATTACCAGATAAATAGGCGAAGATCCCTAGAGTTACAACACTTATTGCTGAAACCCCGGTAGCTAATCCATCAAGTCCATCAGTGAGGTTTGCTCCATTTGATACCGCAGTTATAATAAATATGGTAAGCAATATAAAAACAATCCATGCAGCGGCGCCTTTATACTTGCCGAAAAATCCCACAAGATCTCCATAATCAAATTCATGTGATTTCATAAAAGGGATCGTAGTCTTGGTCGATTTCACTCCTGTTTCTTCAATCTGCTGGTTGGGTTCTCCGTTTAATGCATTAATCATCACGCTGGTACGGGTACTTAATGTATCATGTAATTTTGGCTTTTCCCTAATTACGATATCACTATTTAAATACATTGTTAAACCAACAATGAGTCCCAAGCCAATTTGGCCAATTATTTTAAATTTGCCTGAAAGGCCTGCTTTATTCTTTTTAAATACTTTAATGTAATCATCTAAAAATCCAATTAGCCCTAACCATAATGTAGTGATTATCATTAAAATGACATATATATTATCAAGTTTGGCAAATAATAAGGTTGGAATTAGAATAGACATAATAATAATAAGTCCGCCCATTGTTGGAGTTCCAATTTTCTTATACTGTCCTTCAAGGCCTAGATCACGAACTACTTCGCCAATTTGCTTTTTCTGAAGCAAAAGGATTATCCTTTTTCCATAAATTAATGATAAAATAAGTGAAGTAATAATTGCCAATCCGGACCGGAATGAAATATACTGGAACATTCCTGAACCAGGGAAGTTAACTTCGTGTAAATATTTAAATAAATAATAAAACATTTTTTCTAATTGTATTACGACCTTATTATTTCCATTTGTTCAATAAAAACCTTTTTATCATCAAAATCAGTTCTTACACCGTTGATTTCCTGATAAGTTTCATGACCTTTTCCTGCTATTAAAATGATATCGCCTTTTTTGGCAAATAAGCAAGCAGTCTTGATAGCTTCTTTCCTGTCGGTAATCCTTAACACCTTTTTTCTTTCAGCATGGTCAACCCCACTTTCCATGTCGTCAATTATACTTGTAGGAGGCTCTGTTCTGGGGTTGTCGGATGTTAAAATGACTTTGTTACTATTTTTGACTGCAAGCTTTGCCATGATTGGCCTTTTCGTTTTATCCCTATCACCACCTGCGCCAACTACTGTGATAAGATCCTGGCCTTTTAATTTCAATTCGTTGATTGTTTTATAAATATTTTCTAGTGCATCGGGCGTGTGTGCATAATCAATAATTCCGGTTATATCAAAAATTCTCACGGTTTCAAATCTGCCACTCACCGGTGTTAGTAAACTTAATTGTTTTAATATTTCATCCTGATCAATACCACAAAGGCTAGATGCAGCATATACAGCAGTGAGATTTGAAACATTAAACCCTCCTGTAAAATTGGTCCACACTTCGGAATTCCCAATTTTCATTAATGTTGAATCAAAATGACTTTCAAGGGCTTTGCTTTTAAAATCAGCATCAGATTTAGATGAAAAAGTAAATATTTTTGCCTTCGTATTTTGAATCATTACTTTCCCATTTTTATCATCGATGTTCGTCAGTGCAAATGCGGTTGATTTTAAATTATCAAAAAATTTCTTTTTAGCATTCAGATAGTTACTAAATGTTTTGTGATAATCTAGATGATCGTGTGTTATATTAGTAAAAATGGCACCTGCGAAATTAATTCCGGCAATTCTGCTCTGATCAATTGCATGTGAACTAACTTCCATAAAACAATAAGTACAACCAGAATTTAGCATTTCTGCAAATAACCGGTTCAATACCAATGTATTTGGAGTTGTATGTGTTGATTTATATACTTTATCACCAATATAATATGCAACCGTTGAAATCAATCCCGATTTATAACCCAATCCTTCAAAAAGCTTATACAGAAGGCTGGCAACAGTCGTTTTTCCATTAGTTCCTGTTACACCTATTATTTTTAATTTCTCAGCTGGATGATTATGAAAATTCGAAGCAATTACTGCGAGGCTTTCTTCTGTGTTTTTAATCTGGATATAATTAATTCCAGGTATCAAATCCGAAGGTATTATTTCACAAATAATAGTTTTTGCACCATTTTCAATAGCTTTAGCAATAAATTGGTGACCATCAGCTGTAGTTCCTTTCACAGCTACAAATATATTGTCACTTTCAATCAATCTGGAATCAATCTGAATCCCTGAAGCAGTCCCATTGAGGTCTCCAATTGATTTGAGAACAACTACATTCGCTAATATTTCAACAATTTTTTTCATTTATCCCAAAGTCAAATAAATGGTTTGATTCTTCTTTATCACAGTTCCCGCTTCAATCGACTGTTCCACAACAGCGCCAATTCCTTTCACAATTACTTTTAGTCCGATGCTTTCAAGCAAATAAATAGCATCTTTTAATCCCATTCCCATTACTAAAGGAACTGTATTTCGTTTAACAAGCCTGTTTTGATATTCAACTACACGATTGTTTTCGTTTGTTACTATCCATGCTGACTTAATTTTATCTCTTCCTTTTACAGGAATCCGTAATTCATTATATATCAAGTCTAAATCTTTAATATTCCCATTTTTTGATTGAGGCAAATCCTTTGAATTAATTCCATTTTGAGAATCCTTAGCTATTTCCTTTCTCAGATTTGGGCTCGTTGCATATACTTTGTCAGCTATTTTCCGAAACACGGGTGCTGCTAAATCGCTGCCATAGAAACCATGAATATCCGACGTTTTAATAACTACAATACATGAATATTGAGGATTTTCGGCAGGGAAGTATCCAACAAAAGAAGCATAATGCGCTGTAGCATAGCCTCCAGTTCCTTGTGCAATTTGAGAAGTTCCAGTTTTCCCCGCAATTTTATATGGCGAGCCATCAATATTTTTGGCTGTTCCGCGCTCAACAACGCCTTCGAGCATTAGTTTAACTTTATTTAGTGTCCGTTTTGAACAAATTGATGGATTGCTGATTTGGGGTTCAAAAACTTTTGTAATTTTACCATGCTCTCTAAATGCTTTTATTAATCGTGGCTTAACCATTACCCCATCATTTGCAACAGCGTTGTAAAAATTAAGTACCTGTAATGGAGTAAGCAAAATTTCATAGCCATATGACATAGCTGGCAATGAAATACCAGACCAATAAGGATCGCCAGGATACCTAATGATTGGTGAAGGTTCTCCTTTAATTTCAATCCCAACTTTTTTATCTAAGTCCATTGAATAAAGCCGATTCACAAATTTTTTTGGGTTATTGCCGTAATATTTATAGATAAGTTTGGCTGTGCCAACATTCGAAGATTTCTCAAAAACCTCTTTTACCGAAAGCATCCCATATCCATAATCACCAGCTTCCCTAATTACCAAATCATGTATTTTATAATATCCGTTCCCGGTTTGAACACTATCTGTCAAATCAAAATATCCATCTTCGAGGCCACACATCAGTGAGGCTAATTTAAAAGTTGAACCGGGCTCTATTGCGCTTCCAACAGCGTGATTAAAACCTTCGATATATTTTCCACCAGGTGAACGCATTAGATTAACCATTGCTTTTATTTCGCCGGTTTTCACTTCCATTAATACCACAATTCCTGTATCAGCTCCTGATAGTTTTAATTGATCAAGTATTGCCTGGTGTGCAAAATCCTGATAATTGATATCAATCGTTGTTATAATATCTGTTCCGCTAAGAGCTTCAAAAGTCACCTCATCATCTACAGGAATCCAACTATTTGATATTTTTTTCAAAAGGACCAGGGTTCCTTTTCCTTTCAGTTCATTATTAAAACTTCCTTCAATGCCAATACCTCTTCCCTGCCTAATCGATCCAATAGTCCTGTAAGCTAAATCATCATAAGGCATAATCCGTGTGCTATGCTTAAAAGCCAAAAGACCGCCTTTATATCTGCCATGCTTCAAAATAGGAAAAGTTTTTAATCTTTTGAATTCGGCATAACTGGCGTCTATTTTGATTAAATACGCCCTGTTTTTTTTCGATTTCCCATCAAGCAAACTTCTGTAATATTGATCGGAGGATTTATTATTAAATAGCCTTGATAAAGAATCGGCCAAAGCATGCAATTGCAACTTAAAAGTGTCTGGATTTATAGCATTACTCATTAAATCCATTCTTATCTCATAAATTGTTTGTGAAGTTGCCAGCACTTTTCCGTCACTGGCACAAATATCTCCTCTTTCAGGATTGGTGGTACTAATACTATCGTCAATCCGGTCTGCCAAATTTGCATAATCTCCACTTTGCACATATTGAAGTTGAAAAATACGTCCAACTATTAATAGTGAAAGAAAAGCAGCAATAAAATAAATAGTCCCTAAACGAATAACAATATCCTTCTTAACATCCATTCCAGCTCTTATTTTTTTATTTCAATTTTTTCAGGTGGCATTGTCAATTCCTGAAGTTTCAGGTTTTTGTCATTAACAATTTTAATTACTTCAGATTCACGACTAAGAGACATCAAATCAGCAGCATATGATACTGATCTGTCTCGCAATTCTTTTACTTCATTTTGTAACCTTATAATATTTATAAGCAAATCCTCAGTTTTATATTTATTATTTATATAGATAAATGAAAGTAATACCACAAACAATGCATACCATAAATGCTTTTTTATTGCTTCGCGGTTTAAAATATTACCGCTAAGAAACTGCATTAGAGACAAATCTGCCTCTTTTGAACCATTTGAGTCGTCCTGAGTATTTTCTTCTTTTACCATTTCAAATCAATTTCTTTCAGCTATCCTTAATTTTGCACTTCTTGATCTTGGATTTACATGAATCTCTTCATCATTTGGTACAATAATTTTCTTATTTACCTGATTAAAAGGGGTTTCAAAATTACCAAAAACATCTTTTTCAACATCCCCTTCAAAATTACCTGCACGTATAAAATTCTTTACAAGTCTGTCTTCTAGAGAATGATAACTTATTACTACCAATCGGCCCCCTTTTTTTATAAGCGGTTCACAAGCCAGCAAAAATTCTTTTAGAGCTTCCATTTCCTGATTAACTTCGATTCGCAAGGCTTGAAAAACTTTGGCGAAGAATTTATTTTCGACATGCTTTGGAGCAAATTTTCCTAGTACCTGAACCAACTGGCTTATTTTTTTGAATTTCTGCACCTTCCTGAATTCAATAATGGTTTGGGTAATACTCCATGCATTTTTCAATTCACCATATTCCTTAAAAACTTTTGAAAGTTTATTTTCATCATATCCGTTAAGAATATCAGCAGCAGTAACTTGTGCACTCATATTCATTCGCATATCAATATCAGCCTCCGATTTAAATGAAAAACCTCTTGAAGATTCATCAACCTGATGAAACGAAATCCCCAAATCGGCAAGGATTCCATCAACCTCATTAATGCCATTATATTTTAAAAAATTCTTTATGTATCTATAATTACTCTTAATCAGTGTTATTCGGTTATCGTCAATTTTATTTTTTAATGCTTCTTCATCCTGATCGAATGCATATAATTTTCCGCCTTTTAATTGCTTCAGGATTTCAAGTGAATGACCTCCTCCACCATATGTTACATCAACATAAATCCCTTCAGGCTTAATATTCAGGCCTAAAATACTTTCATTCAATAAAGCAGGGATGTGGTATGCTAACATTTTATTCTAATGCATTAATTATTTTGAATTGTTTTCAATTTTACCAAGAATACTATTGGCCATTTCGCTAAATTCATTCTCGTTAAATGAAATGGAATCATATCGATCCTTCGACCAAATTTCAATTTTTTTATCTTGTCCCGAAAGACAAATATCTTTATCTATTTCAACTTCTATAAGTAATCGCCTGGGTATCAACAATCTATTGCTTGAATCCAAAACCAACTCAGCAGCACCTCGATAATAACTTCTTAAAAAATTACTATGCTCCTTATTATAAGGATTTAACTTGTTGCGCAATAATTCATTTTGACGTTCCCACTCGTCAATTGTGTATAGAATCAAACATTTTTCATAGATGTCTTTTTTTACAACAAAGATATCCCTCGCATTGTCCGGCATTTGCTTTTTAAAGGCAGATGGCAGCAATATCCTTCCCTTGGGGTCAATCTTGCAAATATAATCTCCTATGAAACTATTCATTGTTCAATTATTTCTAATTGGTAAAATTAGAGAATTTTTTCCAAAATTTGACATTTTTTCCCACTTTTCCCCACTTTTATCCAATTAATTTCAAAAAAGTTATTCACAATTGGTTAAAAGCGTTAACTGACATGACTTTGCTCTACTAAAAAAACAATTAAAAATCGATTTTCATATTTGTCTATTTTATGAATAGCAGCATTCATAAATTCAACATGTTTCAATTAATAATGAGACACTTGCATTAATAAACTAATATTAACTAATGGAATGAGTTCTATTTAATACATTATTATTCTCGGTTTTTTCAAATTACCTAACCGGTTTAAATAATATATAATCAAAAAGAAAATAGTTTTGTTTTTTTCTTTTTGATTATTTTGCTATAATTACAAAAAATAACTGTAATCATGGAAAAGAAAGACAATAGAGAGGAGTTGTTTTTAGATATTGATGAAGTTTTCAGGAAAAAGAATCCTGGCCTTTATAAAATGGCTCCTGGCTTTATAATAAATTACTTAAAGCGGATCATTCATCAGGATGAATTAAATTATATCATGAAGACTTTCAAAGATCTTCAGGGCTTGGATTTTGTTAACGCTGTTTTGGGATATTTTGAAATTGAAACCACCATTATTGGTGAAGATAACATTCCTAAAGATGGCCGTTTTATTTTTGTCTCGAACCATCCTATCGGAGGTATTGATGGTATGATTTTTATGCAGCAGGTTGGTAAATTTTTTGGTGAAACCAAATCTATTATAAACGATCTATTAATGTCGATTACAAATATGCGTTCATTATTTATGGGCATTAATAAACATGGTGCAAATTCACGCGAAGATATTGAAGAAATTGATAAAACTTTTGCCTCAAGCAATCAAATCCTTATTTTCCCTGCAGGATTGGCTTCCAGAAGGATTAAAAGACAAATTATTGATTTGGAATGGAAAAAAACATTTATTACCAAATCAATTAAATACAAAAGAGACATTATTCCGGTATATATTTCCGGAAAACTTTCAAACTTTTTCTATAATTTTGCAAACTTAAGAAAAGCTTTAGGGATAAAAGCAAATCTGGAAATGATTTATTTGTCGGATGAAACATTCAAACAAAAAAAGAAAAAGTTTATCATTACTTTTGGCAAACCAATTTCTTACCAAAAATTGGATAGTTCAAAAACTCAAAATCAGTGGGCTCAAATTATAAAAGAGCATATTTACAGGATAAAAAATGACAAAAATGCTCCATTTTTAACAGACTTATACTAAATTGTGATTAAAAATATGGCACAGCCTATACAAAAAGAATTAATTGAGCCAATCCTGAAAGATCTTTTATCAAAAGAACTTACTGAAGATAAATTCATTAGAAGAACAAATTATGGTGATAACGAAATTTATGTAATTACCTATCATAATGCTCCTAATGTGATGAAAGAAATTGGCCGGCTCCGGGAACTTTCGTTTAGGCTTGCTGGTGGAGGAACAGGTGAAGAAATGGATATTGACAATTATGATATTTCAGAAAATCCATACAATCAACTAATTGTATGGGAACCTAGACAGAGAGAAATCATAGGCGGTTACAGATATTTGAATTGTCAAAGCCTATCCATAAATAGTGCTGTAAACATTGAACTTGCAACTGCTGAATTATTCCATTTTTCAGAAAAATTCGTAAAAGAATATTTACCTTGGAGTATTGAGTTGGGACGCTCCTTTGTAAGGCCCGAGTATCAGGCTAGGTTTGCCGGACGAAAAGCTGTTTTTGCTTTGGACAATCTTTGGGATGGACTTGGTGCCCTTGTAATTGATAACCCCTCCATTAAATACTTTATTGGCAAAATTACCATGTATGTTCATTTCGATATTTTGGCCAGAGATATGATTTTATATTTCTTTTCAAAGTATTTTAAAGACAATGAAAAACTAATGTATCCTAAGGAAGAACTGGGACTTTCGACAAATATCGCAACACTTGAACAAGCTTTTTCAGGAAAAGATTACAATTTAGATTATAGGCTACTTTCAAAATTTGTCAGATCCAGGAATGAATCCATTCCTCCTTTGTTTAATTCATATATGAATTTATCTCCAACTATGAAAGTTTTTGGGACTGCCACAAATCACCATTTTGGAGGTGTTGAAGAAACTGGAATAATGCTTACAATAGAGGATATTTATCAATCGAAGAAGCATAGGCATTTATCAACTTACGTCTCAAAAAAGAAACCATAAAAAAGAATTTTGATTTTCACATTTTTTGAGAATAATATCTTCTTTATGTTCTGGACTTTATTTGCTTCACATTAGAATTGATCAGAAAAATATCTTCTTACAAAATAAACCGGAATTAGCCATCTCACGATATCTTTTTCCGGTTTTTATTATTTGATTAAAAAATTAAGATTAAACATTTAAGTTCAATGCATTAATAAGCCCTCACGCTTCTACCTTCAATAAAGTTGATAAATGAATTATTTACCACCTTGTTCCCACCTGGTGTTGGATAATCACCTGTAAAATACCAGTCACCCTTATCGTTAGGGCATGCAACATGCAAATTCTCTATAGTTTGATATATAATTTCAACATCCGCTTTTGAATCTGCAGGTTTTAGCATTTGACTGATTTTTTTCGATATTTCCTCTGCAGTAAATGGCTTATATATTTCCGTAACATGATTAACAATTTCCTCTTTTGGCAAGTTTCGCTGAGCTATACATTTTTTGTATACTTCATTAATTATATTTTCTCTTCCGGTTTCTTTAAGTAGTTCAATCGCAGCTCTAAAAGCAATAAAATCATTTAGCTTTGCCATATCGATTCCATAGCAATCGGGATATCGGATCTGTGGTGAAGAGGAAACAACAATTATTTTTTTAGGTTCCAACCGATCCAAAATCCTAAGAATACTTTTTTTCAGTGTTGTACCTCTTACAATGGAATCATCAATAACAACCATATTGTCAACACCTTTATTAATTGTGCCATAGGTAACATCATAAATATGTTCTACCAAATCATCACGCCCTTCATCTTTGCTGATAAAAGTCCGCAACTTGGCGTCTTTAACTGCTATTTTTTCTATACGGGGTTTATGACTTAGAATTTGATCAATTATTTCTTCTGTAAGGTTGTCGCGATGTTCAATTAATGCTTTCTTTTTCCTCTTACTTATTTCTGTTTCAATTGCTCCAACCATTCCATAAAAAGCGGTTTCTGCAGTATTTGGAATATAGGAAAATACCGAATTATCCAAATCATTATCAATTGCCTTGAGTATATCTGGCACAACTAGTTCACCTAATTTTTTCCGCTCACGGTAAATTAATTTATCGCTGCCTCTAGAGAAATAGATATGTTCAAATGAACATGATTTTTGTTCAACTGGTTCTTTAACCAATTTTTCACTTACTTCGCCACTCTTTTTTACAATAAGCGCATAACCCGGTTTTACGGGAGAAACACTATCAAAAGGAACATTCATCACTGTCTGAATAACTGCTCGTTCCGAAGCAACCACGACTATTTCATCGTCATAATAGTAAAATGCGGGACGAATACCTGCCGGATCACGCATCACAAAAGCATCACCATGTCCCAACATACCTACTATGGAATAACCTCCATCCCATTTCTTTGATGATTCTTTTAATACATTTTGTAAATCAATTCCTAATTCAATTTTTTCGCTGATTTCTTTTTTCGAGAAACCCCTGCTCTTAAACAAATTAAAAAGTGCTTGATTTTCTTCATCCAAAAAATGACCCACATTTTCGAGAATAGTAACAGTATCAGAAAAATCTTTTGGATGTTGCCCCAAATTGATTAAAATATTAAAAAGCTCATCAACATTGGTGAGGTTGAAATTACCAGCTAGAACCAAATTCCTTGATTTCCAATTACTTTGTCTCATCACTGGATGTACATTTTCTATTTTATTCTTTCCAAATGTACCATATCTTAAATGCCCCATGTACAATTCGCTTGCAAAAGGAATATTATCTTTTGCCCAAAAAGGATCAGAAATCCTGTCCTCATTTTTATCCTGTGTTTTTTTTATGCCTTCTCTAATCTGATCAAAAACATCTTTGATAGGCATGCCATCAATAGATCTAACTCTATGAATATAATTTGTTCCCGGTGTAGTATTCAATTTTATACTGGCAACTCCAGCCCCATCCTGTCCACGATTATGTTGCTTTTCCATCAAAAGGTAAAGCTTATTTAATCCATACATCCATGTACCATATTTTAAATGGTAATATTCCATTGGTTTTCGCAGCCTGATAAGGGCTATTCCACATTCATGTTTAATCTGATCGCTCATTTATTAATTGTTAAGATCTTGAACTAATTTAAATTAAAAGAAATGAAATTCCATTTATTCCTTTAATTGTCTTTCGAATTTACTGCAGATTCTACTCTTGAGTTTGGATATTCATTCAATATTTTTCTCCTGAAACTCTCTGCTTCAATTCTTGTTTTGAAATTACCTACCGTCACCTTGAAATATGGTGATGGATAAAGCAACCTGGCTTCAATATCGCCATATTTGCTTTTAAAACCATTTATCGTGGCAGAAGCAATACCTCTAGCATTTTTTCCTGAACCTTGATAAATTTGAACACTCCAAACCTCGGATTCTTTTTGTGTTTGTGTTTTAGCTACAACGATTTCATTTAATTGGCTTTCCTGATTGATATAAACCTTGGACTGACCAAGGTCGTTACTACTAAAAACACCTAATTGTGATATTTCAAGGCGTGTATTCTGTCCTTTTACCGATAAAAAAACAAAAAAAGTTAAACTTGCTAAAATAAATTTTCTCACGGGTGTAATAATTTGATTAATAGATTTCTATTCTTTAACTTATTTCGATTTGATATAAGTGAAATTTTACAATTCTTTGACTTTAACAAAGTTCATGAAAAGATATGTTAAACTTAAAACTAACATTATCAATCTTATACTATTTATATAATTAATCTTGATTACCATTTCTAGTTATAAGTGTATCCAAATACTTCCATTAATTGAACTGCAAAAATAGTTAAAACTTAAAGAAATTATTAAAAAATAATAATGGTTTATATAAACTTCTTAATTTTGCGAGCTATAAAATTGACTACATGAGTGAAAATAAAGAAATTATAACAACAGAACTTTCCGAATTAGGTGAATTTGGACTAATAAATAAACTTACAAAAGACCTGAAACTTATCAACAAACAGAGTATTAAAGGTGTAGGAGACGATGCTGCGGTTTTAAATTATAATTCAGAACAAATAGTTGTAACAACCGACCTATTGTTAGAAGGTGTTCATTTTAATCTGGCTTATACTCCACTTATGCATCTTGGCTACAAGGCTGTTACAGTTAATATTTCTGATATTGCAGCAATGAACGCTAAGCCAAGACAAATCCTGGTTTCTTTTGCAGTTTCAAACCGTTTTGGATTAGAAGCCATTGAGGAATTATATAAAGGTATTCATATTGCCTGCAAAGATTATGGAGTTGATTTAGTTGGAGGTGATACTTCTTCATCGGTAAAAGGTTTATTCATTAGCATTACCGCAATAGGAGGTGTTGAAAAAGAAAATGTCGTTTATCGTTCGGGTGCCAATGTCAAAGATATCTTATGCGTAACCGGCGATTTAGGTTCAGCATACATGGGACTTCAATTACTTGAACGCGAAAATAAAATTTACAAATCAGACCCTCTTATTCAACCGGATCTTAGTGGTTATGATTATCTCCTTCAACGTCAACTGCGACCACAGGCAAGAGTCGATATCATAAATTACTTTAAGGAAAATGGTATTGTCCCAACTTCAATGATAGATATTTCAGACGGTTTATCTTCTGAAGCTATTCATTTAAGTATAAATTCCGATAAAGGGTGTAGAATATTTGAAGATAAAATACCTATTGCTGATCAAACAATTGAACTGGCAAATGAATTTGGACTAGAACCTCTAATTTGTGCTTTGAACGGAGGTGAGGATTATGAATTATTATTCTCGGTAAAACCTTCTGATTTTCAAAAAATTAAATCAAATCCAGATATCACAGCCATCGGTTATTTCACTGAAAAGGAAGAGGGTATGAATCTTGAGGTTAGTAATGGTAAAATAATTCCATTAAACTCGCAGGGTTGGAATGCATTTTTAAATCCTTGAAAAATAAAAAAATAAGCAATTATTTAATCATGCATTGATGTATTTCCTTTCATAATTCCCCTTTTTGAATTACGTACGAAATTTATAATTTCATCTCGTTCCTCAGATTGGGGTATTTTAGATTCAATTTCAATCAATGCATTTGTAAAATTTAAACCACCTGCATAAAGTAAACGATAGGTGGCTTGAATTTCTCCAATTCTTTCTGATGTAAACTGCCTACGTCTCAGGCCTACAGTATTAATCCCAACATAAGTTAAAGGTTCATGCGCAGCCATAGCATATGGTGGCACATCTTTTCTAACTAAAGCTCCACCCGAAATCATTACATGGCATCCAATTCTACTGAACTGATGAACTAAAACTGAACTACTTAGAATTGCATGATTGTCAATTATTACTTCACCGGCAATTTGTGAAGCATTACCAATAATTATATTATTCCGTACTTCACAATCGTGTCCAATATGAACATAAGCCATTAACAAGCAACCACTTCCAACAGTAGTTTTGCCTCTTGCTTTTGTTCCCCTATTGATAGTAGCACATTCGCGAACGGTTGTATTGTCCCCAATTTCGGCAGTAGTTACTTCACCTGCAAATTTCAAATCCTGAGGTATAGCAGATATAACAGCTCCAGGAAAAATTCTGCAATTTTTCCCAATCCGGGCACCGTCCATAATGGTTACATTTGATCCAATCCAAGTACCTTCTCCTATTTCAACATCCTTACTAATTGAAGCAAAAGGTTCAATTACAACGTTTTTTGCTATTTTAGCTTCTGGATGAATATATGCTAATGGTTGAATCATAGTTTATTTGTCTTTAGAAATTTGTGCCATGAATTCTCCTTCAGCAACCAAATGTTCACCAACAAATGCTTGGCCTTTCATATTTGCTATGCCTCTGCGTATAGGCGAAGTTAATTCCAGCTTAAATATCAGTGAATCACCTGGAAATACCTTTCTTTTAAATTTCACCTTATCCATTTTCATAAAATAGGTTAGATAATTTTCAGGATCGGGAACCGTACTTAAAACAAGAATTCCGCCTACCTGTGCCATAGCTTCAATAATCAAAACACCTGGCATAACAGGTTCTTCAGGGAAATGTCCAGCAAAGAATGTTTCATTCATCGTAACATTCTTTAAACCAATTACTTCCAGGCTATCTAATTTCAATATTTTGTCAACCAATAAAAAAGGTGGACGGTGAGGCAGTATATTTTTAATCTGATTGATTGTTAACACAGATGGCGAATTAGCATCATAAAGAGGAGGATTATTTTTCGATCTTACCTTTTTAATAATTCGTTTAATTTTTTTTGCAAATTCAACATTTGAAGCGTGTCCTGGTCTGGTTGCTAATATTTTCCCTTTTATAGGTGAGCCAATCAAAGCCAAATCGCCAAGCAAGTCCAATAATTTATGACGTGCAGGTTCATTTGCAAAAATCAAGTCTTCATTGTTCAATATTCCTCTTGATTTCACAGGGACTCTAGGCTTGTTGAAAATATCGGCAAGCCTGTTCAGCTCGTCTTGTGTTGTTTCTTTTTCTATAATTACAATAGCGTTATCTAAACTTCCGCCTTTAATAAGGTTGTTTTTGAGTAAAAATTCCAATTCCCTTAAAAAAACAAAAGTTTTACAACCAGCTATTTCATCTTTGTATTCATTCAAAGAATTCAAAGTTGCATATTGATTTCCAAGAACAGACGAATTATAGTCTATCATAACATTAATACTGAAATTATCGTCTGGGAAAGTCATAAGTTCAATACCATTTTCTTCGTCGGAATAGTTGATATTATTTGTGACTACAAAAAAATCTTTATTTGCTTCTTGCTCAACAATCCCTACTTCAAGCATTGCATCAACATATGGTTTTGCACTTCCATCTAAAATCGGGGTTTCTGGAGCATTGATTTCAATAAGAAGATTGTCTACACCCATTCCGTATGCAGCAGACAAAACATGTTCAATTGTTCCAACACGAGCGCCATTCTCTGCAATTACAGTACTTCTGGAGGTATCCACTACATTTTCAACCATTGCACGAATGGTTGGTTTATTATCCAAATCAACCCGCTGAAATACATAACCATGGTTTTCGGGTGCAGGCTTAAATGTGATTTGCACATTAAGTCCAGTATGTAATCCAATTCCGTTAAGACTTACAGCCTTTGCAATAGTTCTTTGTTTCTCTGCCATTTTATATTTGGTTTAAATGCAATCCCATAGATCAGGAATGCTTTATTTTTTAAGTCCTTTTTTTTAATTGTTCAACTTCGTTTCTTAACCTGATAATCTCTTGTCTTAATTCCGGTAAGGATTTAAAAACAATTGTAGATTTCTGAAAATTCATCAGACTAATTGCCGGAGCACCTTGAAGCACGGCACCTTTTTCTTTTATACTTGATTGAATACCTGATTGAGCGCCAATTTTTACTTCATCAGCAATCTGTATATGTCCGGAAAACCCGACCTGTCCGCCAACCAGACAATTTTTGCCAATTTTTGTTGATCCAGCAACTCCTGTTTGAGCTGCAATGAAAGTTCGCTCCCCTATTTCAACATTATGGGCAATTTGTATCAAATTATCTAATTTTGCTCCTTTTCTAATTATAGTAGAACCCATGGTTGCTCTATCAATTGTAGTATTTGAACCGATTTCAACATAATCTTCAATTACAACATTTCCAACCTGGGGTACTTTTTTGTGTTCATCATTCTCTTGCGGAGCAAACCCAAAACCATCGGCACCTAAAACGACTCCCGAATGAATCACGCAATTTTTACCAATTTTGCAGTCTTCGTATATTTTCACACCAGAATATAAAATTGTAAAATCGTCAACAACAACATTATTACCAATATATACCTGAGGATAAATTTTTACGTTATTACCTATTTTTGCATTTTTTGAAATAACGCTAAACGTTCCGATATAAACATTTTCACCAATTTGCGCAGTATCATCGATACTCGACATTTTATCAATACCTACTGGCTCAGATTTTGACTGTTGATATAATTCCAATAAACTTGCAAATGCTTTATAAGCATCATCCACTCTAACTATGGTGCATCCAACTGGTTTATTTAGTTTAAGTTCCTGATTGACTAAAACTATTGAAGATTTTGTAGTATAAAGATAATTTTCATATTTGGGGTTTGCAAGAAAGGATAAAGTTCCAGATACACCTTCCTCAATCTTGGAAACCCCTGTTACTTCAACCTCAGAATTACCTTCTACTGTGCCCCCAAGAAAATTTGCAATTGTATGTGCTGTAAATCTCATTTATGAAAAAATTTTTGCAAAACTAATAATATTTAATTATTTATTTCATTTTTTTATTTCATCTTATCCGCAATTTGCAATTTTACATCAAAAAAACAGATTGCAGTTTTTCAATAAATTATGGTATAAGAGCTGGATGACAAATAAAAAACTTCTTTACAATTTGAGAAAGTGCTGAAATATTTGAAACATCTGATGCTACTGCAATGTCTTCAATTAAATTGTCTTTTCCTAATATATTTATTCTTTCTTCCAGGTTTTTACTATATGCATTATTTTTAATTGAGTCAACAATGACAAAATATTCCAAATCATTTTCAGAAATCATGAATTTAGACAAAATCTTTACTTTTATTTTAACTATTTCATCTTCATCAAATGGTTTACCTTGAATCATAACTTTAAATAAATCTCGATTAATTAAACTTTTACTCATATATGAAAGTATCATATCATCAGTGTATTGCCATTCTTTTATACATGTAATTAAATCAAAATCATCTAGTCTTGAAAAAACATCAAGAGGGAATTGTCCTGAAATTTTCGCATTTATTAAACTAAGATCATTAATATCATTACTAAAAAAATATTCCAAAGCTGGGGTCAAAAACAAATGCATTCCTGACCGATAAATAAATTTAGCCCTTTTGATCAGCTTTATCAACATCTGTTCAGATGCGATAACCGTTTTGTGCAAATAAACCTGCCAATACATTAATCGACGGGCTATTAAAAATTTTTCAATTGAATAAATGCCCTTTTCTTCAATAACCAATTCATTATCAAAAACATTTAGCATTTTAATGATTCTTTCCGAACCAACAATTCCCTCAGTTACACCCGTATAATAGCTATCTCGTTTTAAATAGTCCAACCTATCCATATCAAGCTGGCTTGAAACCAATTGATGAAGATATTTCTTGTGATATTTGCCAGTAAATATATCAATTGCCATGCTTAATTTGCCTGAAAATTCTTTATTCAAAACATCCATAAAACTCAGAGACACCTGTTCGTGTGAAATATGGCTAAAAAAGCTGCTCTCAAGTGTATGTGAAAAAGGCCCATGTCCCAAATCATGAAGAAGAATGGCAACAACTGAAGCCTCTACTTCATCATCACTAATTTGGTGTCCTTTAAGTTTCAATATATTCAATGCATCCTTCATCAAATGGCTTGCCCCCAATACATGCTGAAAACGAGTATGTGTTGCACCCGGATAGACATAATAGGTTAAACCCAATTGTTTAATTCTTCTAAGACGTTGGAATATAGGATGTTGAATAAGATCGAAAATGAATTCAGATGGAATCTGAATAAAACCATAAATTGGATCGTTAATTATTTTTTTCTTATTCTGCATAATTGAATTTAAATTATTAACTTCTTAATCAACTCTATATTTTGGTTTTAACCATTAAAATTGAAAAATTTGATATTTCGCTTAAATGATAAGGATTAATTTTATCGATAATCCACAGATAATTATATATTAAAAAATTACATTAACCTATTTCAAAATCTCTGAAAAAATGGTCAATAATCATAAGTATTTTCATTAATAAAAAAACTGTTCCAAACTTTTGCAAAATAATTTGCAGGTTAAAATTTAAAACATAGTTAAGGAGTATCTTTCACAACAAACTGATTAAATAGTACATACCTGGATGCAGAGCTTATTATCTTCTATTCAAACTTAACATTAATTGTTGATTATATCATAAATAATTGATAAAAATATCGAAATACGAGTTTTTTTTGGTTATTATTTTGAGTATTAAGGATTATTGCGTAATTTCGCAGCCGTGAACAGAAAAATAAAAGGGGACTAGAGTCCCCTATTTTATTAGATTGCTAATGATAAACAAAGAAAATTTAAAACAATTAGTTGACAGTGGAATTGAAGGCACAGGCACAGTTCTCGTTGATATTCAGATTAGTAATTCAAATAATATCAAAATAGTACTTGACTCAATTGCAGGTGTTAATATTGATGAATGTGTTAAAATAAACAGGTTAATCGAAAGCAATTTCGATAGGGACGAAGAAGACTATCAACTCGAAGTATCTTCATATGGAATTGGACAACCATTTATTTTGCCTTTACAATACATTAAAAATATAAACAGGGAAGTTGAAATCCATCTTAAAGATGGAAAAACTGTTAAGGGATGCTTAAAAAATGTTATTCTTTCAGAAGATTCAAAACAACTGAATTTCATAGAAATTTCAAATACTAAAAAAATAAAAGAAGAAGGTAAAAAGAAAAAATCAGAAGTTGAAGAAATAATCAAGGTACAAAACAGTGAAATTAGAAAAGCTAAATTGGCACCTTCTTTTTAACCTTTGCTTCAAAACGTGAATACGATGGAGAATTTAAATTTAATAGAGACCTTTTCCGAATTTAAAGAGTTAAAAAATATTGACAGAGCAACTATGATGAGTGTGCTCGAAGATGTTTTTCGGAATATGTTATTAAAAAAATTCGGTTCTAATGATAATTTTGATATTATTATTAATACCGATAAAGGAGATTTTGAAATTTGGCGAAATAGGGAAGTTGTCGAAGACGGCGAAGTTGCTGATCCTAATTTTCAGATTTCAATAACTGAAGCAAAAAAAATTGACAAGGATTATGAAGTGGGCGAAGAAGTTACTGATGAAGTCAAATTGCTTGATTTTGGAAGAAGAGCCATTGTAGCCCTAAGGCAAAATCTAACTTCACGGATTTTAGAACTTGAAAAAGACAATGTTTATCTGAAATATAAAGATAAAATTGGGGAAATTGTTACCGGAGAAGTCTATCAGGTTTGGAAAAAAGAAATTTTAGTACTTGACGATGAAGGTAATGAACTAATCATGCCCAAACAGGAGCAGATTCCATCGGACTACTACCGGAAAGGTGATAATCTGAGAGCAGTTGTTACTAGAGTGGAAATGAGAAACAACAATCCAATGATTGTTTTGTCAAGGACTTCACCTTCATTTCTCGAAAGATTATTTGAATTAGAAGTCCCTGAAATTTATGATGGATTAATTACCATTAAAAAGATTGTTAGGGTTGCTGGTGATAGAGCTAAAGTTGCCGTAGAATCTTATGACGACAGGATAGATCCTGTTGGTGCATGCGTTGGGATGAAAGGCTCAAGGATTCATGGAATTGTAAGAGAACTGAGGAATGAAAACATTGATGTTATTAATTTTACAAATAATATCCAATTGTTTATTACCCGTTCATTGAGCCCTGCACGAATTAATTCTATAAAACTAGATGAAGTTCATAAAAAGGCTGAAGTTTTTCTTGATCCTGCCGAAGTTTCAAAAGCCATTGGCAAAGGAGGCTTAAACATTAAACTTGCAGGCCTGCTTACAGGATATGAAATCGAAGTGTACAGAGATGTTGATGAAGAAGATGAAGATGTTGATATTACCGAATTTGTTGACGAAATAGATCAATGGGTAATTGATGAGTTAAAAGCAATTGGCTGTGATACTGCCAAAAGTGTTCTAAGTTTATCTATTGAAGAGCTTGTAAAACGTACAGATCTTGAAGAAGAAACTATTAAAGAACTTAGAGGAATTTTAAAAGCTGAATTTGAGTAATATGTGAAGAAAATCTAAGCCGCTTATTGAAATTCAATCATACAAGAGACAGACTCTTAAATTGTAAGCAAAAATATGTCAATTACAGAAACAAAAAGATTAAGTAAGGTAGCCAGGGAATTTAATGTTGGACTTTCAACGATTGTTGAATTTCTTCACAAAAAAGGATTCCAGATAGAAGAGAACCCAAATGCCAAGGTATCTCCAGAATGCTATAATGTTCTTATTCAAGAATATAGCAAAGATATTGAGGTAAGGAAAGAAAAAGAAAAAGTTACCTTAAGAGTATTAAAAACACGCAAAGAAACTGTAACTCTTGATGAAGCTGAAGTTGAAGAAGATGAACAGGCTGAAAATGATACAGTAATTCATGTTAAAGACTCTAGCAGTAAATCAATAAATCAGGAATATGATACTGATTCATTGATTGTTAAAGAAAAGCCAATTAAAGAAGTGGAGCCTGAAAAAATTGTTATAAAGAAAAAAGAATCCGGGCTAAAGATTATAGGAAAAATTGATCTTGATAAAAAAGTAGAAAAAAAGAAAAAGGTCGAAATCATTGAACAAATTAAAGAAGAAGTTATAGAACCAGAAGTGTTAGAAGTAGAAAATCTTGTTAAAGATGATGTTATTGACTTTATTGAAGAAGTGATTAATGAAACAGAAAAACAAGAGAGTGAAGTTAAAGTCGTTGGGAGAATCGATTTAAGCTCAATTAACCAAAGAACCCGTCCAAAAAGAAAAACTAAAGAAGAGAAAAAGGACGAACGATTAAAAAAAGAAAAGGAGAAAAAAGATCAATTTCATAAAGATCGAATTGAAAAATCTACTTTTGAAAAAACACTGATTTCAGAACAAGATACAATTGAAGAAGATGAGGAAGTGGAAGAATTTGATCAAGATGTTCCTACACAAATCATTCAAAAAGATGAACTTTTTCATCACAAAATTCAAAAGCTTGCAGGGCCAACCGTATTAGGTAAAATTGAATTGCCAGACAGCAAAAAATTAATTGCTTCGAGCAGTGACAAACCTAAAAAAACAAGGAAGAAAAAAAGACGTAGAATTGCGAAAGATCCTTTAGCTCCGGAAGTTGCAAAGGTTGATCCATTGAAGCCAAAAGAAAAAACAAATATTGTAGCCACAAGTCCATTAAAAAGACTTAAAAGGCCTGCAAAACATGAAGTGGATAATGACGAAGTTCAAAAACAAATCAAAGAAACCCTCGCACGTTTAACTACTAGAGGAAAAAGCAAAGGTGTAAAACACCGTAGGGACAAAAGAGAAGAAATAAGAACCAAGCAGCAGGCAAAATTGCAAGAAATTGCAGATGATCAAAACTTAATCAAAGTAACAGAATTTGTAACGGCAAATGAGTTGGCTGGCATGATGAATATGTCTGTAAATCAGATTATTCAGGCATGTATGAGTCTTGGAATGTTTGTTTCAATAAATCAAAGACTTGACGCTGAGACAATTGGGTTAGTAGCTGAAGAATTTGGCTACCGGGTTGAATTTGTTAGTGTTGAATTGCAGGAAGCTATTGCCGAAGATGAAGATACAGCCGAAAGTTTACAGTACAGACCACCAATTGTAACTGTGATGGGACACGTAGATCATGGAAAAACATCATTACTCGATTATATCCGAAGCACAAATATTATAGCAGGTGAAGCTGGAGGTATAACTCAACACATTGGTGCCTATAATGTTACATTAAAAGATGGTAGAAGGATAACATTCCTTGATACTCCAGGCCACGAAGCATTTACTGCGATGAGAGCACGGGGAGCCCAAGTAACTGACCTAGCTATTATTGTAGTTGCCGCTGATGATAAAGTGATGCCACAAACGGTTGAGGCAATAAATCATGCTGCTGCTGCTAATGTTCCCATTATCTTCGCCATAAACAAGGTAGATAAGCAAAGTTCAAATCCTGAAAAAATTAAAGAAGAATTAGCAGGGATGAACTATTTGGTTGAAGATTGGGGTGGAAAATACCAATCGAAAGATATTTCAGCTAAAACAGGAGCTAATGTTGACAAATTAATGGAAGAAGTCTTCCTTGCTGCAGAAATGCTTGAATTAAAAGCAAATCCAAATAAAAATGCAATTGGAACCATTATAGAATCATCACTCGATAAAGGTCGTGGTTTTGTATCAACAGTGCTTATTAGTAATGGAACATTAAGAGTTGGTGATACTGTTTTAGCAGGTTCCTACTTTGGAAAAGTTAAAGCTATTTACAATGAAAGAAATAATAGGATTGACGAAATTGGACCATCAGAACCAGGTGTTATTCTGGGGTTGAATGGTGCTCCAAAAGCGGGAGATAATCTTAATGTAATGACAAATGACCGTGAGGCAAGAGAAATTGCAACCAAACGTGAACAATTACAGCGTGAACAAAATTTACGAACCACCAAACATATTACACTTGATGAAATTGGCCGTAGGCTTGCAATTGGCAACTTCCAAGAACTCAATGTTATTGTAAAAGGTGACGTTGATGGATCAATCGAGGCACTTTCAGACAGCTTATTGAAACTATCAACTGAAGAAGTTCAAGTAAATATAATACATAAAGCAGTTGGTCAGATTGCAGAAACAGATGTAATGTTAGCTGCGGCATCTGATGCTGTTATTGTTGGATTCCAAGTTAGGCCTTCAATCAGTGCCCGAAGGTTAGCAGAAAAAGATGGAATTGAAATTCGTTTGTATTCAATTATTTATGATGCAATAAATGAAATTCAGGACTCAATTTCAGGTATGCTTTCACCAATAACAAAAGAAGAAATCACTTCATTGGTTGAGGTTCAGGAAGTTTTTAAAATAACCAAAGTTGGTACCATTGCAGGATGTATTGTTAGAGAAGGGAAAATGGTAAGAAATGCCAGGGTCCGCTTAATTCGCGATGGAATTGTTGTTTATTCAGGGAATTTAGGAACACTTAAACGTTTTAAAGACGATGTTAAAGATGTATCAAAAGGATTTGAATGTGGTTTAAGTATTGATAAATACAGTGATATTCAAGTTGGAGATTTTGTTGAATCTTACGATATTGTTGAAGTTAAGCGAACTTAATCCGATATAAATATTTTGAAAGCCGGCTAATAACCGGCTTTTTTTATGATTATTTTACAAGGATCATCCATTCAAATTTTAGCATAAAAGGTATTGTAAAATTGAAATTCTACTTGACAAACTTGTATAAACTTTTATTCTATAAATAATCGGAAAATTGTTTCTTTACATTTTCACAATATTATCATCAAAGTTTTCAGTTAAAATGTTTAATTGCCGTTAAAGATTGAATATATCTTTATTCATTTTTTATTTAACTTTGCTTTGAAAATTTTAAATTATGAAAAAATGAAAAAACTAAATTCATGGCTTGCACCGGCACTGGCTATTTTACTCTTTTTAGTATCCTGCTCAACTGTTCCAATTACTGAAAGGAAACAGATAAAACTGATTCCGAATGCAACGATGTTTGCTACAAGTTTTCAGCAATATGATACGGTATTGAAAGAAAGTAAACTTAGCACAAACCAAGCTAATATTCAATTAGTTAAAAATGTTGGCAGTAAAATTCAAAAAGCAGTAGAAAAATATTTTGCAGATAAAGGACAAAGCAATGCATTGAAAGATTATAAGTGGGAATTTAATCTAGTAGAAGACAAACAGGTAAATGCATGGTGCATGCCAGGTGGAAAAGTAGTTGTTTATACGGGCATTTTGCCAATTACGCAGGACGAAAGTGGTTTGGCTGTAGTTTTGGGTCATGAAATAGCACATGCAATTGCTGATCATGGAAACGAAAGAATGAGCCAGCAACTGGTTTTACAAATGGGTGGAATGGCATTGGGTGAAGCTCTTAAAAACAAACCAGATCAAACAAAGAATTTATGGATGACCACATTTGGTGTTGGCACTCAATATGGTGCCATTCTTCCATTTAGTCGTATGCAGGAAAGTGAAGCAGACCAAATGGGCCTGATTTTTATGGCTATGGCAGGTTATGATCCTGAAAAAGCAGTTGACTTTTGGAAAAGAATGTCAACCATGAGTGGCGGAACAAAGCCACCTGAAATTTTAAGCACTCACCCATCAGATGAAACCAGAGTGAAAAAAATTCAGGAATTACTACCTGAAGCGAAAAAATACTATAATAAATAACAAAAGACCCAGTTTGTGTATTAACAAACTGGGTTTTGTTTTACTCTTTCATTTTAACAACAATGGCTTCACTTGGCCATCCCTCGCGGTTTTGACTATTAATGCAAGTTACAAAGAAACTATATTTCCTTTTAAACAATCCCTTTCGTGATACCATAACAAAAGGTTTTTTAGTGGTTTTATACAAATATTCTTCACTCGGATATCCTACATAAGTACCTTTAAAACGGTATACTTTGTAATAACTACCGGTATCAGCCAAAAAACGTTTTTGCGATTGATCAATTTCCCATTGAATCAATGTTTCTTTTCCTACTTTTGTTGCAGTTATTTGAGACGGAGCCATTGGTTCAGCTAATCGGCTGAGTTTATGATAATATGCTTCAACCGTATCCTTAGCCACTATCAAATTATTTAAATTTATTTTAGGTTTCCATGGCATATCGGGTACACTAGCATAAGCGAGATACAAATCATTTTGGAGGGAATCAGTAACCCCATTCAAATTTTTCAATAATGCAGATGAACTGAAGAAAATACTACCCTTTACTTCAGGATACATTCTGTTTAGTCTAATCTGATCAGGAATTTCAGAAGGATTTTTCCAGTCAGCTGTAGTATTGATGCGATGGGTAGCCTGTCCGATATATAAATGTTTTCCATAAACATGTCTGCTCCACCAAGCTACCAGTTCCTGATAATCAGCAGCTTTATAACCAATTGTCCAATAGATTTGAGGCGAAACATAGTCAATCCAGCCTTCGCGAAGCCATTTTAACACATCGGCATATTGTTCGTCATAACTTGACAGGCCACGAGTGTTTGAACCATCGGGGTCATTGCTTTTATTGCGCCAAACTCCACTTGGTCCAACTCCAAATTTAATATTGGGTTTAACTGAATTAATACTATCGGATAATGTATGAATGAAATCATTGATGTTTTCGCGCCGCCAGTCGGATTTGCTTAAAGAATTATCATTATAAAGTTTAAAAGCAGTTTGATCAGGAAAATCAACACCTGCTTCTTTAACAGGATAAAAATAATCATCAAAATGAACTCCATCAATATCATATTTATGAACCACTTCCATAATTATTTTTATGATATAAGCACGAGCTTCGGGAATTCCAGGATTACAATACATTTTTTTAATTTCATCACCATAAGTAACAAACCAATCAGGCTTAAGCCTTGTTATATGATTGGGAACTGTTTTTTCCCTTGCAATATTGGATACAGCCCGGAAAGGATTAAACCATGCATGGAATTCAATATTTCGTTTATGACATTCATCAAGCATAAAACGTAAAGGATCATAGTAAGGATCAGGTGCTTTTCCTTGTAATCCAGTCAGCCAGTGTGACCAAGGCTCATATTGCGATTCATAAAAAACCTCACCTGAAGGCCTGATTTGGACAAAAACAGCATTGATACCATTCTTTTGATGTGCTTCAATTAAGCTAATAAACTCAGCCTTTTGTTCTTCGGTAGTGCTAAGAGCGCTACTTGGCCAGTCAATGTTGAAAGCTGTAGTTATCCAAACCCCTCTTAACTCTTTTTCTGGAGCAATTTGTGAATGTAAACTTGTGCTAATTTTCAAACATATAATAAGATACAAAATTATTCTTTGTTGATTCTTCATTAATTAATTTATTTAACTTCAATTTATTATTAATAATTGGCAAAAACATTTCCTAAATCAAATCTCTCAATTCCTATCATGATGCAAATCAGCCCTTTTAACAGCATCATAAAATACCTGATGAATAGAAGGTCTAATATTTAACTGTGATATCTTGGAATTATTGCGACTTGGATAAACTCTATTAGACATAAAAACGTATAAAATCCCATTTTCGGGATCTGCCCAGCAAAAAGTACCGGTAAAACCTGAATGTCCAAAACTTTTATCACTTGCATCAATTGCCGAAGATCCATCTGCTTTATTTTTCAATAAGGGTTTATCAAAACCAAGACCTCTCCTATTGTTGTTTTCTGGAAACTGACATCTTGTAAATTCCTTTAAAGTTGAATCACTAATAAAACGATGTCCGCCATATGTCCCCATATTCAAATACATTTGCATCATTTTGGCCAGATCAAGTGCTGTACCAAACAAGCCTGCATGGCCAGAAACACCTCCCATTAAAATTGCACCTTCATCATGTACCGTTCCATGGATTTGCTGCATCCTAAAAAAAGTATCTTTTTCGGTAGGGATTATTTTATCTATATTGAAATGCTCTAAAGGTTTGTAACCAAGTGTATAAGCACCTATTGGTGTGAAAAAATTTTGCTTTAAATAGGTTTCAAAATCAATACCTGTGATATTTTTGATAATTTGAGGATAAAGATAAAAGGACAAGTCGGAATAAACATACTCCTTCTTTTCAAGCAATTTAGATTTTTTAATGGTTTTGTAGATTTTATTCCTGTAATTTCTGCGTAAGAACATATTCTCATTAATTTTAACAGGAAAGTTTTTAGATGAGTCTTGTCTGATTATTTGTCTTTTAAATTCACCATTTTTTTTCATAGTGTTTTTCCAAAAAGGCACCCATGCCGTAAGTTGTGCCTGATGAGCTAAAACATCCCTGACTATAATCTGCTTTTTATTTGAATGCTTAAAACTAGGCCAATAGCTTACAAATGTGGTGTCTAATTTAAATTTTCCTTCATCGTATAATTTCATCAAAACAGGCAAAGTGCCTGAAATTTTAGTTATCGAGGCATAATCGTAAAGATCACTTTTTTTCACTTCAGAAATGCTGTCGTAGGTATGAAAACCATAAGTTTTGTGGAAAAACAATTTCCCATCTTTTGCTGCTAGTATTTGGCATCCTGGAAATGCATATTCCTTGATTCCCCTTTCGACAATTGAGTCCACTTTATTTTCAATAAATTTTGAATCCATTCCCAATTCTTCCGGTAAACAATATTGAAAACGAATATCACCTTTAGATTCAAGTCCATCGCCATTTTTAAAAAATTCATTTACAGTTTCCTGAAGTTTGCCTTTTGCACCAATTCCTCCAAAAAGTAATTGAGCAGCAAGATCCTGTGCATCTGATGATTCTTCGTTTGCTATTAAAATGGCATTTGCTTTTTCAATGCCTTTTAAATCATTAAGTACATTTGGACTTCCAAATAAAACTATAATAGCATGTGCTGAATCGGCCAGAAATTGAACCATTTCAGCCATTTGTTTTGTGACACCGTAACATAAACGGGGACTCTTATTTAATCCTTGTAAAGAACAAATTACAAAATCGTAATTTTTGAGTTGATTTTTTGTACGGTTAAAAAGTGAAGCCGTTTCTGTTTTTGCAAGATTGAAAAAGTCTATTTTATTGTAATCAGAAAGCCTGTTTTGAAAAATGTTAAATGAATCAATTCCGATCGAAATACAAGCCATTGTTTTAGTCAAATCGACGAAAGGAACAATATTATGTTCATTTTTAAGTAATACAAATGAATTGACCAAATGTTTCCTTTGTAATATTCTAAGACTATCGGATTGAGAAAAGACTTGTTGATTTATGAAAAGAATCAGAATGAATGTAATGTAAAAATGAACTGGCAATTTTTTTTTCATAACTTGAAAATCAATTTTGGCAAATTTAACAATTTTATCTCTTTTGTAATCTATATTTGACAAATTGAAATTATCTTAGCAGTATTGAAATGGTATCACGTTAAGAAAAACCAAGTTTTAAATTTTAACGAAACTTAAAGAATAGCAATAAAACTTCATAAAATTGAAAATGAAATTATTTATAAATCTCTTATTGATTTCGTTATTTGTAGCTGCTTGTGGAAATAGCCAGACCAATACTGAAACGGACAGATCTGTTCAAACAATTATTGACCAAACAAAAAATCCAATCAAAACAGGCGCGGATCAACCTGAACTTTATCTCGATTTATTAAAAAACAAAAGGATTGGATTGGTTGTAAATCAATCTTCACTAGTTAAAGGGAAACATCTGCTAGATTTTCTGCTGGAAAATAAAATTAACGTAGTTAAGATATTTGCACCGGAACATGGATTTCGTGGTAATGTTGACCGTGGGAATAATGTCAAAAGTGAAATAGATGTAAAAACAGGTTTGCCAATCGTTTCAATGTTTGGTAAAAACCGGCGCCCGACTGATGAACAAATAAAAGATATCGATATCATGGTATTTGACATACAGGATGCGGGAGCCAGATTTTTCACTTACATCAGCAGTATGAATGAAGTAATGGAGGCCTGTGCTTCCAATTCCAAAGAATTAATTGTTCTTGACAGGCCAAATCCACTTGGCGATTATATAGACGGCCCAGTGCGGCAAGCTAAATTCAAATCATTTGTAGGAATGCACCCAATCCCTATTGTTCATGGATTGACAGTTGGTGAACTTGCCAGAATGATTAATGGAGAAAAATGGCTCGAAGGAGGTAAAATATGCAAATTAAAAGTTGTCAAAATTGCAAATTACAATCATTCCATGCATTATTCATTGCCTGTAAAACCATCACCAAATCTGCCAAATGATTTATCCATAAGGCTTTATCCGTCATTATGTTTTTTCGAGGCTACTGAAATTAGTATTGGAAGAGGTACATTATTTCCATTTCAGGTAATTGGCTATCCTGATCCAATTTTTGGCGATTCGCTCTTTATCCCAAAAGATATTGAAGGTATGCAAATGGATCCTGAACAGGAAGGAAAAGTTTGTTATGGTGTGGATTTAAGAAATTTAAAACCTAATGAAATTCAATTTAGTTTAAAATATATCATTGATTTTTATCAAAAATTTAAGGATAAAGACAAGTTTTTTAGCCGGCCAGAGTGGTTTAATTTATTGGCAGGAAATGACATATTAATTGAACAGATTAAAAAAGGTTTATCGGAACAAGAAATTAAAGCAAGCTGGAAAACAGAATTAGACAATTATAAAAAGATGAGAGAAAAATATTTATTATATAAATAGTGATTTATGGCAAATTACAAAAACTGAATTTCTTTGCAAATCAATTACATAATCAAATTCAACTTTATAAAATCAAATTTCCAAAACTATTCAATAGTAGAATTACTTACTTGTATTTTTGTATCGCTATGCATTGAAATTCCAGGATAAACCGGATACCATGAACCTCCAATATTATTTCGAATAGTGGATTGGTCAATGATAATGTTCCCCGAATGATCATTAGTTACAAAAAAGATTGCCGAACCGTATGCATTAACCTCATTTTTTTCGATAAGTGTACCAAGAATGGTCAATGTCATCGTATTGCCATCATTGTAAATGGCTCCGCCGCTACCACCACCTGGTGTCCCAGAATCAGCAGGATTACCACCATTGCCAATTGCATGGTTATATGAAAAAAGGCTATTTATAATTGTCCATGAAACGCCAATACTGCTAATTCCACCTCCATTTGAGCCAACATTTCCATAACCATCGGCTCCACCAAAAGTGCAGTTAACCAAATAGACAGGCAAATTATTATATTGGCTAAACACCAGAATGGCTGCCCCGCCAACATCTGGACCGGTGCTTGCGCAATAATTATTAAAAAAGCGACAATTAACCGCCTTAAAGCGGCCACCGCGAACCCAGATAGCACCACCGCCATCATATTCGGTTTCTGTCATTGAGTTACCGTCGGCAAAAGTGATATTCTGAATTGTCAAACGCGGATTATCCTGATTTTGACAATGATCAGATGTCCAGTATTGGTTTTGATCGCAAGTATTCATGTATAAAATACGAGTTTTACCTCCTCCACTTAGCGTAACCAAGCCACCACCATCAATCACAACATCGGGATTTGCATTATTAAATATTTTTGCAGGCCTGTCAAGTGTAATAGTAAAAGGATTGGTTCCACCATTAAAAACAATTTTGCCTCCAAGCGCAACTGCTGCAATAAAAGCTTCTGCAGTGCAACTTTCTGGTGTCCCGGTTCCCACAACATGATCAGGAACAGAAACATCTTCAGGCCCGGCTCCTATAGGGACAGGATACTTTCCATCAGGATTTCCGGCAGGTGGACCATCAGCAGGATTTGCAAGTGGGTTTTGAAATTGGATTGTTTTCTCTTCCTTTTTGCAATTCAATAAAAACAATACAAGTATCATGCTTATCGATACTGTAAATACCTGAATTTTATATTTTTGAAGTGAATTTAGTAGTTTCATTTTTGTTGAATTTGATCAAGTCTGTAACAAATTTAAAGAAATATTCATATAGTTTTACATTTGGATTGACTTATAAACTTTTAGTCCGAAATTTAGAATAAAAAAAATATATCCATTTAATTATAAATGGCAAATTACAAGATTAATTATTTCTTTTCTATATACACTTCATCAAAACATCCAACTACTTTATTTTAAATTTTTGTACATTTACATTAAATCCATATTTATAACATAACATTATGAAAACCAATAGACTAATATTCGTAATTTTACTTTTATTGCTTTTCTCTTTTAAAACAATAAATATAATTCATGCCCAAATTATTGATAATCCTATTACAAAAGACTCAACAGAAAGTACTAAACCTGCCAAAGGTTCAGATACTTTTATCAAGAATTCAAAGGGTTTATTTAATAATGAAAACAAAAACCAAACAACAAATGTAAATCTCAATAACAACAACCAAAATAAGGAAATTAACAACAATCAAAATCAGCAAAATAAGAATAATCAGAATGCAAATACGAATCAGAACCGAAGTCAAAATTTAAACAATAATTCAAATCAAAATCAAAGTGGTATCCCTAACGAATATGCTGGAGAATACTATGGAACAGGCCGTGGTTGGGAAGTTCGGTTTAAACACACTTCAGGTGATTTCGTTTCGCAATTCAGCGGCGCCAATAAAGAAGAATTGCCTTATGGAAATGATAAGGTAATAATGTCGTTACTGGTAGAGCATGCAACCTCATTTAAAATTAACATTGATAATAATGGTGATGTTACTGGCGATGGTGAAATTGTTTACAATGTACTTCCCAATTTATGTGGATTGGCCATTTTAACAGAACAGGTAAATGCGGCAGTTAACCTGATGGCTGAATTTGCTTTCTTTTTAGATTTAAGTTCAAAAATTGGGCAGGCAAGCGTAGCCACATTCGAGGGTACTTTTTTAGCAATGGATGGCGCTCTGGCCAAAAATATGAAAAATGTTGCAGAAACAGGTTTAAATCTTGGATATGAGTATCTTGGCATAGCCTTGCCTGAAAAAATGAAGGCTCTTGATTTAGAATCCCAACAAAGTAATGCTCTTTGCAATTGTGCTACCGGACAAGTAGCAATTGCCAGTGGGAACAAAATGGGGCCAGCCACAATAAAAGAAATGATAGGTACTTTTGGCGTTGATGTGGCAAAAGGATTATTTATGGATGCTGCTACCGGAAGTTTACCTGTTAGTCTAATGCTTTCTATTCCAGGGGTTACCCAAATTCAATATTACTACAAAGGCCTACAGAATGGTCCAGAAACCCGAAAATTTAAAATTAAAGGAAAACTTGTCAATGGCGAACTTTTCTTAAATATGGATGGTGATGTATCTGATGGCCCTAAAAATTTAACCATTGAATATATGGTGAATTATAAAAAAGAAACTCCTACTTTCCCAACCTGGTCTCCTTTTTTGCAAAAGGGAGCAATTATGCAGCCAAAAGGAAGCTTGGCAACAATAACTGAACAAATTACAAAAACAAAAAAAGCAACTTTTAAAGATGCGGCTACCGGTGAAACCAAAACTTTAGATATACCTTATTACGAAACCAAAGAAACCAAAGAGATACTTCCATTTCCTTTTGCCACATTCCGTGAGGCGGGAAATCAAAGAAATGGTGTTAAAGTCTGGCACGAATATGAATACAACTGGAGTGTTTATAAAGTTCCGGAAAAAAAATAGAAAACACATCAAATTATCAGCAGGCAGGTATGAATGACCTGTCTGTGTGAAATTAGCTCAAAACCCAATTCATAAATATATGATTTGGATTTAAAAACGCAACTATGCCTAAAACAATATATTTAATGCATTCAACAACCACTATAACACTTTTAAATTAATTAAACCTTTCAGCTCATATAAAAAAGTAGTATTTTGCAATTCTATTTAAACAATTTCAACTTATCACTAATTGGTTGATTTTGTTTAATTTAACACAAAGAATCAAATCGACAACCAGATTATGATAAAATCAGAACAGTTTCAAACATTAAAAAATAATATAAAAGGCGAGTTTCATAAATCGGAATTTTATAAAAACATTTATTCCACAGATGCATCAAGCTATCGTGAAAAACCAATAGCTGTTGCCATTCCAAAGGATAAAGAAGATATTAAAATTCTGATTGATTTTGCCAATGATTATGGAATTCCACTGATTCCACGAGCTGCAGGAACTTCGTTATCAGGACAAGTTGTAGGCTCTGGAATTATAGTTGATATTTCTAAATACTTTACAAATATAATTGAAATCAATCAAGAAGAACACTGGGTAAAAGTGCAGCCTGGAGTGGTTTTAGATGAACTAAACCAATATCTGGAGCCTTATGGATTATTTTTTGGACCCGAAACTTCCACTTCGAACAGATGTATGTTGGGCGGAATGTTGGGAAACAATTCATGTGGCTCTCATTCAATTATTTATGGAAGCACCAGGGACCATACACTTGAAGTTACCGCTTTTTTATGTGATGGCTCAGAGGTAGAATTTAAATCATTATCTAATGTTGAATTTGACCATAAATGTTTGCTCAACACAAAAGAAGGAGAACTATATCGGAATATAAAAGATATACTTTCGGATGAAAAAAATGGCTTGGAAATCAGAAAAGAATATCCCGACAAGGCTATTAAGCGAAGAAATACTGGTTATTCCCTTGATATATTATTAAATACACAAAGATTCTCTGAATCAACCGAAGCTTTTAATTTTTCAAAATTAATAGCCGGCTCCGAAGGTACACTCGCATTTATTACCGAAATTAAACTCAATATAGTCCCGCTTCCGCCAAAAGAAAAAGCCGTGATTGCCGCTCACTTTAAAACTCTTGAAGAAGCATTACTGGCAAATTTGATAGCCCTAAAATACAAACCAGGGGCAGTTGAATTAATTGATAAAATCATTTTAGATTTAACCAGGGATAATTTATCCCAAAAGGCTAATCGTTTTTTCATTGAAGGAGAGCCCGAAGCTATTCTGGTGATTGAATTTGCGCGTGAAACCAAAGAGGAAGTTAAAGAAATAGCCACAAATCTGGAATCCGAAATGCGAAAAGCCGGTTTTGGATATCATTTTCCCTTGATTTTTGGTAAGGATATTAAAAAAATCTGGAATTTGCGTAAGGCTGGACTTGGTGTACTCACCAACATTCCTGGTGATGCCAAACCTGTCGGTTTTATTGAAGATACTGCGGTGAGAGTTAATGATTTGCCTGCATATATTAAAGATTTTAAAGCACTTTTAGCTGTGCACAATTTAGAGTGTGTATATCATGCCCACATTGGTAGTGGCGAATTACATCTCCGTCCTTTACTTGATCTGAAAAATGAAAAAGATGCAAAATTATTCTATACAATAGCACTTGAAACAGCCAAACTTGTTAAAAGATACAATGGTTCTCTCAGTGGTGAGCATGGCGATGGCCGTTTGCGAGGTGAATTTATACCATTAATGCTAGGTGCAAATAACTATCAATTGTTAAATGATTTAAAAAACTGTTGGGATCCAAAGCATCTTTTTAATCCGGGAAAAATCGTTGACACACCGCCAATGAACAGTTCCCTCAGATACATTCCGGGAAAACCAACGCCTGAAATAAATACATTTTTTGATTTTTCAAAAACTATGGGCTATGTGCGAGCCACTGAAAACTGCAATGGTTCAGGTGATTGCAGAAAAAGCCATATCATTGGTGGTACTATGTGCCCATCGTATCAAGCTACACGCGACGAAAAAAACACAACCCGGGCCCGGGCCAATATGCTTAGGGAAGCTATGAACAACCCTTCCAGTCAAAATCCTTTTAATAACAAAGATGCATTTGAAATACTTGATTTATGTCTTTCATGTAAAGCATGTAAATCCGAGTGCCCTTCGTCTGTTGACATGACCAAATTAAAAGCTGAATTCCTTCAGCATTATTACGATAAAAATGGTATTCCTTTAAGAAACAGGCTAATAGCAAACATCAGTAACATAAATCAACTAGCCGTTCCATTCAGCGGTATATATAATTTTCTTGTTTCCACATCGTTCTTCTCGGGAATTTTAAATTCCATCCTTGGATTCTGCAAAAAAAGAAAATTCCCGAGACTTAGCAATATCACTCTTAAAAAATGGTTAAAAAACCATCTTGCTAAACAAGAAGAGTTGTTAAAAATCAGCAAAAAAGGAAAAGTTTATTTATTTAGTGATGAATTTACCAATTTTAATGATGTTGAAATCGGAATAAAAGCCATTCAATTGCTTAACCGATTGGGTTACGAAGTAATTATTCCTAAACATATTGAAAGTGGACGGACTTATCTGTCAAAAGGATTGGTAAAAAAAGCAAAAGAAATTGCTAAAAAAAATATTGATTACTTAACGGAAATTATCTCCGAAAAAAATCCGCTTTTAGGAATAGAACCTTCTGCAATTCTCACTTTTAGAGATGAATATTGCGATTTATTCAGTGAATCAAAAGAATTTGGTTATTATCACAATTCGAGGCAATTGGCAAAGAACTGTTTGATGATCGAAGAATTTCTGGCCAACGAAATGATGAAAGGGAATATTACAAAATCTCAATTTACCACAGATTTCAAAAAAATAAAATTACATGGCCATTGCTACCAAAAAGCATTGACAACAACCAGTTCTACTCTAAAAATACTTTCTTTTCCTGAAAATTTTGAAGTCAAAGAAATTCCTTCAGGATGCTGTGGAATGGCCGGATCATTTGGCTACGAAAAAGAACATTATGATATTTCAATGCAAATTGGCGAAATGATATTGTTTCCAGAAATTAGGGCAACTAGCGCCGAAACTGATATTGTAGCACCCGGAACTAGCTGTCGCCATCAAATTATGGATGGTACGAATAGAAAAGCGAGGCATCCGGTGGAAATTTTATTGGAAGCCTTAAAATAGTTGCTGTTCTTTCCATTAAAATTTACTTCTTAACCCATTCATAAGCCCCAATATCTGGTGCTGAATCAAGAATACGACTATTGTTTTCTAAATCAAAGTTTAAAAAAGCAGGAAATAAATCGACTTTCGCCCGCAATGCTTTATCTATAGCAGGTGATAAGGTATCAATATTGAAAAGGTATTTGTCTTTATCCAAAAACAATGGATCTTTATTGACGATACACGAATTTAATTTATTGATATCCAATGCGGCATCAGAAGTATATTTAAGCAAACAATGGTCAAATTCATATTCAAGAGAGCCCTGCCCAGAATATTTATCAATAAAAACTTCGTTTTCCCTGTCACCATATATCAGGCAATTGTAAAAACCTGCATGTATCAAATCCCTGATAATTACAGTGTTTTGATAGGTATAATAATTATTCAAAACCAATGAAGGCGTGTTTCTATAGCTATTTTGCCAATAATTAGCAAGTGTACAATGGTAAAAATCATAACTTCCACCAATGGTCAACGCCAGATTGTAAAATCCACAATCACTTACTAAACAATTAGTTGCAAAAATAGTAGTTCCCTGGGCATAGATTCCGGCAAAACTCATATGCTCAATTTTTGAATCATGAATGCTAAGTGTAGGAACATTTATATCTGCAAGTGTATCAACCTGTATGCCTATAATTGCATTTTTAATTTCTGCCCAATTCACGCTGTTGTGCTTACTTCCATTCATTAACCAAATTCCTTCCCATTGACCGGGAACATCGCTATAAACTTGTTCCAGACGATCACCCTGAAAGACTACCGGTTGATCAAAAGTGCCATTAATCTCAAGTGTGCCAGCTACATACATTCTGCTTCCCCGATGAAAATATATTTTGGTGCCTGCATCAATAATAAGTATTTGATTGGTATCAACCAACATGGAATTATAGACCAGGTAAGGTTTATCATTCGCCCATGTTGTTGATTGGATTATTTCACCATTTATCATATGTACATCTTGTCCCCAAGCTAATAATTTAATATCCTGCCAGTTACCATTAGTCATAAAAACAATTGAATCCTGTTCAAGTAAGGCATCCTGATTGGTATTAATATGAACTTCAACAAAAACATACATGCTGTCTTTTCCTTTTATTGTAATGTTTGATTCAAAATCAGAAGCTCGACCATCAATATTAATCCGGTATTTTGACTGATCTCCTTTTGCCAGATAAATTTGTGAAATTTGAACATCCTTATCAGATGGATTATATATTTTCAAATGCTTTGTAGTGGAACCGATTCCTGAAAAAATAGTATCGAAAATAATGGAGTCTGTCGAAAATTGTAACTGAAAATCAGGAGAAGTTTCAATTTCTGTTTTTTGACATGATGTAAAAATCACTAAAAGTAAGATGGAAAATAGAATTGCTTTTTTCATTTAGAATAAAATTGGCTTCAAAAGTAAAAATATTCTGGTTCAGAATGCATTGAGAAAACACAAATTCATAAGTATTGTGGAAAATCGTCCTTCAATTCATCTTTAGTTTTGAATTGATTAGAATGAAATTGTTAAATCATCTTTGAAAATCATTCAAATTATAGTAATTTTAAAACATGGTGACAAATTCTATCAATTCAAAAATCATATTGGAACAAAACCTTAATCAAAACGACATAAAATGAAAAAAATTACACTCATTATCTGCGCTTTCCTTTTTGGGATAATGTCGCACATCAATTCTTTTGCGACCACTTTCGATGGCGGAAATAAATACAAAAAAGAATGGAAAACCGTTGATTCTCTAGATAGATTAGGACTTCCAAAATCGGCACTTGAAGTTGTGGAAAAAATTTATAAACTGGCTAAAGCAGATAAAAACAACGACCAGATTATAAAAGCAATCATGTACAGGATGAAATATATTAGTGCCTCTGAAGAAAATGCTTTTGAACGCTTATTAATTGATATTGATACAGATATCATTGAAAGCAGCTTGCCAAACAAGCATGTTTTGTATTCGGTTAAAGCGGAAATGTATTTGATGTATTTTCAAAACAACAAATATCAGATACTAAATCGCACCAATACAATTGGTTACAAAAACGAAGACATCAAAACATGGACAGCCGACCAACTAATTGATCAGGTTATTAAAAACTATCTTTTGTCATTAAATCAAAAGGATAGCCTATTCAAAATTGACATGAAAGTTTACGATGAAATTATTTCATTCGGAAGTGATGCAAGGATTATAAGGCCAACTTTGTATGATTTTTTAGCTTCGCGGGCTTTGCAGTTTTTTCAAGGTGAGGAAATTACGCTAACAAGACCCGCAGATTTTTTTCAATTAAAAGAAGATTTCTATTTTGGGCCAGCATCTGAATTTGTAAAATTTTCAACCAAAAGCTCCGATAGTTTATCACTTCATTATCATGCAATTCAAATTTATAAAGACTGGCTTTCGTTCCGCCTGGCAGATAATAATAAACCAGCGCTGGTAGATTTAGAATTAAACAGGTTGCAGTTCATTCATGGCAATTCTGTAAATCCCAATAACGATGTTCTTTATCTCGAAGCCCTAAAAAGACTTCAAGTCCAATATATTGATAGTGATGAATCTGCTGAAATAAGCTATTATATTGCAAATTATTACGTAAACAGGTCGGCAAAATATAATCATGAAGATCAGCTAAGTATTGTATATCAATACGATAAAAAAACAGCGATTGAAATATGTGAAACAACCATAGCAAAATTTCCAAATTCATATGGTGCCGGAATGTGTAAGAGTTTAAAGGCCGGAATATGGTCTGGTAATCTTAGTTTTTCGGTAGAAGATATTATTGCTCCAAATACAAAATTCCCGGTATTAATCAATTACCGAAATGTTAATAAAGTATATGGAATGATTGGAAGCATTGATGCCAAGCAGTTAGAGAAACTAACATTGAAAGAATATGGCGATAAATTCTATACTCAATTGAAAAAGGCTGTAAAACCATTTAAATCTGTTGTTTACGACTTAAAAGGCACCGATGATTATAATGAACACACCACCGAAATTTTATTTGATCAATTGCCTGTTGGAACTTATGTGGTTTTTTTGGCAAACAATGAAAAACTTGATTTTCAAAAAAATATCACCAATTATTCAATTATTAGGGTAACCAATATTTCTTATGTTCAACGAACAATTGGCGATGGCTCAAACGAAAATTATGTTTTTGACAGAAATACCGGTAACCCGCTTAAAGATGTGACCGTCAAAGCTTGGGTAGAAGAATATAATTATGGGCTTAATCGATATACAAAACAGCTTTTTGGCACTTATGTTACTGATGCTGAAGGACATTTTATAGTTCCATCAAATGTAAAATTTAATTCAAAGAGTATTACTTTTGAGTTTTTATATGGAACAGATTATTTCAATTCAGATCATACAATTTATCTCTATTATTCTGATTATAAACCTGTAATGAATAGCAAGGTTTTCCTGTTTACCGATAGGGCAATATACCGACCGGGTCAAACTATTTATTATAAAGGGATTATGCTTAATTCTGATGGAGAAAAAAATGAGATTTTAAGCAATACAGAAACTACCGTAATACTTTATGATGTTAATTATCAAAAAGTTAGTGAACAAACTTTAACGACTAATGAATTTGGTTCATTTAATGGAAATTTCGTAATTCCCAAAGGCCTTTTGAATGGAACTATGCAATTATATTGCTACAATGGCTCAAAATATATTTCGGTTGAGGAATATAAAAGGCCAAAATTCCAGGTTGAAATTTCGCCATTAAAAGGTAATTATATATTAAATGACTCCGTTAAAGTGAGCGGAAAAGCTGTTTCTTTTGCAGGTTCAATGATTACAGACGCAAAGGTAAAATACCGGATTGTGCGAAAACCAATTTGGGATGGATGGTGGTATTATTCCATGCAATCAACTGAAACTCAAATGGCCGAAGGCACAGTGATTACCAATGAAAAAGGTGAATTTGAAATTAACTTTTTAGCCTTGCCAGATTTAAGCTATCAGAAAAGTGAATATCTGCTTTTTAATTATTCAATATCTGTGGATGTAATCGATTTGAACGGTGAAACTCATTCGGCATCCAAAAATATGATGGTTGGTTATACCTCATTGAAACTGAACCTGAATTTAAATGAGCAAATTGCAAGGGAAAATGCGGGTGAAACTGAAATTTCGACAAACAATGTAAATGGCGAATTTGTTGAAGCCAAAGGCGAGGTAAATATCTACAAACTAAAAGGCCTGTCAAATCCAATGCGACAAAGGGTTTGGAATATGCCCGATCAGTTTATCTATTCAAATGATGAGTGGAATAATCAATTTCCTGGCAATGTATATAAGGATGAAAATAATTTGCGCACAAGAGAAAAGGATCAATTGCTACTTACTAAAACTTTTAATTCTGCTGAATCAAAAAAAATGGATATTTCCGCAATGAAAAACTGGGAACCAGGTGTTTATGTTGCCGAAACCAAATCAATGGATGCTTTTGGAAATCCTATTGAATGGAAAAATTATTTCACACTTTATTCATTGGAAAATAAACAGTTACCTGATAAACAAGCAGATTGGTTTGTACAAATTAACCAGGAAGTTGAACCTGGTCAAAATGCTAAATTTTTGATTGGCAGCTCATTAGAAAATGTTCAAATTTTGTATGAAATTGAACTGAAAAACAGAATAGTAGAAAAAAAATGGATAAAACCCGAAGGTTCTCAGCAAATAATCGAAATCCCTGTAAAAGAAGAATACCGTGGCAATTTTGGAGTTCATTTTACTTTTATTCATAACAATCGTTTGTATAAAAATGATGCGACAGTTATTGTTCCCCGTACCAATAAAAAACTCGATATTACTTTTGAGACTTTTCGCGATAAAATTTATCCCGGCCAGGATGAAGAATGGAAAATAAAGATCAAGGGTCAAAATGGCGAAAAAGTAGCTGCTGAGTTTTTAGCCACTCTATACGATGCTTCACTTGACCAGTTCAAACCAAATAGTTGGGATTTCAGTATCTACAACAGCTATTATTCAAACCAGGGTTGGCAAAGCGATGTTTTTGGAATCAATAATTCAGTTATTATTTCAAGAGACTTTAATCCCTATGTTTCAATGCCTTATCGTTCATTCGATTATCTGAATTGGTTTGGATTTAGTTATTATGCTTATGATAGATTTTACGATTATGCAGTTAGCGAAGAAAAAGTTTTTGCCTACGATGATGGTCGTCCTGCCGGTGATGGTCCCAAAAAGTCAAAAAACGGAAGAAAAAAAGAAGAAATTTCGCCTTCGGTTGCTGGGAATGCAAAATTAGCCACTACCGGAAAGGATGAAGAAAAGAAGGAAGTAACAGTAGAAGATAACCGGGGAACTATTAACCCTCCTGTTTTAGATAATATTAAGGTAAGGACCAATTTTAACGAAACCGCTTTCTTTTATCCAAACTTACAAACCGATGAGGAAGGCAATATTATTGTGAAATTCAAAATTCCGGAATCGCTGACAAGTTGGAAAATGATGGGTTTTGGGCACACCAAAGATTTAAAATATGGATTTGTTAACAATGAACTTAAAACCCAGAAAGATTTGATGTTATTGCCAAATGAACCACGGTTTTTCAGGCAAAATGATCAGATCGTATTTCCTGTTAAAATTAGCAATATCACTAAAAATCAGATGAACGGAACAGCACGATTGGAACTTTTCGATGCCATTACCATGAAACCGGTTGAAGGGATTTTTGATAAAAAAGAAATCTCAACAAAAAGCTTTACGGTTGCTGGCGAATCAAATACCATTGTAAGCTGGAACCTTACTATTCCGGATAATATTGGAGCTGTGAGCTACAAAGTTGTTGCGCAAGCCGGTAATTTTTCGGATGGTGAACAAAAAGCATTACCTGTTTTAACCAATAGAATGCTGGTTACCGAATCACTTCCATTGCCAATACGAGGAAAACAAACGAAAGATTTTGAATTAACAAAACTTGTAAAATCAAAGAAATCAAATAGTTTAAAGAATTTCAAATTAACACTTGAGTTTTCTTCAAATCCAGCATGGTATGCGGTTCAGGCATTGCCATATATTATGGAATATCCCTATGAATGCAGCGAACAAACATTTTCGCGCTTATATGCAAACAGTATTGCGTCATATATTGCAAACTCATCACCAAAAGTGAAAAGTGTATTTGATAGTTGGAAAGATACACCGGGCTCAGAAGCTTTATTGTCGAACCTGGAGAAAAATCAGGAATTGAAATCAGCTCTACTAGAAGAAACTCCATGGGTTTTGGAGTCAGGAAATGAACAAGAACGTAAAAAAAGAATTGGTTTGCTTTTCGATCTCAATAGAATGGCCGATGAATTGGGTAGGGCAACCACAAAACTACAGAAATCTCAAACATCTAATGGAGGATGGCCGTGGTTCGAAGGAATGCCCGAAAGCCGCTATATTACCCAACACATTGTTGAAGGCTTTGGACATTTGGATCACCTTGGTGTGAAATCAGTGAGAGAAGATGAAAAAACCTGGTCGATGTTAAAAGCTGGAGTTAACTATTTGGACAACTGCCTGAAAGAAGATTATGATTGGTTGAAAAAAAACGTCAAGCCTGCTGATATGGAGAAGAACCAATTGAGCTATATGGCGATTCATTATTTATACGGAAGAAGTTTTTTTAAAGATATTGAAATTCCAAAATCAAGTCAGGAAGCTTATAACTATTATTTAATACAATCGGAAAAGTATTGGTTATCGCAGGATTTGTATGCCAAAGGAATGATAGCCTTATACTTAAACAGATATGACAAAAAAATGGTTTCGGATATTACCAAATCATTAAAAGAATTTTCGACTGAAAGTGAAGAAATGGGAATGTACTGGAAAAACAATGTTGGCGGATATTATTGGTATCAGGCACCTATTGAAACGCAGGCATTAATGGTTGAGGTATTCAATGAAGTAGCCAAAAACAAAACTGACGTTGAAGCATTAAAAGTTTGGTTGTTAAAACAAAAGCAAACCCAGGATTGGAAAACAACCAAAGCTACAACTGAAGCTATATATGCATTATTGCTAACCGGTGGCGATTGGCTTGTAAGCGACGAACTGGTTAAAATTAAATTGGGCGATCAGGAAATTGATCCCAAAAAAATGGACAATGTTAAGGTTGAAGCAGGAACTGGCTATTTTAAGACTTCGTGGAGCGGAAATGAAATTATTCCTGAAATGGGAAAAGTACATTTGGAAAAGACCGACGATGGAATTGCCTGGGGCGCACTCTATTGGCAATATTTTGAAGATCTGGATAAAATTACTCCTCACGAAACGCCATTAAAACTGGATAAAAAACTTTTTGTGGAACGGATTACCGACAAAGGAAAATCTATTGAATTGATTGATAAAAAAACAGTACTTGCAGTAGGCGATAAGATTGTTGTCAGGATTGAACTGAGGGTAGACCGGGATATGGAATATGTTCATATGCAAGATATGCGGGCTTCAGGTTTTGAGCCAATTAATGTGTTTTCGCAATATAAATATCAGGATGGTTTAGGCTATTATGAAAGTACAAAAGATGCCGCCACTAATTTCTTTATGTCCTATCTGCCAAAAGGCACCTATGTTTTTGAATATCCGTTAAGGGTTACGCATCAGGGTGATTTTTCGAACGGCGTTACTACCATTCAATGCATGTATGCTCCGGAATTTACTTCACATAGCGAGGGGATTAGGGTAAAAGTAGGAAAGTAATACTTCTCTATATTTTTAAATTTATGCTTAACAATTGACCTAATAATCAATTGTTAAGCTTTTTTTTTATCTTTTGCCTTTCTTTTTATTTCTTTTCTTTTTTTGATTCAAATTGCTATTATGAACTATCTTCATGTGCCTTTTTTGATTTTGTGCGTTGGATATTTCGACTTTTTTATCATTAGTTTTAGCATCTCTGATTTGAATGTAAATATTCACAACATATTTTATATAAATTGCCAGAAGTACAATTGAGACAAAAACGACTCCAAATCCAATAAATAATAGAGAAAGCGAATCTGAATCCTTATCAATTAATTTCATGATAAAAAAAGTACAAACAGCTATAAATATGATAATTGCAATGGTTTGTACAATTAATTTTGTTCCGATATTGGAAATATTTTCTTTATCCATAAACTTCAATAATTATTTTCAAAAATAGAACAACCTGTTGAGAAATGATTGTGTATGCCTTATAAAAAGAGTGTTAAATAAAAAATTTCACAATATAGTCTCCGTTAATCACTAATAATCAACATATTTTGGTGATAAATATAGAAGAATTAGTTAGTTTAGAATTTCTTTAAAACAGTAAATGCACCTTTTTGTTAATAAAAATTTCCAAATACACAATACCTTTAAACATGTTATAGAATATGCCATTTAATTACTGAAATTCTAAATCTAAATATACTTTTGTACCTCAATTAAATTAGCATGAAGTTAATTGATTAGTTAGTTTTAGGTTAAGGTTAAAAAATGCTGCCGCTGGTAGCATTTTTTGTTTCTACTATTTTACCCGCAGCAATTGTAAAATTACAAATCCTATATAATTCTTTTTTTGAATACTATAAGCGTTTACTATCTTTGAACCCAAATAATTGATTCTAAAACTAATTATCTGATGTGATTGATTTCTCAAATATCTCAATCATCAAAATTTATAAAATAAAATCTATGAAATACGATTTATATATCAAAGAAAAAGTGCTGGAAGCTATTTTGATGCTTTACCAAGTTAAACCAAATGTGGATCATGTTCAGGTTCAGCATACACGAAAAGAATATAAGGGCGATTATACCATTGTTGCATTTCCTTTGTTAAAATATTCCAAAAAATCACCGGAACAAACAGCAGAAGAGATTGGTAAATTTTTACATGCACATATAATTGATGTTGCTGGCTACAATGTAATTAAAGGTTTCTTAAACCTGGAACTTAAAAATGATTATTGGCTTTCGGAATTTAAAAAAGCATATTCAGAAATCGGATTTGGCATTGTGAAACCTGATGCTGAATCCAAAATAACAGCGGTGGAATATTCTTCTCCTAATACCAATAAACCATTGCATTTAGGACATATTAGAAATAATCTGATTGGTTATTCAATTTCAAATATTTTGGCTGCAACCGGCAAAAAAGTGATCAAAACCAATATTGTAAACGACAGGGGCATTCATATATGCAAATCAATGTTGGCGTGGCAAAAATGGGGAAATGGGGAAACCCCAGAATCTTCGGGACTGAAAGGCGATTTTCTGGTTGGAAAATATTATGTCAGGTTCGATCAGGAATATAAAAAAGAAATAGAACAGTTGGTTTTGAATGGAATGAGCAGACCTGACGCTGAAAAAAATGCACCATTGATGGAGGAAACCCGCGAAATGCTTCAGAAATGGGAAGCCAATGACAAAAAGACCATTGAACTTTGGGAAACCATGAATACTTGGGTTTATGCTGGTTTTGATGTTACTTATAAAAAATTGGGGGTTGATTTTGATAAAATTTATTACGAATCCGATACTTATAAACTAGGTAAATCCATTGTGCTTGACGGTGTAAAACAAAACAAGCTCGAATTAAGGGAAGATACCAGTGTTTGGGCCAATCTCGAAAACGAAGGTCTTGATCATAAATTGTTGCTTCGTGCCGATGGAACTTCAGTTTATATGACACAGGATTTGGGCACGGCTTACATCAGGCATAAAGATTTCAATTTCGACGAACATATTTATGTAGTTGGCAATGAGCAAGATCACCACTTTAAGGTTCTCAAAATTATTCTTGAAAAACTTGGATATGCCTGGGGACGACATATATATCACCTTTCATATGGAATGGTTGAACTTCCCGAAGGAAAAATGAAAAGTCGCGAAGGCACTGTAGTTGATGCAGATGAATTGATCGACGAAATGCAAAGCACAGCCCTTAAAATTTCAGAAGAACTTGGAAAATTGGATAGCCTGGATCAGGAAGAGAAAAACAAAACCATTGAAATTATTGCTTTGGGTGCACTCAAATACTTTCTGTTAAAAGTGGATCCAAAGAAAAATATGACATTTAATCCTCGCGAATCTATTGATTTTAATGGAAATACAGGGCCGTTTATCCAATATACTTATGCTCGTATTCAATCTGTAAAAAATAAAGCACATGATAAACATATAAAATATTCAGAACTATCTGAATCTTTAACAATTGACGAAAAGGAAGTTCAGTTAATTAAATTGATAAAACTATTCCCTGAAGTCATTGCCGAATCTGCCGAAACATTGAATCCTTCGGTTGTTGCCAATTACATTTACGATCTGGTAAAAGAATACAACCAGTTTTATCATGATTTCCCAATTTTGAAAGAACCCAATGAAAATCTGATAAAGTTCAGGTTGCAATTATCCGATTTAACTGGTCGTGTTATAAGAGAAGCCATGGGGTTATTGGGAATTGGGGTTCCGGAGAGAATGTAATTTTGGAATTTGAAATCGGAAATTAGAACTTTTTCATTCTAATTTCCGATTTCTAAGTTCTTCCTAAAAAGGCAATCCCAATATCAAAAGCGAATAATGATTTTGGCTATCCGTTAAAGTGCGTGCATATTGAACGCCAGCTTCGAAAGGATAATTAATTTTAAACAATTTAAATTCCACCATTATACTTCCTCCAACAGATTGATATTCATCTTTTGTGCCTGCCAAAAATCCATTCGCATAATCGAAAAATGCTCCAGCCCTTATCCTTTTAATGTAGGCAATTGGCCCAAGGCTTATATCCGGATACCATACAGGAAACTGGTAATCAGCTGAAAATTTATAAAGTTCATCATATACAGGTAATTCATAACCTCTCGGATAACTTACCATACTAGAAAAATAATAAGAATTACTATGATTGTTCGGATCGTAAGTTAGCTGTTTTTCATATGCACCACTTAGTTTCAGGCTATGCTGTGGAAATAAACCCGGAAAATAAAAACTGGCATGTCCCGAAAATAAATAACCTTCTTTTTCGCTTGAATTTGGAATTTGAGTATAAATAACTGTCAAATATTGTCCCCATTTAGGTGCAAAGTCCCTGTACGCATATTGTTGTGTCCTGCTAAAATTTATTTCACCCGAAAATGTTGTGAAATTGCCATTTGGTTTTCTGGTTACAGAAGTTACATCCCTGTCAGTAGTAGATGTGTATCCTAATCCTCCCTTAAAAGATAAACTTGTGGAATAAACTCCCCTGGATAGATTGAATGGTAAGCCAATACTTGCATTCGTTCTGAATTCTTCCCATCTATCTGTGTACAAACCAGGAATATTAATGAGTGCAACAGTTTCTTCCCTTTGTCCATAGCTTGATATTACAGTCAATATTGGAAAATATTTAGCAAAATTGAATGAAAGAAAACCTGTGTTCGTTTTTTCATTAACATTGTATAAATATCCCGCCATAATGCCCAATGTGTTTAAATAGTTATTTGAAGTGACACTTACCTCTAAATCAGTTGGATGAGGGTATACACCCCAGGTATGAATATTTAGAGCATCCCTCAACTTTTTGTATTTTGTAACAGAATAGCTGGTGTCAGGAATCATACTTTCACTAATTGTAACATTTCCTTCCTGTTCAACCAAAGGTTTATAATACTGATCCAGTGTAAGTTTTACCTCTTCAATTTTTTTCCATTTTTCAGGGTTTAAGTCCATTTCAGCTATGTCGAAACCCATTTTTGTATAGTCCTGAAAAAGCATTTTATTTCCTTCAGGAGAAATAGCGGCATTGTATGCACCATAATGCCTTGATGTAATTTGATAACGCTGTCCGGTTGTTAAATCTGTAGCATAAATATTTCCAATTCCAGAATAATCTGAATTATAGATTAGATAGTTTTTATAAAATACCGGTTTCCCGTTATTTTCCCAGCTAGCAGCATTTATGGTTTTAATTTCTCCAGTCTGTATTTCAATTACTGATAATGCCGTGCCATTAAAATTTGCATTTGAAAAAGCAATATACCGGCTATCTCCTGACCATACCGGAGTGCGGATATAATCATTTTTACCAATATTATAACGATTTAATTCCAATCCGGATTTAGCGTCCAATATACACAAATTGCTTTTCTGGTCTGGGCTATATTCAACTACTGCAATTCGTTTTCCATCAGGTGATATGGCTGGCGACAGATATTTAGTTTTCCTGCTCAATCTTTTTTCATGTTTTGTTTTTAAATCATAAATTACAATATCGGAGTAACCTTTTTCGCCCCAGCGGATATCAGGAATATTTCGCGACCAGGCCGCTTTTTCATCAGCCAAATTAAAAATGCCGGCATCTGTATTCTTTATTTTTTTTTCTTTTCCATCAGGTGTAATTTTGTAGAAAGCAGGGATTTTGTCCAGACTTTCTTTGCCACTAATAATGTCTCCATCTTTTGTATACTGAGGATTAAAATAATTGGTCCAGTTTTTTTTCTTTTTTGTATTGATTATTCTAGCTTCTGTGGTTGTAATTTCCGAATTCTGTTTTTCCCAGGTTTCATTAAAATCCGCGATGGCACTATTATAAAACTTATTTGCATTGAGCCCGGTAATTTTTTTTACACTGCCACTAAATGCAAAAGGCCAATATGAAATTTTAGAAGTGCGCTCAAGTACATTATCCCAAATATCTTTACCATACCTAGACCTTCCGTAGGCTGTTAGCGGATATCCAAGATTGTAATGATTTGGATAATATCTTTTATACGAACCAAGATATGCCTGATCGTATGTAAATTTTTCATTTGTTAACGAATAGGTCCTGATATACATCGAAAATGCCGGCAAACGGCCACGGCCACCATTGGAAAGTGCTGTTTCCATGTCAATTGCATCGCCCTCAAAAAACCAGTCGGGTATAGACCAGCGCATCATATATTGACCCATATCCCCAAATAAATAAGTCACAAATTTTGTAAAATGTTGTTTGTTTTTAGCATACTGAACCACATGTCGATATTCATGCATTGCCAAAGTTTGCACCCAATCTACACTTCCAAGACTTGTAATTGATTGCGGAGGAGTAAGATACCATCCCATCCGGCGAGGGCTCAATGCCGCAAATGCGTTTGAAATGTTGGATTGGGTATACAATACTATGGATATAGGTTTTGGTTTTATATTTAATGATTTTGTGTCATGATTATAGGCCCATTCCAAAGTATTTGTTATACGTTGAGCCTCCTTTACTATTTCATTCGGGAAAATCACTTCAAAGTGTGGGGATTTTATGCTTTTCCACAAAATATCAGGTGGATTTTGATTTTGAGCCGATACCTGGTATTGAACTACAAACAATAATAAGATGAGAGAAAAATGTTTCATAAGTTGTATGGTTTTGAATATTTAAATTTTATGATTAATTATCTGGTTTTAATTGGATTATAATTGGAATCGAAAGTATAATAGCAAAGTGGCGGCATATCCTGAAACTCATAAGGTGCAAGAAATGTCATTAATTTTAAATAAGCACCAATATTTCAACATCATCAATTCCCATTCATTCTTCCTTCCACTTTCAAAGATAGCGATAAAGCCATTAGAATAAAAACGCTTTAGCTGATAATTGATGGATTGCATGTATTCATCCTCAGGAATTGCATTAAATGCTGCATATAAGTAAATAATTATGCCGAATGAAAGATTGGGTATTATATTTGTATTTTGATGTTTGGGATAAAAAAATTTTTACTTTGTATAGAAAATTGTACTTTTATCAAATAAAATGCTAACATATAGTCGTTTACAAGGATAAAAAAGCGACAAACAACTTATACCTAAATATGAAATTCAGGATACAGACAAAACTTCTTGTTTATATTTTAAGTACTACTTCTTTAATCTATCTGCTTGCTTTTGGCTATTTAAGCTTAAACGATTATGATGCATCCATTAAAGAAGCAAAAAAACTCACCGATAGTTATGCCGAAAAGTATGCAAACAATGTAATGATTGAGCTAAACCGCGACATGGCTATTACCAGAACATTGGTCCAATCCTTTTCGCAATACAAAGATTTTCATGAAAGGAAACAAGAAGGAGCTTATTATGAAATGCTCAAAAATGTACTGGAGAATAATCCTCAATTTCTTAATTGTGCGTTGAATTTCGAATTATTTGCCATTGACAAAAACCACCAGAAAGAATATGGAAGGTTGAGAAAAATATTTTATAAATCAAGCGGCCTAATTAATGAAAGGATTGATACATTAGAAATTACTGGTGATTCAATTGGAGGGCAATATTACAATATAAAAGTGAATCCAAAAGAAGAACTTTCTGAACCTTATACATTTACTCCAACAGGAAACAAATTGGATATGGTATTGGTTTCAAGTATATCCATACCGATTATGGACCGTAAAGAATTTGTTGGTCTCTTACAATTTGATGTTGACCTTGACCGGTTTAAAGCAATGATTAATGAAATAAGGCCATACGATGATTCATATGGATTTTTAATTTCAAATAAAGGTGTCTATGCCGCAATACCATTTGATAGTATTGCAAATAAAACAGTTGAGAAAGTAATTCCTGAAGAAAATCTGGAGCATAATGTGATGCTCAATATTATGGATGGCAAGCAGTTCTCGTATATGCGCACGGATGAGAATAATAAATCTTTCTATGTTTCTTATTTTCCATTGAGCTTTGGAAATTCTGAATCATATTGGTCACTCGGAATTGCTGTCCCTTATGATGTTATGATATCCAAGGCACGAAACAATCTTTATTTTTCAATTATTGTTGCAATTATTGGGTTTATTGTACTTGCACTTGTTATTTGGTATATTTCAAAAGGTATTTCAATTCCTTTAATAAAAACTGCAGAAACCATTAAAGAACTTGCAAAAGGAAATATTTCTATTGATAAAAAACTGGAAGTAAAGGGAAATGATGAAATTTCTGATATCAGCAATTCGCTGAATACCTTAATTGACGGACTTGAAAACAACATTCAATTTGCACTGGAAATTGGTAGAGGCAATTTGGAATATAATTTTGAACTTTCGAGCAATCAGGATGTTCTTGGTAGCGCACTCATGAATATGAGAAAAAGTTTAAAACAGGCTGCACAGGATGAAGCTAAGAGAAAAAGTGAAGACAAGAGGTTGAACTGGGCCACACAGGGTGCCGCAAAGTTTGCAGAATTGATGCGCGAGAATACTGATAAATTATCAGAATTTTCATATAATATTATCAGCAATTTGGTGCGATACCTTGAAGCAAGTCAGGGAGGTTTGTTTATTATCAACAACAACAAAAAAGACGATGTATTTATTGAATTGTCAGCCAGTTATGCATATGACAGAAGAAAATATATTGATAAAAAAATAAGAATGGGTGTAGGTTTGGTTGGCCGATGCATAAACGAACAGGAAACCATTTATATGACTGATTTTCCAGAAGATTATCTTAACATTGCTTCTGGTTTGGGACAGTCAACTCCTCAAAGTATCCTATTAGTTCCAATCCTTTTCAATCAAAAAGTATTTGGAGTGATAGAAATGGCTTCGTTTAAAAAAATGGAACAGTACCAGATTAAATTTGTTGAACGAATAGGTGAAAGTATTGGTTCCACCATTTCTAACGTGAAAATGAATGAGCAAACTGCCAAACTGCTTGAAGAATCAAGGATACAATCCGAAGAACTAGTTGCCCAGGAAGAAGAAATGAGGCAAAATATGGAAGAAATGAAAACCACTCAGGAAGAGCTTGAAAGAAAAGCAATGGACTTTGAAGGAATTATTAATGCCCTGAATGGAGTAACCCTTGTTGCAGAATTTGATATGCAAGGTAGGCTGATAGAAATTAACCGCGATTTTCTTAGATTGTTAAATACATCCAAAGATGCCATGCTGGGTACTTTCCAGGGTGCTTTTGCAGTTACAAAGGACGATCGTAGAAATGTGTTCAGGGATTTTTGGAACGACTTGCGTAGAGGAATTATCAAAAAAACCATTCAACATATTCAAATCAACGACAAGGATATTTGGCTTTCAGAAGCATATACTCCAATTTATGATAAAAATGGGAACCCTTATAAAGTTTTGAATATTTCGGTAGATATCACTGAATCAATGCTTAATAAGGTAGAATAATCCATACTTGATTTTTTAAATTAATTGATTCAAATTTCAATTCCAATTTTCTTTGTTAAGCCCAAGGATATATTTCCTGTAAATCTATATCGTGATATTTTTATCTACCCGGTTCAAATTCCTAATTATTTGCAAATTAAAAATAATATCTACTTTTGTGGCCAAAATCTATAAATATGCACGAATTTTTTGATCTGATTATCAATTGGTACAAGGACAATCTCAACTATGGGACTATCACACTTTTAATGGCCATCGAAAGTTCATTTGTTCCTCTTCCTTCGGAATTGGTAATTCCTCCCGCTATTTATCTGGCTTTGACCGGAAAATTAAATTTATCGCTTGTTATCGCTTTTGCAACTCTTGGTTGTATTATTGGAGCTATGTTTAACTATTTATTATCCTATTACCTCGGACGAAAAATAATTTATGCCATGGCTGGCAGCAAATGGGCAAGAATTTTCTTTGTTACACCAGCCAAAGTGCAAAATGCCGAAGAATATTTTGTTAAAAATGGTAATGTTTCCACTTTTATTGGCCGCTTAATCCCTGGTATCAGGCATTTAATTTCCATACCTGCTGGATTGGCAAAAATGAACTTACGTAATTTTATACTCTATACTTTTGTAGGCTCCTTGATTTGGAATACTACTTTATCCTTGATGAGCTATTTCCTGATTGATCAATGGCAGGTTTATTTTAAAGAAATCACCTGGGGTTTTGTTGCACTTGGGGCAATATTTATTGGATATTTAGTTTTCAAAAACTATAAGCGAAAAATGAATAAGGCGAAAGCCCTAGCTAAATAATATGTAATGTATTCTCATTGAAAATGATTTCAATTAAAAAAGCACCAATTAGGTGCTTTTTAATTTTAAGAACTAACTTTCAATTATTTGCTATTTCAAATCCGTGTTTTTTTTGATTTTTACTTATTTTCAGTAATTTCAAATTTGAATTTTTTAGCAAAAGCTTCTTGAATTTGAGTTAATTTATTAGTTTCAGCGTCCATTTTCGCATTTGCCTGATCTCTTAACTTTGCATATTCAGCAACTTGTGCATCTCCATATTTCGATTCAGGAAGTTTTGCCAATTCAATAAGCCTTTTATGCTCAACTTCCAAAACCGATTCATAAGTTTTAAATAAAGTCAATGCACCCGCTTTAAAGCTTGTATCTTTATCGAAAGGTTCAAGTTTGTTTACAAATTCAATACCTTCTTTGGTGCTTTTTAAGGCTTCGTCATATGCCTTATCCATTTGTTCAGGTACTAATTTATCATACGCATCAGTTAATACACTGAATTTTGCAGCAATTGAATCATTTCTTATAATGATATCATCATTATACTTAATGGCTTGCTCAACAGTTGGCTTACATGCATATAAAATGCTTAATAATACAACTAGCATGGTTAAAGTTAAATTTTTCATCCTATTTTATTTTAGTATTTATTCCATATTTTCTACAAATATAATAAAATGAATATTTTACCAAAAGGATTAAATTTTTAAGTGAACGAAATTCTTGATTTTTATTTGTCAAAGTATATTATACTTTTATCATTTAGGCTTATTTATATGCTATTTTCAGCCTATTTTTACATAATTTTTTTTCGATATAATGAATAATAAAATTAATAAAATATTTCTTTTAAAAATATTCCTTTTGGTTTTGGCCATAATTGGCATCGGTTTTATAGTAAAAGGCATTATAGAAAAAACCAATAAACAAACAATAGTTGGTATCCCATTCTTAAGCGTTCCGGATCAATTGGTTGATTCCATTATTGCGCATTTAACATTGGACCAAAAACTTCAATTGGTAATACGGAAGGATAGTTTGATTGTGAATAGTGAAGAGATCTCTGTTATTAATCCAGCATTAAAAGTATCTGATCCAATCAAGCCAATCGAAAAAAAATTAACTGCAAAAAACTTACAGGTTCAAATTGAGCAAATTAATAAAATAAAAGGAAATTTTATTCAAATATCAGGTAATGAATATCTTAATGCAATAACTGATACTAATTTTGTTATAGAGTATTTGCATTATTCATCAAATAAACGGAACCTTCAAAAAAATGATTTTCTAAGCCTCCCATTTTCTAGCAATAGTTTGAGAAATCTTACAGATTCAGATTTTATGAATTTTCAAAATAGACGATTGAATTTGGCTAAAAATATATTTAGGGAAGAAAACAGACTTTTTGGAATTCAAATCAGTTTTCAAAATTTAAAAACATTGGATTCTATACATGCTAAAAACGGTCTTTTGCCTCAAAGATTTTATCAGTCACTTAATAATGATATAGATTTTGTTCTTATAGATTCATTAACTCTAACTAATTTTAACTCTTTCAATTTTAAGGGATTATGCGCAAGTAGATTATCTTTAACAGCATTTCCAGATAATGAAAGTTTGATTCAATTATTGACCGATGGAGTTGATATCTATTTTATCAAACCATCTGAATATCAAATGTATAAAAATAAAATATTGGAATTAATAAATTCCGGTAAGTTTGACGTTAAAAACTTAAATATCAAATTGTCTAAAATTATAAAAGCTAAAATCTGGTCCGATTCCAATAACCAAATTATAGATACATCAGGAATTAAAACGGAAACCGTCTGGCAGCAGCAAATGGTGGAAAAATCAATATGTTTATTGAATAATCCGGATTCTTTGATTCCAATTAAACGTATTGATAATAAATCTTTTACAGTAGTATGGATTGGAAGTTCGATCAGCAGTAATTTTATTCAAAATTGCAATTTATATGTTCCTACCTCAGGAATTCTTTTAAAGCCAGGCGAAAATAATTGGCAAAAAAAGCTAGGAAAGATTGCCAAAAAGAGTTTTGTTATTTTTGTTTTGGATACTGATATTAGCATTTCTATTGAAAACAAACAATTTATAGCCTCACTCAAATCCATAAATAAATCAGGAGTGGTGATTTTAAATTTTAAAAATCATCAAAACCTAAACTCAATTTCAGATAGCATTGCTTGCGTTCAGGTTCAATCTGATTCGGAAAATGATTATAATTTCGCCGCACAGGCCATTTTGGGCGGAATTTCAATTCAAGGGCAATTGCCTTTTAAAGTAAATGAGCAATATCCATTTGGAAAGAAAAACACCAGTCCTAAAACCAGGTTAAAATATGGATTACCAGGGGCAGTAGGAGTTGATGCTGAAAAGCTTAAATTAGTTGATCAAATTGCATTGGAAGGAATTGGAATGGATGCATATCCTGGATGCCAGATATTTGTTGCAAAAGATGGTGAAGTAATTTATAATAAGAGTTTTGGATATCATTCTTATTCAAAGGAAGAACCAGTAAAACCCGAAGATGTTTACGATTTAGCTTCCGTGACAAAAATTGCAGCAACCACAATTGCTACAATGAAAATGATTAGTGATCGTAAAATGGAATTAAATGACCAATTAGGGAAATTTTTCAAAAATACTACTATCGATTATACACGGATAAAACCAGATACGGTTATCAAAATAGACACCTTTCTTACTGCAGGCATCGAAAACTGGAAAAGCTTTTTAAAAGAAAATGATACTTTAAACATTAATGATTCATGCTTTATCACAATTGACACTATAATTACTAAACTTACCCCAAAACTTAATATTTTTAAAGTTCCGTTGGTTGATTTATTAATGCATAAATCAGGGATTATTCCTGCTACTCCAATTTTCAGGTATATTTACTATCGGGAATATTATCTTAAACAAATGAAAAAAAGAATAACGGAATTGCAGGGAAAAGCAGGTTTTTCATTTAATTTCAACAACATCGAACTACCGGCTACATTCCCCGACAATACTAATCTTAGTGATAGTTTGAAACAATTAATAAAGCAAGGTTTTAAAAAGCAATATCAGGAATACTTTTCAAATCGGTTTGTGAAAGATTCAAGCGATAAGGTAAGATTGACAGAAAACCTCTATCTGAAAAACAAATATTTTGATACAATTTGGCGTGATACCAAGCAATTGCCTGTTTTTTCGAAAAAAGTATTTCAGTATAGCGATGTTAATATGATTTTGTTGCAATTGGCTATCGATTCGTTGAACAAAGTATCGATTGATGAATATCTTAAAAAAAACATTTACAATTCTCTGGGACTTAAAACAATAACCTATTTACCGCTCAAATATTATCCCCAAAGCAGGATAATTCCAACAGAGATGGACGATAGTTGGCGATTCGGTTATTTACATGGATATGTGCACGATCCTTCTTCCGCATTAATGGGTGGCATGGTTGGAAATGCAGGCTTGTATTCAAATGCCCATGATTTGGGTGTATTATTTCAAATGGTACTTAATGGTGGCCAATATGGTGGAATTCAATATATCAATCCTTCAATAATTCAAACATTTATTAAGCGAAATGATGAAACTCAACGTGGATTGGGATTTGATATGCCAAACCTAAAGGCTGGAGTCGGGAAAAAAGCTGGTAAAAAAACATATGGTCATACTGGTTATACAGGTACCTGCGTTTGGGTTGATCCTGAAAGTCAGTTGGTTTATGTATTCCTTTCGAACAGGAACAACCCCAGTTCCAAAAATTGGCGGATTATTACATACAAAATCAGGGAAAGAATTCAGGATGCAATTTATAGTTCCATTGTTCGTCAATAAACCTTTTTTCTGAACAAGATCTGATACTAGTTATTTAAGGATATTTCTGCCTTTAATAGCAAATACAAAAAGTAATGCCGAGAATATTGTAAAAATCGCATATACCAAGGCCGGTTTCTCCATTTCGTGGCTATGAATGATTGTACCTGCAACTAAAAGTGCTAGAGCTGTATTATGCAAGCCTACTTCAATGGCAATGGTATATTGATTTTGATATTGAAGCCTGACTAATTTGGCAAATAAATAACCAGAAAGCATAGCCAATACATTTAATATCAACATCGGAGGGAAAAGGATAAATAATTCATGACTGGTGATTCCTGAACCACCATATTTTTTTGCAGCTAAAAATTTAATTGCAAAAACCCCAAAAAGAATGATAGGCAGTGTAATTTTTAAAGGTTTTTCCATATTTTGTGCAAACTTAATACTCAATCTCCTGATTATTACACCAATTGAAGCAGGGAAAAGTGTAACCATGAAAATTTGTAAAATTGTTTGAAAATAGGGCAAACTAATTTGTTTAGTAGAATGTAAATAAAAATTTAAGGCAATATTCACAATAAATGGCAAAGTTATCAAAGTAAGAAAACTATTGACTGTGGTCATTGAAATTGCAAGTGCTACGTTGCCCTTGACTAAATGTGTGATAAGGTTTGAAGATGCACCACTTGCGCAAGTTGAAACTAAGACAATTCCTACTTTTTGCTCTGGGCTTATATTTGAAAAAGAGGCAATAACAAAAGCAATGATTGGGATAATTAAAATTTGTATGCTAAGTCCGGTAATGATTGCTTTTGGATATACAAGAATATTTTTAAAATCATTGAAAGTAAGTGATAGTCCAACGCCCAACATGATAATGGCCAGAACGGAATTGATGAGGATATCAACTAAATTAAAGTCTGCCATGAGATCAATTTTGGGTTATTAAATGGATAACGAATATCTAACAAAGTATTTAGTATAAAAGTCTACAAAACATTATATACCAATGATAATACGCAAAGATATAAGTTATTGCCCAAACTAAAAACACTATTTATTGATCGCAAATTTAAATTGCAATGTGCACAATTTATATGTATAAAGTAATTATAACCAGCATATGATTACTTTATGATTTTAAACTGTTTCCAAGTATACTGAAACATCCAATCATAAATACTCATATTAAACGGATCATAAACTGTACTTTCTTTACCCATTCCAGTTCCATTATAAGTCATAGTCCACGAATTATGGCCAACTCCGGGATAAATAGTGAGTTTAGCTTTTACTGGAGGTTTTAATGCATTTATTGCATCAATCATATGCTTTGAATTATCCACATTTACTATGTTATCATCATCACCATGAAATGCCCACACAGGAATGTGTTTCATTCCCAAAACTTTTACTGAATTGCCTCCTCCACAAATAGGAACAGCAGCAGCAACGTAACAATTATCGCCACTGCTTGTAAGATAGCTGAAAGTGCCATAAGCACCCATGCTTAAACCTGTAATATAAATTCGTTGGGTGTCAATTTCATAATTATCAATAAGATATTTGATAAATTGATGAATTGTGACCGCACTCCAGCCACCCTCATGCGCCTGTGGAGAAACTACAACCATTGGATATTTTGGTTTCCATTTCTTTTCCTCAATTAAAAGGGGTGGTCCATTTCGCAGAACGATATCCAATACTTTGGCATCATTTGCACTGTTGCCCTTCTCTCCTGCCCCGTGTAAAAAAAGGAGCAGCGGATATTTGGGGCCATTTTTAAAATATACTGATGGTAAATAGGCATAATAGCCATAAACAGCGGCAGTAATACCCAACGGATAGGCATTGTGGATGCCACCAATATCCGTTGGTAAATTTTCCAGATTTGAGGAATCTTTCATATCGCTCTTATTTGAACATGAAAAAAGTAGAAATGAAAAACAATTAAAAGTTAAGATAATTTTTTCACTAATACTATTTTCGATGATAAAAGATGGATGAATTTTATTTGGTCTTCAAAAATTTCAATAAATCATCTTTATCAGCTGCAAATGAAAAAGAATCAGCCACTTTATAATAGTTTTCTTTATCAGATGTAAAGTCATAAGCAAATTTTGCAATATCCAACTTTGAGGTGCTGTATGAAAAAAGGCTCAAAATTTCAATAATTTGCTGGGTTTTGAAACACTTTTTACTTTTTATTATCTGTTTGGCTAAATTAATTTTTGTGTTATTAAAACTTTCTTTATTAATCTGAGCTTTAGCCGCCTGAAAATCAGTTGCATTTACTTCGCAAGGTGGATCATTATTTACAACAACGTTGGTTGCTCCGCTTGCATAATTAGCTAATTCCTTCTTATTTGCGTCATTTTTAAATAATTGATGAGCATATTTATAATTATCTGGATCATAAACTCTGGTATATGCAGTTTTTAAAAATTCCAAACGATCATTTTCACTATTAAGTAATGATGCAATTTTCATTGCCTGAGCTGTTACCAAACAATGTTTTTGTGCAAATTCTTTAGACAAGTATAATTTGGAGTTATCTGATTTCTCATTAAAAACCCTATTTGCAAAATCCATAAATTCCTGGTCAGAAATAATTTCTTTACAACCTGTTTTGCCATAATATCTTTTAAAATCCGGAAATTGATAGTCAGGGAAAGTCATTTCGGTTACAACTTCATTATTTACTGATGGTTGTACTGTTTTAGTTGATGCAATATAATCGTGCAAACGAAAGACTGTTGAAAAATAAAGGAAAGAGTTGTATACTTCATAAAAATTATCTTTATCTGTAGTGCTCAAGTAAGCTTCCTGAACAAAAGCCAATCTATTATAATCATTTTCGAATAGTTCTGCAATTTCTTTTACCTGGCTGGTTGATAAACAATTTTCTTTTGCAATTTTTATAGCAGTTGGAAGTCTTTGGTCATCGCCACTTTGTGCTTTAATTGTGGTAAATTTTTGTTGATATGTGTAATTCGGGATTGGGGTAACGCAATTTCTTGTTTGAGCAAAGGCTCCTACTGAAAACAAGAATATAATTCCAATAATCGTTTTTTTCATTTTAGTAAATATTAGTTAATTCTTTATTTATTGCTAGATTTCATAAAGTCATCTTATTATTCATGCTAAATATAATAATAATTTTGTATTCTTTGGATTAAATTAATGTAGAATTGGAAAATTAATCTTTAAATCCAATACAAAAATTTTATGTATTTCTGTTCATTATTTTTTAATAATGAACCAGTTGCAATTTTTTCATGAAAAAATGATTGGTTATGGGTTTTGCACGCAAAAAATCATCTTTTTGATTTGATTGCAAGATCATTCAATGCAATATTAATATCTGCATATTTAAACTCAAAACCTTGTTGTATTATTTTATTTGCCGATACACGGGTCCCTTTGAGCAGAATATCTGACATTTCTCCAAATGCAGCCCTGATTATGAAGGCAGGGATGTTAGGAAGCCAACAAGGTTTTTTTAAACTTTTTGCAATTGCCAAAATTAATTCTTTATTATTCAGACTATTCGGAGAAACTCCATTATAGATATCTTTCATGCTTTCATCTTCAATTGCTTTGATATAAATTGAAATGATATCATCCAAATGAATCCATGGAACATATTGCTTGCCATTTCCGAAAGCGGAACCCAATCCAAATTTTACAGCTTTTGACATTTTTACGTATGCAGCTCCCATATGACTTAATACCACACCGGTACGTATTTTTACTGTTCTAATGCCTTTATCCCGAAATAAATCAGCTGCTTTTTCCCATTTGATGCCAATTTCGGCTAAAAAATCATTTCCGGGGCCAGCTGTTTCATCCAAAATATTTTCTGATGTAAAAGTTCCATAATAACCTATTGCAGAGGACGATATAAATGCCTTAAGATTTACATTATTTTCAATACAGGCATTGAATAGCATTTCGGCAGATTTAACCCTACTTTTTTCTATATTGATTTTTTGTAAAGCTGTCCAGCGTTTTTCTGAAATATTTGCACCTGCCAAATGGATTATATAATCCGTGTTCTCTACAGCTTCTTTATCTATAGTTCCTGCATCGATATTCCAGGAATAGAATTGATAAGGTAAATTTAAAGTATTTTCATTATTTCTTCCTAAAATACCTATTTCATAACCCTTTTGATGCAGCTCATGAGCTAAAGCTTTACCAATTAGTCCACTGCCACCCGTGATTAGAACTTTCATAATATTTTATTTATTAAATTGCAGATAAAAAATTTACACCCAATTATTTGTGCATTTTAAATTATAAAATCTGAGATGAAATTATTAAAATCAAAAACCGGAATTTCAAATAATTGAATTGAAAGTCCGGTTTATTTCCTCTGTAAAACCAAAATAATATTTTGGTTACATTGTCACATTCCAAATATCCTCATTTTTAACCCAATCGTTGAATTTTTCTTCTCCACCACGCACTTTCCAGTCAGAATCGATGGTAAGCTTTGAACTAATTCCCCCTCGTGGATTGCAAATCATTACAATTCGGCAACGCTCTGGTTCGTATATTTCCATCAATTGCTCATAAAAAATATTAATTAAACGCTCATAAGAAACTGTTATATCTCTTAAATGATATGAATATTGTTTAAGTGATTTTAGTTCAATAATTTTAGTCTTTGGATAAAATGTAAGATATACAGTCGCAAAATCAGGCTGCTCCTGAACACCAAGAAATGTAAATTCAGGAATTTTTATCTTAATTTCATAAGCTTCCTTGCTTGGATTTGGAATTGCTTTTAAAAGCGTTTTGTCAATTTCGGAATATAATTTTGCCATATTTCTTATTATTTTTCAATAGAATGATTGGCCTAAGATATAAAAAAACAAGGAAATTGATTGATTAGTTGTGCTAAATATAAATAGAAACTGGATTTTAAACGTAATTATTTTTTTTAACTATGATATAATCAGAATCCTACATCAATTTTTGAATTAATATTTTTCTATCAAATTCAAAATAATATTCTATCTTTTGTTAATGCAATACCGAATATAAAAACAATGTTTAAATGTTAAAAAAGAATAAAAATTATTGATTAAAATTTAGTATTATAAAACTATATATCAGATAATTAACATAATGACTATTACTGCTTGATTGAATACATACTTTTCCACAATTTTAGTTGATAAAATCTCATAAAAAACCTTTAAACACAGCTCAAAATAGACTATTTTTGTGCTCCTGTCCATAAAATGCAATGTTTTGATTGCAATCCATAAAATGAATGCAATAAAATTGAATGAATGGAAAGGTAAATCAAATTAGATTATCATGACAAAAGAAGAACAAAACGAAAGAATAATTGAAAACGGGAGTAGTTCCTATTCAGCCGATAGTATTCAGGTACTTGAAGGATTGGAGGCAGTTCGTAAACGTCCGGCAATGTACATTGGTGATGTAGGTGAAAGAGGCCTTCATCATTTGGTATACGAAGTCGTGGATAATTCTATCGATGAAGCCATGGCTGGATATTGTTCACATATTGATGTTACAATTAACGAGGACGGTTCGGTAACAGTTATTGACGATGGACGAGGCATTCCAGTTGATTTACATGAAAAAGAAGGGAAATCGGCACTTGAAGTAGTTTTAACAGTATTGCATGCCGGAGGTAAATTCGACAAAGATTCATATAAAGTTTCCGGTGGATTGCATGGTGTGGGCGTATCTTGCGTAAATGCGCTTTCTACCCAACTAATTGCAACAGTATACCGCGATGGTAAAATATATCAGATGGAATTTCATATTGGAAAAGCTCTAGCGGATATAAAAGTGATTGGAACCTCAGATAAAACCGGAACTGAAATCAAGTTCATGCCTGACTCCAGTATTTTTACAACAGTTGAATACAAATATGACATCCTTGCAGCAAGGCTTAGAGAATTAGCTTTTCTAAATAAAGGCATAAAGCTTACGCTTACTGATAAAAGAGAAAAAGATGAAACTGGGGAGTTTAAATCCAAACACTTCAGATCTGATGAAGGTTTAAAAGAATTTGTTGAATATCTGGATGCTTCTCGCGAAAAACTCACTGAAAACATCATGCATATTTCAACAGTGGTAAATGATGTTCCCGTTGAGATTGCTTTGCAATACAACACTTCATTCCGTGAGAATATCCACACTTATGTAAATAATATTAATACTATAGAAGGTGGTACGCATTTGTCAGGATTTAGAAGAGGGTTAACACGTACGCTTAAAAAATACGCTGAAGACTCTGGTGCATTAAGCAAACTCAAAATGGAAATCAGCGGCGATGATTTCAGGGAGGGTTTAACAGCTATTGTTTCAGTAAAAGTAGCTGAACCTCAATTTGAAGGTCAAACCAAAACCAAACTAGGAAATTCAGACATCAGCCTTGTTGTTGATCAGGCAGTTAGTAATATGCTTAAATATTATTTGGAAGAAAATCCAAAGGATGCAAGAGCCATTGCTCAAAAAGTAATTTTAGCCGCTACAGCACGCCATGCAGCTCGTAAAGCCCGTGAATTGGTTCAGCGAAAATCGGTAATGGGTGGTGTTGGCTTACCCGGTAAACTTGCCGATTGTACAGAAAAAGATCCTTCATTAAGTGAAATTTTCTTTGTCGAGGGCGATTCTGCGGGTGGAACAGCCAAACAAGGCCGTGATAGAAAATTTCAAGCTATTCTTCCTTTGCGTGGAAAAATTTTAAATGTCGAAAAAGCAATGCAATACAGGGTTTTCGATAATGAAGAGATTAAAAACTTATTCACCGCCCTTGGAGTAAGCATTGGTACCGAAGAAGACAGTCAGGCATTGAATATTGAAAAACTACGTTACCACAAAATTATCATAATGACTGATGCTGACGTTGATGGTAGCCACATCACAACCCTTATCATGACCTTTTTCTTTAGGTATATGAGAGCCATTATTGAAAATGGATATCTATATATTGCTACTCCACCTCTTTACCTTGTAAAAAAAGGGAAAAAGGAAACCTATTGTTGGACTGAAAAAGATCGTTTGGCCGCAGTTCAAGAATTAGGGCAAGGTGCTGATCAATCCGTTTCAATTCAGCGTTATAAAGGTTTGGGTGAAATGAACGCCGAACAATTATGGGATACAACTATGTTCCCTGAAAAAAGAACACTTCGCAGGGTTTCTATCGACAATGGAGCTGAAGCAGATCGGACTTTTTCGATTTTAATGGGTGACGATGTGGCTCCTAGGAGAGAATTTATTGAAGCTCACGCAACCTATGCAAATATTGACGTATAGGGTTTAATAAATATTGATCATCCATATAGATGGATCTAAAAAGGGAAAGTAATCAATTACTTTCCCTTTCTTATTTAAGTAACTTTATATTTCAGCTATAACGCAGGTTTTACTTCAAAAGCTTTTTCTAATGCTGCCTTTTTAAGCTTTACTGGACAATTTTCAACCTGACAATTTTCTGCCGGTTCCTTATGCCTTTTATTACTTGCAGGTTCCCAGCCCATAACTAGATAAAGTACAAAAAATCCGACAATATAAGCAAAAGTAACATGCCATCCTTTTCTTATCCAAAGCATTACATCCCTCGATTCTGGAAATTTATTGGTAATGGCAACTCCAGCTGATGAACCAAACCAAATCATAGAACCACCAAAACCAACAGAATACGCAAGCATTCCCCAATCGAAATGCCCTTGGTCCAGACATAGCTTGGTTAAAGGTATATTATCAAATACTGATGAGACAAATCCCAAAACAAAAGCAGTCATCCATGATGCATCAGGTAAAGTTTCAACAGGCATAAATGAAGCTGAAGTAACCAGGCAAATTAGGAATATTGCACCTTTAAATGATGAAGATATTTCACGCCAAGGCATCTTAATAAAGAGACTACCTATTAATATGGCAAACCACACACCCAATGCGGGCATATCATAATAAATATTTGATAGAATTGCTCCAATTAACATTGACAGAACAATTCCCAGGCGAACCCAGTCAATTTTGACACCTGGTTCGGAATCAGCAGTAATACGTTGAAATTTATCCTGTTGGTGGGCAGCAAACCATCCAACTATAAATAATGCAACACCTGCTGCAATAAAACCATGGAAAACATTAAAAGCAGAAACTCCATCTATCCACATCATAGTAGTGGTGGTATCGCCAACAACACTTCCAGATCCTCCCGCATTTGATGCTGCCACAATAGCAGCAATATAGCCAATATGTACCTTGTTTTTAAAAACTACGATAGCAATAGTACCACCAATCATTGCTGCAGCGATATTATCGAGGAAAGATGAAATGATAAAAACAAAAATCAGCAGCATAAAAGGGCCTTTCCAGTCATTTGGTAAATATCGTGGAAGAATATCAGGAACACCGGATTCTTCAAAAATCTTAGCCAATAATGAAAAACCTAATAAAAGACCTAATAGATTAAGTATTATCCCCCACTCTCCTTGTCTGAATTCTTTATGCACCAATTGTTGGAAAAAGGAATTAGTTCCTATAAAATGTTCGGCAAATGGATAGCCTGTAACAAAAATAAGTTTATACAAAACTATTAGACTAAGCCCCGTAATTGCAACCCAAAAAGTTTGCTTGTGGAATAATGCTACCCCCAACAAGGTTAATCCAAAAAGAAAAAATTCAATCCTAATACCACCAATAGATGGAGCTTCATTAACGGAGGTGGCATTTGCCAGAATTGGCAAAATCATTATCCCAGTTAATAAAATAATTCGATTGACCGACAAAATAGAAATCGATTTTTTGCATTTATTAAAAAAGTTCATACGGAATGTTTTAAATATAGATCTTTGAGCGGTTAAAATTATAAATATTTTAAATGAAAGCTCGATATTTATTGGTGTTGTAAAACATAATGAGGCACTATATTTATGATTTTCGGATTTAATAATAAAACTTAATATTTTATTCCAATCCTGATAACAATCTATTTTATGCAATTTGATTTGGATTTGCCCCAATATTTTCATAAAATATTCAACTTTAGTTGAACTTGAAATTGTTTTTGAAAGCTGATAAACAATGCAATACTGTTTTTGAATGATTTATAATTGCATAATAATAGAGATTTTTTGTATTATTGTACTGTGAAAATGATAGAAAATATAAAAGAAAAAACGGGCATTCTAACCATGAATAAAGAGCTTAAAACTCTTAAAAGGGAAGTTGCCTTTAATAATTTTGCTTCAGCAACTACGGTTGGTTTTTTATTTGATGCCGTTGACAGGGAAAAATATCAACAAGCCAGAGAATTCATTGATTTTGTTGAAAAACACAATGTAAGGGTCTTTGGGATTGGTTTTGCCTCAAAAAGCGATCAAATTGCATATTTCCCATACAAACTGGGAATTGATTATTTTGGTTTGGATGAAGTAAATTGGTATGGTAAGCCTACAAATCCTGTAATTGGAGACTTTCTGAAGCGGAATTTTGATATTTTAGTTGATCTCAGTCAAACAAATTTATTTCCTATTCATTATATATTTGCCTTATCTGTTGCAAAGTTTAAAATTACCAATGATTCTATTAAATCAAAGTACGCTGATTTTGTTTTACAGATTAATAATACTGAAAAATTGGAAAACTATATCAAGCAAATAAAGCATTATTTAGAAGTAATTCAAGCCAAGTAATTATCTAAGAATCGAATCTTAATAATTATCATTTATTGCCAATAATTATGAGTGAATTGTTGAAGGAAATACTACTATTACAAACTGTATAAAACCAAAAATCGCCTAACCTAATGAAATTACAAAGCAGACTTACTGGGGTTGGAGTAGCCATTGTTACTCCTTTTCGAAAAGATTCAAGTATCGATTTTTTATCATTGGAAAAGCTGATAAAACATATTCTTGATAATGGTGTTGATTACTTAGTTGTATTGGGAACAACCGGAGAAGCTGCAACATTAAATAAAGAAGAGAAACAGGCAGTGCTTAATTTTGTAATAGAATATACCGAAAAGCGAGTTCCAATTATAGCAGGCTTTGGTGGTAATAACACCAATGAAGTGGTGAATACGATAAAGCATTATAATTTTTTAGGGATTGATGGTATTTTATCAGTAACTCCATATTATAACAAGCCAAGCCAGCGTGGACTTTATGGACATTACAAGGCAATTGCTAATATCAGTCCGGTTCCTATTATACTTTATAATGTTCCAGGACGCACCGCTGTTAATTTAACTGCCGAAACTGTTGTTCAGTTGGCAAACGATTTTGATAATATTATTGCTGTAAAAGAAGCTTCTGGCAATTTGGAGCAAATAATGACCATTGTAAAAAATAAACCAGCCGATTTTAAAGTAATCTCAGGGGATGATTTGATAACCTTGCCTTTGTTGTCATTTGGGGTTGAAGGTGTAATTTCAGTTGCAGCAAATGCTTTTCCTGCTGAATTTTCAAATCTTGTACATTCCGCTTTAAAAGGAAAATTCAAAGAAGCTTGGGTGATTCAGCAAAAATTGCTTGAGATAATGAATACTTTATTTGTGGATGGAAATCCTGCAGGCGTAAAAGCTGCACTTAAGATACTCGGAATAACTCAGGATTTTCTGAGACTACCGCTTACTCAGGTCAGTAAAACTACGTTTTCAAAACTCGCAAAGCAAATTGAAGATATGAAATAACAAAAAAGGGCCTAGGCCCTTTTTTTATTTTATTACTTTCCGTGACATTGCTTGAATTTCTTTCCGCTTCCGCAAGGACATGGTTCATTTCGTCCAACTTTTTTATCGACCCTGACAGGTTCCAGTTTTTGATCCTTTTTTGAAGCTTGTTCATCATAACCATCAGATTCAGATTTCTGTGTACGATATTTACTCATATCCAGCTTCCTGGGAGCCTGCGCCTGCTTAACCTGTGATGGATCTTTAATCGGAAGTTGAGCTTTAACCAATGCGGCAACTACGCTACGATTATTTTTGTCCATCATGGTTTTAAAAAGTTCATAGGATTCGAACTTATAAATCAACAATGGATCTTTTTGTTCATAGGTAGCATTTTGAACAGATTGTTTTAAATCGTCCATTTCGCGCAAATGTTCTTTCCAAGAATCGTCAATAGTAGATAATATGCTGGTTTTCTCAAACGCTTTAACAACTTCCTTCCCATTTGAATCATAAGCCCTTTTCAAATGCACCAACACCTGGAAAACCTTTACACCATCAGTTATAGGTACAAGGATATTTTCATATTGATGTCCTTGTTGCTCAAATACATCTCTAATTACCGGATATGCTTGCTCAGCAATTATTTTAACTTTTTGCTGATACGTTTTAATTGATTTCTCATAGATCAACTCAATAATTTCTTGGGTTGGAAGCTTTAGAAATTCATTTTCAGAAATTGGAGTTTCCATAGATAAAATTCTTAGTAAGTCCAATTTAAAATCTTCAAATGAAGTAATTCCATGATGTTCTGAAACCACGCTATCGCAAACATCATACATCATATTTGCAATATCAACCTTTAATCGCTCACCATAAAGTGCGTGTCTTCGTTGACGGTAAATTACTTCGCGTTGCGAATTCATCACATCATCGTATTCCAAAAGCCTTTTACGGATTCCAAAATTGTTTTCTTCCACTTTTTTCTGAGCTCTTTCAATCGATTTTGAAATCATCGAATGTTGGATAACTTCTCCATCGTCCAAGCCCATTCTGTCCATCAGCTTAGAAATACGATCCGAACCGAACATACGCATCAAATCATCTTCGAGCGAAACAAAAAACTGTGATGATCCTGGATCACCCTGGCGACCAGCACGTCCGCGTAACTGGCGGTCAACACGCCTGGAATCATGCCTTTCTGTTCCTAAAATCGCCAAACCGCCTTGTTCCCTTACTCGTGGAGTAAGTTTTATATCTGTACCACGACCAGCCATGTTTGTGGCAATAGTAACAGTACCTTCTTTACCAGCCTCTGCAACAATTTCAGCTTCGCGCTGATGGAGTTTGGCATTCAATACATTGTGTTTTATTCCTTTATTTTTCAATATCCGGCTTATCAATTCCGAAATTTCAACAGATGTTGTACCCACAAGAACCGGGCGATCTTTTTTAACCAATGCTTCAATTTCATCAATTACGGCATTGTATTTTTCACGTTTGGTTTTGTAAACCAAATCATTCCTGTCGTCTCTTACAACAGGGCGGTTGGTAGGAACAACAACTACATCCAATTTGTAAATATCCCAGAATTCACCAGCTTCTGTTTCAGCTGTACCGGTCATACCTGCAAGCTTATGATACATCCTGAAATAATTCTGTAGCGTGATGGTTGCAAAAGTTTGTGTGGCAGCTTCAACTTTAACATTTTCTTTGGCTTCAATTGCCTGGTGCAAACCATCCGAATAACGACGGCCTTCCATAATACGGCCTGTTTGCTCGTCAACAATTTTTACTTTATTCTCTATAACAACATATTCGATATCAATTTCGAACATGGCATATGCTTTAAGTAATTGATTGATTGTATGAACGCGTTCTGATTTTATTGAATAATCTGATAACAGCTTATCCTTCAAAATCAATTTTTGGTTTTCCATTACGCTTGAATCCCGATCTATTTCAGATAACTCAGAGCCAATGTCTGGTAAAATAAAGAATTTATGATCATCAATATCACCCGAAATCAGGTCAATCCCTTTTTCGGTCATATCAACTGAATTTTGCTTTTCTTCAATCACAAAATACAGTTCACTTGTAATTTCGGGCATCCTTTTTGAGTTTTCAGCCAGATATACATTCTCTGTCTTTAAAAGCAATGATTTCATGCCCTGCTCACTCAAAAATTTAATGATTGCCTTGTTTTTTGGCAATCCTTTAAATGCTCGTAATAGAAGGATTCCTCCTTGATTTGTATCCCCTTCAGCAATTAACTTTTTAGCATCAATAAGTAATTGGGTAACCAGTTTCCGTTGAGCATTTACCAACTGTACAACATATGGCTTTAATTCACCAAATAATTGTTGATCTCCTTTTGGCACAGGTCCAGAAATGATAAGTGGTGTACGTGCATCATCAATTAAAACAGAATCAACCTCATCCACAATGGAATAATGATGTTTTCTTTGTACCAAATCCTCAGGAGAAATGGCCATATTATCGCGCAAATAGTCAAAACCAAATTCGTTATTGGTTCCGTATGTAATATCAGCCAAATAGGCTTGTCTACGCTCTGGTGAATTAGGCTGGTGTTTATCTATACAATCAACAGATAAACCATGAAATTCAAAAATTGGCCCCATCCACTCAGCATCACGTTTTGCCAAATAATCATTTACTGTTACAACATGAACTCCACGACCGGTCAATGCATTCAAAAATACGGGAAGGGTAGCAACAAGTGTTTTACCTTCACCAGTTCCCATTTCTGAAATTTTTCCCTGATGCAAAACAACTCCTCCCATTAACTGAACATCGTAGTGCACCATGTCCCATTGAACTTCATTTCCGCCAGCCAGCCAGCGGTTACTGTAATGCGCCTTAGTTCCTTGGATACTTACGTTATTTTTATTGGCTGCAAGTTTTTTATCAAAATCGGTAGCTTCAACCTCTATGGTTTCATTATCCATGAACCTTTTAGCTGTTTCTTTTACAATGGCAAAAGCAGTAGGTAAAATTTCATTCAGTTTTGCTTCAATTTTATCAAGAACTTTATTCTCCAGTTTGTCAATTTCCTTGTAAATGTCCTCTCTGTCAGTAATTTCACCTTCGTCAGATTCCGCCTTGGCTTTTAATTGAATAATTTCATCTTCTTCGGGTTTTATAAATGCCTGAATCTGAGCTTTTAAATCCTCGCTCTTTTGCCTTAAGTCATCATTTGATAATCCGGTGATATGTTTATATTCTTCTTTTATAGTCTCAACAATCGGCCAAATTTCTTTTATGTCCCGGTCAGATTTTTTACCTAAGAATTTGTTTAAAAATCCGCTAATACCCATAATTATTATATTTTTAAATGAATAGTTTTTCTGAATTGCCACGCAAAAGTAAATTATTTTTGTCAGAATTAGATAGGATTTTAAACAAAATTAAGAACTCCGCCAATAGCAAGGAATGAACATGTATATATGTGACTTGAAAATGTTTTAATTTGAAAATCTGAAAGTTTTCCGAAATTTGATTCAGGGACAAATAATGATATATTGATGTGAATGATTTGGTGAGGATCAATTTATTAACCGCTTCGAGAGATTGATACCGCTCGAAGGGTTAGTTAAAATCTTTTACTATTTACGAAAACCTATCAACTATAAGTTTTTCAATATAAAATCGGTCATCATGGTGTACAGATGAAAGGTTGTATTACCTCCACGTATCCCATGGTTGCGGTTTGTATAATAGAATTCCTGAAATTGTTTGTTTGCCTGAACCAATGCTTCGCTCATTTCCATTGAGTTTTGAACATGAACATTATCGTCAGCTGTGCCATGCACCAATAGTAGTTTTCCTTTTAGATTGGCTGCAAAGTTGATTGGTGAGTTATCATCGTAACCACGGGCATTGTCTTGCGGTTTGCGCATAAATCTTTCGGTGTAAATATTGTCGTAATATCTCCAGTTTGTTACTGGTGCTACTGCAATGCCCGCTTTAAAATAGTCTGCACCTTTTGTCATCGCTAAAAGTGTTTCGAATCCACCAAAACTCCAGCCCCAGATACCAATGCGCGCAGCATCAACATACCCTAATGTTCCAAGGTATTTAGCGGCTTCTATTTGATCGATGGTTTCGTATTTTCCCAGTTGCAAATAGGTCATTTTCCTGAAATTTTCGCCACGAGCACCGGTTCCGCGGCCATCGACAACAACAATAATATATCCTTTTTGTGCAAGTAATTGCCCCCAACCATACGACCATTGATTCAAAACTGTTTGAGAATTAGGGCCTGAATATTGGTTCATCAATACTGGATATTTTTTATTTGGATCAAAATCTGGAGGTTTTATCATCATACCATTTAGCTCAACATTTTCAGAAGTAGTAAATTTGAAAAATGATTTGTTCACTCCTCCATAATCTTTCACTTTTTCGGCAAGCGCCTGATTGTCTTTCAAAACTCGTATCAACTTGCCTTGTGAGTCATGCAAACTAACAAAAGTTGGCAAATTGATATTTGAACATGTGTTGATATAATATTTAAAGTTTTCGCTGAAATCGGCATTATTAATACCTTCAATAGTGCTTAATTTTTTCTTCTTCTTTCCGACAATATCAGTAACAAACAATTCCCTGACAATGGGTGAAGTCTCGGATGAAATATAATAGAATAACTTGTTCTGCTCGTCATAACCATTAAAACTAATTACATCCCAATTTCCTTTGGTAATCTGTTTTTGACTTTTCCCATCAATCGAACACAAATAAATATGTTTGTAACCGTCCTTTTCACTGGTCATTGCAAACTGTTTTCCATCATTAAGGAATTGAATTTCATCAAACAAACTTTCATCGATGTAGTATTTGTTTTCTTCGCTATAAATAACTTCAGTTTTACCATCGCTTGCATTTGCAAAAAGCATATCTATTTTATTCTGTAATCTGTTCAACTTTAAAATACTTAATTTGTTGGCATCTTTTGTCCATTTTATTCTAGGAATGTAAATATCAGTTTCGCCTCCAATATCTGCTTTTACCGTTTTATTTGCAACAATATCATAAATATGTACTGAAACTATTGAATTGTCTTCGCCCGCTTTTGGGTATTTCCATTGCCTGTTTTCGGGATATAACTTGTTCTGTTCTAGTTTTGGTGCTTGGCCTGCAAATACTGTCATGTCAAATGTTTTTACTTTAGACTCATCAAATTTGATATAGGCAACTTTTTTACTGTCGGCAGACCAGTCAAAAGCTTTGTTAAATTCAAACTCTTCTTCGTAAACCCAATCAGGGGCTCCATTGATTATCTGATTCTTTTTACCATCATCACTAATTTGATTTTCATTGCCCGTTACTAAATTCTTGATATACAGATTATTATCAAAAACAAATGCAATCTTAGAACCATCTGGTGAAAAAGTTGCGAGCTGTTGGTTTGTTTTTTGCGAAAGAGGTGTTAGTATTTTGGTTTTAAAATCATATACATAAAAATCGGCAGTATAAGATCGCCTGTAGATTTCGTGAACATTGGTTTCGAGCAATATTTTAGATTCATCGGAACTAAATTCATAATCCGAAAAATCTATTAATTTAAAATGTGACAAATTGAGAATTGTATCAGTAACCATGCCCGTTTGATAGCTGTGTTTGAGAATCAAATTTCCCTGATAATCAATTGTGGAATAATGAACGCCATCATTCATCGATTTCAGACCAGAAACCCCACTTGCGTAAAAAGTATAATTTTTTGTTATATCTTCAAGCGTTATTTGTTTGAATTTTTGTTGCCCAAATAATGAGAAGCCAATGGAAAGACTAAGAACAAATAAAAGCAAAATGTTTTTCATATCTTGATTTATTAATGATTAGATTATACTTATTTTGAGTTTGTGTTAAAATATTAATATTAAAGCACACAATAGGGTTGTTGCGAGAGATATTAGAAATTAATTTTTAAAATTTCATCCTATTAATTGCTCAAAACTAAATAAAAATTCCTTCTTTTATAAACTTAAAATTTGACAATTAACATTCAATATAAAGATTATGCAATCAAAAGTTTACGATCGTTTTATCCGATATACCAAAATCGACACACAATCTGATCCACAATCGGATACATGCCCAAGCACAAAAAAGCAGTTCCATCTTGCAAAAGAATTGGTAAAAGAATTGAATGGAATGGGACTAGAGGAGGTATCGCTTGATGAATTTGGTTATGTAATGGCAACACTGCCTTCAAATACGGATAAAGAAGTTCCGGTAATTGGTTTTATATCACATATGGATACAAGTCCTGATTTTACTGGGATTGGAGTAAATCCACAAATTGTTAAAAACTATGATGGAAATGATATCACTTTAAACAAGAAAAAAAATATTGTTCTTTCGCCAATTGATTTTCCTGAAATATTAAAATATGTAGGACAGGATATTATTACTACCGATGGAACAACATTGCTTGGTGCCGATGACAAAGCCGGTATTGCTGAAATTCTTTGTGCAATGGAATTTTTAACAGAAAATCCACATATTAAGCACGGAACTATTAAAATTGGCTTTACTCCGGATGAAGAAATTGGAATGAGTGCTGAAAAATTTAATGTTAAAAAGTTTGCGGCAGATTATGCATATACTGTTGATGGCGGAGAAATTGGCGAACTGGAATATGAAAATTTTAATGCATCGCTTGCAAAAGTGACTGTAAGTGGAAGAAATGTTCACCCAGGCACCGCTAAAAACCAAATGATCAACTCCATGATGATTGCCATGGAGCTTCATGCCATGCTTCCGGTAAATGAGCGGCCGGAATTTACCGAAAATTACGAAGGATTTTTTATGTTGATGGGATTTAACGGTTCAGTTGAAGAATCAAGCCTGGCTTATATTATTCGAGATCACGATATGGATAAATTCAGGAAGAAAAATGAGTTATTCAAAAAATGTGTGGAATTTATAAATTCAAAATACGGCAAAAACACGGTGAAACTCGATTTGAAAGATCAGTATTACAACATGAAAGAAAAGATTGAAAAGGTTAAACACATAATTGATATAGCTGAACAAGCCATGATCGAAGTTGGTGTGAAGCCTCAAATCAAGCCAATCAGAGGTGGTACGGATGGTTCACGGCTTTCGTTTATGGGATTGCCAACTCCAAATATTTTTACCGGAGGGCACAATTATCATGGAAAATTTGAATATATTCCAATACAATCCATGCAAAAATCGATTGACGTGATATTAAAGATTATTGAGATTTTTGAAAGAGGGGTAGAATAGCAAAAAAGTGCTGATTAATATTTTTTATCCAAAAGTATTGATTTTACTGATTTATTTTCCATTTTCAATAAAGATAAAACCTTTTTAAAAGGTTTCACCTTTCAAACTATGAATAAACCATGGTTTATTCGATTGCTCTTTTTAGCATAAAATTCTGGACAATTTTGAACTTGTAATAGCAGGTAAACTCGCAAATATCATAACAATTTAAGCTTTATCCTTTACTGTACTGGAATTTCTCTATACCAATTCTTACTTGCAATAAAAATAAATATCTGCTTTGCTGTATGTAATATCCGGGTCCTTTATATAGGAATTGATACTTGCAACAAGAAGTATTACTAAAATGTGAACAAACATGTTCATTTCATATAAATAGTTTTAAATCATTTCAAGCAATTGGTATAAATGGTTGAACTTTGCAGTTAAAATTCAACCAATATTATTTTGGAATTCTGGCTGTCCATCAAAACTTAAACCCCACCAACAGCCTAAAACTATTTAAATTCATATTTGCTTCATTAGGTGAAATATCTGAAGATGTACTCTGGCACTTGATGTTCCCAATTACATATTCTGCCCCGATGTTAAGCACACTGAACCTGAAAGCTCCGCCAATGGCATGTGAAAATCCATAACCATAAAAACCGGTCATATCAGTTGGATTGCCTATCGATTTTACAAAACCTGTTGGCCTAAAGTTGTAATAAGCATCAAATCCAATTTTATCGGTAATTGCAAATGTAATTACAGGGCCAATTTCTATCATGGAAATTTCTACCGAGGTCAATAAGGAATCAGTAGTTCCAGTTTTACCGGTTGTCACATCTAACCAATTGATCATTAATCCGATGCCATACTTTTCGGCAGGGTTAAAATACCAGCGCGAACCCATCTGAAAGCCTAATACTTTATCAAACTTATATTCTTGAGAAATGTTATTACTCTCACATGCATATAAGTCTGATGGAAGTCCATATTCGAAATTTAAGCTCATGCCTTTTGATAATATTCTGTCTTTCTGGGCAAAGGAATGCACGTTTATTACAACCAGCATAATAATTGCTGATAAGATTTTAGTTGTTTTCATCTTTTATATGTTAAGAATTATGTTTTGGATATCGATATTTCAAGTAAATACATTTCGTAAAATCAATATAGCTTGTAAAATGGTTATAGTATTTCATTATTATTATACTTTTGCTACAGTCGGTGAATCAGTGTCAGCAACTTATTGCTTAAATAATAATCCGCAATTGAAATCACATAAAATTATTTATTGCCCAAACGTGTTGAAAAATCACTGATAATATTTTGGTACTTCCTTAAAACTCTGTCCCACTCACGATATAGTTCATCAGATTTGGCACTTGTTCCGGTTACACCCGATGATTCACTTACTAACTTTATTTTGTAGGTAAGCGGATTTGAATTCCCTAATTTAATTATCAACCTTGTTCTAATTGTATTTTGTTCAAAAACCTGAATACTCCAAGCAGTTCTTAAATAGGTGGTTTCTTTATCTGCAACTTCAATTGCATCAAAATAGTCGGTTACAATTTGGCTTGTCAGTTTCCATGCTTCTGTAACATCATAATCCTTTTTTATCTCAAGTGAAAAGTCAACATTTGCCTGGTCGGTTTTTATTGAAGCTTCATCAGCATCATCTTTTTTCATTTCGAAATATTGTTTTTTAGGTGGTTCTGTTCCATCCTTTTTATTACAATAGGTTTGTTCATATTTTAAAAACCCTGTTTTCTGAATTTTAACGGTAACACAAGAATTTTTTGGCACTTTAACTTTTAAAGTTCCTGTTCCTAAATTCTGACCATCAACAATAATTTTTGCATCCGGTTCTGATGCACTAACAGTAACTGTTTGAGCGTTGAGAAACACAGAAAATAAAATCAAGAAGTTAATTAGTAGGATTTTTTTCATATTAATAGGTATAGGTTTACTTACTCATAAGGCTTTTCAGTATACGCCCCGTTTTTTTAAGTGGTTTCTGGTCGCCACTTTGTTTTAGGTATTCTTTCGATTTTCGAGTGACTGATGTTTTAAGTTGTCGATGGATGCCAATATTTATTTCAATGTCAGCTTATTTAAGCCAGGAAGCGATTCCCTTCAAGCTGCTAAAAACCATTGAAGTGGTTAACCGCTTCGAGTGTCTCCGACCGCACTTCTACAAGCTCAGCGACCGCTCGAAGGGTTAAATTACCATATGAGATAAGCTTACAAAACGATTTAATAAATACTTAACTCAAAAACAATGATATACCTTTGCAAATACGATTAATCGGTATAGGTATAAGAATAAATTTCGTAATAAGTTGCATCAGCTGGATTTAATTCTGTTTGCTTGGTAACCCTACCTTTCGAATCAAATTCATAGGTAAATGTATGAATATCTGCTCCATCAGTCCATTTTGTTACAAGATTTTTATCATCATTTCCATAAAATCCAATTCCCATGTTCTTATAGCCTATCGTATTGGTTTTATCTAAATTAAATTCATAGGTAACAGTGCCACGTTTAACAACGTTTCCATTCGCTACAACCAATACTTCACCATCTTCCATAAAACCATTGCTATCATAAGTAATATCCCAATTGTCTGTTGGAGAATATTCTTCATGTATTGCCTGTCCTTTATCATTTAATGTTATTGTAGAAGTATCCGTTGTTGCAGGAGAGTTCTGATAATCAACACTTACCAAAGTGATTGTTGTTGAATTTAGATATACAACCGATGTGGAGCGTGCTAATATGCCATTTTCTTTATTTTCATCATGTATTATTCTTCCATTGGCATCATATTGCAATGTTTCGAGGTTTGGAGTATTACCTGGATATGAATAACTGGTTGTTTTTATTTTGGGTATTCCCAATAAATCATTCACTACGGGGGCAGTAACCGGATCCTTTTTACAAGAATTAAAACTTGCAATTGTAATAATTGCTAAAAATGTGAATAAAATTGCTTTTTTCATAAAATTTATATTAAATGTTAATAATTAATTAGTTAGGTTATTTATCCAAATATTTACAAATTCGATTAATCAGTATACGTAAATACCAAATAATCAGTGTTTAGACCACTATAGTCAGCTGTTTGTTTTGAAACCCTGCCTTTTGCATCAAATTCATAGGTATAAGTAACTATGTATGCACCGTTGGTTTCTTTTGTTATAAGATTTTTGTCGTCATTTCCATAAAATCCCAGCCCCATGTTCTTATCCCCAATGGTATTTATTTTAGTCAAATCATATTCATAGGTAGTACCGCCATCGCTAACAATATTGCCATTTACAACAACCCTAAAATTTCCATTACTCATAAAACCATCACTATCATAGGTATAATAATAAGTGTTTGTACTAGAGCCTGATTCTACATATTGTATTGCTTGTCCCGTTGCATTTAATGTGTAAGTATATGCATCCGATCCCCATTTTTCAATTACTGTTGTTGAATTTGGATATTCAAATGTTTCGAAATCATTTTCTACTCCATCGGTAAAATCGACTCTTGTAACTCTTCCTTGAGTATCATATTGATAAGTGTCGACCTCATAGCCAACATACTCTGTGGTTGTATAAGTAACAGTTTTTATTTTGGCAATACCCAATAGCTCATTTTTTGTTACATTAATAGATACTGTTTTACTCGCGGTATTGTAACTTGTAGCATCCGAGGGTGTAAAATCAACTTTTAGGTTTTGATTAGCACCTTCACTTAGGTTTGTACCAAGTGCAGGTGTATAAACAAAAGTACCTGGTACATCGGCTGTAGCATTGAGTTGTGTAGCACTAAGCAAAGTTCCATTAGTTATATCAACAGGGTTTGTCCAGGTAATTACAGGATCTTTTTTTGTTGGTGTTATAGGATCTTTTGTGCATGAATTAAAACTTGCAATGGTAAGCATTGCTAAAAAAGTGAATAAAATTGCTTTTTTCATAAAATTTGTATTAGTTAATAATTAATTATTTTAAGTATAATAAGGTGGCATATATGTTAAAAATCAAATCATTGACGGTTTTGTAGCATTGATTCCTCACTATTTATTTAGGCTGCATAAATGCAATTTGGATAAACTCTTCGGTGAGTAATGCATATTTTGCTTTTTAGACAACTTATTTACAAACGATACATTACCACCTGGAGCTATTTCAATTTGTTATTACAAAGGTGAGGTGAAATCAATTCATGGTCAATACTCAGTTTGAGTATTTTTAGATGATAAATTTTACAAATAATTCAATATCAAAGTTATTTGGAAATTGAATGTCTTTTGAATTCATGAACACTTCGAGCGATTAGATATCCTCGAAGTGGTTCCTGCTCAACCGCTTCAAGGGCTTTCAACTTATTGAATGGATTCAATTCTAGTCTTAACCGCATGGACATATTGATTAAAACAAACAAAACCCCTAAACTTTTAAAATTCAGGGGTTTTGATTCAATTCCAATACTTGCTTTTCTTCTTATTCCTTAACTATCCGTTTCACAATCCTTTCCGTGTCCGTTTGCAGATGGACAAAATAGATCCCTTTTGCTAGCGAACTTATATCAAGCATTTCCTTTTCGCTTGTGTTTTTGATTGTTTTTGAAAGCATGGTTTTGCCATGGATATCAACAACCAACATTTGAATGTTTTTGCTTGATGCAAAGGCAGACAATCCCGAAATTGAAACGATATTACTTGCAGGGTTTGGAAAAATTGAAACACTGTTCTCAGCCAGCTCCACAAATCCGGTAGACTGGGTAACATTGATCTGTACCGTTTTGCTTGCCGTATTATAATTAGTGGCATCGGTTGGTGTAAAGTCTGCTTTCAGATCTTGGATGGCACCTACGCTTAAAACTGTTCCTGAAGCTGGCGTATAAACAAAAGTACCGGGAACATTGGCCGTTGCATTTAACTGGGTTGCGCTCAAGGCTGTACCGCTTTTTATATCAACTGGGTTGTTCCAGGTTATTGTTGGAGTGGCTGCGGTTATATCAGCAGTAAGTCCTGTTGGTTGTGCCACGGAATAGTTCACTGCGCCTTTTCCCGAAATGGTATAGTTTGAAGCGGTAACCGTTTTTCCTGTTCCAACGTTTGCGTCCAAAAACGAACCCGTACCTGCATTTAAATCAACCACATCGCTGTTTATGACGCCTGTTAAGCTTCCGCCTGTCAAAATTGCAGAGATTGTTCCGTCGTATTCTTTGTTGCCGGCAGTTACACCGTCTATGCTCAAAGTTTTGGCTGTTACTGCAAAATTGTCGCCAACAAATGTGATGCTATAATTGGACCCTGCATCCAAAGTACCCTGAATGATGGAATATGAACCAACTCCCTCACCAGTTGCACGGCTCAGTGAGCCTGAAAAAGCATCACCGCTTACCAAAGCTGGTGATACGCCATATGTAAATGCTGGGTCGGTATTTCCATAAACCTTGCTTTGGCTGGTATTTGCTGTAACTGTTATTGGCATGGCATTGATTGTCAGCGTTTGTTCAGCTTGTGCTGCCTCATTATAACTTGCATTGCCTGCCTGGTTGGCATAAATTTTAACTGTACCTGCTTTTAAAATTGTGATGGTTTCGCCATTTGTGCCTGTGCAAGTGGCAATGGTATTATCCTGACTGGTAAAAAAAACCGGGTTGCCTGAGCCACCGCCTGTTGCGGAAACGGTAAAAGGAGCATCGCCATAGGTTTTTGTGCTTAATGCGCTGAATGAAATGGCTTGGTCCAGCTTTACGCCTGTGCCAGTTATTGCAAAATTGTAAGGGTTTTCGTCGGCATCATCATTGTCGATACTGATTGTGCCATTGAATGCACCGCCTGCATTGGGTGTAAATGTAACCTGGAAAGTTGCAGCTCCTGTAGCATTAATGGTTGCAGGGGCATCGCTGGCTAATGTAAAACCTGTGCCCGAAACCACTACTTTGGGTGTACCAGTTATATGTAAGGCATCTATTCCAAGATTTTCAACAGTAAAAGTTATGGTTTGTGGAGTGCCTGCATCTACGCTGCCAAAATCAAAAGTTCCGGTATTGTCGAGTATGTTTGCTACACCTTGTTTTACATTAATTTCGGGATAATAAATTTGGTATTTATAAACAGTACCCAAATTTGAAATACCTCCGTTAGGTGTCATTCCATATAAAAAAGACCCGTTTATTATTAATTGTGTGTAAGATGGATTACTTCCGCTGGTAGCACCTGCAAAGTCCATCAATTTGGTAAAAGTGTTATCGCTGATTTTTAGTTTAAATAATGTTCCCATATCATTTGTGCCTCGATTAGGTGTGATTCCATATAAATAAGTACCATCAGAAATTAGAGAGCCCAAAGGATAACCTCCGTTTGCAGCAACGGCAAAGTCAAATGTTTTGGTAAAGGTGTTGTCGCTAATTTTTATTTTAAATGTGTTTCCCATATTGTTTGTACCTCCTTGCTGTGTCATTCCGTAAAGATAAGTACCATCAGAAACAAGAGAACCATAAGGACCTATTCCGTTTGCTATTCCGGTAAAGTCAAATATTTTGGTATACGAATTATCGCTGATTTTTATTTTAAATGAGGTTCCATAACCGCTTGTGCCACCATTACTTGTCAGACCATAAAGATAAGCACCATCTGAAATTAGAGAACCTGTAGGATAACTTCCGTTTAAAGTTCCGACAAAATCCAATATTTTAGTGTACGCATTATCACTGATTTTTATCTTAAATACAGTTCCCAAATTATTTGTTCCCCCGACTCTTGTCATTCCATATAGATAAGTACCATCGGAAATAAGAGAGCCATAAGGATTACTTCCATTTGCAGCACCTGCAAAATCCAATATTTTGGTATAGCTATTGTCGATGATTTTTAATTTAAATATTGTTCCCACATTATTTATCCCTCCACCATATGTCATACCATACAGAAAAGTACCATCGGAAAAAAGAGAGCCATTTGGATAACTTCCGTTGGCAGTACCAGCAAAATCCAATATTTTGGTGTAGGTATTGTCGCTTATTTTTATTTTGAACGCAGTTCCCAAATTGTTTGTACCTCCAGTTTGTGCCATGCCATATAGATAAGTACCATCGGAAATAATGGAACCATTAGGACTACTGCCATTTGGAGCATTTCCTCCAAAATCCAATATTTTGATGTATGAATTATCGCTTATTTTTATTTTGAACACGGTTCCCAAATTGTTTGTACCTCCAGTTTGTGTCATGCTATATAGATAAGTGCCATCAGAAATAAGGGAACCAAAAGGTCTACTTCCATTGGTAGTACCTGTAAAGTCCAAAATTTTGGTATAAGAATTATCGCTAATATTAATTTTGAAGGTTGTTCCCACACCGAAAGTGCCCCCATCGTGAGTCATACCATATAGATAAGGACCATCAGAAACAAGAGAACCATAAGGATAAATTCCATTTGAACCTGTAAAATCCAACATTTTGGTATAAGTATTATCGCTTATTTTTATTTTGAATGCTGTTCCCGCACTATTTGTGCCGCCATTCTGTGCCATACCATATAGATAAATACCATCAGAAACTAGAGAACTCATAGGATTAGCACCGTTTGCAGCACTTTCAAAATCCAATATTTTGGTAAAGCTATTGTCGCTTATTTTTATTTTGAACGCAGTTCCTACACCGTTAATGCCCCCATCATGAGTCATGCCATATAGATAAGTGCCATCGGAAATAAGAGAACCTTGAGGATAAGCACCTGGTGTCCATGCGAAGTCGAATATTTTAGTGTACGAATTGTCGCTTATTTTTATTTTAAATACTGTTCCTCCATTATTTGTACCTCCAGTTCGTGTTGTTCCATAAAGATAAGTACCATCGGAAATAAAAGAACCATAAGGATTTCCTCCATTTGTCCAATTAAAGTCCAATATTTTGGTGAACGAATTATCGCTGATTTTTATTTTGAATGCAGTCCCAGCACCGGTAGAGCCCCCACCGAAAGCCAAACCATAAAGATAAGTACCGTCAGAAATAAGGGAGCCAAGAGGAGTGCTTCCATTTGTAACTGTTGAAAAGTCCAATATTTTGGTATAGGTATTGTCATTGATTTTTATTTTGAACACAGTCCCTTGATTATTTACGCCCCCTGTATATGTCATTCCATACAAATAAGTGCCATCGGAAATTAAATTCTGGTCATACTGTGGGTTTGAACCAGTAAATGCTGCGCCGCCCATAAAGTCATATACCTTAGTGTACTGAGCTTTTGCACTGTAAAAACTCAATGCCGTTATTAGCAGGAGCGTGAAAAATAGTTGTCGTTTTTTCATATTTATAAATAATATTTAAGAATTTCTGTATTGATGATTATTCTACATTTCTACCCACACTTTTCCTACTCCCAATTCAGCTTTCTAAATAATAATTTCAGGCCAAATCAAAAATATAGCATGCGTAAAGCCTGACCCCATAAGGATCACGGTTAATCAAAGCGGCGTGTTTGTTCAAAAAATCAGGTTCCAATCTGGATAAGTAAATTTTGATTTTTCAGTTATTCTTTTATCTTTATCAACGTATTTACATAAGTTCATAGATGGTCATAGTAATTTCACCTTTAGATATGCTATCTAAAAATTTTACAATTCCACTGTGAGTTCATCCTAATTGTTAAGGCAAAAGTGTAGTTAAATGATTTTACTGACAATACTCAGTTTGAGTATTTTTTAATGCTTAAAATTAAAAAATCAATATTTGTCACCTTCTAAAATTAGCTGTTTTGAAAACATCCGAAAATGAAAATCTTAAAATGAAGGACCTGCAACCTTCATATTATAAAGAGATTGCAGGACAAAAAATTGCTTTTTACGAAAGCTCAGGCAAAGGTGAAACCGTTCTAATGGTACATGGCAATTCATCAAATGCCGGAAACTTTAAAAACCAACTTTTAAGTGATTTTGGGAAAAAACATCACCTGGTGGCTTTTGATTTTCCGGGTTGTGGAAATTCTGCCTTCGCCAACGAACCTCAAAAAACATATAGCTTTGAAGGTTTATCACAATTGGTTCTGGAAGTCATTGGTTCGCTCAATACACCTTGCTGGTTGGTTGGCCATTCGTTGGGTTCAAATGCTGCATTGTATGCTGTGCTTAAGGATTCCTCGCACATAAAAGGATTTTTTCTTTCCGGTCTTTTGTTGGTTGATAAGGCCGAAGAATTGGCCCAGGCTGCATTGCCAAACCCAATCATGGGGCTTTTTTATCAGCAAAATTTAAGTGCAACGGAACGTGAAGCACTAGCCAAAGCTGGTTTTTACAATCCTAACCATCAGGAAGTAGCATCTGTAATTGAAGGCTTGGAAATTACCGATCCATTGTTGCGGACCGGTATTGTTACATCTATTGCCAACCCTCAGTTTTATGTTGGGCACAAGCAATTTCTCCGTTCTACCAAATTACCGGTAGCTATAGTTGAAGGAAAAAATGACCCATTCATTAGCATAGATTACCTTGAAAGGCAGGAAATACCTACGCTATGGCGCAATAAAATACAAGTGGTTGAAAATGCAGGGCATTATCCGCATTTGGAGAATCCTGAAGTTATTAACACCCTTTTGGAACAATTTATAGGTCAATAAAATATGACTTTGCGGTTCTCTGCTAAAACTCTGCGGTTCTCGGCGGTTAAAATTTAAACGCAAAGAACCGCAAAGCAGGCGCAAAGCAGGCGCAAAGAAACGCAGAGTTATTATAGAAAATACCGATAATTAAATTAACTAACATAGAACCTAGCTTTGAAAACCATTTATATTGGTGAATCGCGCAAAGATTTCCTTGAAAACTGGAAAAGCATCAACCGGGATTTGGTTGTTCCTAAATTTGGTTTGTGTCAGAATTTGAGGTTTTACGAAAAAATGGCCATGCAGAAAAAGCTTGGTTTGTTTATTTCCAATGTGGCTGAATTAAAAATGGAATATGTTAATTTGGTTGGAATTGCGAATTATTTTAAACACTCTTCGTCTAAATTTTTGAATGATGGGTTTAATTATTCCTGGAATCAGATACCAAAAGAAAACCACCACTTTGTTATAGGTTATCGCCTGATTATGTCAGAAACAGTTAATAAATGCAAGCCCGAAGAACGTTTAAAAGTTGAAGCGTTTGTGGATTACGGCTATAAACTGGCTGAAAATGAACCGGAATATTTCAGGATGTTCCAACATATTAAGATTTTTGAGGCTGACAAAAACAACAAGCCATTATTTGTTATTAATATTTGATCCGATATTACTTATCTTAAAAAGAAAGACGATTGTACGCTTGCCATTAAAATGCCTGATGGTAAAATACTTTTTTATAAATTCAATGTTTGTAGCAATACATTTACAGATTTTGGTTCGCTTAGCGAGCGTGAAGTCTCTTTATTACAATTGCTATCCCAGGGATTAAGCAGCAGGCAAATAGCAGATATTATGTTTATCAGCCCTCATACGGTAGATACACACCGCAGGAATATGCTTGAAATAACCAATTGTGCTGACACAACCGCTTTGATTGTGTATTGCAGGATGCTTGGGATTTATTGAAATGGGTTTAAACATTCAGGGGGTGACTTTGTCACTGCGGTTCTCAGCGGTTCAAATTTAAACGCAAAGAACCCCAAAGTAGGCGCAAAGGAACGCAGAGTTATTATAGGAAAATACTGATAATTAAATTAACTAACATAGAACCTAGCTTTGAAAACCATCTATATTGGTGAATCGCGCAAAGATTTCCTTGAAAACTGGAAAAGCATCAATCAGGATTTGGTTGTTCCTAAATTTGGTATGCCTGCTGATTTGGAGTTTTATGAACGGATGTGTAAACAAAACAAGCAGGGTTCCACCATTACTAATGCAGTTGAATTAAGAATTGAGCATGTTAATTTAGAAATAATATCTCGTGGATTCAATCATTCAGCTCATAAATTTATTCGTGAAGGTTTTAATTATTCCCATCAACAAATACCAAAACATTTGGTGGACTTTTTGGTGCTAGGTCATCGCACAATCATAGCAAATGCAACAAGAAGTATTATAACCAGAGAACGATTAAAAGTTGAAGCGTTTTTTGATTTTAATTATAAACTTGCTGAAAATACTCCTTATTATTTCAGAATGTTACAGCATATGAAGACTTTTAAGGCTGATATTAATTACAATCCGTTATTTTCGATAAATTTATTTTCTGATATTACTTATCTTAAAAAGAAGGAGGATGGTACACTTGCAATAAAAATGCCGGATGGTAAAGTGCTTTTTTATAAATTCAATGATTACAGCAAAACTGTCACAGATTTTGGTTCGTTTAGTGAGCGGGAGATAACTTTGTTACAACTACTTGCCCGTGGATTAAGCAGCGTGCAAATAGCAGATCTTTTGTTCATTAGCCCACATACGGTAGATACTCACCGACGGAATATGCTCGAAATGACAAATTGTGTTAATACAACTGCGTTGATTGTGTATTGCAGAATGCTTGGGATTTATTGAATGAACTAATGGTTGTTCGGCTGAGGTTGTACCTCAGTCGGAATTATGAAAGCAGGATTAGCCTGCAAGAATATAACTGACTAAGGCAAAACCTGTCCCGATTTATTCGGGAGCCTTAGCCAAACGTGGTATATTCAGGAAAGGTGAGCGTCACTACAAGCGAAGCGAAGCAGTCCCAATGAATAACCCATTGAATCATTTTGTATTAATTGGCAGTTGAGCAAATGTTTGGAGATTGCATCGCTCCGCTCACAATGAGGCTGGGTTTTAAGTTCACTGTTCAGAATTAAAAAGCGATGCAGATCTATTGACCCACATCGCTTTTAATACACAATCGAAATTATTTTAGAGTATCAATAGGTGGTTCAGTAGTTACATCCTTTCCTGAATTTCTGCGGGTAGCGCGCGCCTTGAGTTGTGTTTTGTAATAAGTAACCAGGTTATTTAATTCATTGGCAGGTGTTGCATAGTCCAATTTGTCGTATTCCCTGCTGCAATGTTCAAAGGATTCAAAGAATTCTATTATTGCATTGTCAACTTCTGTACGGATAGCGCGGGTGTCTACTTTTTCTATTAATGATTCTTCTTTGGTCCTTTGCAAAAAATTTGTTGCAAATGTAGTATTTACAACGCCCAATTGGTCGAATAATATTTTCATATTTAATGCTTCAGCAGCTGTCTTAACTTCAGGTTTGGAATTGTAATCTGCCATTAGGCCGTCTATTCTCATGGTTTCGGAATTGTAAGGAGCCTCAGCAATATTGCGACCATGGATATCGAAAAAATGATTCATAACCACAACATGCGGAGCTATAGAAGGCAGACTCAGTTTTCCCATTACCCTTATCTGGCCAATAATGGCATTAATCAAAACATCACGTTCATGATCCAGCTCATCCAATAGATGGCTGAGTGCATTGCTCAGCTCCTGTGCCTTTATTTTTGCCAGAACGGCAGTAAATGAAGTAATCTTTTCGAAAGATTTTAAAAGATGCAGGATTGTTGGTTGAAACTTAGTGACAATAGCAATAATTTGACTCACAAACATGGTGTACTCACTGTTCCAAAGTGATTTGAGAGCTAAACGGTTAATTTTTACTGACATAATAGTTATTATTTAAGTAAATATTGTAACACTATCCATACAAAGCTGCAAGGATAATTTTAAAACTTACTATTATTTAATTTATTGTATGTTAATGTCTTTATTTTAACCGTTAAGAATTAAAAATATAAAATAACCCAGCCAAACTTTTTTTTCTGGCGGGCTTGCCCAACGAAGAATCGCATGAATCACTTTCAAGGCGAGTTTGCCCAAAGAAGAATTGGATGAATCGGTTTATTGGCGAGCTTGCCCAAAGAAAAATTGGATGAAATGGTTTCTGGGAGAGCTTGCCCTAGGCAGGATTTGTTAAATCTGTTTTCGGGACAGCTTGCCCAAAGTAGAATTGGATGAACCGATTTCCGGGGGAGCTTGCCCAACGAAGAATTTGGATGAACCGATTTCCGGGGAAGCTTGCCCAACGAAGAATTGGATGAATCAGTTTCCGGGAAAGCTTGCCCAACGAAGAATTGGATGAATCAGTTTCCGGGGAAGCTTGCCCAACGAAAAATTAAATGTAAAAAAACAGTCTCCGTATTATCTGAATTTCTAATCCCTAACACAACGGAGCCTCATAGAGATACTCATAAAATGTTATCATTTTTATAAAGATAATAGCAGGATCGAGAACGTACAAACAAACTTTTTTTTTGCAAACATGCCGCCATTATTTAACTACGCCATCTGAAGTATTATTAATCCTTTCATCTTTTATCTTCAATTTATTATCCTTGGTACATTATTGATTCTATTAGTCAACCAATCAATTGATATTAATAAGCACATCAATGCTAAAATCGAAAAGTACATCAACTTTTACAAATTCAATTAATCGGTATAGCTATAAGTAAAGACTTCTACTTCATTAGCTTCGCCATCTATTTGTTCACTATAAGTTTCCTTAGATACCCTGCCTTTCGAATCAAATTCATAAGTAATTACAAATATACTAGTATCGAAATTTTTTGTTGTTATAAGATTTTTATTATCATTTCCAAAAAATCCAAATCCCATGTTCTTACTCCCAATGGTATTTATTTTAGTCAAATCAAATTCATAGCTAGTATTGCCACTTTTTACAACATTTCCATTTTCTACAACCAATATATCCCCGTCTTCGTTAAAACCATTGATATCATAAGTATAATAGTATATGTCGGTAACAGATCCTGTCATTACAACTTGTATTGCTTGTCCTTTTTCATTTAATGTGTAAGTATTTACATCCGATCCACCTTTTTCAATAACTGTTGTTGAATTCGGATATTCAAAGGTAGTTACATCAGAACCTGGTTCATTGATTACGCTGTCCTTATACGCCGTTACTCTTCCGTTATCGTCATATTGAAAAGTTGTGACAAAAGTTGGGTTATCTAATAACTTATCAGTCATTTTACTTATTAATATCCCTCCTCCTTTACAATCACCTTCACCTCGGGTTAAAACAACTGTATTGTTGCCGTCAACAAATTTCATCTTATCTAAATCATTTTGCCAAAGGAAAGTTCCTCCTGTAAGCCCATTCGTATAAAATTGACAAAACCATAAATCTTCTGTATCTTCAAGTGGTTCATTTGCTTTGCCAATTCCTGGAAAAGAATAAATGACTACTTTATTGAGAGGGTCTTTGATTCCATTTTTAACAATTTTGGCATTTCCATTTTCGTATAAACCACCAATATAACCTCCTTCCCAAAATCCATATTCATATCTGGCTATATTATATCGATAAAAAACATCAGGGTTTTCTCTGTCAAAACAAAAGTTGTAATTATCTCCATTAGCGGCAGTTCCACCCCAACTGCCGGTAAAATCATAATCAACAAAAATATATCCCTCCACTGAAGCCGTATTATATTCTACTTTAACTTTTGAATTTCCCGGTCCAACAGAAGTAATGAGACCTGCGCTATTAACAATGGCTACAGAAGGTTGATCTATTATAATTGCGGTTGGTGAAGTTGTAAATAAATTCATTTGAAAGCCTGAAGAACCTATCCAAGCTTTAGTTACCTGAATAATCAATGGCTCCGCTGAAACATTATAATATGGGAAAAAATAAGGGCAATTTGGTATAGCAGAAATTGTTGTTAAAGTATCTACTGTATTTAATACCAATACTTTCAATGTATTAAGCAAGGTATCATTGCCAGATTTTACCATTACTTCAAAGCTGCCTGTTATGTCCCCCGAATTAATATTGTTTCCTGTAAAGCTTAGGTTGCTTTTTGAATCTGGTATAAAAGTTAAAGCAGGAGATTGAACCACTTGTCCAGAAGCATTATAAATTGTGTAACTACTTACAGTTTCCATTGTATTTTGTTTCAAAATCAGCATATCTGCATTAAGAGGCCAACTTATAGTTGTTGGTTTTGTTGAAATGGGGATACCGCTTGCTACCACTGAAACATTTGTCCTTAAAATGCCATGAACTCCATCAGTTACATTAATTTCGCAAAATCCTAAAGTATTAGCTGTGACGATACCATTTGAAACAGAAGCAATTGTATTATTCGAAGATTGCCAAATCAAGGATTGTGTGGATGAAGAAAGAGTCCCATCGGCGTTATAAAGTGTAGCTATTAGTTGAGGATTATCACCTGGATGCAAAATCAAAGATGAAACATTTATTTTCAGCGCCCCGGGTTTTCCTGGGATATGCACCGGTTGTGGCAAAGGATTGTTCTCTGAATTATCTACTTTACACCTTGTAAAAAATGTCATAATTACACTCAACAATACTAAAATGGCGGTCAATCCAGCAAATCTTATTTTATTTTTCATAATTTTAATTGTTAGTTTTTGATTGTATTCAGCCAAAATTAAAAGCTCCTGCACAAATTCCAGATTACAACTAAGGTTTGGTCTTTTAAACCATTCTGTAGCCTACTTAATGAAACAGAATAATCAAAACGTTTGAGAATAATCTGTGTATTCTGACCCATCTAATCCCTAACACAACGGATACTTAAACCAACAGCCTTAAGTGTGTTAATGTGTGATAAAATGATGGAGCTATTATATTCCAGATACAAAAGATCGGCGGTTCCACTATTGATTTCTGTACTACTCCACCAGTAGCCGTCATAGCCCAAACCTGAAAATGTGCCCGTACAAATGCCACCCGGAAGGGCTGTAAAACCACAGCTATTGTCTGCACCAGTGTTAGGGTTGAACCAATGCATGGTACCCACTTCTTTCATTTTGCCGCCCGATGTGCTTTCTCCACCCAAAAATGTGGCTAACGTTGTCCATTCGGTCTCGGTAGGCACATGCCAGCCCTGTGGGGCAATTTTTCGGCTGTCGGCAACGGCAAACCAATTGTATAATGGGCCATAAGTGTCTTTATTTGTAATATCATTGTTATACCAACAATATGCCCCGTTTGTGATATCTGGCCATGTTGCATCGTTTACATTGGGTATTTGATCACCGTTTTGGTAAGTAGTTGTTTGCAAATTTTCTGCCATCCAGGTTTGTGTGCCTATTGTCACTGTTTTGTATATTTTGCCGTCCCGCATATCTGTAAATGTATTGGGATTATTCGAAAGTGAATCCGAACCATCCTGATTTCCTTCTATTTCATATTTTTTGCATGAGGAAAATAAAAACAAAATGGAAACAATATAGATTAACGTAATTTTCATAACTCCTTGGATTTAAAAAATGACTTGCCAAAAAAATCCTTGCAATAGATTAAACTAAAATTCAGATAAACTCCATTCATTTCTTTTCGGTCATTGTATTTTATTTCGTTGCTAAGCGAATTTATATTGAATCCAAATGTTGCATCGAACTTAAAAATACTTTGTTTCCATACCCTTAGTTTTATAAGATGTTCGGGATTGCTTAAAGCCCAAACTTTTTCTTTATCAACAGGAGTGTACATATAATACAATATATCTAACGACCATTTTGATTGATATGATAAAAACCTTAAACCGATGCCTTTTTTTATTTCAACGTAATTAACTGTTGCCAATATTTCGGTATTCAAATGCGAAGTATAGCTGGGTAAATAATTTATCATGGTTGTATAGTCGGAATAGTCATAATGACTTCTATTCTCTGAATATTCGATTAATAACTTTACAGGTTTTGCACCAATACTAAAGTTTAATCCGTAATTCAGGCTTGAGAAACCTAATGAAGTGCTTGTGGTTATATCAGCACCTGCAATAGTTGAAGAAGTTCCACCTCCCTCAATAAACATGGGCGATAAACCTGCAGAACCATATAAAAAGCCGCCAATTTCAATGTATTCGCTTAGTATCGGATCAAAATCTATCCCTCCTGTTAAACCGATTCCAAAAGGTGCTTTGGAAACAATTGAACTATCCGTAACTTGATTGCTCATCGTATACCCATCATCATTCCAACTGTTAACTGTGGAAGTACAAACAAACGGAACCGAAGTGCCTTTCAATCCAAGATTGATACCCAAATGAAGTCCATGGCCTCTATAAAAACTTTTTTCATTATTACTGCTAATACCCGACGAAATCAAAGAAGCAAAGCCAAGTCCCATGGTACTTATTTCTTTTTTGGCTTCGTCAGAATTTTCCTGTTGCTGTTTTTTCTGGTTTTCAAAATTTTGTTTTGTTGCTTGATTATGCAATGCCAACATACTTATACTCTGCCAGTCCGTTTGATTGTTAGCATTTGACAGGGTATCTTTTTTATTATTATCTTTATTTTTATCATCTCCTGCCTTTTTGGCATCCTTACTTTTTTGTTCCAGCGAACTTACTTTACTATCGATCCACGAATTGGTATTTTGTTTTAAATCTCTGGCCTGGTTCAATTTACTTATTGCTTCATCATATTTTCCTTCGTTTTCGAGTTTTTCTGCTTCATCTGTTAAAGAATTGAATTGAGATTCATTCTGTTTTTGCAATTCTTCATCCTGTTTCTGTAATGATTCTTTTTGTTCTGATTCGCAGGCTTTTCTTAATGCAGAAAACTTTGATTTTATAGAGTTAAGTTCTGCTCCATATTGACTTGCACAATCACACTGACCTGCACATTGTTTGTGATGTCGATGACAATAATATTTGGGGCAATGGTCGTCGCATGCAAGCATTACGTATTTACTTGGATCTGGATTATCATCATACCAATTGTTTAAAAGGTCATCAGACTCTTTTTCTTCTTGTTGGGATATCCTTTGCATACATTCTTGGTATTTGTCGTTTGCATCTTGTCCAACGCTATTGAAAGAACAAAATAACAGTAAAACCATAATTGTAAATGTTTTTTTCATTTTAAGTACGTAGTCGCCACTTTCGTTTATTATCCCATTTCTTAGTTTAGAATTACCACTATAGCATTAGAATTGAGGTGGATGGACATAAAGTTAAAATATATATAATTCGCGATAACGTTGTTATTTTGATATGGGCTCTATTTCAAAATAGATAATATGGGCAAAACATCTATGGATTATTACATTTGAATCTGGATGTTATTTGGATATTCTTTGTATCACGATCAAAATATGCTGACAATATTCTTTCCCAAATAGTTTTATTCGAATGGCAAATTATTCAATATCAATATGGATATACTGATTTTCTGGTTAGCCCAATTAATTAATGCAGTTATAATCCATGAAAATTCAATATTTTAATTTTGCTCATGCAGCATTATTTTGTAAATTCCGTATTTAGTGCATACTTCTTACCAAAACATAAATAAACTAAAAACCTATACTATGAAAGTGTTTTTTATTTGTCTTTCCTTGTTATTTTTTGTACAATTTGGGTTTTCGCAGCAAATCGAACAAAGAACTTATCAAACAAATTTTACAAAGGAAGCTCCTGAAATTGATGGATTAATGAACGATTCGTGTTGGAACCTGGTTGAATGGTCCGGCAATTTTACCCAAACCAGTCCCAAAGAAAATGTGCCACCATCACAACAAACATCTTTCAAAATTTTATATGATGATGATAATTTGTATGTTTTTATCAGGGCCCACGATACCGAAGCTAGTAAAATAAGTAAGAGGCTTACACGAAGGGATGATTTTGACGGTGATATGGTGGAAATAAATATCGATAGTTATTTCGACAAACAAACTGCATTTTCTTTCACCGCCATGGCATCCGGTGTAAAAGGTGACGAAGCAATAAGTTTGGACGGAAATAATTGGGATGATAGCTGGAATCCTATTTGGTTTCTGAAAACTTCAATTGATGATACTGGTTGGTCAGCCGAAATGAAAATCCCCCTTACCCAGCTCAGGTTTGGGCATAAGGAAGAACAAGTTTGGGGAATTCAGTTTATGAGGCATATTTTCCGCTATGAAGAACGCTCCAACTGGCAATTCATTCCAAAGGGCTCTCCAGGTATGGTTCACTTGTTTGGCGAATTGCACGGAATTAAAAACATCAAGCCCAAGCGCCAGATCGAAATTATGCCTTATGTAGTTGCAAAACTCGAAACTTTCAAAAAAGAAGATGGAAATCCATTTGCCGATGGAAAGTCGAGCAAACTATCTGCTGGTTTGGATGGCAAAATTGGTATTACCAATGATTTTACCCTAGATTTCACTATCAATCCGGACTTTGGCCAAGTTGAAGCAGATCCATCTGAAGTAAACCTCAGTGCTTTTGAAAGTTATTTTTCGGAACAACGCCCATTTTTTGTTGAAGGAAAAAACATTTATCAATTCCAACCATCTGATCCAATTGTTATAAATGATTTTGGTATGGACAACTTGTTTTATTCCCGCAGGATTGGACGATATCCGCAATATTATCCAGAAACTTCGAATAATTAATTTGTTAAAATGCCCGAAGCAACAAGCATACTTGGTGCGTTTAAATTTTCTGGCAAAACAAAAAAAGGTTTATCTGTTGGAATACTTGAAAGCCTTACTGCAAATGAAAAAGCCGAAATTGATAGCTTCGGTCAAAGAAGCAAAGAAAGCGTTGAACCTTTGACAAATTATTTTGTTGGGCGTCTGCAAAAAGATTTTAATAAAGGCGAAACCACACTGGGCGGAATGTTTACAGCCGTAAATAGAGATATTACAAACCCTTTGATGAATTACTTAAATACATCTGCTTATTCGGGTGGAATTGATTTTAAGCACAGTTGGAAAGAAAGAACTTGGTATGTTGCTGGTGTAGGGACATTTAGTAACGTCAATGGTGATCAACAAGCTCTAATTAATGTCCAGACTTCTTCTGCACGTTATTTTCAAAGACCTGATGCTATGCATGTTTCAGTCGATTCATCTTTAACATCGTTATCAGGATATGGTGCTTCCGCAAAATTAGGCAGAATGGGGCAGAAAAAACTACAGTTCGAAACCAGCGTTACTTTAAGATCTCCAGGATTGGAATTTAATGATATTGGTTTTATGCAAACGTCAGATTTTATACACCACGGAACTTGGATGGGCTATTATATCCGAGAACCTTTTAGCATTTTTAGAAACTTTTACCTTAATTTGAACTATTGGTTGACCTGGAATTTTGAAGGGAAACTGCTTTCAAACAACTACAATACAAACTTTAACGCTCAATTCAAAAACAAATGGCGACTTAACGGTAATTTGGGCAGACAAAATCAAAGCTTATCAACCAATTTTCTTAGGGGTGGGCCTTCTTTTATTAAGCCCGGACGGATTAATACCAACATAAACATTGGTACAGATTATTCTAAAAAAGTTTCATGTAATATTGGTGCTTATTATGGGTTTAGTGATGCGAACAGTTCTGATTCACATGAATATTGGGCTGGAATCAACATTCGGCCAATGAATGCACTTTCTATTTCGATAGAACCAGATTTTGGAACAGATAAAAGTACTTTGCAATATGTGCAAACCGATAGCTTTAATGGAGAATCTCGGTATATTTTTGCTCAAATCGATCAGAAAACGCTTGCCTTTACAATTAGGATAAATTATACAATCACTCCGGATTTGACCATTCAATATTACGGTCAACCTTTTATATCATCGGGAAAGTATACAGATTATAAGCGAATTACCGACACTCATGCCGATAAATACAACGATAGATATCATACTTTTATCGGAACTGAAATCAGCTTTAATGAACCCGACGGATTATACGAAATTGACGAAAACAACGATGGAACAATTGATTACAGTATAAGCAATGCTGATTTTAATTTCCGTCAGTTTCGCTCAAACCTGGTTGTTCGTTGGGAATATCGTCCCGGTTCCACAGTTTATTTTGTATGGTCGCAAGGTCGCACAAGTACCGATTCAAATGGTATGTTTGATTATGGAAACGATATGAAAAATCTGTTTGATGTTCAACCGCATAATGTATTTCTAATCAAATTGAATTATTGGTTTTCGCTTTAGATATTCCATCTCACCCCCTTCGAGCGGTCACAGACCCTCGAAGCGGTTAAAGAATATAATCGAATTGAGTTTTCAATAATTTGAAGTGTCTAATTTTGTACTTGTGCAATATTGAAATATCACTTGTACTTAATTTTAAGAACAAGAATAGTGCAAACAAGTATTAAACCAATCGAATTTGCTACAATAATGGGCGGTGCTTTTAAAAACACACCATAAAGAAACCATAAAAATGAGCCGATTGCCATTACGGAATACATCAATAACGATATATCGGATGTCTTTTTAGTTCTGATTATTTTAATAGCCTGGGGCAAAAATGCCGACGTAGTAAATATTGCCGCTACAAAACCTATAATTGTTATGTAATTCATGTTACAAGATAAAAATATGTAAAACAAAGATTGCCTTAAAAAAACAAATGTACACGTTTTACATGCAAAATAAGGGAAGTATTTTAATCAGGGAAAAGATAGTTTCTTCATTTTTAATGGTAGGATAATGGAATCTGGAAGAACTTTAATTTTCAGTGTTTAATACCTTTGCAAAACTATTACAAATTTCCACTAATCAAGCATTCCATTATTCCACTAATTTGGAACTTCCAATCCCTTATCAAGGATGGAAGGTAATTTGGGTGTTTAATCAGGATTCTAAATGATACAAATCCACTTCCCACTTACGAATATTTAATGCATTCTGGCTTTTAACCTGTTCTCCATTTCTATTCTTATAGTAGCACCACTTTAATAAATCATTGTCAATGGACTCTCCACGTTCAATCTTCTCTTTTAGTCCACTATTTATAAAAGTTCCTATGCCTTTTGCAAAAACAAAATGTGCAATGGCCAATTTTCGAACTCCGGTAAGCTTTACGGTTTTATCAACCGTCTTTAGTGCCTTATCAAAATCAACTCTAAGTAAGCTATCTGCTTGTTTTTCTGATAATTCTTCAAAGGTTTCGCCTTCTAAAATAATATGGCCATATCCAATTGTTTTATGGCCGCCCGGACAGATATATGATTTTCCTCCAGCAAATCCTTCATGCTCTTTTAAATACTCAATGGTTTTTTCGTAATTCTCCTTCCAATCGCCAATTGGATTCGTAACAACAATGCTCTCGTTTAATTTACTTAATTTCTTTCCCTCATGTCCACTCCAATCTTTTAAACTTATAAATCCACTAAAAACAATAATACTTAAGCTAATCAGAAGGAGCCTTTTCGATAATAAAATTAATTTTAAATTAAAATTCATTTTTAAATTTTTAGTTCAACATCGCTTTGCAATAAAAGGTAATAATTTCATTTTCTTTATGCTAAGTACATTATTACTAAATACTTAAGCACATAATTCATTCAAATCCATCATTTTTTTCTGCAAAAAGGTCGCAAAGGTACACACTAAATTTATTCTCACAAGAAAATTTGGATTATTTACATTCTTTAACAATTACGATAGATGAACATATCATTCTATTACATCAAAATTCCAGAAAACCGACTACAAACCACACAATGCTGATTATGTGAATATTATGTATTTCCATATTCTTTCTGATGTGAAATTTTACTATTTAAAAGAATATGAATCGACATCAATAATTTAATAAAATTAAAGACTTAAATTGTGAATTGAAATATCTTGTAATTCTTTGAATGTGATTACCATATGCAGGTTCCACATTATTAAAATTATGAAAGAAAGCAGATATTACATTTAACAAATTTTAAACCCACTCATTTCAAGTCAATTATTAGAATGCAAAGGTGAAGACTAATAGTTTAGTAAGTGTTACAAAACATTTCAAATATTTTGTATTATTCACACATATAGGCATAAAAGATAAACTAGGCTTTTGCAAAACTCTAGGCAAATGAGTACTTTAGCAAAATTATAACGAAAAATTCAGTTCAGCAAAGCGGTCAGAAATCTTAACTATTCTATTTGAACAGATATAAATCGTTGAAAATTTTTATATTTTCACTCAAAATTACAACCATTATAAATAATAAACTAAGTATGAAACCGAAATATGATTTTTTGGTGATCGGATCGGGCCTTGCAGGCCTTACTTATGCATTAAAAGTTGCTAAATTTGGCAGTGTAGCCCTAATAAGTAAAGCAAAGCTTGAGGAATCAAATACATACTACGCACAGGGTGGAATTGCCGCAGTTACCTACCAACCAGATAGTTATCAAAAACATGTTGAAGATACACATATAGCTGGTGATGGTTTGTGTAATCCTGAAGTGGTTGAAATGGTAATTAAAGAAGCACCAGAAAGAATTAAAGAACTAATTGATTGGGGTGCCGAATTTGATAAGGGGCCTGATGGTCATTATGATTTGGCCAAAGAGGGAGGCCATTCGGAAAAAAGGATACTACACCACAAAGACAACACAGGTTTCGAAATCCAAAGAGCCCTAATTGAACAGGTTAAAAAGTGTGAGTCAATAGATATTCTGGACTATTATTTTGCACTTGATTTAATTACTCAACATCATCTTGGATTTCATGTAGTTAAGGACAAAACAGACATTGAATGTTATGGTATTTATGCGCTTAACCGAAGAACCAAAGATATTATTACCATTTTATCTAAAACTGTATTCCTTGCTACAGGAGGAATAGGGAATGTTTATCACACCACAACAAACCCTTCAATTGCAACAGGAGATGGTATTGCAATGGTTTACAGAGCAATGGGAATGATTGAAAATATGGAATTTGTTCAGTTCCATCCAACATCCTTGTACAACTTACAGGAAAGGCCATCTTTCCTAATCACTGAGGCAATAAGAGGATTTGGAGCTATTCTGTTAACCCAGGATGGTAATGAATTTATGCATAAATATGATCAACGGGGCTGTTTGGCACCAAGAGATGTTGTCGCAAGAGCTATTGATAACGAATTAAAAATCAGGGGAGAGGAGTTTGTTTATCTAAAATGTACACATTTGGATGCAGAGGAGCTTAAAAGTCACTTTCCAAATATTTATGCAAAATGTCTTGAACTTGGAATTGAAATAACAAAAGATTATATACCTGTTGTACCAGCGGCCCATTATGCCTGTGGAGGAGTAAAAGTAAATTTGGATGGACAAACCTCAATCAAGAATTTATATGCTGCAGGAGAAGTTTCCTGCACTGGTTTGCATGGAGCAAACAGGCTTGCCTCAAATTCTCTTCTCGAAGCAGTCGTCTATTCTCATAAAGCAGCAATGCACTCAATATCAATGTTTAAAAAAATAGAATTTTGCAAAGGAGTTCCAGATTGGAACGATGAAGGTACTTCATTGCCGGAAGAGATGATCCTTATTACTCAGGAGCTTAAAGAATTACAACAAATTATGACAAATTATGTTGGAATTGTGCGATCCAATCTGCGTTTAAAACGTGCACTCGACAGACTTGAAATAATTTATAAAGAAACAGAATCTTTATATGAACAATCTACTGTTTCGCAAAATTTATGCGAATTACGAAATTCTATCAATGTTGCCTATTGTATCATTAAAATGGCAAAAAGTAGAAGGGAGAGCAGAGGATTGCACTATAATATCGATTATCCTGAAAAATATATTTTGTACTAATAATTCATAGCATTTGATTGATATAAAAATACTTCCACTCTAAATTACTATCAGATTGAGGATTTATAAATATTTTATAATATCTTATTTTTGAAATTTTACTAAAGAATTTGAATATTGCAAAGTGAGATGAAAAGTGTTTTAGATTACAATATTAATAATCAGAATCATGCAGCCAAAACAACATTAATTTAAAGTGAAAACGTTTTTAAAAACATTTCTATTTGGTTTACTATTGATGTTTGCAAATATCTTTTTTGTTTCCACATATTCGCAAGGAAATTCAAGAAAGATAACCAATAAACAGCAAAATCCTGGTATTTTACTATCAAACATTTTTATTGAAAAAAATCGAGAATACCTGCCAAAAGAACTTTTCCAAATTGAAGCTGATAATCAATTTAAATACAAAATCACTCAAATTGAAGTTTCATCGCCCACTACATTTTGGTTCAAAATAAATTTAAATAAAAATTTCTCCAAAAATTATTTAGAAATATTCTGTCCAAATACTTTGGGCATAAATGTTTTTTCACTTAATAATATGCAGGATTCAAATAATTCTGCGTCAAACAATTTTATTGAGTTAAAAACTTTTAAATATGGAAATGAATATTTCGACATTAATATCCCAAATTATTCAAATCAAATTCTTGTTAAACTTAAGGTTGCAAAATATTCACACTTTGAAATAAAAATCAGCGATGATAATTCTTTTTTCAAAAAAGAGCGAATTCTAAATGCATTCTATGGGTTTTCATTGGGCATTTTCATTCTATTGATTCTCTATCACTTTATATTATATATCAAAGTTAAAGAAAAACTATACCTATATTATATAGCCTTAGTGTTTAATGCTGCACTTTTGGTTTCTCATGGCAATCATCTTGTTACAATACCTGTTGATGTACTTTTTAACGAATTGATAATTGATTTGTTTCAGGTTTCAGCAATTGCGTTGACTATTGTTTATCTTGATCTTCTAAAGCAATTCAATATCGCGTATAAATTGCTGCTTACTTTTATTCCACTGGTAATAATTTGCAGATTATTGGATATTTTAGTCCCCGGTTTATTTTCAAAAAGCTTAATTCAAGCTGAAAGTTTTTTGCTATATCTTGCCATTACAGTGATTTCGATAATTTCCAGTTTGCGAAATTATAAATCCGAAAAATGGTTTATTTTACCTTGGATAATTCTTCTGGTTGGCCAAATTCTATTTTCAATTTATTCGATACAATTATTTAATATTAATGAAATAGGACGCCATGCATTGGAAATAGGCGTATTGCTGAATAATATTTTGCTGGCATTAGTGTTTGGAAATAAACTTACTCATTATAAAAACGAAAAAAAAATTGCTGAATTCAATGAATTAATAGCTTTATCGGAAAGAGATAAAATCATTCATGAACAAAATGTTATATTGGAAACTTTAATTAGCGAAAGAAATAGTGAAATTATTGATAAAATTAATCTGCTTGCTAAACAAAAACAAGATATTGAAATTCAAAATAAAAATATTAAAATCAGAAACGAGGAACTCGATATTATAAATAGCAAATTGATAGATAAAAACAATGAAATATCAGATCAGAATCATGAGTTAGAAAAACAAAATCAATTGTTGGAAGAAATTGTAAACATTCGTACAAAAAGACTCCTTGAAGAAAAGGAAAGATCTATTGTAGCTGACAAATTAAAAACTTCTTTTCTTAACAATTTAGATCAGGAAATTCAGACACCAATGAACTCCATTACGGGGTTTTCCACAATGCTTTTTGATTCGAGCCTTACCAAGGAGAAAAGGAATGAATACCTTGGTATCATTAATTATAATGTTGATCTTTTATTGGAATCAATAGATAATATGGTTCTTTTGGCACGTATACAAGCAAATGCAATAAAACCTAAATTCAAACAATTTGAATTGAATACATTATTTATAAATTGTAAAGAATATTTTGAAGAAAAAACTTTAAATCGTTCTCCCATTGTAAAGTTGAATATCGACAGTCCACATTCGAATCACTTGATTACTATCAATTCAGACTATGATAAAATCTGGCAGGTTGTTACTAAATTGTTAAATTTTGCAATAAAATATACTACTCCCGGCAAAATTTATTTATTTTATAAATTGTTAGAATCTATTTCTGGAGATAAAGAAACTAATCAACATTTACAAATAATTATAAAATTCAGTGGTTTGGAATTAGAAGAAAATTATAATTTTATTTTTGGACAGCAAAATAAAATGGAAATTAACAAAAACAAATCTACATTTATTAATGAATTTGGAATCGATATAGCCAAAGGTCTTATTGAGATATTAAATGGTGAAATTGAATTTCAAAGCAATAATGATAGGGACATTATTTTTTCTAATAAAATCCCTGTCCTTTTAATTAATGAGGATATTTAATATATTCAAAAATTATGAAATCCTCATTTCATATTTAATACAATTTTCTAAACAGCGTAAATTATTTCATTAATAATTTTGGTTAAACTTTCGATAATTATATGGATAGGCTTAAAATAACAATTCTTGTAGTTGAAGATGATGTAGTTAGTTATAAATTAATTGAAGCTTCACTTAAAACATCTCAATTAAATCTTCTGCATGCTACAAATGGATCTCAAGCTATCAGTTATTTCGAAACCAATAACGATATTCAATTGGTACTTCTAGACATTCAACTTCCAGGAGTGAATGGATATGAGGTACTGTCACATATAAAAAAAGTAAATCCTACATTACCTGTAATCGCCCAAACTGCTTATTCAATGTCTGACGATAGAGAGAAATGTCTAAATGCTGGTTGCGATGATTACATATCTAAGCCAATCAATATAGCTAAACTAAGGGAATTGGTACAAAAATATATTTCTAAAACTCAATAGGAATTTCTTTATCAATTAAAACTTCTAGCGACATAAATGTTTCAGTTCTTGAAATTCCAGGAATTGACAAAAGTTTATCTGAAAGCACTTCCTTTAGATGAGAGTTATCTCGTGTATAAACCTTTATAAACATCGAATATTGACCAGTAGTATAATGGCATTGAACTATTTCAGGTATAGTCTTCATTTCTTTTAATACATCATTAAAAACTCTTGCATTTTCAAGATATACACCAACATAAGCCATAGTTTGGAGCCCAAGTTTTTTGGGATCAATTGAAAAATGTGCTCCTGTAATCACTCCTGCCTGCATAAGCCTATTTACGCGTTGATGAATTGCCGAACCAGATACATTGCACATTTTGGCCACTTCTAAAAATGGAGTCTTTGCGTTTTTCACTAATAGTGCAAGAATCTTTCTATCTAAACTGTCAATCTGAAAGCTTTTATCCATGTGTATAACAATAACTTTTTAATATTCCTTATAATTAGTTTGATTTATTTCAATCTCAATTTTATAATATAATTTACAGATTTTAGAATTCATATTTCAGAAAACAATTATGTTTTGAAATTTCATTTTCACTTAAAAAATGAATGTTTAAAACTAAATTAAAAGCCATAATATGAAATTGAAATAAAAACAATCATAAAATCACAAAGATACTTTAACTCTTTTGAAAAATGAATTAAAATTTTGAAGAATTTATTTCTGTTTTTAGTCCATCTCATTTGAACCAAATATCAATGTAAAAATAATAAGGAACACAAATTTCAATGAATACTCAATGATAAAAATAAGTCATTAGATCCAAAAATATACAGGAATATTTTGAAAAGGTATTACTTTTATAACATATAAAATAAAATTCAATAATAACTAATATAAAAGATTTGCCATTTTCTTTACAGCAATTACAATATTATGAATATGAACAACAAAATTTCCGTGCTAAGAATTGAAATATATTTTAAAATCGCTAAATAATGAATAAATAAATCATGATAACTATTGTCTTTTAATAAAATAGTTATACTTTTGCAGTCCAAAATTATTGTGGAATATTATATTAAGTTATTAATTAAAAACTTATAGAAGTCGTGGATACATTAAGTTACAAAACAATATCGGCAAATAAAGCTACTGTTAACAAAGAATGGCTTTTAGTTGATGCAGAAGGAGAAGTACTTGGTAGGCTGGCCTCTAAAGTAGCAAAACTTTTAAGGGGAAAATACAAACCGGGGTTTACTCCTCATGTTGACTGTGGCGACAACGTTATTGTTATCAATGCAGATAAAGTGAGGTTAACAGGAAACAAACTTGAACAAAGAGAATATTTCAGCCATTCAGGCTATCCTGGTGGAAAGCGTGTAACTACGCCTGCTGCAATATTAGCAAAGCACCCCGAACGATTAATTCAAAGATCAATTAAAGGTATGCTACCAAAAAACAGGCTTGGAAGTAAAATTTTAGGGAATCTTCACGTATTTGTTACTGCTGAACATACACATGAAGCTCAAAAACCAAAAACAATCAATCTTAATTTACTTAAATAGATCAAATGGAAGTAATTAATACAGTAGGTAGACGTAAATCAGCTATTGCCCGTATTTATTTAACAGAAGGAAAAGGAACGATTACTGTTAATAATAGGGATGTTGCCGAATACTTTAAAACAGACCAATTGGTATATGTTGTAAAACAACCACTTAACCTTATTGGGATAGCCGACAATTACGATATCAAAGTTAATCTTTGTGGCGGAGGTTATTCTGGTCAGGCAGAAGCGCTTAGACTTGCAATTACAAGAGCTCTTGTTAAATTAGATGAAGCTCACAAGCCAGTTTTAAAGGCTCAGGGATTTCTTACTCGCGATCCAAGGATTGTTGAAAGGAAAAAACCAGGAAGACCAAAAGCAAGAAAAAGATTCCAATTCAGTAAACGATAATACAAGTTTAGTATCTAAATTGTTGAGACTCCTCATTTTTGAGGGCTACTCAATGATTGACGTATTCAGAATGTAAACTTTAAACAATTAAAAATGATTCAAACTGATTTTAACACATTATTAGAAGCTGGTGTCCATTTTGGACATCTAAAAAGAAAATGGAATCCTGCTATGGCTCCATATATCTTCATGGAAAAAAATGGCATTCATATCATCGATTTAAACAAAACTCTTGTTAAGTTAGATGAAGCGGCTAAAGCCATTAAGCAAATTTCAAAATCCGGTAAAAAAGTTTTGTTTGTTGCAACTAAAAAACAAGCAAAAGAAATAATTTCCGAAAGTGCAAAATCAATCAATATGCCATACATTACTGAAAGATGGTCTGGTGGAATGTTAACCAATTTCCCAACTATCCGTAAGGCTGTTAAAAAAATGACAAGCATTGATAAAATGACTACAGATGGTACTTTTGAAAATATTTCAAAAAGAGAAAGACTTCAAATTGCACGTCAAAGAACAAAATTAGATAAAGTTCTTGGTTCAATATCAGACATGACAAAACTTCCTGCTGCATTATTTGTAATTGATGTTTACAAAGAAAAAATTGCAGTTAAAGAAGCTAAAAGATTACATATTCCAATTTTTGGTATTGTTGATACCAATTCAGACCCAAATATTGATTTTCCTATTCCTGGAAACGATGATGCTTCTAAATCAATTAAAGTAATTATTGATGTGATTACTTCAGCAATTCAAGAAGGACTTGATGAAAGAAAAGCAGTAAAGACTCAGGAAGTTAAAAACAACGAAAAATCTGAAGGTGAAGAAAAAACTGGCTTAAGAGCTCGTAAATCAAAAACTCACAAAGAAGAAGTTGAGGTTGAAGGATCAAATGAAGAATAATTAAAATTTATATTGCTTAAAATTAATACTCATGGCAGAAATTAAAGCAGCGGATGTAGCTAAATTAAGAAACATGACCGGAGCAGGAATGATGGACTGTAAACAAGCCCTAACTGAAGCAAACGGTGATTTTGAATTAGCTGTTGACGTCCTAAGAAAGAAAGGTCAGAAAGTTGCAAATAAAAGAGCAGATCGCTCTGCAACTGAGGGAGCTGTTATTTCAGGCACAACTAATGATAAAAAGAACGGCTCTCTTATAGTTTTAAACTGTGAAACTGACTTCGTTGCAAAAAATGAAGATTTTGTAAAATTTGCTCATTCAATTTTAAATGTTGCTTTGGCAAAAAATCCTGCAAATTTAGAAGAACTATTGTCTTTAGATTTAAATGGAACTAAAATCTCTGATGAAATCACCAATCAAATTGGTGTTATTGGAGAGAAACTTGATTTGTCGTATTTTGAAAAAGTGAGTGCTGAATATGTTGTTTCCTATATTCACCCTGGAAACAAATTAGCAGCTATTGCGGGTTTTAATCAAGCAAGTATAGATGCTCAAGTTGCGAAGGATGTGGTTATGCAAATTGCAGCAATGAACCCAATTGCAATTGACAAAGGAGATGTTCCTCAATCAGTTATAGACAAAGAAATTGAGATTGGAAAAGATTTGGCTATTCAGGAAGGTAAACCTGAAGATATGGCTGAAAAAATTGCTCTTGGGCGATTGAATAAATTCTATAAAGAAAGTACGCTTTTAAATCAACAATTTGTTAAAGATAACAAATTAACAATTGGTGAATATTTAAGCAGCTCAGCAAAAGGTCTTACAGTAACCGCATTTAAAAGATTTACGCTTACTATTTAAGATTATAATTTTGAATTTTTTTTAAAAGAGTCGTGATTTTCGCGACTCTTTTTTTATTTTTACCCCCTATTAAAACTATTTACATATGATAAAATATAAAAGAATACTGCTGAAACTTAGCGGCGAATCATTAATGGGCGAAGATCAATACGGGCTTAATGTAGACATTATTCATAGCTATGTTAGCCAAATAAAAGAGATTGCTGACCTGGGAGTTGAAGTTGGAATTGTAATTGGGGGAGGAAACATATTCAGGGGACTGAGTGGAACAGGAAAAGGATTCGACAGGGTAAAAGGTGATAGTATGGGTATGCTGGCAACTGTAATTAATAGCATTGCATTACAAGCTGCATTTGAACGGATAGATCAAAAGTCAAGGGTATTTACTTCATTTGTTATTGAATCTATTGGTGAAAGATTCAATAAACAAATTGTGCTTAATGCGTTTAAGAACAAAGAAATTGCCATATTTTCTGGCGGAACGGGTAATCCATTTTTTACTACTGATACTGCTTCAGCTCTAAGAGCAGTTGAAATTGAAGCTGAAATATTACTAAAAGGTACACGAGTTGATGGCATTTACACTGCAGATCCGGAGAAAGATAAAAATGCCACTAAATTTGATCAAATATCCTTTGAAGATGTCTATGAAAAGAACCTGAAAATAATGGACTTAACTGCGTTCACCATGTGTAAGGAAAACAAATTGCCAATTCTCGTTTTCAATATGAATACTCCAGGAAATTTAAAAAACATAATTCTTGGCGAAAAAACAGGAACTTTGGTATATCTATAAAAAAAGGCGGGAAAAAGAAGTTTTCCCGCCAATCCAAATTAAACCATAAAACTAAAAACAAACACTAAACCTATTTTACCAGTAACTTCTTTACTATCGATTTCTTATCGTCAAAGGTAATTTTAATAAAATAAATTCCCTTTTCACATTTTCCAACAAAAACTTGTACTTCTTTTAATTCAAAATTTGTATTTTCTGTTCGGTTAATAACCTTTCCTATAACATTTACTACTTCAATTTTGGATATTGCTGATTCAGATTTTATCATAAACTTTTCTCCGATCAGCGGATTAGGATAAATTAAAGCATCCTTAATCTCTTTTTCATTATAACTTATATCCTGACTATAAGCATTAAAAGCGACCAAATTTAGAACTAATAAGAATATGATAACTCTTGACTCTTTCATTCTGGCTTCTTTATTATTGTATACGTAAAGTTTTCAAAAATGTTTCAAAAAAAGTAAAAAAAATAAAAAAAAATATTTCTGATGACAATTATTAATTCAAAATTTCGTTTAGACTTATTATCTATAAACAAAAGTAAGATATTTCACCGGATTACAAATTTTATTTTTGATACCTAAACTAATTGTAATAATAACTTCATCAAATTGATACACCAAACAAAAAAGCTGCCAGTAACTGCAATTTAAACAACTTACTGGTATTTACCATTAGATTGTTCATTTTCAAACCGCCTGAAATTTTATCCAAAATTTAAAAACCGCCTTGTTTTAAAATATTTTGCAAATCCTCTTCGGTATCAATTGAAATATTTTCGAATTCTGTTTCCGCAACTTTAATTCTAAAACCATTTTCAATCCATCGGTTTTGTTCAAGAGATTCGGCTAATTCCAAAGTAGAAGGTGCAATACGTGTTATTGCCCTCAAAACTTCAGTTTTATATGCATACAATCCCAAATGTTCATAAAATGTGATTTTTTTCAACCAATCGGCCTCTAATGTATTAACCACATAAGGAATAGTTGATCTGCTAAAATATATGGCCTCCAAATTTTTAGTTATTACAACTTTGGGATTGTTTGGATTAAACAACGCTTCGTGGCTTGTAATTTTTTTTATTATGGTGGCTATTTGGGCAGAAGAGTCCTCAAAACATTTAATTACATCAACAATTTGCTGAACTTGAATAAATGGCTCATCTCCTTGAATATTTATTGCTAAATCAAAAGTAGACCCTGTCTCAGATTCATAAACATCTAAAGCTTCGGCACATCTATCAGTACCACTCTTATGATTACTTCTAGTCATGACAACTTGTCCACCAAATCGTTTAACTTCATTCACAATCCGATCATCATCAGTAGCAACAACAACATGCTCAATGGCTTTGCAAGATTGCTCATAAACTCTCTGTATCATAGATTTATCGCCTATTTTAACCAAAGGTTTTCCAGGAAATCTTGTTGATGCCCAACGTGCCGGTATTAATCCTATTACTTTCATTTTCAAGATAATTGAAATATATTATACATTTTACTTGTCTTTATATGTATTTTTATTTACATTTGTAATGTGTTCTCTATTCTGAAAAAGTTTATTAGTATGTTTTCGGATTTAATTGTAATTTTGTCATGTTTACAATATTGAAGTATAATAATTAAGAACATCTAATTCGAATCACAGAAACAAAAATGTGAAATAAAATCGAATTTGCAAAAAAGCACAACAACATGAATATTGTACTTCAAATCCAAATCAAGACAAATTACAATAGAAATTAAATAATGGATATTCAAACTATAAAACAGAGATTCGGAATCATTGGTGTTTCAAGTAAATTGAATCGAGCCATTGATATTGCAACCCAAGTTGCCTCGACAGATCTTTCTGTTTTAATAATGGGTGAAAGCGGTACTGGAAAAGAAACATTTCCTCAAATTATACACCAATTAAGTCCTCGAAAACATAACAACTATATTGCAGTTAACTGTGGAGCAATTCCAGAAGGAACGATTGATTCTGAATTGTTTGGGCATGAAAAAGGCTCATTTACGGGGGCTCATGATCAAAGAAAAGGGTATTTTGAAGTTGCGGATAAAGGTACTATCTTTTTGGATGAAGTTGCAGAATTACCACTATCCACTCAAGTTAGGTTACTTAGAGTTTTAGAATCTGGTGAATTTCTTAAAGTTGGCTCGTCGAAAACACAAAAAACAGATGTAAGGATTGTTGCTGCGACTAATATCGATGTTTTAAAAGCAGTTCATGATGGTAAATTCAGAGAAGATTTATATTATCGGCTAAATACTGTGCCAATTCATATTCCGCCTCTTAGAGAGAGAAAAGAAGACATTATTCTTTTATTTAAGAAATTTGCTCAGGATTTTAGTGAAAAATACAGAATGCCTCCTATAAAACTAGATGATTCAGCCAATGAACTCATATACAATTACAGATGGCCCGGAAATATTCGCCAATTAAAAAATGTGACTGAGCAATTATCAATAATTGAACAAAGCAGACTTATTACTGGAGTCGAATTAAAACAATACCTTCCTATTTATGAAGGACAAAAACTTCCAGCATTATATAAAGATAGTGTTGACAGCCAGACATTTTCCTCGGAAAGAGAAATTTTGTACAAAATACTTTTCGATATGAAAAAAGACATGAACGATCTAAAAAGAGTAGTTAACGGCATTGTAAATAAAGACGAAATCCATAAAACCTATGTAGAAAACCCTGATATAATAAATTCTTTTTACGAAAAAAATGGATTTATTGAATCAAAACAAGCAGAGAAAGAATTTGAATATGATACTGAAAATAATTTTCAAATCCAAGATACTGAGGAATTTGTAGAAGAATCCTTGTCGATTATGGATAAGGAAATTGAACTGATAAAAAAGGCACTTGATAAACATAAAGGTAAACGAAAAGCAGCAGCAGTAGATTTAGGCATTTCGGAACGAACTTTGTATAGGAAAATCAAAGAGTACGATCTTGAGTAATATAAATCACTTTAAAATCACATATTAAAAGATAGTTCAAATTAATATAATGAAAAAAATTAAAATTATTGCCTTGTTTATATTCATTGTTCCATTGATTTCTTCCTGTGGAATTTATTCATTTACAGGTGCTTCTATTCCAGTTGGCGCAAAAACAGTATCTGTGGAATATTTTAAAAATACTGCATCTATATTTAATGCTACATTAAGTCAGGATATTACTGAACTTTTACAAAAAAAATTGGTTTCACAAACCTCTTTGAATTTGACTGAGGGAAAAGGAGATTTACAGTTTAAAGGTCAGATTGTTGATTATTCAGTAGCTCCGATTGCATTAACTGCCAATGAAACAGCAGCCCAAAACAGATTGACAATAAAAGTCAAAGTTACTTTTATTAACGAATTAGATGAAACTAAGAATTTCGATGAAACATTTAGCCGATATACAGATTATGATAGCAAAGAAATGCTATCTTCAGTTGAACCAACTGTAGTTCCAGCAATTTTGGAACAGTTGACTGATGATATTTTTCAAAAAGCAGTTGTAAATTGGTAAAAATAAATAGGGTTATGAATACAGAACAAATAGTCTCATTTTTAGAAAGCAAAGAAGCTTTTGACCAAAAGGCACTTTCGCAAATTATGCTTTTGCTTGAAAAGTATCCCTATTTTCAAACCGGGCACATACTTTTGTTAAAAGCTATGAACCAAACTCATTCTGAGAATTATAGCAACCAATTAAATATTTCGGGGAGTTTTATTTCTGATAAAAAGAAATTATTCCAATACATCAATTCACTTAATGTTTCTGCTCCATTAATTGCAGATGCTACAACTGAGAAAAAAACACAAACTAAAGTATCGGATGAAAAAATTCCTATAAAAACCACTATTGAAAAAATAGAAAAGGAGATTCCTGTAGAAAAAATTGAAAAAGAAAAGCCTTTTGAAAAAATAGAGATCAAGCAGAAAATTGAAATAGAAAAAAAAGAACCCGAAAAAATTATCGAAGTTGAGAAAATAGCTACTGATGAGAAAAAAACATCAGATATTGAAATAGCTGAAAATCTTGAAAATATAAAGAAAGTTGATTTATCAGAAGATGAGTTAATAAAACTAACAACCGAAAAATCAAAAATCAGACATAAAGAAATTATTAAAGATTTTTTTCAGGCAACTAATAGTCCGAAAATTAATAAAGACGTAATTGAATCTGAAAAGGAATTTGAAGAGAAAAAAAAGATAGTTCCATTAATTGAAGTTAAAAAAGATGAAATTATAAAAACCAAAGAACAAGAAAAGCCAGAAATTAACAAAGAAATTGGTGAAATTAAAAAAACAGAAGATAAGTCAGAATTAAAGCTCGAAGAAGTAATAAAACCAGAAGAAAAAAAGATAGTAATTCAAGAAAAAGTAAAAGATGAAAATGCAAAACCATTCGAACACAAAAAAATTGATATTACTGAAGATAAGAATTTAGTCAATGAAAAAGTTGAAAAAGAAAGCACACAATTAACCGAAACCAAAAAAGAGCTTCAATCTAACAAAACTGTTGAAAATAAAGAACATGTTAAAACGGAAACAGGCAGTTCAGAAGTGATGAGTAGTATTTTTTCAAAAATACGGCAAATTAAAAAAGAAATGAATATTACTTCAGAGAATACACCTGAAACTATTGACATTCAAACAGGAAATGAAGTATCGAGGCTTGCTAAAACAAAACAAACCGATGAAAAAAAAGGATCAAGTAGAGTAATCAAGGAAACATTTATTGGTTTCCATGAAGACGAAATAAAAAAAGAAAAAATCTCAGATCCTGAAAATAATGATGATATTGAAAAAGAGGTAATTAAAGAAAGTGGAATAACCGCCAAAGACCTTTTCAAACAGCATGTTAAAAATAAAGAGCAAACAACCACGACCGAAACAGAAAATATTGGAAGTGAATCAGAATCATTAAAAAATGCTGTTATCTCACCGATATCAAAAGTTGTTGCCAATTTAGACGAAGAAAAAACAAACAAATTAGAAATTGAAAAAGAAATTACTCCTTCAACTTTCATTGAAACAAATAAAGAAATCACAATAGAAAAAAAGGATGATCAAACAACGTCATCAAATAAATCATTGAGTGCAGCCGAATTGTTGATTAAAAAAATTGAAGATAAAAAGCTGCGCATGAAAGAAGAGAAAGAAAAAGAAGATCGGGAAAAACATCTTGAAAACCAACGAATGATTGATTTGATACAAAATCCGATTATTGAAAATGGAAGTGAGAAACTTGATAAAAATACTGAGATTATTCCTGAACAAATAAATGAAACAAAAACATTTGACGAACCAATTCAAGATAAAGAAACTAATATCAGTGAAAATTTAACAATTGAAAATGCAGATGTACAAGAATTCAAAGTTAAAAAATCAACAAAACTGATTGATAACTTTATTGAAAAAATTGAAACTTTTGAAAAAATCGGAAGTAAAGAAAGTTCCTTATCAGGCGATGTATCCATTTCGAGCACAGATGAAAAGGAAGAGTTTATGACTGAAACAATGGCAGATATACAAATCCAACAAAAAAATTACCCAAAAGCAATTGAAATATATAATAAATTAATTTTGAAGTTTCCAGAAAAAAAGACTTACTTTGCAATCCAAATAAAAAAAATTGAAAGTTTGATTAAATCTTAAAAATATGAATACCTTAATAACAATTTTACTAATTATTGCAAGTGTACTATTGATTTTGATCGTATTGGTTCAAAATTCAAAAGGAGGAGGATTGGTTTCAAATTTTTCATCCTCAAATCAAATAATGGGTGTTCGAAAAACTGCCGATTTCCTTGAAAAAGCCACATGGTCATTAGCCGTTGCTGTACTAGTATTGAGTTTAGCAGGAAGTATAACCATTCCAAGAGATACTGGTAAAGAACAAGGTTCTGCTATTGAAGAGCAGGTAAACCATGCCAGTGATGTACCAGTTATTCCTACTGTTCCCCCAACATCTACAACTACAAAAGGGACTGAAAAAAAATCTAAATAATAATTACATAAGATTTCAAAAAGCCATTTCATATTGAGATGGCTTTTTTTTTGGCCATTTTGTCACATTGGCTGTCAATCTAGTAATTTAAGTTAATCAACCAGCATTAAGTTAATTGATTTATTTTCTGCATATTACATATTTATAAATTATTATCACTGAAATTTTGTCGTATTTTTGTGTCACAAACTGGCTAAATATGCTTTGGCATAAATTGTGAATAGCAAGATTCGTAAAATATAATAATTGTTAAACAAAATCATATGGGAGTTATTACTATGAAACCATTAGGAACAAGAGTTTTAATTGAGCCTTTAAAGGCAGAAGAACGCACACAAGGAGGAATTATCATTCCTGATTCAGCAAAAGAAAAACCACAAAGTGGCAAAGTTATAGCAGTTGGTCCAGGTTCAAAAGATGAACCAATGGAAGTTAAAGTTGGTGATGTTGTATTGTATGGAAAATATTCCGGTACAGAAATCAGCTACGAAAACAAAGATTACCTGATTATGAAACAAGACGACATTCTTGCAATAGTATAATCAATCAATTATCAATCAATTAAAACACAAATAAAATGGCAAAAGAAATTAAATTCAACATAGAAGCAAGAGATCTGCTAAAAAAAGGCGTGGATCAATTGGCCGATGCAGTTAAAGTAACATTAGGCCCAAAAGGAAGAAATGTTGTTATTGAGAAAAAATTTGGTGCTCCAATGATAACAAAAGATGGAGTTTCAGTTGCAAAAGAAATTGAACTTCCAAATAATTTCGAGAACATGGGTGCTCAAATGGTTAAAGAAGTTGCTTCTAAAACTGCAGATGATGCAGGTGATGGAACTACAACCGCAACTGTTTTGGCTCAATCAATAATTACAGTTGGACTAAAAAACGTTACAGCAGGTGCAAATCCGATGGATTTGAAAAGAGGTATTGACAAGGCAGTTATTAAAGTTGTTGAACATTTGAAAGGTCAAACCAAACAAATTGGTGAGGACATTACCAAAATTGAACAAGTTGCCAAAATTTCAGCTAATAACGATAGTGCAATTGGAAAATTGATTGCAGAAGCAATGAAAATTGTTCATAAAGATGGTGTAATAACTGTTGAAGAAGCAAAAGGAACTGAAACAACTGTAGAAATTGTTGAAGGAATGCAATTTGACAGAGGATATATTTCTCCATATTTTGTGACCAATTCAGAAAAAATGGAAGCAGTACTTGAGAATCCTTACATTTTGCTTTACGACAAAAAAATATCAAGTATGAAGGATTTGTTACCAATCCTTGAACCAGTTGCAAATGCAGGAAGACCATTATTGATTATTGCAGAAGACGTTGATAGCGAAGCGCTTGCAACATTGGTGGTAAATAAACTTCGTGGTTCATTACGAATTGCTGCAGTTAAAGCTCCAGGCTTTGGCGATAGAAGAAAAGAAATGTTGGAAGATATAGCTATATTATCCGGTGGAGTTGTAATTTCAGAAGAAAAAGGTTTAAAGCTTGAAGTTGCAACCATGGAAATGTTAGGAAAAGCTGAAAAAATAACCATCAACAAAGACAATACAACTGTTGTTAATGGTGCTGGCGAGAAAGCAAATATTGAATTACGCGTTAAACAAATCAGAGCGCAGATTGCAGTTACTACTTCAGATTACGACAAAGAAAAACTTCAGGAACGATTGGCTAAATTAGCTGGCGGAGTTGCTGTTTTGTATATTGGGGCTGCCTCTGAAATGGAAATGAAAGAAAAGAAAGATAGGGTTGACGATGCATTGAGCGCAACTCGTGCCGCCGTTGAAGAAGGCATTGTTGCCGGCGGTGGTGTTGCTTATATCCGTGCAATTGAATCAATCGCAAATTTAAAAGGCGATAACGAAGATGAAACAACTGGTATTGCTATTATTAAAAGAGCGCTTGAAGAACCTCTTCGCCAAATAGTTACTAATGCTGGTGATGAAGGCTCTGTTGTAATACAAAAAGTAAAAGAAGGAAAAGGTGCATTTGGCTATAATGCACGTACTGAAGTTTACGAAGATCTATTTGAGGCAGGAGTTATTGACCCTACAAAAGTAGTTCGAATTGCTCTTGAAAATGCAGCATCTGTAGCGGGTATGTTGTTGACAACTGAATCAGTTATAGCTGAAGTAAAAGAAGATAGCCCTGCTATGCCAATGGGCGGTGGCCAAGGTATGGGCGGAATGGGTGGAATGATGTAATCAAATATCAAATAAAATCCGCATAGTTTACTGTGCTTTTAAAGCCATCTCCTTTCGAGATGGCTTTTTTATTGATCCACTCCGTAGAGAGCTTGCTCTGATTGTGTTTCACATAATATATATACTCATTTGAACAAAAATTAGGTCGATAGGAAAAATATTATGTAAGAGGCTCAATGATCTGTAACCAATAGTATTATAGCATATTTGAATCGATTCGCTTTGATAATATTATTTTGACTTCAACTATATAATTTTAATCCTACGGATTTAGCAAGGAAATTTTCCTATATTCGTAAACTAAATATTCATAACATGGCTTTAAACTACATATGGATTGGTTTTTTTATAATAGCGTTTGTCGTCGGACTTGTTAAATTCATTGTATTTGGGGATATGACGGTATTCCCCGGCATGGCATCAAGTATATTTGACATGGCCAAAACCGGTTTTGAAATTTCACTTGGCCTCACTGGTGTCTTAAGTTTCTGGATGGGTATTATGAAAATTGGAGAGAAAGGAGGCATAGTAAAAATATTTTCAAAAATTATTGGCCCATTCTTTCAGAAATTATTTCCTGAACTTTCAAAAGATCATCCTGCTATTGGTTCCATTATGCTGAATTTTTCGGCAAATATGCTAGGTCTCGACAATGCTGCTACACCAATGGGATTAAAAGCCATGGAACAAATGCATCAATCCAATGAAAATAAAGATACAGCAAGCAATGCCCAAATTATGTTTTTGGTAATCAACACGGCAGGTTTTACCCTAATTCCAATTAGTATAATGGTGTACAGGGCACAACTTGGTGCCGCTGATCCTTCGGATGTATTTATACCTATTCTTCTTGCTACAACTTTTTCAACTTTGGCCGGAATAATAAGTGTTTCAATCTATCAGAAAATTAATTTGTTTAACAAAGTTGTTTTAGCCTATTTTGGGGGTATTGCTGCAATTATTTTTTCAATTATTTATTTTTTATCCAGACTTACAAAGGAAGAAATCACTCAGGTATCTAGCCAGGCAAGCAACATTATCATCTTTACCATCATTATTGGTTTTATGTTATTGGCCATAAGGAAAAAGGTAAACGTATATGAATCATTTATTGAAGGTGCTAAAGAAGGTTTTAATACCGCTGTTAAGATAATTCCATTTTTGATTGCCATTTTGGTGGCTATTGGTGTTTTTCGCAGTTCTGGTGCTTTAACTTATTTGGTAGACGGAATTGCTTTTATCTTTAATTCAATAGGTCTGAATACTGATTTTGTAACAGCTCTTCCTGTGGCACTTATGAAACCATTAAGTGGAAGCGGTGCCCGTGGACTCATGATAGACACCATGAAAACATATGGAGCCGATTCATTTTCAGGCAAATTGGCTTCAATAGTACAAGGATCGGCAGATACTACATTTTATATATTGGCACTTTACTTTGGCTCTGTAGGAATTAAAAACACACGTTATGCTGTTGTTTGTGGCTTAATTGCAGATTTTGCAGGTATTACGGCTGCCATTTTATTAGGATATTTGTTTTTTCATTAGTCTACTATTTAGACTTTCCAAGTTTTAAAGCTTGGAAAGTCAAGGAATAAATCATGTAAATAAAAAAAGGAGGGAATTAAAACCCCTCCTCTCCTATTTAAAACTAATATAATTTTGTTTATTTATTCAGTACAATTTTGTGTACTTTGCTTTCTATTCCATCTGTCAATTCTATAAAGTAAACACCATCAGCGAAACCAGTTAAGTTGATTTCGTTTGTATCGCGCACTCCTTTTTGCTCGAAAACAGTTTTTCCATCGTTGTTACGAACAATCAACCTCATTTCACCAGTAAAGCTCGATGTTTCAACAAAGAACCGACCTTTTGTTGGATTTGGATATATCGATACTTCTATAGTATTCAATGTTCCTATTCCAGTTGCATTCTTTACAGACAACATAAACTCATCGGATGCACTTGCTCCAAATTTATCGGTAGCTAATAAAACTATAGATAAATCTCCAAGATCTATAGCTGTCCCTGTAAACCTGCGACTAAGTCCATCAAAATTCAGCCAGCTTGGTAATACACTTCCATCAGCCAATTTTGCAGTATATGTAATTTCATCACCAAAATCAATATCAACAAATAGATTTTGGTCCAGAGTGTAATCAAAGCTTGTATTTACTTCAATTGCCTGATCAGGAACCTGTCCATTTAATATGGGTGCATCGTTCACATTGACAACCTCTAACGAAAATACATCTGAAACATTTGCACCGAAATTATCAGTTGCCATAATGGTAATATTGCATGAACCTACATCACTGTTCGATGGAGTACCACTGAAATTTCCGGTAGCCGGATCAAATTGCATCCATGAAGGAATTTTTGCTGTATAAGTAAGAATATCACCAGCATCGATATCAGTAAAAGTATTAGCAGGAATATTAAAACTATATGCAGCATCTTCATTTGTTGTTTGATTTACAATAGCATTCGACAATACAGGCGAATCATTTACATTCCTAACTTCAAGAATGAAATTTGTTGAAGTTTGAGCATTCAATAAATCAGTACCTGTTAATTTAATTGTGTAAGTACCCACGTCATTGTTTGAAGGAGTTCCGCTGAAGGAATGTGATGTTGCGTCAAACTTCAACCATGCAGGCAATGGATTTCCATTTTCATAAGAAGCGGTGCATGTTACTATATCCCCCTGGTCTTCATCAGTAAAATTAACATTGGATATAAAAATAAAAGGAACCTCTTCGTCAACAACTTGTTTTTCAAGGATATTATTTGCAACAGGTGCATGATTTTGATTAAAATGCAACACAAAACGTGCAGTAAAAGTACCTACCGCTGAATTAAATGCATAAGAAGGCGTTGTTCTGATATTTGTCCAAGTATTTGTTACTTTGTCTTCGAGATAAACATGAATACCATCAAAAGTATTTTGGCTGAAATCAATTGAATAATTACCTGCAGTGCCAACATACAATCCAACAGGAACTTGTTTGCTTGCAACCACTTCTGTCATTGAATTAATTGCAAAAACATTTGAAAAATCAGCATTAGCAGTAAAAATTTGTGGAACTGTTTTGTCCCATGCAAACATTTTCCGTGCATCAAAATTACCGTCGTGATTATCAGTAACGCCAGACTCTGCAGGAAGTGAACGCACTACCGACTCATCGGTGTAAGTTCCTGAATTTATCTGCAATCTTAAAAAATTTGGAGCAATTGATTGATTATCTGTTAATGATGATTTTGTATCATTGGAAGAAATCGATTTACTACTTTTCCAGAATGGTTGGGCATTATGTACCCGGTCAGCATCTTTTAATGTAAATGTTGTTCCTGTACCTTTTGATTTAACCATAAAACCTTGGCCTGAAGGAATATATTTAGATCCATTATTAACCGAGATTCCTATCCCGGAATAAGGATCAATTCCATAATAAGCGTATTTACCCTGAGTACCATCATAACAATAAACAACATCCTCAATGTTTGTTTTATCAACCAAATCCCAATTAATTGCCGAAGCATATGGATTACCAACTAAATTCCAACCATCATAATAATTCCAATCATTTATACAGCCATTCCCAATTGTTGCAGGAGCATGATTTGTTTTGGAAATAGTAAAAACTTTAGGTCCTACCCATAAATTTCCCCCAGTCTGAACATAGGTTTTATCAGGTAATCCATATCTGTTAAAAATATACCCTTTTAAATTTGGAAGATTGGTGTTTGAATATTCGGCTGCCCAACCAGTTGTGCCATAAACCGAAGTTGCATTCCAATAATCAGCATTCGGCTCCAGATATGAATAAAGATTATAATTTGTAGAAGTACCTTCGGTTTTATAAATTGTTGTTGGAATAGCTGAAAGTGGCGCAAACATAAAGTGCCACTTGTTTCCAGCGACAAATCTTTCAACCGTTGCCTGCACAGAACCAATAGTTTGTATCATGGATGCTGTTCGGGCTGCGTCTGACTTCAACGTTAAAGTACCGTTATTAACAAGTGTATTTAAAGTTACATATGACGCAGATGAAATACTAACATTTGCTCCCGAATTTATTGTTACATTGTTAAAAGTCTCAACATTTGCGGTTTGAATGGTCTGATTTGTTGCACCCCTAAATACAACTGTTGAAGTACTGTTAGCAGAAAATGAATTACTGGCTCCTGCATTTGTCCAATTACCAGTGATATTCATGTTTCCTGAAGGACCTGTAAGCGATCCATTAATATAAATATTTCCGAAAGTATTTTCTGCTGTACCTGAAATTGCAGTTGTTCCTTTAAAAGATACAGTTGACGTATTACTCATTGAAACAGCATTAATTGCAGGCGCTGTATTATTTACCCAATTACCATAAACATCTAAATTGCCAGTACCAGATACCACTAAAATTGCATTATTTTCAACTGTAATATTATTACAAATTGCTGGCCCTGTTGTTGAAATATCAGGAAAATGAAGCGGATGAGAAGCATCAACATATGAAATTTTGACATTATCAGTTGAAGTTGGAACAGAAACAGTACTCCAATTATTGGGATCAAACCAATTAACTGAAATGCCACCAATCCATTTTGTCAAATTGGTAGAACCTACGGTAAAATACTTATCAGTTGCAGTTGTAAAAGTTGTCTGCGCATTGCTAGAAACAGTTCCATTAGCAGTATTTATTGTTGAGCCAGGGGTGTTTGTCCAAAATGGATTATTATAATCCAAAACCACCCACTTAGAAATAATACCACTTGAACCATAAGGCAATGTAGCAATTGCATTTCCATCTATAGATGTAGTTTTAATTATCCAGTTTTCGGTGTTGCTGACTTCAATAATTGGATCAGCAAAATATGCTGAAGATGAATTATATCCACCTAAATAATATTGTGCCTGCCAAACATCTGCATCTGCATTGCTCAAGGTAGCCGGACCATAAGTATTACCAACCCCTATTGGGAACGTAAAACCTCCTGTTGCACCAATATTTTTCTTCAATGGACCATTAACAAAAGATGTTGTTCCTAAACCTGCTCCTGAAACAATATTCGAATTTGAATTAGATAAAGTTAATGAGTTGGCTAAAGTGGTATTAATCTTACCAAGCGTTAAAATTAGATTATTAGTAATTTCAACTGGGTTGATCAATGTTAGTCCATTTGAATTGTTTATTTCCAAGTTATAGAATTTTGTATTTACAGTACTTGTTATAGATTGTGCTATTGTTCCATTAAAAGAAACTTTACCTGCAAGAGAAGTAAAACCACCAGAAGAAACATTGTCAATCCAATTCTTTTTAATTGTAATATCGATACCAAATCCATTATTTAACTGACCTGCTGCAATTTGTAAATTTCCGTTAAGGATCAGGTTCTGATTGGGAATATTCTTTGTACCAATACCAGAAAGCAGCAGATTGTTATATGTACTGACAGCCGGTAAATCACCTGCTCCGTCATATTCAATAGTTCCACCTGTTGCGGAAGTAAAGCTTGTTAAATTTGCAGTTGGCAGAACAAATTGACCTGTCACATTGTTTTTTAACGAAAGCTTTCCTGTGCCGGTAACACTTCCAAAATCGTGACTTGCAGTTGCATTAAGCTGTAAATCTCCATTGAGAGTAAGATTTGATATGTTTATTCCAGGATCATATGAAACAACTTTGTGCCCAGTTTTTATAATTACTGAATTAGCATTTGGCAATGTATTAGGAATATGAAGATCATCAGAATGCCCTAACGTTGACCAAGTTGATAAAGTCCTCCAGTCAGCACCAGTAGTAATAAGAGGCGCATGATCTCTGGAGTAATAAGTATTTAAAATACCAAAATTAGTTGAAACACCACAAGTAAACTCACCGTCTATATAATTTTTACTTGTAAATATAAGGTTAGAACCAGCAATTGATGTTCCAGTTTCACCACCCAAAACAGGAGTCCATTGGTTACTTAAAAATCGGCCTGAAACATAAGATGCGGTACTTGGCAAGGCATCACTTGCTACAAAAGTATATGTATGTGTAACATTGACAGGTACAAGGCCCATTGTGCTAACAATCCAATAAAATTTCAATTCATCGGTAAGATTATTATTTGCATAAGGATGTTTTGAATTTACAGGAATAACTTTAATTGTGCCACTTTGTCCTGCCGAAGTTTCGCTAAATTGTGCAGGTGTATATTTAGTACTTACACCAATTGGAAAAGTGAAATTATAAGGACTTGTTAAACTTTTAATAATTCCCGCATCACCAGCCAGTCCATTGGTTTGTATAAACTTATTTGATCCTGCATTTGAAATCGTTCCTAATGTCGATGATAAATTAAGTAGATTCGCTCCAATCATCAATTTACGGGAATCGGCAGTTGAAGTAAAATCAATATTTCCTGAAACTGTAGTGTTACAATTTAACGTTAAACCAGTCGGATTTCCGATTGTTAAATTATTAAATGTTTCACCTGAAACCGCTGAAACACTTTGAGCTAAAGTTCCATTAAAATTAACTGTTGAGCCTGAAGAAAAGGTTGTAGTGGAATTATTAACCCAGTTTCCTTGAATTGAAACGGTACTAGATCCAATGGCAGAAAATGAACCACCTGAATTTATTGTCAAATCTTTGGCAATATTGATGTTTCTACTTAGGCTTAGCCCCGCTGAATTGTTAACAATAACATTGTTGAAAGATTCCCCTGGAGCACTGATTGTACCAGTACCTGCAATAGTTTGAGACGTTGATCCAGAAAAAGTAACTGTTCCTGAACCAGGGATGTAAGGAGTGGTAGTATTATTTAACCAATCTTTATATATGATTATATTCTTATTGTAACCTGCATTGGTAAATTGACCGCAAGTAGAAGCCAGGGTTAAATTGCCCTGAATCAGTAAATCTACGTTTGCCAATGATTTAATTCCTCCTCCAGAAAGATAAAGATTTTGATAAATACTAATTACAGGAGATATGGTAACTCCTCCTGTTGAACTATATTCAACGGTTGAACCAGAGGTATTCATAAATGGAGTAAAATCACCTCCAGGAAAAACAAAAGCTCCAGAAATATTTGGGTCAAACCGCAACCATCCACTCCCATTCATAGAAATAAAATTATGACTGTTGGTGGCAAGTAAATCAAGTCTTCCTAATAGTTGCAGGTTTATTGAAGAACAGCCATTTGCAGTAGAAGTGATGGTATGACCTGATGCAATAATAACCGGATTACCTTGTGGGTAAGTTCCATTTGATGCCCCACCATGACCGGTTATTGACCATGAATTTGGATCTGTCCAATTGCCCCCAGATGTAGCATTTCTGCTGTAATAAGTATCAATAGTCCCAAATTCAGGTAATTCTCCTGCAGTATAATCACCTGAAATATATGTAAAATTAGTAAATGTAACGTTATGGTTCGAATAATCAACAGTTCCATCGTGTTGCCAAACTGCAGTACTAATTGGCAATCTACCACCAAAATACGAACTTTCGGTGCCCTGTACATCACTTTGTAAATAAGTATAAATATGTGAAAAAGCAGTAGCAGCAAAACCCGCAGAAGTTGTTACATTCCAATAATACTTCAATTCAGTAATAGCTGCCGCAGTTGTCGCAAGGTGTTTTGAATTTATAGGCCGAACCTGTATATAAGGAGTTGTACCAGATATACCAGTAAGTGTGTATGAAACCGGAGTGAATTTATTACTTCCGGATGCCAGTGTTCCTATTGGATAAATAAATGAAAATGGACCTGTTCCAACTGTAAATATTTTACGAATACCAGCATCACTGGCTACCCCACTGGTTGTTATAAATTTACTTGCATCATAACCGGAAGGGATGGGAGCCGTTTCGGTAAATGTTAAAAGATTCTTATCAATATACAACATTCCACTCTGGAAAGTCAGCAGCCTGGTAATTGATATATCATTGCTTAATTCGATTCCATTTGAATTGTTTATTGTCACTTTCGCAAAACTACCGAATCCGTTTCCCGATATATATTGTTTTGAAGAACCTTGCAAAAAGAAAGTCCCAATACCTGTACTTACATGAGTTCCACTATTAACAACATCTCCATAGACATAAAAATTACGATCTTTTGTATCAAAAATTCCATTTGATAAACTAAAAGTACTACTTACAATAGGATCAATAGTTCCTAATAAATCAGCTGTTCCAGAATTTTTATTGATTGTTAAATTCTTAAAAGTTGTTGCATTGTTACAAGTAATATCCTGCAAACCATTTCCATTAAACGTTGTAGTATTTGTTCCAGGTGTATAAGTTCCTGAGTTGGTAAAATTAGAGCCAATATTTACATTTAAATTTGAGGTTATAAAAGAATTACTTGCATCGATTGTTAAACTACCCAATAAGATTAGAGGATCTACTTTCAAAGTTAGTTTAGAAAAATAAGTTGTACCTGTAATAATTAAATTAAATAATGGAACATCTGCATCCATCGTCATTGTAGTTTGATCTGCACCAGTTAAAGCAGCATCAAATTTTATTGTTCCTCCTGTGACAGAGGTTGCACTTGGTCTTAGATATAAATCATTAAATATTGCACCACCTCCGGTTTTAATGATTATATTACCACCAGACATATTAAAAATGCTGCCCTGATTATAAATCATCAGTTTGGCTTTATCGATGGAGTTTGGAACAGTTGGTGTGGATGCAACCAAAGAATGGTGTCCCCAAATAGTAACATCGCCACCAGATTGGTTGTAAATAATTGCTCCGGCATTATTGCTATAATTATCGCGAATTTGTCCGTTAACATTAAGAAATCCACCAGTAATACTTATTTCGGGTGAACCTGCAGATGCATATTCGATATCGTTGTTGAAAACATCAGTCATTACAGGTCGGCCAATATTGATTGTACCATTTTTCACCTCAAGTTTTCCTGACAAAAGCAAATCGGATAAATCATTGGCATTATTACCAATATTTATAATGGCTCCTGTAGCATTTATAGATAAACATGCAGTAGAAGGTATAGTATATGTATTTGCAGCAACATTTGTTAAAGTAATTGATTTTGAAGGCACTGCAAATCTAAATGTTCCATTGGATATGGTAAGCCAGCTGTTTGTGAGTGTATTTAATGTACCAGAAAGATCCATCGTTAAAACGGAATTTTGTGTTGTTCCTTTGTTAATGGTCAACATATTAAGTGTTGTTCCAACTCCTGTTGTACCAGTAAAACTGTTATCGGTATTTCCTTTAAAAATTAAATCACAATAGCGGGTTCCTGCAAGAAATGTTAATGTTCCATTATTTGTAAGATTCCCAGATACTGTTAATGTATTTGCACAAACTGCATTTGCATTATTTAAGGCTTCAAAAGTAGCTCCGCTTGCTATAGTTACATTATTCCCTACGGTTACTGTTTGCGCGTTAATATTGTTAAATTGAAGGCTCCCTCCATTAATATTTAAATTGTTATTTATTGTCAAACTCTTTGCACTTGTAGAATTTAACAGTACACTATTTGTAAAAGATGAACTACCTACTGTCAAATTCTTGAAAACAGTCATATTAATATCTGGCATGGTTATAGAATTACCACTAGTTGCCATCAAATTTAAGTTGTTATAGGTAGTTAAATTAAGGGCTGTAGGAGTATTTACTGAAACCGGAGGAACTATTAAATTAAATCCACTTGTATAATATTCAACTGTTCCACCAGCATTTCCTATAAATGCTCCAAAATCACCTGCAGGAAATTCTGCTGTTCCATCGCTTGTACCTCTAGAAATTCGTAGTTTTCCTGCACCACCAACAACCTGATTGGGCAATGCGCCAAAATTATGCCCTGTTGTTGTTCCTAAATCCAAAACAGAACCTGAATTTAAAATTAGACTGCCTGAAGATCGGCCACTGGTTGTAATTGTTATTGTATGATTAAGAATTCCATCGCCAATAATAACAGGATTATCAGGTCCTGGTGAGGTTGTAAGATTATCCGTACCTAAATTACTTATATTTGACCATGGATTGGTTGCTGAGTTGCCATCAACCCAATTACCACTTTTTTTACTGTAAAATTTCACAATGGCCAAAAAAGCATCGGGCTGGCCAGCGGTATAATCTCCATCTATAATTGCACCAAATTTAGCAGTTGTAAAATCAGCTTTATGATTTACCAAATCTACTGCAACCAGAGGATCTGGGGTGTACCATTGAAAATTCCTGCAAACTTGACTTTCATAATTTGACTCAGTGCTTCCAGTTGATAGCTCCCCTGGTATATTGTAATAATAAGATTGTGTAACTGCGCTAACTCCAGCAAAATATTCACTACTAACTTTCCAATATTTCAATAAAGGATGTCCAGCTGGAGAATCTTTTGCATAAGGTTGGGCGCCATTTACAGGCTTCACTAATATATTTCCATAAGTAGAAGCAGTAACAGCAATAACGGCAGGCGAATAACCAGAAGATGTTCCAATTGGAAAAGTAAAACTATTCCCTGTGGAAGAATAGACTTTCATAATGCCGCCATCGGATTGATTACCCGCAGTTTTTATCATTTTATTTGCACCCGGTGAAGCAACAACTATTGAAGAGGATGGATTATCGTATAAACTCAGTTTATAAATATCTATATTTAAAATACCTGATGATAATGTTAATGTTTTTGTAACTATTTGATTTGCATAAAACTTTGCGGCATCAGTCCCTGCCGCAACCGAATTATTCAATTCTAAGTTTCCAAAAATTCCATTTCCATCACCAGATATTTGCTGAGTGGCAGTACCATTTAACATAGCTTTACCACTTCCACTACTGCTATGCGTTCCTGAATTGAAAACATTTCCCTTCGCAACTATGGTGTTACTATTATCATCTATACTACAAAGAGAGCTAATAGTCCAAACTCCATTTATGGTTAACGTTTTTGGAACAGTTGTAGCTGTTAAAACAGTGGCTGAAGTATTTGACAAAGTTAAATTTTGTAAGCCACTGGTAATAGTTCCATTAATTTGAAATTCCTGACCGGAAACTCCATTTAACTTAGTAGTGTTTGCGCCTGGAGTATACGTTGCATTAGCAGGAATAATAAAATCACCGCCAACAGTAACGTTATTTCCATTGGCATTAAACACTGTGCTACTGGCACCATCAATGTATAACTTATTTAAAATAATCAGAGGTTGAGCATTTACAGTATAAGTACCATAGTTATCACGCCAATTCTGATTAGCCAATTGCACATTATTAGCAGATCTGTACAAATTCAAATTATAAAATGGAGCAATTGAATTAATTGTAAAATTACTATTTGCAGATGTCACATTAACAGTACCCCCAGTAACTTCATAATTATTGCAATTAATAAGAATCCCGCCATTAGTAGCTGTCCCGCCAGTTTGAGCCCTATTAACATTTAAAACACCACCAGTCATCTTGAAAGATTGAGTTGGATAAGGCACACAAAAAGAAGGATAATCAGTGGTTCCATTATTTCCTTGAGCATTTACTATTCCTCCAGTTTGAATATAACTACCTTTTGGACTAAGATCAGAAGTTGAAGGTCTAATTTGATCAAGAGTTAAAACACCTGTTCCTTCAACTAACACCTGGCATTCCTGACGAAAAATCATCTGATCTCCAGTAGCATCCAGAGTTCCAGCACTCAATCGAAGCTTTCCATATACGGCTATGTAACCTGAATTTTCATTGACAGTTGCACCATCTATCCATAGACAGCCTGTACCATCAATAGTCGTTCCATTTACTTTGCAACCTATAAAAAACCCAGAGGCTTGATCTCCCGTTAAATTAGCAATATTAAGATTGCTTCCTAAGCGACACGTACCATTTATGATTGAAATTGTTAATCTTCCATTTAGATTGCCAATATTATCATATGCATCGTAGCCTTTAAATGGATCACATCCCGAAGCATTGCCAGTAATTGAAACGATATATGTTTGATCGACACCTTTGTTAACTCTAAAAGCATAGAAAGCAGTTGTAGTATTTACCAAAACGGTATTATCAGTTGAACCAAAAAATGTGAGAATTGCAGCACCGTTTGTATTATTAAGATAATCTGTATTGTCATTAATATCAAAAGTCCCGTTATTGGAAAAATTTCCATATAAATTTATAGTATGCAAGCCATTAAAAGCCGCACCAAGTAGAACACTACATCCAGCTCCAACTGTATAATCACCATAAACAGTCAGATTTATTACATTTGTAGCAACACTGCCTAAAGTATTAGTAAGTGTTCCAGCACCTGTTTGCTGTATTTTAAAATAACCATTAATATTATATGCAACAGGATTTGAAGGATTTGTTAAAACTAAATTATAGTTATTTGTAGTACTGTTTGTTAAAAGTAAATTATTATAGTTTGTTTGAGCAGGTAAATTACCTGTAACATCATAATATTCAACTGTTCCACCTGTTGATGAAACAAAGTTAGTAAATGTTCCACCTGGAAATGTTACGGAATTAATTCTAATCAAACCTTGTCCGCTTACTATACCAAAATTATGCCCGGTAGTAGCAGCTAAATTAAGAACACCTCCATATTCAATATTTAATTGGGTTGTTGCTTGAGTATTTGCGTCAACAGTAACTGTTCGCCCATTAAGGATATATGCTATATCGCCAGTCTTTGGATAATCAGAGCCTGCAATGTAATTATTTACATTTGTTGTACCTGATGGATCTATTGTCCAGGTAGTTTTATCTGTCCAATTACCATTTTGATAGGAATAAAATGTTTTAATCAATGTTGAACCAATGGCAAAATAGTTGGGCAAAGAAGATTTAGCAATAGAAACCACAGTGCTACCAACAGCTACTGTACCACCAATAGAAGTATAAGCTCCGGTTTGAGTGGCACAAACACCTACCACATTTCCAAGCACAGTGGCATCTGTTAATCTGATATTGGCATCGGTAAAAGCCCCACTGATAACGCTTGCATGCCAATTTCTTGGCAATAAGCCACCAATGGTTGTTCCATCACCGGTTGTTGCAGCTGGTGAACTTGTTACAGTTGTTTCGATAACAGTAACTGCTGTAGTAGTAATGCTTTCTAATAGATAGGCATTATAAGTTGTGGCTTCCCCTATTGGAAAATTATAGATGCCAGATGACGTTAGGATAGGCAACGTTCGTCTTAATGTACCATAAATGTATGAATTAGCAGAATTACCAGCTATTGCACCAACAGCAGTATTGGTTACTGCAATATAGTTTGAACCAGTGACCAGATCTCCTCTTGTTAAAGTTAATGTACCACCTGCTGCAAGTGTAATATTGCTGTTCATTGTAATTTGCGCATTGGCAGCGTTATTATTTAGCGTCAGGTTATTCAAATCTGCAACACTTGAAGGAATATTTATACCAGTTGAAGATCCCCCAAATGAAAGGCTTGAAAATGCAGTAGTGGCTAAATTACTTGGTGTCCCTGCTATTGTTGGTCCGTTTAAAGAAAGCGTATTTACATCAACAGCGAGGGTGCCTGCGGTTAAAGTTAATTGACTATTTACAATTGTATTTCCTCCCAATGTTTTGGTACCACTGCCTGAAACTTGTAAATTGTAATAGGTAGTTGGCCATACTGTTTGAACACCAGCATTATTGTAATTAACAATACCAGATGTTGGAGCTGGAGCAGGATTGCCCCCTCCTGAAGTACTAGTGATAAAACCATTCGTAACAAATCCACCTGCAATATTTAATGTTCCATTAGCTGTGAATAAAATGTAAGTTCTTCTTGCATCAATGCCACTCATTGTGATATTTCCACTAACATTTACAACACTTGAGGCATTTGATATTGAAAGGTAACTATCATCAGTACCTACACCAGTATCATTAAATGTCATAGCTGCACATGATAGGGTACCACCAGCTACATCAAGATTCACATTTTCACCTCCATTATTATTGTTTATATAACCAATTCCATTTGTAACGGACAAACTTCTTGTTGCAGGTATTGATAATGTTATTGTTCCATTATTATTTCCTGAATAAGTTAATGCAAGGCTATTGCAGGAATAGTTCCCATCAACAGTAACTGAAAGAGTACCGCTATTAGAAATTGTAACTGCATCTCCTAAAGCCGGCACACCATTAGGATTCCAATTATTGGCACTACTCCAATTGACTCCATCGCCTCCACCATCCCAAGTTTTTTGCCCCCAACTCTGCCCCCACACCATAGCCAGTGCAAAAACCAAAGCAAAGTGCATTAAATATTTTTTAAAATTCATTGAATTATTGTTCATTATTTTATGTTTTGGATTAAAAAGTTCCATTGATTTTGTGATGTTAAATTGTTTCATATATTTTGGGTTAATCTTTTTTCAATTATTAAATGCTTTTTTAAACACTGTCAGGTCTTTCTTCAACAAAGTTCAGTAATCTTGCAGACTCTGACAGGTTTTTGTATTTTCATTTTTAAATCTTAATGGCAATGAAGTTTTGGTAATCATATATTTCGGTTCTATTCTATATTGCTATTTGATTAATTTTGCAAACAAATTTTAAGCCTTTTTATTGTCTCTAATAATTATTTCTATAATATGCATAGAATGTCAATATGTTAAAAAATGTTATCTACTCAATGATAGATAGGCCTTTATATTTTCATGTATACGGTAAAATTTAAAAAATGTTTCACTAAATCTTGTCCATTTTTATAAAAATTGCTCGTCTAATCGCTGCCTGATTGAGGCAAAAGGGTTTAGAATCATTTTTTGTCAAATTTACAATTTGACAAAATGTTCAATTTCATTGATTAAAAACAAGTTGCCGACTATTAAAATAATGCAAAATTACAAAATTAATCAATGATTTTAGCTGTTACTAGCGGATTGATTATCTCCGTTCCATATGAGACAAAAATATTATACCAATTGTTGCACCAAACAAACTAATCCAGCTGTCGCATATTGAATTTTAAGAATTAATTTTATAAATATTCTAATTACGATAAGCCATAATACAAGATAATTTTTGTTCAGTTTTCTAAAATAAAAACGAATAATGCTTTAAAAAAAATTATTTTTGTGTACAAACCTTCAAAAAAAAGAAAATGATACAAAAAATTTTTATTCGTGCAAGTATTATCCTTGCTCTTTCTTTTGCATTTTATGCTTGTAATAGCAGGGAAACAAAAGATGAAAAAAAGCAAAGCGACCAAGTAAAAGCAGATAGTACAGCTAAAGATTCTAAAAAACTTACCGCAACCTATCAGTGCCCAATGAAATGCGAAGGCGACAAAACCTATGCCGAAGCTGGCACATGTCCTGAGTGTAAAATGGATTTGGTAAAAGTTGAATAAAGTGGTCAAAAACAAAAAATAAAAATTTAGAGTCTGGATAAATCAATCTGAAATCTTAATTGGGATATTGGACTTTCATTTCTTGCTTAGTCTATTTTTACGTTAGACCTTTATAATTATAGTCAAGCAAAATGAGCGATTTTCAAATGGAAATCGCTCATTTTGCATAGAAATCATTTACTTTTGTATAAAACAATGATTTTTACAAATTTCATTATTCATTTTCAAAAATCATGAAAAACCTACGGCTCATTATTCTGTTTATTTGCTTAATTACTTCTGTACTATCCATTTCACAAGAAATTCAAATAAAAAGCGTTGATGAAAGTGAATACCCGTTAATAAAAGTTACGATAGAACCCAATGATCTAAAAAGTATCGATTTTGGCTCATTATATATTCTTGAAAATCATGACACCACAGCCTTTTCAGTTGATTCTGTGCTTAAATCAAAACAGGAAAAAGCAATATGCTTCCTCATTGATGAAGATTTAGCCATTGAATCTACCAGAAATGATATTGTGAATGCTATTAAAGACATTACCAAAAAGATGGGAAGCGGTGATTTTGTGAATGTTATACTTAGTGCCGAAAAAAAAACAAATGGTAAATGTATATATCCGCTCAGTTTTGAATTTAGCAATAATCCTGAAAATTTTATTGATTTTTTAGATATCTATTTCACCAGTGCTAATTTTACAAGATCACCCAAAATAATGGATTGTTCCATTGAGCAGACACTTGAATTTATTCACAATAAAAAAAATATCCCTGTAAATCGTCTCCTTTTTATTCTTTCAAAAATACCCTACGCCGGAGGACAAGACTGGCAAAGCATACAAAAAAAAGCTAATGATTATGGAATCAGTTATCAGTGGTTTTCGTTTACTTCAAAAGAAGAATTTTATCGTACATATAATACTAACATACAGGATGTTATTAACAATCAAATCGATTCCCTTAATTCAGGATATCATCCGTTGAATAATTTGAACAATAAATCGTATATCTTAAGTTTTTATACTGCGCAAAAAGAAAAATTAAACCAGTTCGAAATTGATTATCATGCAGTTAAAATAAGAAGTACATTCGAAAGATCGAGTTATATCAGTTTTTTTAAAGATAATTTAATCATCATTGGCATAATCGCATTTTCCTCCCTTTTAATCTTGTTTTTTATAGCAAACCTGATGTACACCAAACGCCAAATGGCTAAATCCATTAAAGAACTACAAAAAAGCAAACCATTTGAAAAGAAAACGGAGGAAAATATCAAGCTTAAAAACTCAGACGCTGTAAAAACCCAATATAGCAGTGCGAGTGTAATTCCTTCCATCAGTATAGAAATTGGAGGCATTACAAGCAATTTTGAACTAAAGAAACTATTATCCACTATAGGAAGACAGAAAGAAAATGATATTGTGATTGACGACTTAACAATATCCAGTCACCATGCCACTCTCACAAAAGAAGGCGGAAGTTTCTACCTTCAGGACAAAGAAAGTACAAATGGTACTTTTGTGAATGAAATTAAAATCACCAAATCAATAATTAAAAATGGTGATGCAATAAGGATGGGAAAGGCGATGCTTACCATAACCTATTAGAAAAAAAGTGCTAAAGGTTTAATTACTGAGTACCTAGAGTTCGGAGTGGCTAAAGTTTGAAATTTCAATCAAATTACCAATCATATTTACTACCTTTATCCTAACTCAAAATTAATCCGATTTTATGAATAGAGATCAAATGTTGAATAACCTAAAAATCAGCCCCAATAAAGTTTGGGATGTTCTGGTTATTGGTGGTGGAGCAAGTGGCCTGGGTGCAGGCCTGGATGCTGCCACAAGAGGTTACCAAACTATTTTACTTGAACAATCTGATTTTGCTAAAGGCACATCGAGCAGGAGTACCAAGCTGGTTCATGGAGGTGTCAGGTATTTAGCGCAGGGCGATATATCACTTGTTCTGGAAGCTTTGCACGAACGTGGACTTTTAAGACAGAATGCACCTCATCTTGTTAAAAACCAGGCATTTATTATCCCGAATTATATTTGGTGGGACGGGCCATTCTATACAATTGGCATGAAGGTGTATGACATGATGGCAGGAAAACTGGGACTTGGCCCATCGGAACATATATCTAAGGAAGATACATTGAAATCGATTCCCAATCTTTCAGAAGAAGGGTTAACTGGTGGAGTTATTTATTACGACGGGCAATTCGATGATGCACGGCTAGCTATAAACCTTGCCCAGACAATGGTAGAAAATAATGGAGTTGCATTAAATTATTTTGAAGTAATACGGCTTTTAAAAACCGACGAAGGTATTATTTCCGGAGTAGAAGCTATTGATAAAGAGACTGGGAATAAATATATTATCAAAGCCAAGGCTGTGATTAATGCAACCGGGGTTTTTGTTGATGAAATTTTACAAATGAATGAACCTGGAGCAAAAAAAATTGTTAAACCAAGCCAGGGTGTCCATGTAATCCTTGACAAATCTTTTTTACAGGGCGATTCAGCCATTATGATTCCCAAAACCTCCGACGGCCGTGTTTTATTTGCAGTTCCATGGCACGGGAAAGTAGTTGTGGGTACTACAGACACTCCTGTACAAAGCACTTCTTTAGAGCCAAGGGCACTTGAAGAAGAAATTGATTTTATTTTATCAACAGCTGCCAAATATTTAAAAAAGGATCCAACCCGAAAAGACGTATTAAGCATCTTTGCAGGGTTAAGACCACTTGCAGCGCCTGAAGATGATGCTTCCGAAACCAAAGAAATTTCGCGAGGGCATAAAATAATTGTTTCATTAACTGGATTGGTTACGATAATTGGTGGAAAATGGACTACTTATCGCAAAATGGCCGAAGATACTATTGATAAAGCAGCTATGATTGCTGGTCTTGAGGAAAGAAAATGTGTTACTACAAATATGCCAATCCATGGTTATGTGGCACAGGTCGATTTTAATGATCATTTGTATATTTATGGCTCCGATAAAATCGACTTAAAGAAACTTCAAATTCAAAACCCTGCCCTTGGCAATCAACTTCATCCTGATTTGCCATTTACAGCTGTTGAAGTAATTTGGGCTGTGCGAAACGAAATGGCCAGGACGCTTGATGATGTGCTTGCCAGAAGGGTGCGTGCTTTATTTTTAGATGCAAGGGCAAGTGTTCAAATGGCACCCGAGGTTGCAAGATTGATGGCTGATGAACTGGGTTTTGATCAATCTTGGATTAACAACCAATTAGAAGAATATACAAAGATGGCAAAGGGGTATGTACTGGAAGACAAGTAAAATAAGATAAAAGACTAAAGGTTTATGCTGAGTAAAGTCGAAGTAAAAAAGACAAAAAACAAGAATCAAAAGACGAACAACAAAAATTAAAAGACAAAAACGAAAAAATAAAACATTAAATCAAGACAATAGATATTAGGTTTATGCTGAGCAAAGTCGAGGTAAAAAAGATAAAAGTGAAATCGACTAAATTCCAATAATCACTTAAATATTATAACTTTTTATATTATATCTGATTGATATTCTGGCATAAAGAATATTTTTTAGAAATATATTTTGACCTGACAAAACATTTACTTATTTTCGCAGTCCAATTTAAGCAAGCCCAGATGGCGGAATTGGTAGACGCGCTGGTCTCAAACACCAGTTCCTTCACCGGAGTGCCGGTTCGACCCCGGCTCTGGGTACTAAAATCCCTAATCAAACGATTAGGGATTTTTTTTATTCATATTGTTCATTATTTTTACTTCTAATTCAATCTAAATTGTTTATTTTCAATGGAATTGTTTACAATTATACTCATCGCTTTTGGATTAACTGTCGATTCCTTTGCAGTATCAATAAGTACAGGCATTGTGGTTAGCCACATCCGTTTTCTACAGGCTGTACGTATTGCAATTGTTTTGGCGGTTTTCCAAGGAGCAATGCCTTTAATTGGGTGGTTTTTAGGATTTCAGGTAAAAGATATTATCGTAGATTACGATCATTGGATTGCATTTATCTTACTGTTTTTAATAGGAACAAAAATGATTTATGAAAGCTTTAAAAATGAAGAAACTAAAAAAAACTTTAATCCACTTAAATATAGTGTAATGATTGGAATGGCTATTGCTACAAGTATAGATGCATTAATTGTTGGTGTAAGTTTTGCTTTTATTAATATTAACATCACCATTGCTACTATAATTATTGGTACTTTAACTTTTCTTGTATCGATGATAGGAATGTTTGCAGGCAAAAAAATCGGTATCTTTTTTGGCAGGAAGATTGAGTTTGCAGGAGGAATAGTGCTTATTGGAATTGGTGTAAAAATTTTGATTCAACATCTGAATTTATAAAGTAAATTTTTCAAAAAAAAACTATATGCTCGAAAAAAGTATTATCTGGATTGCATTTGGATTATTTGTTGCCATTATGTTGGTTCTGGATCTATTTGTTTTCCATAAAAAATCGCACGAGATAAAAATTAAAGAAGCGCTTATCTGGAGTGCTATTTGGATAAGCCTTGCTCTACTATTCAATTATGGCATTTATCTTTGGTTTGGCAAAGTAAAAGCGCTGGAATTTCTTACCGCATACGTGATTGAAAAATCATTAAGTATCGATAATCTATTCGTCTTTATTATGATTTTTGGCTATTTTCAGGTAAAGCCTCAATATCAACACAAGATTTTATTTTGGGGTATACTTGGAGCTCTAGTTTTGCGCGCTATCTTTATTATGGCAGGAATTTCATTAATTCATAATTTCCATTGGATTATTTATGTTTTTGGTGCATTTCTAATCTATACAGGAGCAAAAATACCTTTTGAAAAAGATAAAGAATTTGAACCGGAGAAAAATCCATTGGTCAGGCTATTTAAAAAGCTGATGCCTGTTTCTAATCAAGACCATGGAGATAGACTTTTTGTAAGTTTAAATGCAAAAACGTTTGCTACACCACTATTTATTACACTAATCATTATTGAGTTTTCAGATTTAATTTTCGCTGTTGATTCTATTCCTGCGGTATTAGCCATTTCTGATGATACTTTTATTGTTTATACTTCCAATGTTTTTGCCATTCTTGGACTAAGATCTCTGTATTTTGCGCTTGCAGGAATTGTAAAATATTTCAGATTTCTAAAATATGGAATTGCAGCAATTTTAATTTTTGTAGGTGCAAAAATGTGTATTTCAGGAATTTATAAAATACCTGTAGGTTGGTCATTATTAACTATTTTGGGATTATTGGTTTTCCCGGTGATTGCTTCTATTGCAATTACTGAAAAAATTGAAACAGGGCAAATGGAAGAAATGAAATGATAGAATAAATGATATTAAAGTATATTGGGATTTATCCCGATTGATTTACATTATTGCTTATTATCAACTTATAAACAGCATAAATGCTGTGATACAATGAATGATCATTCCATCATCGTATTTTCGATTGCCAGGATTAGTTCTGCAAATTTCTCCTCATTAAATCCCACTTCGGTAAAAACCAGTTTTCCTTCTTTATCAATTATGATATTGCGTGGAATGTATTTTGCGCCAAATAAAGCGTAGATAGCACGATTGGTATCTGCGGCAATTGGAAATGTATATTGATTTTTGTCCCTGAAAGCAATTAGTTTTTCATCACTTTCTTCACGACCAATGCACAAAATCACAATATTTTTATTGTCCTTATATTTTTGCCAGATTTGTTTTTCAAGTTCAGGCAATTCTTTTAGGCAGATGGGGCATGACAAAGCAAAGAAATTCAGAAAAACTGTTTTCCCTTTTAATTCTGACAATTGAAACTTTTTGCCATCAAGCGAGGTCAATGAAAAATTAGGAACAATTGCTCCCGGATGCATTAATGTGGTTGCCAATACGTCGGCTTCGAAGGCACTAGAATCAGGATTATTGTTTTGGGCATTAACTATAAATGGCATACTTATAAGTATTAATGAAATGATTTGATAAATTCTTTTCATGATAGGAAATAAATTTAGTTTTTCAAATGCGGATGATTTTGAATTTTATAAATAATCCATTAATCCAAAATGCTTCCAACATTGATAATCCCGACAATATTAAATAATATTTGCTATTTTTGCGTAAAATAAAGATAAAATAATGGTTTTTAAAGAACAAATTCAGGATATAAGCGATCGCCAAAAAGCTTTAAGGAGGCATCTTTGACATTGACGGCAAATTAATAGAACTTGCGAACGAAGAAGAAAAAACCCAGGCTCCGGGCTTTTGGGATAGTCCCAAAGCTGCAGAGGAACAAATGAGAAAGGTAAATTCCATAAAAAAATGGACTGCTGATTATCAAAAAATTGAACAGGCAACAGAAGATCTTATCATTATTTTTGATTTTTTCAAAGAAGGTGATGCCACTGAAGATGAGCTTGACAATCAATACAAAGCCACACTTGAACTTATTGAAGATTTAGAATCACGAAACATGCTCCGAAACCAGGAAGATATGCTTGGGGCAATCGTAAAAATCAACTCTGGTGCCGGTGGAACTGAAAGCTTGGATTGGACAGCCATGCTCATGCGTATGTATATCCGCTGGGGCGAAAAAAACAATTATAAGGTAAAAGAAGCGTATCGCCTTGATGGTGAAATAGCCGGTGTAAGTACCGTTACACTTGAATTTGAAGGCGATTATGCTTACGGGATGTTGAAAAGTGAAAATGGCGTTCACCGCTTGGTAAGACTTTCACCTTTCGATTCAGCAAATAAAAGACATACCACATTTTCCTCGGTCTATGTTTCGCCGATGATCGATGATACCATTGAGATAAATATAAACGCATCCGACCTGAAATGGGATACTTTCCGCTCCGGTGGTGCAGGCGGTCAAAATGTGAACAAAGTAGAAACTGGTGTTCGGGTAAGGCATGAACCTTCGGGACTTGTGGTTGAAAACACTGAAACCCGCTCGCAACTTCAAAACAAAGAAAATGCCATGAGGATTCTGAAATCGCATTTATACGAACTTGAACTACGTAAAAGGCAGGAAGAACAAGCTAAAATTGAAGGCAATAAAAAGAAAATCGAGTGGGGATCACAAATCCGCTCCTATGTAATGCATCCTTATAAAATGGTAAAAGACTTGCGAACTGGTTTTGAAACCTCAAATGTTCAGGCTGTTATGGATGGCGAAATAAATGGTTTTATTAAAAGCTATTTGATGGAGTTTGGTGGGATGGAGAAGGTTTAGATGTCCAAGACTTTCCAAGTTTTTAAAACTTGGAAAGTCTACCAAGCAGATTCAAATTCAAAATTCCATACTACAAACAATCAATAATCAAAAAGATTCGTTATCTTTCTAGTCCCAACCCAAAAACTGAAAGAAATGAAAAAACTATTGATTTTTACTGTTCTGTCTTTACTTCATCTTCAAATTTATGCTCAGTTAAGCTACCAGCTGACTGTAGTTGATAACCAGCAAAATCCAATGCGTGGTTTGCCTGTTGTGCTCAAGGAAACTTTGACGAAGGAAAAAATAAATCTTTCTACGGATGGAAGCGGAATAGTAAAAATTGAATTAACAACAGGTAAAAGCTGGGTTTTAAGTGTTGGTAAAATATTCAACTACAAAATTCTTGAAGTTCCTGAATCTGGCAAACGACAAAGCCGCGAATTTATGACTTACGATTTGGTCCGTTGGGAAAAAGAAAACCGCATCATGCCCGATCGTTCCAAGATAGAATTTGTTACTGTTAAACAAAATATTTACAATTCAACAAAACCAACAGCCACTGAATCAATAGTACAACTTATTATCAAAAGGGCTGATAAATCGTCGTTAACAAATTACCGGGTTGACATGACCAGTCTGAAAAACAAAACCATTTATCAAGGAAAAACAGACGAACAGGGAATTGCACGATTTCTTTTACCCATTGGCGAAGATTATGAAATTGACATTGATGGAATTGAAAGCTTCAAAGACATGTCCATTTCCAAACCTGCAGGCACCGAACATTATACTTTCACTTACGAACCTACCAATATCCAAGAAACCAATGTAAATGACACCATTAATCAGATTTTACCTGATGATGTTGGCGGAACTTCTGCACGATATTTATATACCATTTTTGTTCAAAACCGAGGTGGTGAATTATTGCCAAACGAGCCTGTGTATGTCAGAATGCTCAATTCGAAAAAAGTCTATTATACCAAAACCAATGATCAGGGCGAAGCTAAATTCCTTTTGCCAAAAAAGAACAAATACCTAGTAGACCTTGATTATGAAAAGGATATCAATGTAATTGATTTAACACAGGGACTTTCTGGAGGAATTGGTGCCGGCGAAATGCATATTACCTATCATCCAAATCCCAAACTTCAAAATCCTGAACAATTTATTCCAACGGTTGAGGAATTGTTGATTAACGAATTCAATAATTTTCTTGTAAAGCAATATCCTCGTCCTGAAAAAGGCAAAGCACTTAAAATGGTTATCAAATGGGGAAATAACCTCATCAATGGAAAATCGAAAGAAGCGGTAATGGAAATTGGTTTTGCAGCTGATAATGACGAATCAAACTCATATGGACCACCTATCAATATTTCGTTTGTGATGGATAAAAGCGGCTCTATGGCTGGCTACGACAGGATTGATGAGTTGAAAAAATCACTGATTGGTTTTGTTGGATCATTGCGGCCAAACGATATTGCATCGCTCATCATTTATGATTCGGAAGCTGAAATGCTGATTGGTGCAGGTAAAATGCAAGGCCGAACACAAGAGTTCATTGACCAAATCAATCAGGTTCAAGCCGATGGATATACCAATATGTACAAGGCAATGATAATGGGTTACGAAGAAATTTTGAAGAATAAAATTGCAAAAGGTACAAATAGACTCATCTTACTTACAGATGGTTATGATGAAAACGAGCCAAAGGTAGTTGTCGATAAATCAAAAGAATACAATGCAAAAGGAATTGAACTTTCGGCAATTGGCGTTGGAATCGACTATAATCAGGCTTTACTGAAGCTATTGGCTACAAGTGGCGGCGGTCTTTTCCAGCATGTTGGAAATTCAGTCGATCTCCAGGAAACATTCAAACGAGAATTAGCAGGAATGCTTTATCCGGTTGCCCGTGATGTTAATGTTGAAATAACCTACAACAACAAAATAGTATTCAAAGAATTGTATGGATTTCCATTTGATCCGCCTAAAAATAATTCAGTTAAGATGAAACTTGATAATATTTATCCAGGACTTAACAAACTTGCTTTGGTAAAATTTGACTTGAACAAACCAGATAAAACCATAGAAAATATGCCGGTAGTAATTAAAATGAGTTATTTCGATTATCGATTGAACAAGATAGTAACTTCAGAAGAAAAAGCATTTTTAAAATGGGAAGAATCCACAGGAAAATTGGAACTTGTAATGGAAAATGAGGAGAAAAAACTTTATGCCATTGCCATTATGAACCAATCGTTGAAAGTAATGTCCGATGGTTTTTCGCAAGATAATTATTTAAAAGCAGAGCAAGCTGTAAATAGGGCAATTGAGCAAATCGAAGAGCTTTATCCTGATGCGAAGGAAAAGGATGTTGAAAACCTGTTTCGAACTTTAAAAGAATATTCTAGTATATTAAAACAATACAAATTGAATAAATTCAAGAAGCAGATAAATTAATCATAAATTTGCTCTTCAACATTAAAGTAAATGAAAATGAGAATCTTATTTATAATTTTCACAATCCTAATCTCTATGACGACCAAAGGACAGGAAAACACAAGCGATACCGCTTTATTACTGATTGATATCCAATATTTTTATTATCCCGGAGGTAAAACAGAATTGGTAAATCCTGAACAGGCAGGGAAAAATGCTAAAAAAGTACTTGAATATTTCAGGAAAAACAAAATGCTGGTTGTTCACATCAGGCATAATTCTGAGCCAGGTGGAGAAATTCATGAAGATGTGGAACCATTGCCAAATGAAAAAGTAATTTCGAAAGATGAAGTTAACAGTTTTAAAAATACTGATTTGTTGGAATTTTTAAATAAAAATAAAATCAAATATCTCGTCATTTGCGGAATGCAAACACATATGTGTGTAGAAGCAGCAACTCGTGCAGCCAGTGATTTGGATTTTGACTGCATAGTTATACAAGATGCTTGTGCAACAAAAAACCTAAAATTTGGAGATAAAGAAATCAAGGCTGAAGATGTTCATTATTCAACATTGTCAACTTTAAAATCTTATGCAAAAGTAATTGATACAAAAACCTTTCTGAAAGAATAATTAGTAATTAAAAGGAACAATCATTTTATTATTTTGGGTTTTTCCATCCAAAACTTTTATAAGATAAATAGAGTTCAAATTGCCCACAGGGAATTGATTTAATTGATTAAGGCCAGCTTTACTAAAAATCAATTTCCCTTGAATATCATAAATATTGACTTTGCTGTTTTGGCCAGGGATTGTTGTAAATTCTACATTTATATTTCCATTTGCAAAATAAATTGAGCATTTCTTTGATGCATCTATATTATCAACTGATGTCAATCCAATATATGTAATTGAATTTGAAGTATTTACAGACGAATTATTCGGATTCCCTGCTAAATCATGCACAGCAGCGGCGGGTATATAAATTAAGATTGTTTCATTGGTTTGTACTCCAAAAACAGCAACATTGTAACTTTTACCCGAGCCGCTAGTAACAAGATAAACCCCCGTAGAACCTCCAAAGCTGATTCTGTCTGCTCCAAATTCCAACACATCCTCACTAAACTCAACGTGGAAATTTAAAGGTAATATCATAGCCGGATCTGCTTGATTAAGCGCCTTTGTTATTTCAACATATGGATTGGTTTTATCATAATAAATTACATTATTTATAATTACTGTGGAAGTGTTGAAATTGCCAGCCAAATCTTTAAAACTGTTGATTGGAATTGTGATGCTAATATCTCCATCCTGATTCATTCCGGAAACTATAACTTTATATACCGTTCCTGATCCCTGGATTACCATATTTCCAGAACCGGCAGTGCCAGCTAGCTGAACATCTTCTGACGTAAAATCTTCAATTTCTTCACTAAACGTAACTACAAAAGTTACCTGCGGCTTATTTGTAGGATTGCTTTGCAAATGTTCGAGATCAATCTGGGCAAAAGGGGCTTTTGTGTCAACAACTATCTCATTATCTGTATTTACTGATGCAGTATTTGTATTATTGTATTCATCATGTACCTTATTTGCATATAAATTGATTATAAAATTGCCATCTGAATTAATACCGGAAAGGGTTAATAAATAGTCTGATCCACTACCTGTTAAACTTGAGATATTTGCATGACCACTTCCACTTATACTAATATCTGATACATCAAAATCGCTGGCAGTACGATTAAAATGAATATTAAAACGAGCAGTATTTCCATTTGTATATTTTTTCTGATCAATTGGCAAGGTAATTTCAACAGCAAATTCAATATTTTGATAGATTATTTCATTCTGTATGTTAACAGAAGCCATATTCCCATTGCCTGCTATATCAAAAACTTTATTTGCATCAATGGAAACGATTACGGTTCCCTGCTGTGTCATTCCACTTACTGATATGGTAAAGATATTTAAGTGTTCCGAAATTGCAATTGATGTTGCACCTGCTGTACCAGATAGTTGTATATCCGCAGCTTGCAAAGATTGAATACTTTCTGAGAACGATGCGTCAAATTTTAATATTCCGGAAAGGCTGGGGCTTTGCTGACCATTTGAGTAAGTAATTTGAACCGTTGGATTGGTATAATCACATGTAATTGTGTTCTGAGTATTTACAGATGCAGTATTTGGTGAGCCTAAATTATTATGTGCCTTGTCTGCCGGAATTGTTATTACAACAGTTCCATCATTTGCCATTCCAGAAACCGCAACATCATAGGTTTTTCCGGAACCAGTGATATTAACAGCTGAAGGAACTGCAGTTCCTGAAAAGGAAACATCGCTGGCAATAAAATCATTAACACTTTCAGAAAAATTAACTGCATAATGTACCGTGTGCAAATTACTTATCAATGGTTGTCCATCCGCAAGTTTAATTTTTACTGACATTGGTATACCATTGTATATTAATACATTATCTAAGCTCGTGGCACTTTGATTGGGATTACCAACTGAATTATGTATACCTCCTTGTGGAATATTGACCCCTATATCACCATTTGAAACAATTCCACTCAATTGAATGGTATAATTAGCACCGCTGCCAATTATTGCAATATTTTGAGGATTAGCTGAACCCGTAATTACGATATCCGATATATCAAAATCAGTCACATTTTCGCTAAAAACTACTGTAAAAAGGACTGGCTCCTGGCTTGCAGGATCTGATTGCCCAGATGCCTGATTGACAGTGACGGTTAAATTATTACCAATAAAACCTACCTGCGACATATTAATTGCCGTGCTTGATTGATATCCAAACCCATCAGCAATTCCACCATGAAATGCTTCATTTTGAGATAATGCAATGAATTCAAAAAGGCTAAAAAATATTGAGATAAAAAGAATTCGAATCATCGATTAATCATTTAAAATTATTTCTATTTTTAGTCGGCAGTTCTAACGCAACGAAAACCTGAACCAATATTTCCACTTCCTGAACTAACATGTGCTGTTCCGGGGCCAACATTTGCCGGAACATAAATATCTTGAGCTGCAAAAACCCGATTGGAAACTTTTAAATTCTCTAACCCATCATTCCAATCTCCACCTTTGAAGCCAGAACCTGCCTGAATGATTACCCCATCACCGGGCTGAGAACTTGAAATTCCCGGCCAGTCATCATTTGTTGCATTTCCCTGATTGTTCGGAGCCACAGTTAATGTTCCATCGCCATTAGTTCCATGAAATATTCTTCCTTCAATTTCACCAAGGGTCACACATCTTTCAGCCATTCCACCAGCTAAATCTAAAATTCCATAATAGGAAGCTCCCGCATTAATCCTGTTGGAAGTTGCTGTTGCAAAAATCCCACATCTTATCGGGCTGTCAAACCTTGTTGGATGAGTGGCATCAACGTGCCCTGTGGTATATTCATAAGATGCATTGGCATATATTCCGGTGCCAACAATTTGCGGATACTCATTTGGTTGTCCTAAATTATTAAAATCATACTGAGTAGTAGAATTACCGTAAATATTTGCTGTATGCCAGGCATATTCATTGGCTACAGGAACTTCCGGGCCTCTACAGGCTTTCTCATATTCTAATTCAGTCATTGGTCGCAGACCTGCCCAATCTGCATATGCTGTTCCATCAGGCCAACCAATATTACAAATTGCTACATTTTGTCCATCATCAATATCATTTTCAATACCATTATTGTTTAAATCGCAGAAAAAATGAAGAGGTTCAGTTGTAGTGCCAGTTGGATTAGTATACCTTACACAATTTCTGTGATCAATAGTTCCATTTCTATTAATCGGAAAAGGTGAACTAACAGCAATACCCGAAATATCCCTGTAAGTGCGTGCATTTTGTTGAGTTCTGGAAAGTGTATTTAAAAATTGTGCAAATTGATCATTGCTAATTTCTTGCTTCATGCAATAGAATGCACGGTAACCTGTTGGAAAGCCTGTATTATTAATTGCCGCAATGCCATTCGTGTCGATACCGTTATCTCCATCAACCAGGATTCCAGATCCTTTTAGCTGGGCATCGTCATATGAAGTACTCTCACATTTTAAAAAAACAGGAGATGTACTTATTAAGGCAGGATTAGTATTAACATCAGATGCATTCCATAATCGACCAACCGAAACACCATCGCCAACATAGAAATCACCTTGGTTAACATAAACCATTTCAATTCCAAAAACCTTTACTTCGAGATTAATCGCATCATCTGCCATTCCATCGGCACCATAAAGCCATTTTAGTTGAGCAGTCCATGCATTATTCCCGGAGCCAACAGCTGATCTGAAAATAAATGCACCTTTACCATCGGCTGATGCATCAACGGTTGATCCGACTGTTGATATATGATCCAGATCTGTAGCACTTAATGTGGCATGTTTCCATACTCCACCATTTACACGATATTTAATAAATACCCAAGCCGCATCCCAATTAGAAGGCCCAGTACTTAAACGCCACGAATTTTCCCAACTTATATCAAATTGAACAAACACCGTGTGATCAATTATATTTTTATTGTTAATGGTAATATTTGAAATCTGAAGATTATTTGAATAAGCATTGCTCATTGAAATAAAGAAGACAAAAACCACAGCCCATTTTTTAAAGCGAGTGTTTAACATATTTAATAATCAATTAGATTCAATTAACAAAAATATTTCCTTTATCTAAAAGATGTTTTTTTATTTGAGGAACAAGAATATTCTTTTGATAGATGTTAATATTGATTATTTTTCAACTTTTCAGTTTGAAGAAAAGTGAGGGTTAGGAATTGGATTTGCGATTAAAGGGTTACGTTCTTTATCCTTATTAAAGAATGAAATTTGAATATTTTCTATATCAATTTTTGAAGACTACAAACAGTAGGAGATGATTTTAAAAAAAATCCGGACAATTTCTTTCAAAAAAGTTTTTATGTAACCGGATTATAAATATTTAACATTTATGCTACTTTGGATTTTGCTTTACTTGTACTTTTAACACCCAACAAACTCTTGATATTATGATAAATGCTATCTTCGTCGTAGCCACATTCTTTATAAAGCTCTTGCTGGGTTCCATGTTCAATAAATTTATCGGGAACTCCAAGCCTCTTCAATTTTGATGTGTAATTGTGCTCATTCATAAACTCCAATACTGCACTTCCAAAGCCACCAACAATAGTGCCGTCTTCGATGGTAATAAGCAAATCAAATCTTTTACAGATTTGGTGAAGCAGTTCTTCATCAATAGGTTTTACAAAACGCATATCGTAATGTGCAAGACTAACGTCTTCACTATCAAGCTTATTATAGAGATTACAAACCAAATTACCTATTGCACCAATGCTTAAAATGGCAATATCGCTCCCCTCTTTTAGAATTCTGGCTTTTCCTATGGGAATTTCTTTGAAAGGCGTTTTCCATTCAGGCATAATTCCGCTTCCACGCGGATAACGAATCACGAAAGGTCCCTTTTCAGGTAATTGAGCAGTATACATCAGGTTACGAAGCTCTTCCTCGTCTTTTGGCGATGAAACAATGAGATTGGGAATGCATCGCATGTATGCCAAATCAAAAGCACCGTGATGAGTTGCCCCGTCCGCTCCTACAAGTCCTCCTCTGTCCAAACAAAAAACTACATTCAATTTTTGCAAAGCCACGTCATGAATTACCTGATCATAAGCTCTTTGCATAAATGATGAATAAATATTACAAAATGGCAACATTCCATCGGCAGCAAGCCCGGCTGAAAAAGTAACAGCATGTTGTTCAGCTATTCCAACATCAAATGCACGATCGGGCATTTTTTCCATCATAATATTCAATGAACATCCTGATGGCATTGCAGGCGTAATTCCTACAATTTTATCATTCATTTCGGCCAGCTCAACAATTGTATGACCAAATACTTCCTGGAAATTAAGAGCTTGCTTTTTATCGGACTTTACTTTAATCAATTCGCCTGTTTTTTTATCGAACAAGCCAGGGGCGTGCCATTTGGTTTGATCAAGCTCAGCCAATGGAAAACCTTTTCCTTTAACTGTAAGACAATGGAGCAATTTGGGGCCTGGGATTTTTTTCAGATCATTTAATACACTTACAAGGTGTTTTACATCATGTCCGTCAACAGGGCCAAAATACCTAAAATTCATGGCCTCAAATAAATTGCTCTGTTTTAATATGATTGACTTGATACCATTTTCAACTTTCTGAATAAAAGCTTGCGTATTTGGACCGAATTTTTTTAATTTTCCTAATATATTCCAAACCTCATCTCTTACTTTATTATATGATTTTGAAGTGGTAATATCCAGCAAATATTCATTTAATGCCCCCACATTGGGATCAATAGACATATGATTGTCATTTAATATAACCAACAGGTTCGAGTGTTCAATACCAGCATTGTTTAATCCTTCAAAAGCAAGACCAGCAGTCATAGAACCATCACCAATAACAGCCACGACATTACGATCGTTTTCACCTTTAGTTTTAGCAGCAATTGCCATACCTAAAGCAGCTGATATAGAAGTAGATGAATGGCCTACTCCAAAGGAATCGTAAATGCTTTCAAATCGATTTGGAAATCCACTAATTCCTTTATATTTTCTATTGGTGTGAAAATTATTTTTCCTTCCTGTTAAAATTTTATGCCCATAAGCTTGATGCCCAACATCCCACACAATTCGATCATAAGGTGTATTAAACACATAATGAAGCGCCACTGTAAGCTCTACAACTCCAAGACTAGCGCCAAAATGACCAGGATTCTCTGAAACTATATCAATGATGAACTGCCTTAGTTCGTTGCTTAATTGAGGCAAATCTTCCAGGGCCAATTTCTTTAAATCCGAAGGGTAATTAATCGAATTTAATAACTCTTCCTGTGCCTTATCCATCTTCCAAAATATTTAATAAATTAATAACAACACCTTAGTATTGTTCAAACAAAGATATTAATTTAATACAGTATATAAAAAGCTATTTGATAAGAAATCGTTTTTCAGCCAGGTGCTATGATAAAGTAAAATTGCCTAAACCTAATATTTTTTCTTAATTTAGCTGATATTTAAAACTTGTTAAGATGATTCAATCACTTCTCGATAATGATTTGTATAAATTTACTATGCAAAATGCGGTGATTAAACTTTTTCCTCGCGCAAAAGTGCGGTATCAGTTTATCAACAGGGGCAGAACTCCATTTCCTGATGGTTTTGCAGAAATTTTAAGAAAGGAAATTGCAAAATTGGGCAATCTTTCGCTTAGTAAAGAGGAAAAAGAATATTTAAACAAGAAATGCTATTATCTTGATCCAACTTATCTCGATTTTTTAATGGGATATAAATTTGATCCAAGTGAAGTGGGCGTAATTCAAAAAGGTGAAGATTTGCAAATTTTAATCGAAGGCTATTGGTATCGAACTATTTTATGGGAAGTAACTATAATGGCAATGATATCAGAGCTTTACTTTAAAATGACACAACAACCAATTTATGAAGAATCTAAAATAATAGATCTGGCAAAGGAAAAAGCTAACCGATTTAATTTATTGGGTGTCAGTGTTGCCGATTTTGGCACGAGACGTAGATATTCCTTCGAAAACCATGACAGGATTGTAAATACCTTTAAAACTTATGGAAGACCTTCATTTGTAGGAACAAGCAATGTGTACTTTGCCATGAAATACGACATCATTCCGGTCGGAACGCATGCACACGAGTGGTTTATGTTTCATGGTGCAGCATATGGATATAAAATGGCCAATAAGCTTTCACTGGATAATTGGATAAATGTTTATCGTGGTGATTTGGGCATTGCACTTTCTGATACATACACATCCGACGTTTTCTTTAAAACATTTGACACCAAATTTGCAAAACTTTTCGATGGTGTTAGGCAGGATTCTGGGGATCCGATTGAGTTTGCTGCCAAAACCATTAAACATTACAAAAGTTTAAGAATTGATCCTGTTTCAAAAACCATTATTTTCTCTGATGGGTTAAACGCTAATTCAGTTGAAGAAATAGCCAAATTCTGTCGTAACAAAATCAAGATTTCGTTCGGAATTGGCACTAATTTCACAAATGATGTTGGCGTAAATCCGCTCAATATCGTTATTAAGATTATTGAGGCTAAACCTGAAGGTCAGGATTGGGTACCAACTATTAAATTATCTGATAATCAAGGAAAACATACTGGGGAAGAAAATTCCATTAAACTTTGCAAGGATATTTTAAATATCAATTAGATTTAGAAATTGGAAATTCAAAAGGTTCTAAAATAAATCGACGTCAGGAATTTTGAGGTTGGTGTAGATTAGAATAAATCATATTTTGAAGAATTAAAGACTTATTATGGAAATTTGGAAATTTATAAAGAAAAACCTGGAGCAGGAAAAACGGATAATGCTATTAGTTGTTATCGAAAGCAATGGAAGCAGCCCAGGAAGGCAAGGTTTTAAAATGGCCATTTCGGAAGATAAAGAACTTGCGGGTTCGGTGGGTGGCGGTATTATGGAATATGATATTGTAGAACTTGGAAGCGCTATGCTTCAACTGGGAAAACCCGGACCTGTGATGAAAAAACAAATTCACAATACCCATTCGGGCGAAAATCAATCGGGAATGATCTGCTCCGGCGATCAAACCATTGTGCTAATTGCACTCGATAAAAGCCACAAACAAGCTGTTGACCAAATCATTGAGTCATTAAACGCTGCAAAATCAGGAATATTAAAACTTTCGCCAAAAGGTTTTGAATTTTTACCTTCAGGCATACAGCGCAAACAAATCATTGCAGAAATACATAACGAGGCTAATTGGGAATATAAGGAACTGACAAGTTTTAGACACCATTTGTGCATTGTAGGCGCAGGACACGTTGGACTGGCGCTTTCTAAAATCATGAAAGATTTAGGTTTTATTGTTGAAATATTTGATGACAGAGACATATTGTCAACTTTTGAAAACAATACTTTTGCAGATAAAAAACACAAGGTAGATTATGCGGACATTGATAAATTTATTCCGCAAGGCGATGGTGTTTATGTAGTTATTATGACTTTTGGTCATCAATCAGATCAAGATGTGCTTGTAAAACTAATAGATAAAAATTTCAAGTATTTGGGATTAATGGGAAGTAAAACTAAAATTGCAAGCATCTTCAAACAAACTGGTATTTCGGCTAACAGTGAAAAAGTATCGAAATTACATGCACCTATTGGACTTTCAATTCATAGCAAAACACCGATGGAAATTGCGGTAAGTATTGCTGCTGAAATTATTAAGATTAAAAACTCAGAGGAATTATAGATATGATTGGCAGACTATTTTTTCGAATCTGATACAGAACTCATGGTTGGGATTTTTCTCTTCAGTCAAGTGAAAAGTTTCTTTGCTCATATTGCAATGACGGGCAATCAACGAACGTCACTGCGAGGTACGAAGCAGTCTCCCATTATTAAGAAAGAAGTCCAATTCAATGAATCTGCTGCGTAGTGAGCTTTTAGAGATTGTTTCGCTCCGCTCGCAATGACTAGCGGTTTGGATCATAAAAAACTAGTAATTTTTACACTTTGACATCACAGTTAATGTATATAAACCCTTTTAACCCGTTGCGAAATGCTGGTCAGTATCTCATAAGGTATGGTACCCAATTTATCAGCAAGCTCATTAATAGGTAGTTCCGGACCAAAAATAATCACTTGATCTCCTTCATTCGCCTCAATATCTGTCACATCAATCATACACATGTCCATGCTAATATTCCCAACTATCAATGCATAAGTACCGTTGATGAACATCCGTCCAACTCGGTTACTCAGTTTGCGATTGAGCCCATCGGCATAACCAATCGGGACAATGGCAATCCTACTGTCCCTGTCAATAATTCCTTTTCGGCCATAACCGATGGTTTCGTGCTGTTTAACCCATTTAATCTGAATAATATGACTTTTTAAGGTGCTGATATTCTTTAGATTAGAACTCTTATTTGAACTAACTCCATGCAAACCCAGGCCTAAGCGAACCATTTCAAAGTGAGAATCCGGAAAACGTTCAATACCTGATGAATTAAGAATATGTCGAATAATTGGATAGCTTACTTTTTTCTGAAGTTTTGCAACCGCAGCCTTAAATATTTCAATTTGCGCCAATGAAAACTGATCATGTACCGATTCGTCACTTGCCACAAGATGTGAGAATACTGATTTTGGCTTTATATATTTATTTACTTTTAATATTTCTATTAATTTATCCATTTCGTCGGGATGAAAACCAAGGCGTTTCATTCCTGTATCTATTTTAATATGAACTGGATACGAATTTCTATAATATTGCTCAAGTTCTTTACCAAAAGCAAGCAAAGAATTAAAGCTAAAAATCTCAGGCTCAAGATTATAATTGATAATATTCCGATAACTGCCTTCTTCAGGATTCATTACAATTATTGGAAGATGAACTCCTGCTTTTCTTAGCGCAACTCCTTCGTCGGTATAAGCAACACCCAAATAATCAATTCTTTGATGTTCTAGGAAATTCGCAATTTCGTAACTTCCGCTACCATAAGCGAATGCTTTAACCATTACCAAAATTTTGGTCTTTGCCGATAGCAACGATCTAAAATAATTCAAGTTACTTTCAAGGGCTTCCAGATTGATTTCCAAAACCGTACGATGCGTTTTTTGCTGAAGCAACTCGCTGATTTTGTCAAATTCGAAATGACGGGCGCCTTTAATTAGGATGGCTTCATTGCTAAATTGCTTAAAAAGGTTACTGCTTATAAATGATTCTGTATCAGGATAAAAACTTGTATTTGATAAGGATTTTGAAAAATAATTCGAAATTTTTGGGCCAATTCCTATAAATTTTTGGATATTACTTGATTTTACCAGGCTTTCGAGATTTTGATATAAAGCATCGTCTTTTTCGCCGCTTTGCAAAACATCCGAAAGTATCAAACATTTATTATGATGCTGCTGTTGACGTTTGAGCACATCAAGTGCTATTTTTATCGAGTTCAGATCTGAATTGTAAGTATCGTTTATAATGGTGCAATTGTTTTCGCCATGCATCATTTCCAGGCGCATACCAATGGATGGTAGGATTTTAAATTTTTCAGTTATTTTTTCTGTAAACAAATTATTGGCCAATAAGAACGACCAACAATGAATGGAATTTTCAATAGAGGCCTTATCGATAAAGGGAATTTGAATATTTATTTCCTTATTTTCAAAAACTGCTTTTATTTGTGTTGAATTTTTTGATATTTGAATTTTTATAATTTCAAGATCCGCCTTTTTCTTTTCCGACCATGTAAAAAACAATTTTTTGCTGGATTTTAATTTCGAAATTTCCTTATCTATTATTTCATAATCTGAACAATAAATAATAAGATTGGTATTTTTAAAAAGTTTTAATTTTTCAATTACTTTTTGTTCCTGATTCTTAAAATTTTCCTGATGAGCATCACCTATATTGGTAATGAGGCCAATATTAGGACTAACTATTTTTTCGAGTTTGCCCATTTCTCCAGTCTGTGAAATTCCGGCTTCGAATATTCCAATCTGATGGTGCTTTTCCATTAAAAAAACCGATAGTGGCACTCCAACTTGCGAATTGTAGCTTTTGGGACTTCGAACAATATTTTTTTCTCCATCAAGCAGAAAGAACATCCATTCTTTTACGATTGTTTTTCCGTTGCTACCTGTAATTCCAACTACAGGAATATTGAATTTTTTGCGGTGCCAGACGGCAAAATCCTGAAAAGCTTTTAATGAATTTTTGACCAGTATAAAATTACACTTTTTGTTTTTAGTAAATGAATCGCGGATTTCTTCAACCACAAAACTACGAACTCCTTTATCAATCAGCTCATTAATATATTGATGGCCATCATTCCGCTTGCCGTTAATTGCAAAAAAAATACTTTTTTCAACTGGAACCATATTCCGGCTGTCGATAAATACATGTGAAATGCTTGAATCTCTGTACAGGAAGGACTGGCCATTAGTGGCTTTTGCAATTTCAGAAAGTTTATAATCCATTAGGCGGCATGGTATTTAATTTTTTATCAAATATAAAATGAATTATTTAGAGATTTTATTCTTATTGAGAATTATTATTTCAGTTTTTTTTAAATGACATGGCACGAGTTTAAAACTCGCGCCAGTACAGTAAAATTAGAAATTATCACTATTTAGTTTTTCTTCCCTTTAACATATTTATCCAGCCAGGTATCCATTTCCCAAAGCATATGAAGAATATTTTCTTTGGCTGCATAACCATGGCTTTCGAATGGCAGTAAAACCAGTCTGGCTTTGCCCCCATTTCCTTTTATGGCTTGAAATAATCTTTCGCTTTGCAAGGTAAATGTACCAGGATTATTATCTGCATCGCCATGTATTAACAAAAGTGGCAGTTTAATTTTATCTGCATAATTGAATGGTGACATTTTGTTGTATACATCCTGAGCCTCCCAGAACGATCTTTCTTCGGATTGGAAACCAAACGGGGTTAAAGTTCGGTTGTACGCACCACTCCTGGCAATTCCTGCTGCAAATAAATTGGAATGTGCCAATAAATTTGCGGTCATAAATGCGCCGTAGGAATGTCCCATAACAGCACAACGGTTTTTATCCACAACTCCCATTGAATCAACTGCATTAATTAATGCATCAGCATCAGCAACCAATTGATCGATATAAGTGTCGTTTGGTTCCTCAGTTCCCTTTCCAATAATTGGAAATTGAGCATCCTCGACAATTGCATAACCACGAGTAACCCAAAATATTGGTGAACCCCAATAAATACTGATGAAAGTATGTGGTGAATCCTTTATTTGCCCAGCGGCTTTATCGTCTTTGTATTCTGTTGGATAAGCTTCCATCAACATAGGCAAAGGACCATCTTTTGCCTTGTCATAACCTGCAGGAAGATATAAAGTTGCTGAAAGATTAACTCCATCCTTCCGTTTATAATTGATTTTTTGTTTACTCACATTTAATAACGAAACATATGGATTCTCCTTAAATGTAATTTGTTTGGGCAAAGATTTATTGCCATAATTTCTAGTGTACAGATTTGGATATACTTTGGGACTTTCGATGCTGGTTATGGCAATTTTCTTGTCTATATCAATAATTCGTACAATTCTTTCGTAGGTTGATATTCCATCGGCCCTCCACAATCGCTTGGTTTTATTATTGGCCAGATTAAACTCATCAATAAATGGTTTGTTTCCTTCGGGAGAATATCCTTCTCCGATTAGATATAAACCTTTCTTGTCTTTACTAAATTGAAGTACATCACGGTTAAAAGCATTATACATAGTTACAAAATAACCGGGTTCCGAGTACAAATCTTCGCTCGAAAGGTCAAAAATGACTTTAGTCACTTGGGTTTGAAGCGATGGATTGATGATGTAAGTCTTGGTATTCCGGTCTTTCCACCAATAATCAATTACAACCGCCAAATTATCATTTCCAAAAATAATATCGCTAAATCGGTTTTTCAAGTAACATATTGATCTATTTTGTTCGAAAGGAAAATCGCTTTGGAAAAGTTGATCACGAAATTCACTTTGCTTTGCTGGATCTCCGCCGTCAGGAGCTTCGCACCATAAAAGTGAGGAAGGTTTGTCGTTTCGCCACATTATGTTTCTTATACCGGCTTCAACTGCATCATTACTTATTGGTATTTTGTCTTGCAGTGGTCTATTATAGAACAATTTAATAAGCTTTCCATTTTGATCATATATACTAAACTGGCTGGCAAAGTAATCATAGGTAAGAGCATAGCTATAAGGTTGCTTTAATTCTTCAGTCAATATATACTTACCATCGGGCGAAACCGACAAATAAGTATAAATTCCTTCAGGTAACAATTGGGTTTTCAGTTTTCCATCAACTGACAGTTTTAGATACGATGCCATTGCATAATGATCAAATTTTGCCTCATCCTGCTTGTTCCGCAGCAAATCCTGATAAGTGCGCGAAGGTGCTTTTTCGCCCGTTGCATCTTGTGTCGACGGGCCTTTTGGAAGCTCGCCTTTCGTTACTAATTTTGTTTTATTACCTTTCCATTTGATATATAAAAATGTTTCATCGTTGCTCCATTGATATGGACTTCCGAGTGTTGCATTTAGGCCTTCTTCGAGAATCATACTGGCTTGGCCTGTCTTTAAATCAATTATCCATAAGCTCAATTTTGTCGATTCTGCCTGCACAAACGAACAATAATTCTCGTTTGGGGAAATTTGCACATATTGGGCTTTTAAATCCTTGGGCATGTTAATTAAAGGAACAGCTTTCAGATCAGCCAATTTTTGAATACTTATAGAGGTATAAAAAGTGCTTCTTGATCGGTTAAAATTCTCTGGATTAATTCGTAATCCGGCAAGTTTCAATTCCGGTTCAGCGAGTTCCTCAAGGCTTTTATACAAAGGACGCTCCATGGTTAGGAGATAAGTATTGTTTCTACTAATTAAATTTTGTGGAGGAGTTTTAACATCGGCCAGTTCCAAAATTTCTTTTGGCGGCAGTTGGTATTCCGTTTGGGCAAAAATGGCAATGGATGCCAACATTAAAAAAATTGTGATTAAAGTTTTCATTTTTTCAGGGTTTTTGTTTTGATTACTTGTCTGTTAAAGATCAATAAATTGGTTAGGAAAAAACTGATGATTCAAATTTAACAAATATAGTTAAACTATTATTTGACATGAGAAAAAAGATCACCACTTTATTCGAAACAAAATAAAATCGACTATAAATAAACTACTTAAACTTTATTCTCAAATAACTTTTAATACATAAATCAGTACTAATCTTGTTATTCTATAGAAAAGTTGTATTTTTGAACAAAGCGATAATGAAGTCGAAAAAACAAATACACTTTCAATGGAAATCATTACTGGCGCAAGCAATAAGCTACTTGAAGTAAATCTTACCACGGGAGAAATATCGACAAGTACAATAAACCAGCAAGATCGTGAATTGTATCTTGGCGGAAAAGGATTGGGATTGAAACTCTATTATGACAGACTTGAAGCCGGGATTGATCCACTTTCAGAACAAAACATCCTAATTTTTATGATGGGGGTTTATTTGGGGACAGGGGCCCCGTGCAGCGCACGTTTTGATGCAGTCACAAAATCGCCGCTTACCAATATTATGCTTAGTTCTTCATGTGGCGGACCTTTTGGAATGGCATTTAAAACAGCTGGTTACGACGGATTGATCATAAAAGGAAAAGCAGAAAAACCCGTTTATATAAAAATTGACAAAAATGGATCTTCCATTGAAGATGCAATTGCTCTTTGGGGAAAAGATACAGAAGAAAGCCAGGAATATTTTAAATTAAGTTCCAAGGATGGAGCAATGGTTATTGGCCCTGCTGGCGAAAACCTGGTAAAATATGCAAATGTAAGATCCGGTCACCGGTTTTTAGGCCGAGGCGGAATAGGTGCGGTAATGGGTTCAAAAAACGTAAAGGCAATAGTAGCTTATGGAGGGGCTTATAAAATTGCACCAACCAACCCCGAAGCTTTCAAGAAACTGACAAAAAAAGCAGTTAAATTCATAAATGACAATCACAATACCGGTATTCTTTATAGACAATTCGGTACAGCATCACACACTATGAAAAGTAATGATGCATGTATTTTGCCAGTGAATAATTTCCAGGATGGAATGTCGGATAAGGCATACAATATATCCGGTGAAAGCTATAAAGAAAATCACGACAGCAAATTCAGCTCCTGCAAAGCCTGTCCAATACTTTGTGGACATAAAGGCAATTTTGCCAATGGAAAAACCAAACAGTTCCCCGAATATGAAACAACAGGCCTATTAGGCTCAAATTTAGGCAACTACGACAGAGAAGCACTTGCTGATTGGAACGACAAATGCGGACTTTTGGGTCTCGATACCATTTCAACCGGCACAACATTATCGTATGTAATGGAAGCCAGCGAAAAAGGGTTGATGCCTACCAACCTTAGGTTTGATAATCCAACAGGAGTTAACGAAATGCTTGAAAATATTGCATCCCGCAAAGGAATTGGCGACGAAATTGCCAATGGAACCAAGTGGTTAAGCGAAAAATATGGTGGAAAGGAGTTTGCCATGCATGTAAAAGGAATGGAGCTATCAGCTTATGATCCAAGGGGTTCATGGGGACAGGGACTTAGTTACGCAGTTGCAAACAGAGGTGGTTGCCACCTTTCAGCAACCGTTTTTGCCATGGAAGTTTCATTAGGTTTGCTGAATCCAAACAATACCCGGTACAAAGCAATTTATACAGATTATCTCGAAGATATGTTTTCGGCAATTAACTCGATGCACACTTGTCAGTTTACTTCGTATGCTTATATGCTGGAACCATTTATAGCTAAAACCACACCGAAATTTCTCCTGGGATTTACTATGCAATACGCTGCTAAAGTGGCACTGTCATTGTTGGATGTGTCGCTTTACAATAAAATTTATAGCGCAATAACCGGCATTCCGCTGTCGCAAAAGCAAATGTTTAAAACTGGAAGAAGAATCCATGTTTTGGAACGGTACATGAATACATTGGAAGGAATTTCGAGCAAAGATGACACATTGCCTGCACGCCTTCTTACAGAACCTTGCTTGTCGGATAAAAAAAAGAGGGTTGTACCATTAGAAAAAATGCTTGTAAGATATTATCGTATAAAAGGTTATGATGATAATGGTATTCCCTTGGAAAAAACCTTGAAAAATTTAAATATCTCAATAAAAAAATCGAAAAAACCTGAATGACAAAAAGAAGCCATTTTAAACTAAATATCATCAACACGGCTGGTCGTATATTCGATTCATTGGGTTTTCGAAAAACCACCATGGACGATATTGCCATTGGCATAAAAAAAAGGAAAAGTTCCATCTATTATTATTTCAAAAGTAAGGAAGAAATATTTCAATCGGTAGTATTGCAAGAAGCGAAAGTTTTTCGCCGTACTATCATTGATGCCATTGACAAGGAGAAGGATCCAACTGAAAAACTAAAGGCTTATGTTGTAACCCGGATGAACATTATTGACAAATTGGGAAATTTCAACAAAGCCCTATTAGACAAGCGTTTGATGCACTTAGAATTTGTAATCAGGCTTAAAACACTTTATGACAAGGAAGAGATACGCCTTTTCAAAAATATATTAATTGCTGGAGTTGAATCTGGCTATTTTAAGATTTACGATATTGATTTGGCGGCAATCGCTTTTGTAACAGCCATGCGTGGAATGGAAAATACATTTCTAAAAAACGACAAAGATGAAAATATTGCCAAAAAAATTGAAGGTGTAATACATACAATTTTATATGGGATTGTTAAGAGATGACCTTTGAGTAAATGGTCGAATAATTTATTATATTGTTCAGATAACAAGCTATTTGAATTTAAGAATATGCTTCGTATTATATTAAAAATCATCATTTGTATAATTAATAAGTTTACTTTTCTAATTTATCCATTTAAATTCGTTAAATTCGTGTAATCCGTGTTCCATTTTTAACGGCGTAGTTGCTTTTGTTTTTGTAACTTACAAAAAAATATTTTTACTATTTTTGCCAAAAAATTCAAAATTAAATCTGATGAAGAGAATTATTGCACTAATTGACAATGTTTTTTCCAAAGTCGAAAAACATCCGGATATAAAGCAAATTAAAAAAGTAGGTGAACTGAATGTTCCTACCGGAAAAATTGTGGTTTGCGATCCATTGGTAGAGCCTGAAATAGAACCTATTGTAAAGGATTTTCCAAAAGGTAAATTTCCTGTTTACTTGTATTATTCACACGAAGAAGATTGTATAGCTTTTGCTGAATTAAGATTTTCGGAAGCAGCAGTTCAAAGATGGGAAATGGCTTTGGTCGATGATCAGGATTTGAAAGAACTTGAAGAGAACGAAATTTTTGGTTACGCTGTTGATTCAAGTTTAGGCTGCTTTATGGATATTGAAGGCCAAAAAGCAATGCTTAATCATGAAAATGAATTATCGGATAAGCTTGGAGATAAGTTTACCAGTTATTATGACAACTATATTGATAATTTATTTTTTGGGCCAGGCGCTGTTGATGAATATTATTGCGAAGTAAAACCTTACGATAATAACCCAAACAATGTAATTATTTTCCAGGCCGGTTATGGCGAAGGTTTTTATGGCTCTTATATAGGCTATGATAAAGACGGAAAAATTGCTAAACTTGTAACCGATTTTAATATTTTGGAAGAATAAAACCTCAAAATATTAGATTACCAAAAACTCAAAAGCGGCTTGAAAATAGAAAATTCAGTCGCTTTTTTTTTGAAAATAAAATTTGGAAATACTGTATATAAACAAATTTTATTCGTTTATCCGAATCCAATAAGATCCGCCGTGCCTCTCCACTTTCTGCATATTCTCATGGTTCCACACCGGAGATATCAATTCAGATAATTCCTTGTCCTGATAAATAAAATAGTTTGGCAATATCGTCTCATATTTAATGGGGTTTGCCAACAAATAAATTGCCAGGCCATATTGTTCGGAATAAAATCTATCGCACATAAATTGAGGATAATCAAAGGGTAGGTAAACATCATGAATATGCACAATTACACCTTTTTTTAGTTTCGGCAAAATTTCAAGGAAAAAAACCATCGCATCGGAATTAGGTAAAATTCGATGTGAGTTGTCCACAAAAAGAATATCATTTTCATTCAATTCTTCAATTAAATCAAAATCAATATTCTCAAACGGCTCTCGAATTATTCTGTCTGCCAGATAATCAATTTCCGCACGAGGTTTCGGATCAATGGATATAATTTTTGTTGATAAATTCTGTTCTTTTCTAGCTTTATATGCTACTTTGGTAGAATTTCCGGAACCAATTTCAATATATTTATTTGGTTTAAATTCAGCGAAAAGTGTATAAATTCCAATCATATCCAAACCTGGTAAAAATCCATTGTTCCATGTTGGATTTATTGGACTGGTCTCTATTTTTGAATCTTTGATTAACCAAATTTTTTCTTTATGGTGAAGTGATTTCTCAAGTAGATTCTTGTATATATCACGATTTGATTCAATAATTTTCAACAAATCAGGATGAGCAGGCTTTCCAAATCCGTATCTTGGTACTAAATCAACTTTATAGTCTAAAAATAAATTCTGAAATTTTGGATTCAGAAATCTATAAATCTGCTTTATCATAAGTTTAAAATATCTGCATTTGTTATTGATTTTGGCAGTGTATATTCAATAAAATGAATGAAGCTTTTTATCAATAAAATATTTGAGTCGGCCCACTTATTATAAAAATGGGGAAAGCCTTAAAAATTCCAATTAATTTTCCTAATTAAAATCGGCAAAGGAAATCATTAACCAAATTCCTATCGCCAAACCAATTAGCATGGCGCTTGCCCAAATAACTTTATTGATTGTTGGAGATATTTTCCACCAAGTTTTTACCCGTATATTTTTAGGAATTTCAGGTGGAGGTTCGTTGCCTGGCATTAACAGGAATATGATTCCTGAAAGAATGAGTATTGGTGTAAGGACAAGTATTGCCGGATAAACTTTTCCCCTTTCATAAATAATTAAATCGGCAATTCCGAATACCATTCCAAATAACAAACAAGCAATTCCCATTTGAATTCCGAGCGGTTTCTTTTGTTTCATAGTTTGAATTTATTAAGTGGAAAACCTATTGAATCTTCAAATTTACAATGTTCAATTATTGAGTTTTACCTTTTATTTCATGCTTATTTTATATTACCAACGATCATATCAATTTCTGATATTTTTCCAGGTTCCAGACCGTTTGCAAATTCTGGTGGGCCATTGTTTATATATTCAATGTATGATTGTTCGCAAGTATCTTCTTCACCATCATAAAATTGCATTCTTCCTGAATAGTGCCATTTTATTTTTTCATTGTAAATGCGAACATCAATTTCTATCCTCTGGCTTGAGATATAATTAATTTGATTGATGTGTTTAATGTAATTCATCTTATACCAGAATGCGTATTTTGGTATAAACATAAGGATCTCCACCCTTAAATTCTTCCTGAAAATTATGTTCACCCGGCCCTAAAGGCCAATATATATTTTTAAAAACAATTCCGGACTTATCCAGATTCTTTGCTATTTCTATCATTTCATCTTTGCTAAGCAACAAGTCTCTTGCTATATTTTCAAGATATTCACCGTTGAATGTTTTTTCCTTTAAGTATTCTATCACCTTTTTTTCATCGTTTGAAAGTTGCTCTAGCTGAATGCCGAATTTCTTTCGGGCTTTGTACCAAAACTTTTTTACATCCTTTATTCTATCTTTTTCCTGTTTAATGTAATATGCAATAATCTCCAAAACACGATTTTCAGCAATCTGATGCAGAGTTCCGTAATCCATTAAATTGTAAACATCATTGTCCCAATTATGAGTATATACGTAAGCTTGCCCACAAAGCGGGCATCTGGAAACCTCGTTGTCGGTTCCAGTAACGGCTATGAAATCCTGGAATTCAATAGGAAATTTCTCTCCTTCAAGATAATCAACTTTGATTTTTTTATCGAATTTTTCACAGATTTTACAAGATGTTGACATTGTGCAAATTGCTACATTTTTAAATTATATGCTGAAAAGTGATTTGGATAATGCCAAATCTCTTCACTTTCGAATTCTTCATTTCCTGAAGTATAATTTCTTCTTTGGAATATTTCAATTATTTCCCTTTCAACTCAATCTCTTCATTCAAAATACAATCTTTTGAGTCTTTAATCTGCACTTCGTGGATTCCGGTGCCCAGATTTTTGACTTCGCTAGTTGATAGCCCATTGTCCCAAAGTATTGAATATGGCTTTGTTCCTCCTAAAACCTCAATTTTTATTGAACCATTTTGCTGGTCGTTATCAGGATTTGTAAGCGCTGATTTAATCCTTAGCTTTTCTGGTTCAAAAACCTCAATGATTTTAGATTGCCTACAAAGTAGATTATCAGTAACACTTGCAGTATATTTTCCTGCCCCCACCCCAATTAAACTGGGCGAATTTTCACCGGTTGACCATTCATAATCATAGCCGGGCTTTCCTCCTTTTACGCTCAAATAAATAGATCCGGATTTTTCACCATGGCAATTCACATCAATTTTCTCAAAGGTAATTTCTATTTGGGTTTCAGGCTCCCCAATCGCAATCGTCTTTTTAATTTCGCATAGGTTTTTATCGATAACTGTAACCTCATAATTTCCTGCTTTAATGCCTTCCAAATCCTCGTTGGTCGATTTATTGGACCAAACATATTTATAATCGGGAGTTCCACCTTCAACAGTCAAATTAATTGAACCTTCGTTTCCATTGCGGCATTTTACATCTTTCTTTTCAAAATCTGCAAACAGAGCTTTTTCGGGAGATAAAATTTCAACAGTTTCAGAAACGTTACATTGATTTTTATCGCTCAATTTAATAGTATAAACTCCTCTTCCAATTTTCTTTAAATCAGGTTTATCTGAGCTATTTGACCAATTATAAATATATGGTGGGCTTCCTCCGCTTACATTTAACGTTATTTCTCCATCAAAACCACCAAAACAATTCACGTCTTTTTTAGCATATTTCATTTGCAGTGCTGAAGTTGGCTGAGAAATAATGATACTTTCTTTAACCATGCAACCGTTTTTATCGAGCACTTCCACTAAGTATGTTCCTGATGGATATCCCTTTAAATATTTATTGTTAGAGCTGTCTGACCAAAAATACTGATAAGGTGCCTTACCTCCCGAAACATCAAGTTCAACGCTTCCATCATTACCTCCGAAACAACTCACAGGTCTGATATCTTTGACTATTTTAACAGGAGTTTCTGGTTGTTTGATGGTTACCGTTTTACTTAAACTGCAATTGTTTAAATCATAAACAGTAACCTGGTGCAGCCCTGCATGCATATTGATTTTAATCCGGCTGGTATCGCCATCACTCCATAAAAAACGATATGGAGGAGTACCACCATCGGGCAAAACTTCGGCGGAACCGTCATTCCCATCATGACACGAAACATGTTTTTCAACAAAATCACAAGATAATTTTTTATCAGGCTGGGTAATTTCAATACTGTCTACTATCCTGCAACCACCTGCATCTATTACCATGTATTTTATTTTCCCGGGTGATAGGTTTATCATTGTTTCGTTTATCGAATCGTTTGACCAGGCAAAATCATAAGGTGCTTTTCCTCCTAGAATATTGAGTTGAACTTTGCCATCTTTATTGCCATGGCAACTAATATTTTGAACATCTACTCTGGCTTGTAATTCTATAATAGGCTCAGAAACTGTGTAATACGAAGAAATTGTTCTTCCACGATTATCAGTTACAACCACACGATATGTTCCGGCTTTTACACCTTTCAAATCCTGACTGGTAGCACCATTTGTCCATTGATAAGTATAATCGGGAATTCCTCCGATTACTGTTAAATCCACCTCCCCATTAGAACCGCCTTTGCAAGAAACATCATCTCCAGTAAAATTAAGCCTTAACGGCGAATCGTATTGATAGCTAACATATTCAATTAAATCCTGATCGTTTAAATAAGCCTCGGCTATTGGTAATTTGTTGTCTTTGTTATACCATCGGTAAAAAGTATAATGCTTGTCTAATGAATATTCGGGTGCTGGAGTCCATCCAAAAACAGAGTATTTGAATCCCCTAACTCTTTTTTCGACAAAAATTACTTCCCGATCAACCTTATATTTACCAAGTGGAGTAATTAATTCTCCCGAAGCATCAACTCTTCCTGTACGAACATAAAAAATATCAGCCTTAATAGAATCTGTTCCCGGAAGATGATAATATGGCGCAGCAAAATGAGTAGTAGAAGTATCGGAATATTCCTGATCTATAGCCAGGTGAGGATTTTTATACAATAATTTATCTGTAAAGCTGAGTAGTACAGGCAAATTTTTCTCCATAAAATCATCAATAAGCCCAGTTAAATATACATTTCCTGAATCGATTGAAAGATATTCTATTTTCAACGGATTTATCACCATTGCAACATTTGATTCCGGAAAACGTTTTCCATATCTTGTTTTGTTCGGCTCAATTAACCGGATGGTATCAAACTCTGAAGGATTAAACATGGAGAAATCCCAAACATTGTTTCCCAAATCTCGGATAGTTATTTTTCGTTGAGGAAATATTTTCGATTTAGCCATAACAAAATTAGTCCCTGGAGATGGGAATTCATTTTTGTTATATTGGGCATAGGAATTTGATATTGAAATGAATATCAATAAAAATGAAAAACCCAATAATTTGAACTTCCGATTTTCTAAAAACACAAGTCTTGTTTTTTTATTTACTTTTGTAGCGAACCATCAATGTATTCATTCTTGTTTTTTAAAACTTAAAAAATTGTATTGACTGTAATGGTTTCAATAATTGTATAAATTTAGAAAAAAGATTAAATTTATTTATCAAACAATAAATTTATTTAAATAATTAAATGCTTGAATTAAAATCAAAATTAAGAAAATTAATAAAATGGAATCGACCCGTTTAAAAAAAGTAGAAAGATTGATGCAGAAAGAGCTAAGTACTTATTTTCAGCAACATTCTTTAACCTATCAAGGTAAATTAATTACAGTTACTGCGGTTAGGCTCAGTTCCGATTTATCCATTGCAAGGGTTTATCTAAGTATATTTCCAACAAACGAAATTGACAAAGTTTTAGAAATGATTTCGGCTGATGCGAGGAAAATTAAATTTGAGATTGGCAAAAACATTAAAAACCAGGTGCGTAAATTGGCCGATTTTAAGTTCTTTATTGATGACTCACTTGACCATGCTCAAAAAATTGATGACTTATTAAGGTAAATAAGTCCCTAAATTTTATTTAAAATTAGTTAGATTGATTTACTCATTTTCACATTCAAGCATCTAATCATCCATTAATGAACTTGTCATTATTTATATCCAAACGATACTTATTTGCAAAGAAATCAACAAACCTGATCAACATAATTTCAGCGCTTTCAGTTTTGGGAGTTACTGTAATGACAATGGCGCTAATTGTTATTCTATCTGTATTTAATGGCTTTGACAGTTTAATTAAATCTTTTTTTAATGCTTTTGATCCCGATTTAAAAATAACGTTGGCCGAAGGAAAAGTTTTTCCGTCAAATGATTCCATCATCAAACAAATTAAAACGTTTGATGGGATTTTTTCATTTACCGAAGTACTTGAAGAAAATGCAATGCTCGAATACGATAACAAACAAGATATTGCAAGATTAAAAGGGGTTTCGGACAATTACACCGAAACCAGCGGTATTGACAGCATGATAATTAATGGTGTGTTCACTTTAAAAGATGAACACGGAGAATACGCTGTTTTAGGCCATTTGTTAGCCAACAGGCTTTCGTTGAACTTAAACCTGATTAAACCAATTAAAATTGTAGCCCCAAAGCGAAATTCACAGCCAAGCCTTACAAATCTTGATGTGTTTAACACAAAATCTATTTTCCCAATTGGAATTTTTTCTGTCTTACAGGATGATTACAATACCGAAACGATTATTGTCCCCATTGATTTTGCACGAAATTTACTTGAATATACCGACGAGGTCAGTTCCATTGAAATCAAATTAAAAACAGGAGTTGATGCTTTAATGTTCCAGAAAAAACTCGAAGACAAGCTTAAAAAAACTTTTGTAGTTAAGAACCGGTTCCAGCAGCACGAATTTTTATATAAAGTAATGCAGACTGAGAAATGGGCCATTTTTTTAATTCTTTCATTTATTCTGATCATCGCCTCGTTTAATTTAACAGGTTCACTTACCATGCTCATCATCGACAAAAAGAAAGATATTATTACCCTCCAGAATATGGGAGCTACCAACAAGCTAATCCGTAATATATTCTTAATCGAAGGTTGGTTAATTTCAATTATTGGTGCTTTTGCAGGATTAATTCTCGGAGCAATCATTGCAATGATACAACTGAAATTTGGCATTATCCGCTTTCCAGAAAGTTTTATCGTTACAAACTATCCTGTTGAAATGCAGATTATGGATTTTATTTATGTTTTTTCAACGGTTGTAATGATTGGATTTATAGCATCTTGGTACCCGGTAAGATATATTACCAGAAAACATTCTTTACTTACCTAGTTTCTACTTCATGGATTCCTTTTAAAAAATGCAATTTGTAGAAATCCAAATTCCAATTCATTCAACTTGCAGATAAGTATTCATTATTAATAACAATAATTTTAATACTTTTAGGTTATTAAACCTGAAATCAATTGAATAATAATTTTTATTTCATCATGAAAACGGATTAAAATTTACGTTAATCCGATTGATAAACGTAATCAACAATCATTGAAAATCTATAATATTTACAAATATGAAATACATATTCTTAGCTGCTACATTATTGTTATTCAGCACCTTATTTGCCCAGCAAAAAACATATACTGATTACTGGAAAAACAAACAAAAACGATCTGAAGGTAAAACATCCGATAGTGGTAAAGAAATTGGCCTTTGGAAATACTGGAATGAAGAAGGCATTCTGGTTCAGGAAGTTGAATATAATTTTGGTGTTCCAAACGGAAGGGTAACTTATTTCTTTCCTAACGGTAAAAAAGAAAATGAGGGAGAAGTCAAACAAGGTTTAAAAAATGGGCATTACCTCGAATGGGACAAGGATGGAAATCTTTTAATTAGCGGTTTCTACAAAAATGATGATCGCGACAGCATTTGGACAACTTTTAACAATAAAGGTAAAAAAGTAAAAGAAGAATTGTATTTAACCAATGATGATGTTAAATTCATGAACCTTTATTCTCCACAAGGCGATACTTTGGTAAAGAATGGAAATGGAATTTATACAAGTTGGTTGCCTGATGGCAAAGTTGAAGAAAGCGGCTTTTACAAAAATGGCAAACATGATTCGTTATGGATTACCTATTATTCAAATGGAAAAGTATTAAAAAAAGGACTTTATAAAAACGGTGAAAAAATAGGCTTATGGCAATCTTGGTTTAGAGAAGGAAACCGCTGGACCGAAATGAATTATGGTTCGGGCTCAAGCAAAACCTGGTTCGAAAACGGAAAACTTGAAATGGAAGGACAAATGCTTGATGGCAAGAAAGATGGCATTTGGAATTTTTGGTATGAAACCGGTGAAAAAAAGTTTACCGGAAGCTTTAAAAATGGATTAAAAGAAGGTTTGCATACTACTTGGTATGCGAATGGCAAAAAAAGCAGCGAAATTGAATTCAAGCAAGATCAAAAACATGGAAAAGCAACCTGGTGGCTCGAAGATGGGAAATTAGATATTGAAGGGAATTTTGAAAACGGAATCCAAGATGGAAAATGGACCTATTGGCGCACCGATGGTCAAAAAGGAAATGAAGGAAATTTTTCGAAAGGTAAAATGAATGGATTGTGGACCTATTGGTATGGAAACGGCTCAGTTTGGAAAACAGGAAATTATGTTGACGACCTTAAAAACGGGCTATGGGTAGTAAATTACGAAAATGGCCAAGTTTTCTACCAGGGCGAATTTGTTAACGGACAAGAAGAAGGTCCATGGACTTCATGGTACGAAAATGGAAAAAAATATATGTCTGGCACATTTTTAGACCGCAAAATGAATGGGAAATGGGAATCGTGGTACGACAATGGTGTTAAAGAATACGAAATTTACTATAAAGAAAATATCAAAGATGGAGTTGCCAGATATTTCAATGAAAATGGCATTAACCAATTATTAGAAAGTTACAAGGACGGTTTATACAATGGACAATATACTACATTCTTTCCGGATGGAAAAGAAAATATAAACGGCTATTATTTGAATGGAGAAAAAAATGGACTTTGGACTTTTTTTGAGCAAAGTGGTGTAAAAGTAAGAGAAGAAAATTACAAAGCGGGCAAAAAAGATGGTCGATGGCTCTCGTGGTACACCAATTCAAAACCCGAAACAGAAATAAATTATAAAGACGACAAAAAACATGGCAGGATTAAAACCTTTGATATCAGTGGCAATATACTTTATGATGCACTATACAACAAAGGCAAATTAGAAAAAGTTTTTGTCAAATCTAAAACAGAATAATTTAGATTATAAAAATAATTTGAGGTGTTTACATAAATTCTATTATATTTGATTCAAAAATAATAATTTATGAACAAATTTGAAGGAGAAGAGCTTATAAAGTTTACTCAAAGATTTTCCACAGATAAGGCCTGTTTAGAGTATCTGGCTGATATTAAG
>JANYKN010000099.1 GCA_025361565.1 Bacteroidota bacterium | reverse complement strand
ATCAATTCCATTTTCAAAAGAATAAGAACCATCAGCTATTTTGTATAGGGTAAAATAGAGTCTATCGCTTCCTTGCAGTGGTTTAATCTGATTTTTATTTAGACGAACTTGCACAATTTGTCCTGACATCTTTTTCAAATGGACTTCAATACTTTTCTTTTTCATTTTCAAAATAGAATATTCTACTGAATCCTTTAATAGTTCGATTAGTTCATTATGCAATTGCAATAACACTTCAAACTGATTATCACAGCCATTCTTGGCAACAAAATATTGGACTTCTTCCCCAAAGAGTTTTTTGTCGATTATTTGAAACTTCCCGATTTTGTCGAATTGACATTCTTGAATATCTTTAATAAAATCAAAATCCGGCTTGATCCCATCTTGCGAATGTTTTGCCCAATCCAAATCAGATTGTATTTTATTGAAGAATTGTCTTTGTACTTCTAACAGTTCTATTTCTTGATAATGATTTTTGATAAACGAATCTTTTGTAAATCTTAATATTTCGCTGTCTTTCCCTCTATAGATGAGATCTGCACGAATTTTGCCTTTATTCCTTAATTTGAAAAGCCTTACTTTTCCAAATGAATCAAGGTTGCCGTTTCTATTACAACGACCAGCAGATTGTACTATACTTGATACAGTAGCAAAGTCACGATATAATACTGGGAAATCAATATCAACACCTGCCTCAATTAGTTGAGTTGAAACAACAATAATTCTTCTTTTTTGATTTAATCGTTCTTTGGCGAAAGTTATTTTTTGCTTTCGATGTTCTGGGGTAAAATGAGTGTTCAATAATAATATTTCTTCTGAATCCAATTCTACTTTTAGCAGTTTGAATAATTCTTTGGTGTCATCTAATGTATTTAGGATGATCAAAGTCGATTGGTTTTCCAAAAGTATTTGTTCTTTTAATGCATCAAGCTCTAATGGCTCTTTATTGAATTCGATTTGATAACGATTGAACAGATCATTTTCAAAATAGGACAAAGGCAGTAGCGGTGTTGGTGCTTTATAATCAGGAAAGAAGTTTTTTGCATTTGGGTTATTCTGCGGTATATTAAAATTTGGTTGGGTTGCCGTTGAGATGATCGCATAGCTATTAAACTTTTTACAGAAATTACTCAGATAAGCAACAAAGAACCCATACAAGCGGGGAGGTAAAGCTTGTATTTCATCCAGTAAAAAAATGCAGTTTGAGAAATTTGGCAATTTCAATAATTCCGCATTTCGGTTGCTTAGCAGGGTTTCAAAAAAGCGGACAAATGTTGTAATAACAAAAGGATAGGCAAACGTGTTTTCCTGAAACTCCAAAATATTAGCTTCTAAAATCCTTTCCTCAGTTGGGTTATTATCCAATTCTTGCTGTATTTTTTCAAATCGGCAATTTTCCGATTTTGAATCTATTCGTTGAATAAAAGCATCATTGCCTTCAAATATTCTCAAGACCTCAGCTTCAACTTGTTCTGTGATGGATAGGTAAGGTAATGCATAAATGATTCTTTTGGCTCCCTTTTCCTTGATTATTTCCGAAGCCAATGAAAGCAGCATCAATGTTTTCCCCGAACCGGTAGGAGCAGTAAGCTCATAAACATGTTCATTATTCTTCAACTCTTCACGTATATTTTGAACTGCATGATTCCTGATTGTTGTTCTTAATTTATTGAGTTCAGAATTCTGATTTAGTTTACTCAAATAAGAATCAAGTTGCAGACTAAAACTACTTGAGAATATTTGAACAGTTTCCTGTTGCTCCTCAATAATATTTCCAATCTTTCCGGCATCGGCTTTGTCAGCCTGTATCACACTTGCAAACACAAACTGGTTATCTAAAAAGAAATCCAATGCAGATTTATTATTTTCTCCTTTGAAAACCAATTGTTCAATGTAGCCCTGTTGTACCTTAGGGTTTGTAAGAAGTTGCCGGAAATCCTCAATGCTTATAAAATGATTAACAAATTCATAAATCGGTAAGTTTTTTTCCTGATTAAGAAAACTGTATAACGCTGTATTTTCGTCTTTTGATAGAATACTTGCTCCTGTACCAGAGTGATCTGTAGGAGAAAAATCAGGCAGATTACCATGATGTTTGGCAATTGATACTGTTAATGCGATCAGATCATTTTGGTTGAAAGTATCAACTTCTAAAAACTGCTTCAATGCTTCCATGTTTTGTCTGGAACAACCGAAGACACAGAAAAAAGTGTAAGCTGACAAATAGGAATGATTGGCATACCCAAATGCGGTTTTTTTTGGATCAAGTTTATTCTGAAAGTTTGGATTGATCTTCCCTAAATCATGAAAAATTGCGACCATCTCCGCAATTCGGGAGTTGGTAAGCTTTTTCGCATTTTTAATTACACCCTTAACATGATCTAAAAGAAGTTTGTCTGGGTGTGATTGAAGAATGTTTATATCAGACACCATTTTTCAATTCCTTTTGCTGATTTATACTCGTAGTATTCCCCTTCAACCGAAATTGAATGTGGACAATCCGGATAAATAACATTTTTATATTTATCCGGCAAATTCCAAAATTCCGC
>JANYKN010000071.1 GCA_025361565.1 Bacteroidota bacterium | reverse complement strand
GGCTTTCTTTCGAATAAGCTGCAATTTTCTAGACTAATTTCACCAGGGATTGACTTTCGATTTAAAACTCTAACAAATAACGTTTGTTTAATGGAAATTGGTGGATTCAGTAATTACGATCTTTTTAGCCAATTTTTAGATAGTACTTTTCGATATATTCAGAAAGCTAGGATTCCAAATTTGATTATTGATTTGCGTAAAAATGCGGGTGGTGATTCTCATTTGGTAGATGAATTGATGCAGTATATTTCAAATTGTAATTTTTGTATGTTTGATTCTGCCAACGTAAGAGTTAGCAATGAGTTGGTTGCTGATGGCAACTTAAATTGGATAACTCCTGGAAAAAGGATTGTTGGAACAATGGTTGCCGATACAATTGAGACCTCAAAAATAAAATTGCGTAATAATCCTTTACGGTATCAAGGTCAATTATTTTTGCTAATTGGAAGTAGTACCTTTTCAAGTGCAAGTGGACTGGCTTCTGAGATTAAGTGTTATAACAGAGGTAAACTAATAGGAGAAGAGACAGGTGGAGTCACTGCATGTTTTGGAGATATATACAAATTCAAATTACCAAATACAGAATTTAAAATAATAGTTTCAAAAAAAAAATATTACAATGCATGTGGTGTTGATGACAATCGAGGTGTTGTACCTGACTTTATCGTTGAAAATTCGTTTGAAGATGAACGGAAAGAAATTGATAGAGTTTTAGAATTTACAATTGCGCTAATAAATAAAAAATAACTATGCCCAACAATTTAGAATTTAAGGCACAGATGGGCCAAAAAAAGGAGGGCCTTAATATGGCATACTTAGTACCTCACTTACGAGAAGTAACCTTTCGAGTTACGAGCCCTATTGTGGTTTAAATCTTGTTGGAGAATTTTATTTAAAAGTAAATCTCAAAAATACTAGTTTTCAGTGACATTATGCCGCCGAAAGCTAGTGAGGTCTAATTCAGCACAGTGTTTATCATGCAGGTTTCAGGGTAATTTGCATGTTCAGAAATCGCTGGCAAGGGTAGTAACGGAGGATAGTGAAGTAGCCACGAACTCCCGCACGCTGCATACACTCAATGTTAGTCAAACTTAAAAAATATAGCACATGAGAAAGATTTCGTTGATATTTATAATTCTCCCGTACAGCTTGATATTATATGCTCAAGTTGACATGCCGCTGGATACATTATATTATCAATTTGAAAGAGTTAAAAAGATTTGCGATAAAGATAATGGAAAGCTTTGGGGCAAAAGTTTGTATGGACCTATACTTGTAATTGATAAAACATCAAAATTGATTGTGTCCAATCAACTGGATATGGAAGGTCAATTGAGTCTCAAAGGAGCGGTTTATGTGGGGAAATATCCTGAAGAGAAAATTGTAGCATCCACAGCCACTAAATTTGCAGGAAAATCATGGGTGGTGATATCCTATCCTTTTAACAAAAAGGACACGTTCCAATTATATCTCACTTATATTCACGAATCGTTTCATAGGATACAGGGAGAACTCGGATTCAATTGCGAAGGGTATTGCAATAATCACATGGATAAAATGGATGGCCGTATATATCTTCAATTAGAATGGCATGCACTGTTGGAAGCTATCATTGCAATAGGAGAAGATCGTAATAGGGCAATAAGAGATGCGCTTCTTTTCAGGCAATACAGGCGGCAACTTTTTTCCGGTGCAGATACAATGGAAAGCAGATTTGAATTGCACGAAGGATTGGCAGACTATACAGCATATAAGTTGTGTTGCCCTTCTCAATCTGAAATAAAAGATAAAATAATTGAACAGAAATTGAAATACTTAGATAATGAAGGTTCATGCGTTCGATCATTTGGATATTATTCAGGACTTTTATACGCATACCTACTGGATGAGACCGGCAATTTATGGCAAACAAAACTTAAATGCGGAGACGATTTGGGTTTATTGTTACAGCATTTATTAAAGATTGATATTTCTAATGATACAGTCAATTGGTTTAATCAATCAAAAGTCCGTTATCCCTATATGAAAATCTATAAGCAGGAAGTGGGAATAAATAATAAGAAAGAAAAAGTATTATATGACTATAGAATTAGGTTTACAAAAAATCCGGTAATAATAATAGATTTGTTAAGCGCAGAACTTGGCTTATACATGAGTCCTCATCCATTAGATACACTTGGAACTGTTTGGCCTATAATTGATATATCTGATAAATGGGGATTTTTAAGAGTAATTGATAAAGGGTGTTTAATTACTTCTAAAAAAGCAATTGTCACAGCTGATAATATTAATATTGAAGGGCAAATTATATCGGGAGCTGGTTGGACTTTAAAGCTTAATGATAACTGGACTATAATAAAGCAAAATGACAACTACTTGATTAAAGAAAAAATTAACGCCCGTTAAAAAGATTCCATACGCTATAGGGGTTTAGTGGTATGCCAAGTGCATCGATCTTTGGCAAGGTTCTTATCGTTTGATAGGTTCATCTCCTCGGCATCCCCTAAGGCGTCGACACCCGACCGTTTGACACCAATAAAAAAAATGCGCTTGCTTGTGATTTTTAGGCATGATATGATACTAATTGGATATAATGATTACACAAATTGATTTATAAACCAAAAAGTAACGGTATGACAAATGACAGACACTAAACTTAACCCAACTTGCTTTACATAAATTCATAAGTATCTATTAAACAATTCAATGATGTTTTATTTTTTATTTCTGGGGTAACACAAATTTTTTCAGGTTAAAAGGTGCTTTTTTATAACCCATTGCTTGATATATTTCATT
>JANYKN010000061.1 GCA_025361565.1 Bacteroidota bacterium | reverse complement strand
AAATGGTGCAACTCTTTCGGGCGGACAAAAGCAGCGCCTGGCTATTGCACGTGCATTATACCGCGATCCTGAAATATTGTTGTTGGATGAAGCCACTTCTTCCCTTGATTCTGAATCGGAAAGCTATGTGCAAAACACCATACAAGAATTAAAAAGCCAAGGCAAAACAATCATTTTAATAGCCCACAGGCTAAGCAGCGTGGTAAATGCCGATAAAATTGTGGTGCTTGAACAAGGCAACGTAATGGAAGAAGGCACACATGATGAGCTTTTTAATAAAGAAGGTAAATATAATCAAATGTGGAAACAGCAGTTTCCAATGCTGGTGAGTGAAGCAATTATATAATCGACTCTATACAAATTATGGTACACTGATATTTTAGGATTATTAAGATAGAAATTATGATTGACTAAGTCAATTATGATATTTTATGATTTTCCTTACGGTAAATACTTAAACGTTTCTCATCTTAATTAATCATATTTGGCTATGCCAATCTTAAATTAAAAATCTTAATCAATCTTAACAATCATATTAATCAGTGTACTATTTACAACTTTTCTGTATAATGATTAAAAGATAAAAAACAACAAACACAAACATATACCAAAAAAAAGGTGCCGCCCCGAAAACAAACATTAAAATAACAATTCATTTACAGTAGATTTAGGAATAGGGGCGGCACTATATTTATTAAACCGGATTAAACAATTAAAACCAAAGATATGGCAAAACTGGAAGAACAAATAAGCCAAATTGAGCAATTGGATCAATTGATAAGATTGCGTGCAACAGGTAGACCTAAGGAAGTTGCTGATCGGCTGAAAATTTCAGAAGCCAGTCTTTTTAGGCTTTTGGATGCAATGAAACAGTTAAATGCGCCAGTAAAATACGATATCTATCTACAATCGTATGTCTACGAAGAAGAAGTAAGTTTTAAATTCGGGTTTTACACAAAAGAATTAAGCCCACAGAGGGCAATGGAAATCAATGGAGGTTATACTAATTTGAAATTTTTAATAAATTTTTAAGATTTTTTTGCCACTCTCAAAATTTGAGAGTTTGATTGATGACATTTGTATGACCAAAAACAAATAGGTGCACTCAAATGTTTTGGTATAACATGTTTTATTAACTTTTAAAAATTTAAAAATGAAAACTTTAGAATTGGAAGAAATTGGCGTTCAGGAAATGGATATAGGAGAAAATAAAGACACTAATGGAGGTAAATGGGTTCCTGGCTGGTATTATGTTATGGCGCCATGTGCTGCTTTACTTGTAGATTATTTTATTGAGGGAGTAAGTGATGGAGTGAATGGAACTCATGATGGATTTAATTAATATAATATTAATATTAGTAATATGAAAGCAAAAAAAGATAATTTGATAATTTTATCACAAGAAGAGATCCGTAATATTAATGGTGGTTTTCTCGGATTAATTGAAATTTTAGGAGGTACAGTTGCTCTAACCTGGTTTGGAAAAGATGTTGTTTATGAAATTGGTTATTCCCTTGGCAAATGGATTAAGGAAGAAGCGAGTAATTAATTTTTAATATCATTGTTGTCCGGTTAAAACAACTTAAATGTATTAGTACCATTAATTGCATTTATTTCTGTTTAGCACCTAAATTTCTATATTTGTTTTTAATTTTATAATCAAATACCGAATGAAATACTTATTAGTGGTATGTATGACATTTTAAAATTATCCGGGCAATAATGTAAAAAAATCAGGTAATCAAATATTTTTGTTTTAGAATTAGTTTAAATTTTTATTTATGAAAAGATTTAATTTGAAAATATTAAATAATGGTAGTTCAAGCATTATTCTAAGTAGAAAATTTTTACTAACATTATTTTCCTTAATTATTCTCCTCCTTTTTGCCAAAGAAATTATATATGAAATTGGTTTTAGCATTGGAAAATCATTTCCTTATCTCTTTGCAAAATAAATGTATATTACTTGAATGAAATCATTAAATCTCAATCACTTTATAAAAGGTAAAAAACTGCCATTATTTTTGGCTTTTCTTTTGCCTTTATGTTCGTTTACAATTGGAAACTTGCCCTGGTTGCGGCATTGGTAATGCCTTTTTATGCTATAACTTATTGGGTTACCAATAAACTGAACAAAAAACAGGAACGCAAACTGATGGAACATT
>JANYKN010000136.1 GCA_025361565.1 Bacteroidota bacterium | reverse complement strand
TATTAACATACTGACTGACAAAAGAATAAAACACGGCTGCATAACATTTTGTAGCCGGTCATTTGCCCTTGAATCGGTTTCGCGTCGCGAAACCTCTGTACAAGGGCAAACGACGGCTACAAGTTACCGTTAAGCGCAAATAGAATCCGAATTTTTCAACATCGGTACTATTATTAAATACATTTTCTATTTTTGTATTGTAAGAAAAGATTTATGTTTTAGAAACATTTTATCTAAATATTTTAGCATTGACCTTTGCAAATAATTTTTAAATGAATGGGAGATATCAAAGAGTATCATAGGTTTTTGGATGAGGCAGGAGATACAACATTCTACGGTAAAGGTAAAATGCCAATAATTGGTTCGGAAGGAGTTTCTAATACATTTATTTTAGGAATGATAAAAATTAAACAGCCTATTAATGAATTAAGAAATTCAATCTTTGAAAAGCAAGCAGAAATATCACAAAGCACTTATTATAAGAATATCCCAAGTGTATTAAAAAGAATAGAAAAAGGGGGTTTCTACTTTCACGCAAAAGATGATTTACCTGAGATTCGTAAAGAATTTTTTGATTTCATACTGAAAATAGATTTTTCATTTGAGGCTGTGGTAGCCCGTAAAATAATTGGCATTTACGAGCGGAAACATAATGGAAAGGGAAATGAATTTTATGCCGATTTATTATCCCATTTGCTAAAAAACAAATTAACAAAGCACCCTAAGCTTATTTTAAACATTGCACAACGTAAGAGTAGTACAGAATATCAAAACTTACAACTTGCTTTGCAGAAGGCTATTGTAAGATATAAGAGTAAGGACAATGAAAAAGAAATTGCATCAAAAGTAAACTTCAATGTACAGCCATTTACCGTTGAGCCTATTTTTGCCATTGCTGATTATTGTTGTTGGGCTGTTCAAAGAGTTTTCGAAAAAGGAGAAACGAGGTTTTATGATTATCTTCAGGATAAAATATCGTTAGTCGTTGATTTGTATGATAGCACTAAATTTAGAGGGAATAAGAACTATTATAATAAGAAAAATCCATTAACCATAAATAACAAAATCAGCCCTCATTTGTCCTAAGAAGGATACCCTTCAACGGCATGAAGCCGACTTTCAGACAGTGCAGACTGATTATTATTGCAAAGGTACAATTTTTACACCAATATATACAAATTTTTTCATGGGAAAGATTAAAATTAATAGATTCTAATGTCAATATTCCAGAAATCCGTAATAAACAAATACTTAAAAAACCTCGACAACGACAAGGTAATCAAAGCATTTGAACAATTCAAACAGTTTTATGGAGACAAACTTCGTTTATCTGATATTTTGCACCTCAAAGAAGAAAACTATCAGGAAGGATTTTTGAGAGAAATTTTTGTTCAGTCTTTGGGATATACAATAAGACCAGACTTAAACTACAATTTGACAACCGAATATAAAAACCAAACTGACAGCAAAAAAGCAGACGGCGCAATTATCCAAAATAATTCTGCAATTGGCGTAATTGAGTTAAAATCAGCAAAGACGTTTAATCTTGAAAATATTAGAAACCAAGCATTTAATTATAAGAATAATCAACCAGATTGTAGATATGTAATTACTTCAAATTTTCATTATTTGCGTTTCTATATTGACAATTCGACTGAATATGAAGAATTTGACTTGTTTGAATTTAAAGAACAAGATTTTAAACTGTTCTATTTAATTCTTTCACAAGAAAGTATTTTCAACAATATACCGTTGAAAATGAAAGAAGAAACGAAGTATCACGAAGAAAATATTTCCGACAAGTTTTATAAAGATTACAAAGCATTTAAAGACCAGATATTTGAAAATCTTGTAAAAAACAATACCCAATACGACAAATTAACCTTATTCAAAAAATCACAAAAATTACTTGACCGTTTTTTGTTTGTTTATTTTGGCGAAGATAGCGGGCTTTGCCCACCAAATTCCATTCAAAAAATAATTGACCAATGGAAAACGCTTAAATCAAACGATGCCTATGCGCCACTTTACAACCGTTTTCAAAAGCTATTCAATTATTTAGACGTTGGCAAAAAACTTGAAACCTTCGAATTTCCTGGATACAACGGCGGACTATTTAAACCAGATGAATTATTAGACCACGAAAAGACGATTATAGAAGACAATCTTTTATTAATGCATTGCCCAAAATTATCAGCGTATGATTTTAATACAGACATAGATGTAAATATTTTAGGTCATATTTTTGAACATTCATTAAACGAAATAGAAGAAATATCAGCCGAACTAAAAGGCGAAGCGGTTGAAAAATCAAAAACAAAACGCAAAAAAGACGGTGTATTTTATACGCCAAAATACATTACAACATACATTGTTGAAAGCACTGTTGGAAAGCTGTGTAAAGACAAACAAGAAGAATTAGAAATATCACAAATTGAAATTACTGAATTATACTCCAAAAACGGCAAAATAACCAAGCAAGGGAAGGAATTATTTACCAAATTTCAAGAATATAAAAACTGGTTAATAACTTTAAAAATACTTGACCCTGCCTGCGGCAGTGGTGCATTTTTAAATTCGGCATTGGATTTTTTAATTAAAGAGCATAAACAAATTGATGATTTAATCAGCGATTTGACAGGCGATAAATTGCGAATGTTCGACACCGATAAAAATATTTTGGAAAACAATATTTTCGGTGTAGACATTAACGAAGAAAGTGTCGAAATCGCCAAATTATCTTTATGGTTGCGGACTGCTAAAAAAGACCGTAAATTGTCTGATTTGAATAATAATATTAAATGTGGTAATTCCCTTATTGATAGTCCGGAAATTGCTGGAAATAAGGTGTTTGATTGGAAAACTGAATTCTCTGGAATAGTGGGTAATGGAGGTTTTGATGTAGTAATCGGAAATCCACCTTATGTAAGAGTAGAATTTATACCTGAAAATCAAGTTGCCTATTACAAAGATAAATATGTTTCAGCTTCCAATAAATTTGACTTATCAAGTTTGTTTATCGAAAAATCAATTTCGCTTTTAAAATCGAAAGGACTTTATTCAATAATTTCTAGTTATCAATTTATTTATGCAAATTCTGGAATTGGTTTAAGGCAATTCATCACTAATAACGCTTCGACAGAAATAATCAAATTTTCATCTGAAAGTCAGCTCTTTGATGGAGCTACAACATATACTGGTATTTTTATATTTTCACGTTCAATAAACTCTTCAATAATTATTAAAGATGCTTATACTCTTAATAATGAAATTGTCATTAAAAGCTTAAATCATTTAAGTAACGAAAATTTTTCATCACAAAAAGTTATTGTTGGTGATTCATCTGTTTATGATAAAATATTGGCTAATAATTCAATAGTAAAAGGAAATCAATTAGGCAGTGCTAAAACAGGTGTAGTTTCAAGTGCGGATGAAATATTTTTCGTTTCTTCAGAAACAGTTAATGCTAATAATTTTGAAAAGGAAATTATCTATCCAATATTAGGTCCAGATGATCTTGAAAGCTGGTTTTTGAATGAACCTTCTATTTATTGTATTTATCCATATTACCAAGAGAATGATAAAACCAAATTATATTCTATAGATAAGTTAATGTCTGATTTTCCTAATGTTTATAATTACTTGAATCAGTTTTCGGACAAATTAAAATCTAGAAGTCAAGGACGCAAGGATTATTCGGAAAGTTTAAAATGGTATCAATTAAACCGCCCTCGTGAAAAATGGATTTACGATTCTATAAAAATTATTTATCCAGGAACTACAAATAGGCCGAAGTTTGCACTTGATACAAATCGGCAATTATTTAGAAATGCAAGACTTTATGCATTTGTTCCTAAACATGAAAATCCAAATTTGCTAAAATACCTTTTATGTATTTTAAACAGTAGTCTTTGTTATTACTTAATGAAACTTAAAACACCTCCCAAAAACAATAATTATTTTGAACTTTCAACAGGTTTTATTGATGATTTTCCTTTTATACTCATAAATGAAGAAGAACAAAAGGCATTTATAGATTTAGCAAATTTACAAATTGAGTCGTCTTTGAGAATTAATTCATTAAAAAATAAATTCTATAATCGGATTTTATCAAACTTAAAAATAAATTCATTAAATACAAGATTAAAAGACTTTTATAAGTACGATTTTAAAATATTTATAGAAGAAATCAACAAACAGAAAGTAAAGCTAAAATTAACTGAACAAGACGAATGGGAAGAGTATTTCGTTAAATATTCAAATGAAATAAATAACTCTTTTGACAATTTGAAATCAACAAATATTAAAATCAACAAAATGGTTTATGACCTTTATGAATTAACAAAAGAAGAAATTGCGTTGGTTGAAGGAATAAGCTGAATTTAGCATTTTTAAGGTCAAGCGGTGTTTGCACTTTTGTTTTTTGCATTGTGCTAATTTTAAACCATTTGTACTAATTTTCAAAAAACAAAAAAGCAAACGATTTTTATATTTTTTTTGCCCTTAAAAACACTAAACTGAAAATTTGTGCATTGAGGAAAACAAAAAAAGCAAACAATAAAGCGGCGGCTGCGCCGCCGTCATATTGTTAATGATGTGAAGTTTTATAATGATTTTAATGGTAAACTGATTTTGAATTAAATTTGTTTGCGGATTAATAATTAAAACAATGATAATCATGCGCTTAACACTGTGTAGCCGACCATGCCGCATGAAACGCCTGTACAGAATTTAAAATTTATGGAAAATGAGGCACAGGCGGCTACACGTGCCCGTTATGCAGCATGGGTGAAAAAAAAGGCTAACGCGAGAAAACAAAGTAAATAGAACCAACGCAGATTCAACGGGAGAGAACCGCATCCGTGAAATTGCGTTAAGAAACTGCAAAGAAAAAGGCGTTAAAAAAAAATTGA
>JANYKN010000135.1 GCA_025361565.1 Bacteroidota bacterium | reverse complement strand
GTAATATTTTGACATCAGGAGTGTTCAGGAGTATCTGAGGATACTTGTTTTGATGTTCTTTGGTAAAAAAGAGTCTGTCTTGATCAAAATCCGAAGTTTTAAGGAAGTATTTTACCGGGAGTTTTTGCCGTTGAAAGAAATCCGCTTGTCGCTCAGTAATACCTAAAACGATCAGGAATATTAAGAATAAAAAGGTTTTTAGACAACCTGTCCCGCTTCGGCGGGAAACTGCCGTTAGCATTTATGCGGATTAACTCATTGCATGGATAATCTGCTTATTGCAGATCAAGTTAAGGTCAACCCACAGAAAGTACAATCCTAATTCAAAAAGCTGGAAATATGTTTGTACAAAATTTCTCAAATGTTAATAATTAAACAATCTTCTTAAGGAAAAATCATAGTTCAAATATTACTTTTATGCCAATTCTGAAATAAAGAATGCAAATATTTATTCTTAAATCGTTATTCCTATTTGTTGATTTATAATGTATTAAGAATATATATTAACTTTTAAGTGAATAAAATTTGGAAATTAGCTTTAAAGTGAATACTTTCGCAGTTGAGAAATGGTTTGATGAGTGTGAACTTTGCAGTTTTTACACTGTGCATTGGGAAAACAATGACGATAGTGAAACAGACCGTTTTTTCATGAAATATGAAGGACCAGAAAAACCCTATAGTTTTGAAGCAAATGTACTCTTACGTCTTATTACCCATAGCATTGGTAACAGATATGGTGCGATTGATGACTTTTTTGATAGAACTAAGAATAAAGCTCAAGCGCTACCTCCAAAACCGAAGCACAGAATTCCTGACATATATGAGATTGGCATTAACTTTCCTCTTAGACTTTATTGTTTTCGTATCTCAAATTCAATCGTGGTACTTTTTAATGGCGGAATCAAAAACGAATCCACTGACCAAAAAAGTAAAGATATTAGCTTAAAATTTTATGAAGCTCAAAATTTTGCCAACCGCATAAGTCAAGCATTACAGGATGGCACTATTGTGATACAAAAAGATAATCGTACTTTAACAGATTTTCAAGGAAACTCCCCAATAATACTATAAATTATGAAAAGCAAAGTTGCAGAACGGATGATGGCAAATATGCCAGAAGACGTTAAGATCTTTGTCGACAAATACGCAGATATTGTTGTTCGTATTAATCAACTTCTTAAAGAGAAGGGATATTCTCAAAAGGAATTAGCTGATAAAATGGATAAAAAGCCCTCCGAAATTAGTAAATGGCTTGGGGGAAACCACAATTTCACTCTACATTCCATTGCTAAATTGGAAGCGGAATTAGGCGAAACAATATTATATGTACCAAAACGAATTTCATTTCAATCTTTTGGAGGTGGCAGCGTTTACCTTACAGTGAAGAAGAATGACTTTATTGACACAAATGTTGATTTTGAACCAATAAAATCAACTAATTTTAAAACTGAAAATAAAGTATCCAATGTCGGTTGAAAAGATCAATTTGTTTGAACCTGATAAGATCCATCTCGTTAAGATGGTGATAATAAAATGCCATATTGACTCTCCATTTGATTTTCTGATAAAAAAAAGTAAAGGACACGAGTTTAATATGGACTTTGACTTAGGTTTTAATCTAAAGGATAAATTGGTTAAGGCAGATTTCAAATTGACTGTTACTTCAAAGAGTGAAGGCGGAAATCTAGAGGAGGCAAAAGGAGATTTTCATTTTGTATTCATTTTTAAAGTGGAAAACCTAGAAGAATTAGCTATTCAAGATAAGAAACATCATATAAACCTTGATTCTAAATTAGGTAATGCATTAGCATCTATAACATATTCAACTACCAGGGGAATACTATTCACTAGACTTAAGGGTACATCGCTTGAGGATTTCATCTTACCCGTGATAAATCCCAATAGTCTATTAAATGCTGATAAGAAATAAAACCTCTTCTGACTGATTGGATTCTTAAATAAGCACAAATGCTAACAACGCTGGTATAGGCAATAAGCTTGTCACAATTTTTGCGCGCCACCTTGACAATTTTATCTTGACACTTAACTTTTCAATCATCTATCAAATTCGTGACTGCGGCTCTGGACAAATTCTGCAACCGAGACAGCATTATCGTTCGCCGGGTCCCGATAGCTATCGGGAGGCAAAAATTGCGCCATGGTGGCTTGCCCGCCGGGACAGCTTTTCTGCTAAAGTACCAGGACTGGTGGCCGGATGGCTAAGTCAGGTAACACTTACTGCCCATACCCGCTGGCCGTTATATGTAAGGTTTTCAGTCCCAATCAAGTTGCCTATCATTCGAATAAGAGTAAATCAAAACGACGAGATATCTTAGCCTATTGCAATATTTAGTATTTTGCAACGATAAGATAGAATTTGTTCAAACTCCAATACTCTAAAAAATAAGCAATAATGAAAAGTCTTACCTTTTTAGTTCTGATTATTATTTGTTTTTCTTGCGAGAAAAATGATCGCTGCTGGCGGTGTGCTATGAAACAAGTTGTTACGTCAGAGTTGACATCTTTAAATAGAACAACCACTACCACAGTTGATACTTGCAATATCACACAATCAGAAATTGCAAATATTGAAAAGAAATTCACCTATAATAGGACTTATTATTATTGGACTAACGGCTCAAATACAAGTTACACAGTATATGAGAAAAATATCTGCGCGTGCACGCACTAAAAACAACTAGAAACTTTTCTCGCACCTGGATAATTTTAAAATTAACCCTACATATAACACGGACAA
>JANYKN010000059.1 GCA_025361565.1 Bacteroidota bacterium | reverse complement strand
GGTCATTGAGTGCTTCGTATTCAACAACGGCTGGAGTTGCAAACTCTATTACATTTGTTCCAAATGCTTCAATATCAGCATCATATTTCAGTGGTTCCTTCCCAGTAATGAATGCTGAGAAATTACTTCCTTTTTATAATGTCGGGACAGGTAATCAAGATACATTTGAATATTATCCAAATATTGCTGCATATGAAGGTGACCAATCAGAATCAGGTTCACTTGTAATTACAACTCCTATTAATAGAAATTCCGATAATATGTTCATGATTAGGGTTCATGGATATGATTATGGTGGTTCTACAAGAATTGATTTTGTGACGTGGGGTTATTGTTATGGTGGATCCGTATCTTCATTTGATAATCAAAATGGTAATTTAATACAGTATGGAATGATTGATTATGGAAATGATGGATGCCAAAAGAGGATGGGTATTACATCTGGAAGCAATGGTGTTATTGCAATTGCTTTTGGAACCAATACAGATGTTAGTAGATATTTTCAACGAATTTCTGTTGATTATTGGTCAACGCTTGGTAAAGTTAATGCATTTGGCAATTGGAATATTACAAGAAATATTGCACCAAATTATGGAATGACTGGTTCATATCTGTTGAATAATGCAGGAGTTCCATATGCAGTAAGTGCAACTACTGCCACTTCTGCCACTTCTGCGACATCAGCAATTACTGCTTCATATGTTGCTGGTGCTACTCCAATATTCACTGGAAAAACAGACAACTATATTCCTAAATGGTCAAGTAATACTCTTACAGGAACAAGTTTAGTTTATGATAATGGAACCAATATTGGTATAGGAACTAATAATCCAGTCGATACATTAGATATTCGTGGAACCGCAAGAATAGGTAGTTATACTGGACAAGCCCAAGGGTGCCTAACTGTAATTGGTTCTCCGATACCTGTAAGTGCTTCTATTGTGGCCTTCAAATATGATAGTGGAACTCCTGATTATTTTAATCCTGCTATATTAGGAAGATCTTATTCTAATGGAACCGGATTAAATATTGGAGTTAGCGGGTTTTCAGATGGTACGAATACTGGAACAAACATTGGTGGAGTTTTCAATGCTGTAAATGGTGCTGCCAATTACGGATTACTTGTTACAAATGGAAATGTGGGTATAGGAACTTATTTACCAACCAATACATTACAAGTAAACGGAACAATAAAAATTGGTAGTTCTGCAACGACTGCTACTTCTCCTTTAACGATTGAAACTTCGCCTTTAGCGTCTCCGATGGTTGCTGGTACACAAGTAGGTGGGTTTGCCCTGGTGAATGACGATACTCGTCAATATGGATTATTTGCTGGTCTTTTAGGCAGTGGGAATGCTTGGTTTCAAGTTGGGAGAAACAATTCTGTTACTTATTATGATCTTTTATTACAAACAAATGGGGGTAAGGTTGGCATTGGAACAGATAATCCACAGGCAACATTACACGTTCAAGGGAATATCTCAGCGTCCAGTGTTACGGCAGTAAGTTTTGTTGGAACTGCATCAAATGCGATTAGTGCTTCTTACTCTCCAGTTGAACCAGCATATTCTGCTTCGGTTGTAACTCAGTTTGGAACAAAACAGAATACACTGGTTACTGGAAACACTTACACAATAACTTCAAGTTGGAGTAATAATGCAATTACTGCTTCATATGTTGCTGGTGCTACTCCAATATTCACTGGAAAAACAGACAACTATATTCCTAAATGGAGTTCTAATACATTAACTGGAACGAGTAATGTCTTTGATGATGGGACTAATGTTGCGATTGGAACAAACAATCCATTGGGACACAAATTACTTGTAGCAGGAAATATTAGGGCTCAAAATAATATTTACTGCACCAATCCATTTCAACTCATTGACGAAGCAACATCTACATATGGATTAGTAAGTAATACTACAGATGGAACTTCTCTTAAAGCATCAAATAATATTATCAATATATCTACTACTGGTAATGTAGGTGTTGGATTACTTGCTGCTGATAGTAAAATGGTTATTTATCAAGCATCTGCAAGTATTCCAACATTGTTGAAACTATGGAATAATGTGACTTCTACTGGTGTTCAAATTGGTTCTGCAATGGAATTCCAAGGATTCTATAAACAAGCAAAAATATCTACTTATTCAGATGCTTCACAAACATTAGGTGGAGATTTACTTTTACAAACCTATTCAAATAGTGCTGAAAATACTTTGAATGGTGCTGGTATTGTTCTAACAAAAACCAATTTAGTTGGTATTGGAACTAATAGTCCTGTTGCTGTATCATATGATAATGTGATATCTGCAAACAGATCAATCAAACTTGATATATTAGGTGGTTCTATACATCTATCTGGGTCGCAGGGTCTTTACATGGGCGATGAATTGACGGCTAATATTGGTGGTGCTCATATTATTTATGATAATGTTTTAAATGCTATTGTTATTGATGGTATTAAACAAAACGTAGGATATTCAAATATTTTACTTAATCCTACGAGTAATGGTAAAGTTGGTATCGGTACACTAACTCCACAGGCTACTCTTGATGTCAATGGTTCAGTTAATGTTGTTACGTCACTCAAAAGAGATACTATAACTTATTCCACACTCAACATAACTTTAGATGGAAATTTTACTGGAAATTATTCCACTATTGGAAATTTTGCTCAAACAAGTACTGGTATTTATACAAAATTTATTTGTATTGGAACCGTTGGAGGCACTGTAAATTCGGTGGAGTATGAATTCCACAACACTGATTATTCTATTCAACGTGGTTGGATACAACTTCCATTAAAGTCCGGAATGTCCTTTGGAGGAAGTCACGATTTCTGCATTGATGTAAGTCAAAGTGTTGATAATGGTCCAGTATCAGCAAGATTGAGAGTATTAACAACCAATGCACAAATTCTTCCAGTAACAGTTTACATGGAAACCAATACAGTATTTACTCCAATTTCAACTTCTGGTTCAGGAGCAACTGTGGTACCAGGTTATCTCAATCAAAGAAGTTTTGAGTTTCCTGTTGCTAATTCAAGATGGATTAATACATCAAATGGATTATTCATTTTAGGTAGTGGTAATGTTGGTATTGGAAATACAAATCCACAAACGACATTACACGTTCAAGGGAATATCTCAGCGTCCAGTGTTACCGCATCATTGCTTGGTAATGCAACAACTGCGATTAGTGCTTCATACTCTCCAGTTGAACCTGCATATTCTGCTTCGGTTGTAACTCAGTTTGGAACAAAACAGG
>JANYKN010000039.1 GCA_025361565.1 Bacteroidota bacterium | reverse complement strand
AAGAAACGAAGTTCATCAAAAAGGTACGTCCTTACTCAAAACTAATGAGAACTAAATAGTGAACTCTCTGAAATTGTTCTTTGTAAAATACTGAATAATATATATTTGCAAGCCTTGGGTGTCATCTTCTCACCCCGACTTTTAAAAGGGTTAATCTGTTGATATGCAGATTAATCCTTTTCTATTATCACAACAATTCAAAAGCTTTTCTTAAAAAGAGTTTTTTTGGCAGACATTTCAAAACTCTGACTTTCACATATCCAACTTCGTGTAACATTTTTCTTCAAAATGCTATTATTTTTTCTATTTTTACACATAATCGTTTTGTAGACAAAATCAATGAACCAAAACCCCGAACAAAAAGCCAGAGATATTATCGACAGGCAATTACTTGCTTGTGGCTGGCTTATCCAGGATAAATCAAAGATAAATTTAGGTGCCGGAAAAGGAATCGCAATAAAGGAGTACCTTACTGATGCTGGTCCTGCCGATTATGTATTGTTCGTTGAAAAGAAACCTGTTGGCATCATCGAAGCCAAACGCGAAGAAGAAGGTGTTCATTTAACTGTGGTTGAAGATCAATCTACAGAATACGCTTCATCTAAACTGAAATATTTAAACAACGATCCCTTGCCTTTTGTTTATGAAAGCACTGGTGAAATAACACGCTTTACCGATTACCGTGATCCCAAACCACGCTCAAGGAATGTTTTCACATTTCACAAACCCGAAACTTTTATTCAGTGGCTCAAAGAAGAAAAAACATTACGTGCAAGGTTTTTTGATATTCACAATCTTAATCCTGATGGTTTGCGAGAATGCCAAATCAGTGCGATTAATAATCTCGAAAACTCTTTCAGGGAATACAGGCCAAAAGCATTAATTCAAATGGCAACGGGTGCAGGAAAAACATTTACTGCAATTACATCCATATACAGACTGCTGAAATTTGCCAAAGCAAAACGGATTCTCTTTTTAGTTGATACCAAAAATCTTGGTGAACAAGCCGAGCAGGAATTTATGGCTTATGTTCCCAATGACGACAACAGAAAATTTACGGAGTTGTACGGTGTACATCGTTTAAAATCGGGTTATATACCCAACGACAATAAAGTTTACATATCAACCATTCAACGCTTTTATTCCATTTTAAAAGGTGAAGAACTGGACGAAACATCTGAAGAAACAAATCCTGGTGAAATTAAATGGGAAAAAAGGGAACCATTACCGGTAGTCTACAACCCAAAAGTACCTGTTGAATATTTTGATTTTGTGGTGATTGATGAATGTCACCGAAGTATTTACAATCTTTGGAAACAAGTGCTAGAATATTTTGATAGTTTTCTGATTGGTTTAACCGCCACACCCGATAACCGCACTTTCGGTTTTTTTAACCAGAACATTGTAAGTGAATATACGCACGAACAGGCTGTTGCCGATGGTGTTAATGTGGGTTATAATGTTTACCAGATTGAAACCGAAATCACAAAAAAAGGTTCTGTTATCTGGAAAGGTGAATATGTCGATTTGCGCGAAAAACTTTCAAGAAAGAAACGCTGGCAACAATTGGACGAAGATAAAACATACTCTAACAAGCAATTGGATAATGAAGTGGTTAATCCAAACCAGATTCGCTTAATCATTAAAACTTTCAAAGAAAATTTACCAGAGATGTTTCCCGACCGTTTTGATGAAAACAAAGTATTTGAAGTGCCCAAAACATTGATATTTGCCAAAACCGATTCTCATGCCGATGATATCATTCAAATAGTGCGGGAAGAATTTGCCGAAGAAAACAAGTTTTGTAAAAAAATCACTTACAATACGGAAGACCCTAAAGGAACTTTGGCACAATTCCGCAACGACTACCATCCCAGGATTGCTGTAACCGTTGATATGATTGCCACAGGAACAGACGTGAAACCTCTGGAATGTCTTGTTTTTATGCGCGATGTTAAAAGCCGCAACTATTTTGAGCAAATGAAAGGTCGCGGAACACGCACCATTGAGCTTGACAATTTAAGAAAAGTTACCCCAACTGCTAAATTTACCAAAGACCATTTTGTAATTGTAGATGCAATTGGTGTAACCAAAAGCTTAAAAACCGATAGCCGTCCTTTGGAAAAGAAACCTGGCGTACCATTGAAAGATTTATTGGGCGCAATTGCTGTTGGTGCCAGGGACGAAGATTTGTTTACCACTTTAGCTGGAAGGTTGGCTCGGCTGGACAAACAAATCTCTGAAAAAGAAAGAAACTTATTCTCTGAAAAAGCCAACGGTAAATCGGTTTCGCAAGTAGTTAAAGAACTGTTGAATGCTTATAATCCTGATACGCTTGAAGAAATCCGTTTTACAGTTGAAAAAGAATACATCAATGATTCTCCTTCTGTAAAAGATGAAAAATACAATGAATTAATCTTTGAACTTCAGGAAAATGCGGCTTCAGTATTCACTGGTGATTTAAATACGTATATTGAAAATGTGCGAAAGGCTCATTCACAAATCATGGATACCATTAATCCCGATCAATTGATAAATGTTGGCTGGGACAAACAAAATACAGAAAAAGCCGAAACCATGATTCAGGATTTTAAAACCTGGATTGAAACCCATAAAGACGAAATTACCGCACTACAGATATTTTACGACCAACCATACCGCAGAAGGGAATTGACGTTTAAAATGATTAAGGATGTTTTTGAATTGTTGAAAACTGAAAAACCTTTACTGGCTCCACTCAATATATGGAGAGCCTACGAACAATTAGGACAAACAAACGGTTCACCCAAAAATGAGCTGATTGCTTTGGTTTCATTAATTCGCAGGGTTTCAGGCATTGATAAATCGCTGACCGTATTTGATAAAACGGTGGATAAGAATTTTCAGGATTGGGTATTTAAAAAGCAGGCTGGTACATTAAAATTTACCGAAGATCAAATGAATTGGCTGAGGATGATAAAAGATTATGTGTCCAATAGCTTTCATATTGAGCGGGATGATTTTGACCTTGACCCATTTAACAAGATTGGCGGCTTAACTAAATTCTATGATTTGTTCAAAGACGATTATGAAAGTATATTAGCAGAATTAAATGAGGTGTTGGCGGCGTAAATTGTCTGCATTATGATTTTTAAGATTAAATGATGATAGGATTATAGAATGAAATTTGAAGAAATTACACATAAGATTATTGGATGCGCTATGAAAGTTCATTCCACATTGGGAAATGGTTTCCAAGAAGTAATTTACCAGCGTGCTTTGGCTATTGAAATGAAGAAGCAGGAATTGGATTTTCAACGCGAAATGGAAATGAAAATTTATTACGAAGGATTTGATATAGGCACCCGCAGGGTTGATTTCTTTGTCGACAATAATATTATGGTTGAGTTAAAAGCATTAATAAAACTGGAAGATGTACATTTAGCCCAGGCCATGAACTATTGCCAGGCCTATAAAATGCCTATTGGACTGTTAATCAATTTTGGAGCAAAAAGCCTCGAATTCAAAAGAGTATATAATGTTAACCACCCCGAAAACAAAGATTACACCGCACTAAATCCTAAAATCTCCAAATCCTAAAAATCATAATCCAGACAATGAGCGCACAAAACAACATACCAAAACACTGGCAAGTAAAAAAGTTAGGGGAAGTCTCAAAAATTAAAGGAGGGAAAAGATTACCTAAAGGCCACACATATTCTGAAGAAACAACACATTTTCCATATCTCAGGGTTACTGACTTTGAAAAATATACTATCAATATCGACAAACTTAAGTACTTAAATGAGAATACTCAAAAGATAATTAAAAACTATATTATTTCAGTGGATGATGTTTATATCTCTATTGCTGGAACTATTGGTTTGACAAGGGACAATCCCGAATAGTTTAAATGGAGCTAATTTAACTGAAAATGCTGCAAAGATTACAGAATTAGAAGGTTGTTATAATAAATATGTTTCTCTTTTTCTATCATCTGTTAATGGTCAATCACAAATCAAAGGGTTTACAAAAATTACGACTCAACCTAAATTATCATTATTCAGAATCGAACAAATTAACATCCCCCTCCCCCCACTCCCCGAACAACACCAAATAGTCTCCAAGATAGAAGAACTCCTGAGCGATTTGGACAACGGAAAACAACAACTCCTTACCGCACAGCAGCAATTAAAAGTTTACAGGCAAAGTTTGTTGAAATGGGCGTTTGAAGGGCGCTTCGACTTCGCTCAGCGACCAGAGCGCGCGGTGGTTGAGCGTAGTCGAAACCACAATAGTGAATTGCCGGAGGGGTGGAAATGGGTGAAATTGATTGAAATCGTTGATAAAATTTCAGATGGACCATTTGGCTCCAATCTTAAAAGTGCAGATTACGTTACTGAAGGGATTCGAGTAATTCGTTTGGAAAATATTGGTGAAATGGAATTCAGAAATGATTATAAAACCTACGTTACACAAGAAAAATATGAAACTATAAAGAATCATACTGTGGGGAAAGGTGATATAATTTTTTCTTCTTTTATTATTGAAAGTATCCGGTCAGTGATTTTACCAGACTACATTGAAAGGGCTATAAATAAGGCAGATTGCTTTCTTGTTCGTGCATCTGAAAAAAAAATCAATAAAAAGTATTTAGCTTTTTATTTTTCGACAAGAGCAATGAGAAATCAACTGGTAAATCAAATTCATGGTGCAACAAGACCTAGAATAAATACAACACAATTAAAAATAGCAATAATTCCTCTTGCCCCAATTCAAGAACAACACCGCATCGTCCAACTCCTCGAATCCAAACTAACCATTTGCGATAAAATAGAAGAAACCATTAGCCAAAGCTTGCAGCAGGCCGAAACATTGAGGCAGAGTATTTTGAAGAGGGCTTTTGAGGGGAAATTAATCAAAACAACATAAAAAAAACGAAATGGATAAAATACTTGAAATTGGTGGCTACAAAATAAGCTACGATACTCATTTGTTTGATAAGGAATATGGGATAACCGCTGAATTATCAGAACAATTTGAATGGCTTTACAATGAGTGCAGGAAAAAAAACAATCCTAAAATAATTGGTAAACTAAACCAGTTAATTGAAAAGTTTCCGGCAGTGCCCATTTTAAAAAATTATCTTTCCATAGCCTATCTGAATATGGGAAATAGCAAAAAAACAGAAGAAATTACAAAACAGATTATTGCAGAATATCCTGGTTATATTTTTGGAATTCTAAATGAGGCAAATATTTGTATTGATAAAAAGCAATACAGCAAAGTTCCGGAATTATTGGGAAAATCTCTGGATATAAGGGATATGTATCCAGAAAGGGAAATCTTTCAGGTGGCAGAATTAACTTCATACTTTAAATTGGCAATCAGGTATTATGTTTCCGTTAATAAACCAGAACTGGCCGAAGACAAGCTTGAACTCCTTAAAGAAATAGCTCCTGAACATCATGATACCGATCAGGCAGAGTCTTTATTATTTCCTTACCGGGCTGCAAGGATGCAGAAAATGATGGAAGAAGAAAATAAAAACCGCATTTCAGCTAGAATTGTAAGGACACTACCTCCACAAACAAAAAATTCGCCGCAGTTTAATCATCCCGAAATTCTTAATTTATACAAATATGACTTTCAAATTCCAAAGCATTTATTAAAAGAAATCATTGAACTGCCCCGTAAATCTGTCATTGATGATTTGGAAAAAATCCTGAACGATTCTATCCAACGATTTGAGTGGTTTTCGAAAAAAAAATATGATTCAAATACACATTCATTTATTTTTCATTCAATTTTCCTGTTGACGGAATTAAGAGCTGAAGAAAGTCTGAGCAAAATCCTGACATTTCTGGAATATGATGAGGAAATATTGGATTACTGGCTTGGAGATCACAAAACAGAAACAATCTGGCAAAGTATTTTCTTTATGAGCTTGTCACAACTTGATGAATTGCAGCGGTTTTTACTAAAACCTGGAATTTACTCTTATTCAAAAACTGTAGTTACAGAAGCACTTGCCCAGATTGCAATTCACTATCCCAAACGAAGAAGTGAAATTCTGTCGATATTTTCAGAAACCTTACATTTTATGCTGAATGCCAAGAAAAGCGATAATGTGATAGATACTGATTTTACAGGATTATTGATTGGAGATGCAATCCATTGTGGATTTTATGAATTGCTACCTGTAATTAAATTGCTTTACGAAAAAAAGTACGTATCTCCGATGATAAACGGCGATTATAGCGAGATTGAAAATGATATCAGGCAGGTAGATCTGCTGGAGAACAAATATGAACTCCAAAATATATTCGATTTTTACGACCATGTGGTGGAAACCTGGTACGGATATGGTGGGAACGATGTGGATGATGATGAAGATGTTGAAGATGTGGATTATGAGGATGAAGATTATTTTTTACCTCCCAAAAAAACTGAACAGGCAGTTTCTGAAAAAATTGGAAGAAACGAACCATGCCCATGCGGAAGTGGAAAGAAATATAAAAAATGTTGCCTTTTAAAAAATTTATAATTACGAATGTTCAATTACGAATTACGTAATCTATGAGATTTCTGATTAATTTAGCCCAATTCGTAATTTATAATTCTCAATTTTTCAAAATGAAGCAAGATAATATAGTGCAGCAGAAATCATTTGCTTTTGCGATTAGAATAGTCAACTTGTATAAATTTCTTACAAATGATAAAAAGGAATTTGTATTATCAAAACAACTGTTGCGAGCAGGAACGTCGATAGGAGCCAATATCGAAGAATCCATTGGTGGCCAATCCGAAAAGGATTTTCTCTCAAAAATCAGTATTTCGTATAAAGAAGCCCGGGAAACGGTTTATTGGCTTAAACTATTAAAAGCTACAAACTATTTAACAGAAGATGAAGCAAATAGTTTATTATCAGATGCCGAAGAAATCTGTAAAATACTAGGTAAAATAAAAATCACCCTAAAATCTCGTAATTCGTAATTTTTAATTCATAATTTTTAATTAGTAATTGATAAAAATGAGCAGTGCAATAGTTCAAAAAGTATGGAATTTCTGTAATACCCTTCGCGATGATGGAGTTGGATATGGCGATTACCTGGAGCAGTTAACTTATCTGCTATTCCTTAAAATGGCAGATGAGTATACCAAACCACCACACAATAAAAAAATGCCAATCCCTGTAGAATTAAACTGGGAAAGCCTCATTGATAAAAGTGGTGATGATTTGGAACGTCATTACAATATTGTACTTAGGGATTTGGGTAAAGAAAAAGGAATATTAGGTCAGATTTTCACCAAGAGCCAGAACAAAATCCAGGACCCTGCCAAATTATACAAACTGATAGCATTGATCAATGCCGAAAACTGGGTAGGCATGGGCGTAAAAGACAAAGGCGATATTTACGAAGGCCTTTTAAAGAAGAATGCCGAAGATACCAAAAGTGGAGCCGGTCAGTATTTTACGCCAAGAGAATTAATTGCTGCTATGGTGGCATGCATCAGGCCTGAACCACAGAAAACCATTGGTGATCCTGCTTGTGGCACTGGTGGTTTTTTCCTAGGCGCATATGATTTTCTGGTAAACCCGAAAAATTACGATTTGGACAAAGAACAAAGAGAGTTTTTAAAATCACAAACTTTCTTTGGTAACGAGATTGTAGCCAATACCCGCAGGCTATGCCTGATGAATCTGTTTTTGCACAATATTGGGGATATCAATTCCGCAGGTTTTATTTCATCAGAAGATTCATTACTTGCACCTCCTAAAATTACTTACGATTACATATTGGCCAATCCACCGTTTGGTAAAAAAAGCAGCATGACCTTTACCAACGAGGAAGGAGAGCAGGAAAAAGATGATTTAACTTACAACAGACAAGACTTTTGGGTAACCACGAGTAATAAACAATTGAATTTTTTGCAACATATCCGAACTATGCTCAAAACAACAGGTAAAGCCGCAGTAGTTTTGCCCGATAATGTGTTGTTCGAAGGTGGAGTTGGTGAAACTGTCCGTAAGAAATTATTGGAAACTACTGATTTACATACCATTCTCCGGTTACCAACCGGAATTTTTTATGCACAGGGCGTAAAAGCCAACGTATTGTTCTTTGATGGAAAACCAGCAAGCAAAGATCCCTGGACAAAGGAAGTATGGGTTTATGATTACCGCACCAATATTCATCATACCTTAAAGAAAAATCCTTTAAAAGTGGATGACCTGAAGGATTTTGTGGCATGTTATAATCCACAGAACAGACACAAAAGGAAAGAAACATGGAGTGCCACTTCGACTCCGCTCAGTGTCCGGGAAACTTCGGCTCCGCCAGTCAGTGTTCAGGAGAGCCCGGTGGTTGAGCGGAGTCGAAACCACCCTTCCCCTGAAGGCCGCTGGCGTAAATTCACCTACGATGAAATCATAGCCCGCGACAAAACCTCTTTGGATATTACCTGGCTAAAAGACACCTCCCTCGCAGATTTGGATAATCTGCCCGATCCAGATATTTTAGCAATTGAAATAGTGGAGAATATTGAAGCTGCCTTGGAAAGCTTTAGGGAGATTGTGATAAAACTGAATAATAATTGAAAGAATGAGTGAAATTCTAGGAATCTATTAATTCTACTTTGGCATATTGAAATATTACATGAAATATCAACTATTACTATTTTTATAACTTAACTGAATCTGCAACAAAGAAAACTCTTTAGTAGCCGAAATTGTAGAGGACTATGGGCGTTCTGCGACAAAAATCCGTCGGCCGTGCTTCAAGCATAAGTAAATGCTCCGAAAAGGATATTTTTGTCTTGATTTTTGTTTCTTTTCATCAAGGAAAAGAAAAAAGAAAAACAGAACATTTAAAGATACAAAAAAAGCTTAATTGCTAAAGAAAAATAGGTGATTAGGTTTGTGTTATTCGTAAAAAAAAGATACATAAGATTGAAAGAAGCTATCTTTTCGTATTCAATACCTTACAAACCTGTACTTAATTTGCCAAAGTAGAAGTAAAATGGGATTTTATTTACAAAAATTTACATGAAGATCTCGCTTCTTTACCTTGTTACCCATCGATGATTAATTAATATGATTTTATTGGACAAAATCCAAGGTTGAAAGAAGGACAAAACGGACATTTTCCAACCATAAAATGCGATTTTATTGGACAAAATCCAATCCTAATTCATAAAAAGAAAAAGCTTTTTTGATAATTTCTACAGCCAATGGTTGGAGATTTAGAAATCCGACATTCGATATATCTGCAAGACGAATTAACAATAAATTATTGTTCCTCACACCCTAAGAAAACAACTCCTTAATATCTTTAATGTCAAGTGTTTTCATGATATTCTCGTCGGTTTGGATAATGTCCGTGGCAATTTTCATTTTTTTGTTCTGCAATTGCAAAATCTTTTCTTCAACCGTATTTTTACAAATCATCCGGTAGGCAAAAACCTTTTTGTCTTGCCCAATCCGATAACAACGATCGATGGCTTGGTTTTCAGCGGCTGGATTCCACCAAGGATCGATTAGATAAACATAATCGGCAGCTGTGAGGTTCAGCCCTGTTCCTCCTGCTTTTAGGCTTATCAGAAACACCCTGAGGTTTTCATTTTCCTGAAAATTATTAACGGATTGTTCCCTTTGTTTGGTGTTTTTTTGTCCGTCAAGGTATTCAAATTCAATGTTCAACTTGGTAAGTTCATCTTTAACCAACGAAAGCATTTCAACAAATTGAGAGAAAATCAACAGTTTATGGTTGGATGTTTTCACTGTAATATGGCGGATTAATTCCTTTATTTTTACCGATTGTGTTTCGGTAATCTCCTCATTTTTAAGCAATGTGGGCGAATCGCAAATTTGTCGCAAACGCGTTAATGCTTCCAGAACCATTAATTTTGATTTTCCAAGTCCATCGTCTTCAATTTTATTCAACAACTGGTTTTTGTATTGGTTTCTGTAGGCGTCATAAACTTGTCGCTGACCACTTTCCATTTCGCAATAAATGATGTCTTCGGTTTTGTCGGGTAATTCCGTTGCCACCTGCTCTTTGGTGCGTCTTAAAACAAAAGGATTGATTAGTTTTTGTAATTCAGCAGCTATAATTTCGTTGCTGTCTTTATCAATTGGGGTCGAATAGTGTTCTTTGAAATTATTGGCCGACCCAAAAAATCCACGGTTCACAAAACTCATTTGCGAAAACAAATCGAAAGTGCTGTTTTCGATCGGTGTGCCCGAAAGTGCAAACCTATTTTTTGCAGTAAGCAAGCTGGCAGCCTTGAACTGCCTGGATGCAGGGTTTTTGATCGACTGCGATTCGTCAAGGATAACAAACTCAAAACTAAAATCTTTCAAAAACTCAATATCCCTTAAAAGAATGCCATAAGTGGTGAAAACTAGGTGGTAATTATCGAAATCATCCGTGTTTGCTTGTCGTGCGCCACCGTAATGATAGTGAGCCTTAAGTTTGGGTGCAAATTTTTTGATTTCATTTTCCCAATTAAAGAGTAGGGTAGTAGGAACCACAACAAGGCTGGTCGATTTTTTATCGTTTACCCTTTGTTGGATAAAAGTTAAAACCTGGAGTGTTTTTCCAAGCCCCATATCATCGGCAAGTATTCCGCCCCATTGCATTTGGTGAAGGAAGTTCAGCCAATTGAGCCCTTCCATTTGATAATGTCTCAATTCACCTTTAATCTCTTTTGGTGCTTTTGTTTTTGAAATTTCGGTAAAACTGGCTAGTTTTTTCCTCTTTTCAGCTATTTCCTCTAAAATTTGGTAGTCGTCTATGTTATCAAAAAGTTCGTCGATGATCGAAAAACGGAGCTTCGAAATTTCCAGTTTGTCTTTGTGGATTTCACCATTCCTAAAATATTTTTCAAGTTTATGGAACCATTCCGATGGAATAATGCCCACCGAGCCATCTTTTAACTGCACATATTTTTGTTTGTTTACTACAGCCGATCGGATGTCTTTCAAACTCACCAGATTATCGCCAAAACTAACATGGATTTCAACATCGAACCAATCTAGCCCCGAACCAACTGAGGTGCTTATTTTTCCCTTATAAGGGGAGAATTTAAAGTTTTTTAAATTTTTTAATCCATAAATTTCCACATGGTCGGTGTGCAGGCGATCGAAAAACTTATAAAACCAAAAATCGTTTGTAAAATCGGTATGGTGCAAATAGAAAAGCTTGTTTGCCTTTTGTGATTCAAAGTTGGGATGCAATTCGGCCACCATTTCTATAAACTCATCTTCAAGTTCTATATTTCGCTTAAATTCAGTTATTTTTCCGCCTTCTTTAACCAAGATATTGCCTTGAGTGCTTAAACTGGCCGATACGCCGTTGCGGTATTCAACCTGTGGTTTAATAATCAGATAATCATTTTGTTCCGAAAGATAAATCTGCCGGGTATTGAAATCCAATTCAACAGATTCAAAATCGAATATATTATCCTTAAAAAGTATTTCAAAATTTTGCGATATGGGTTTAATTACTTTGTTAAAAAATTCATCCTTAAAGGCATTAGGCATTTTTAAACTATCCGGATAATTTTTAAGATACCTGCTTACCTCAAGGTTTTTTACAAAATGGGCTTGTTTGCCAATGAAATGGATCTTGTAATCAGAATCTATTTTGTTCATTTCATTGCGTTGCAGGTATTTTTCGCCAACTTGAATTTTCATGTCCAATTTAATAAAATCGGCATCCATGTTTGTTTCAAATACCAAATCTAACTTTGATGTGGAAATTTCTAACGGCAAAAGATTGCTTTTTCGGATTCCATAATGCTGGTTATCCAAAATATAAACAAATTTTTCGTTGGCCAACGCAGCAAATGCACTCTGGTAAAGTTCAAATCGGGCAATGAACTGAGTCGATTCACTTAGTTGCGCAATAATTTTCAACAGCTTCTTGGTATTTTCGGTCTTATTTGCTTGAATGTGGCCATCATATGTATCGTCATATTCTTCAATAGAATTGCTTAACACTGTTCCGTTCTTAGCTGTTTTGCCACTTATTGGAACAATCTGGTATTCCGATTCGCCATACATGTGATCTGTTTTGAATCCGTTCTGTCTTGAACCATAATCATCCATACTGTTTAATACCAATACAAACCCAATTTCGCGAATTTCTTTTTTTGTTTTTAGGCCTTCGAAAATGGCTTGTTCTTTAATCGGTTTGTTTATAAAATCAATATAGTCAGGAAGTCCGTTGCCTAAAACAGGTATAAATCCAATAGAGTTTTCGGTAAATACTGGATAAAGCCCATTTTTGGAGTTGATGCTAAAGCCAAAATAGTGGTCGAAATCTGCCTTTTCGTTCAGTCCATATTTTTGTAAAATTTCTTTTTTTATTTGTATGATTTTATCACTAAAAGCTATATCCAATATGTCTGGATTAATAGTGGACTCAAAGAATAAGAGACATAAAGCTTCAGATTCAGAAAGTCTGTATGCACCGCTTGCATCGGTTGACGAAACAAAAACTTTTTTATCTTTAAATAGGAATTTGACTGTTTGATCTCTATATTCGAAAGTCATTTTTACAACCAAACTGTTTGGTTTTATTTCAATTTCGTTGATTTTGGTATTGTAATTATAACCACTGTATTTATTATAAGTTAAAAAGGATGTATTTTCTTTTATCAAATCTTTTGTAATTATCTTGTAATCACATAATTCATATAAGGAATTAGCTGCTCTTTTTGAATTATATGCAGAAACTGAAATCTCTTTATTTTGCGTGTTGGTTGAAAAATTAACAGGTTTGTCCAGATTGGCCGAAATATATAACAATGAAGCAACCGAATGTTTGCAAATTCCACCCCAATCAAAAGGGCATGTACATGAGGTTTCAATGTCGTTTCTGCTAAGGCTTTTAATATTAACGGTATAAATTTCTGAGCCTTTAACAGTAAATTTCCTTTTGTCTTTTTTTTCATCGAATTCAATAAAAGTAACAAAACCATCGCGGAATATTTTCTTACCTTTTTCTATGGATTGTTCTGTTGCATGGAATTTTATGAAATTTTCGATGTAATTTTTTTTCAGATTGATATCTACTGCCATTACAATGTAAATGAAATTTGGACAAAATTAGGTAAATCCATTTTTTTACGGGTCGGTTTATGGATGAAGTTTTGAACAAGTGTTTAACTTTTATAACATGTGAAGTAGATACTGGAATCCACATGTCAAGGCTTGTTTTTCTGACTGATTGTCACTTGGCTTAAAGTTTGGTAAGTCGAAATGAAACAAGGAAAATTTTAGCAATAATTTGGATTTAATATTTTGAAATTTATAGTATTAGACTTAAAAATTCTTACTTTTACCTTATGCAAAGATATATAGAACAACTCATTGGTGATCTGCGGAATGCCAAGAAATTTGTGCCCAAAGAAACTCCGTTGTCCGAAAATTATGAGGAATTTGAGCAACAAATGCTTGCCATTGAAAATGCACCCGATATGCCGGTTAAAAAATTGTATGGTGTGAGCTATGAAGAATTTCCTCCTTCAGAAAAACTTACCGCGGTGCAAATGCAACAAATTATAGACGCAGTATTTGATATGTGGGAAGCATTTAACTGCTCTGCAGAGTTACCCGATGGCCTGCCATCGAATTGCAATATGAACTTGTTAGGGATCAATTTATCGATGATGTACATTACATGCCCGGCTGGTCAATGCATTACGATTTTTGCTGTTATTGGTGCCCTGAATGTAAAATTACGGATTATTGCACAAGTAAAGACGAAATTTGGACCAAGGAAGAGCTGGAGATGGAACAACAAAAAGCAAAACAGCATAATAAAAAAGGCAACCGTTAAATCGATTGCCCTTTTAAAATCTTGAATTCGGATTTTTATTTGATTATCTTCAAAGCCTTCCTGACTTCCTCACTTTTTTTGAAACCAAAATACAACAATATGAATATGAGCCGATTACAATAAATTCCAGTGTCTTTTGGGTGTCCCAGGGCCCTTTTTGAGTATTTTTACTTCATGTATGTCAGGAAAAAGAAAAATAAAAGTGGAATAATAAGTGTCCAGGTAATTGACAAAAGTTCCGGCAAGTATAAAGTATTAAAAACAATTGGCAGCTCATCCAGTTTAATAGAAATTGAACAATTTTATGTTCAAGCCAAAAGCTGGATTGATACTTATGCAGGGCAACAGAATTTGGATTTGTTTAACCATAAAAATGGGATGTTCAAAGATTTCATACATGGAATTCGGCAAATTAATGTTGCAGGCACAGAGCTTCTGTTCGGAAAATTATTTGATGAAATTGGGTTCTGTGCCATTGATGACGAGATTTTCAGGAAGTTAGTGATTTCCAGGTTGGAATTTCCTGTCAGCAAATTAAAAACAGAGGATTTTCTTGACAAATACCATTCAGTCCAATTGGATGAAAATAAAATTTACCGCTATTTGGACAAGCTCTATAATTTTCAAAAGGAGCAAATCCAACATATTAGCTACCAGCATACATTAAAAATATTGGACGATAAAATAAGTGTAGTGTTTTATGACGTAACAACACTCTATTTTGAAATTGACAGTGAAGAT
>JANYKN010000009.1 GCA_025361565.1 Bacteroidota bacterium | reverse complement strand
TTTTATCACCACCTATCAGGTCAAGAGGATGTAACAAAAAACTGGGTCCAGTGCGTGTGATTTTACATAGGAAGATTGCTAATGACAAATAGAATTTCATCAAAAATGATGATATCCCGCTTAAAAATATAAGATAACTGAGATGAAAAGGAACCCGCAATATCGGAATAGTAGTAACGGGTATCTCAAGCAGTTTTTTGTTATTTTCAAGATTATGATAATACGACTTATTAGGCCGAAATCCATCACTAAATTTTCCAAAAAGCTCTTTCCTTGCTTTTTTTTCCTCTTCAGGCAGATCTGATTTCCAAAAATAGTATGCCCTTGCCAATGGGCCAAGCCAGGTTGGCAAAGTGGAAGCATCAAATAAATATCCTCTCTTTTCCAATATTGTGAGCAAATCATAACTCCAACTAAATCCAGGCCCTCTGAATCCAGCAGGACGTTGTCCGGTAGCAGCTAAAATAACTTCTTCAGCTTCGCGGATTTCTTTCTCTATTTTTTCATAACTATAGGTTTGCAACCAGGATTCATGGTGGTATGAATGATTTCCCACTTCATGTCCCCTTTCTGTGATCATATTCAGATACTTCCTGTTTTCTTCACGTTCAGTATCTTTTCCAACAATAAAAAAAGTAATCTTAAGTTCCAGTTCATCAAGCACATCCAAAACATGAGGAACGAAAATATCGAAATACGAAGGATATTGATCCCAACCTTCGTCACCGTGAATCTTCATATAGGTCCATTGGTTATCAAGATCAAGTGAAATACTGGCTAATGGTTTATTTTGCATCTTGGATCCCATCAAGTATTATTTTTAATTTCGATTCAGCTACCTGAATAGTTTCATTAACATTAAGAGTTCCATTGATAATCTGAGCAGAGTTGACAATATAAAAATTATTCATCGAAGTTTTTATGCCAGGCAGATTAGCAGAATAGCCTATTGTCGGAAGTGCAAAAACAACTCTTGCTTTTGAAACACCAAAATATAAAACATCAGTTTCAGAAATCTCGGGATACATCTTCAGTAATGCGCCAAGAAAAATTTTCCGAATTTCGCTTTCATCAGCATTAAACAAGGCATCATCAGAATCAACATATTTTGGGAGATAAACAAGATTCTTTCCGTTCAACTCTTCATTTTTGTCTATAAGCGCAGTCATCTCTATTATACCTGTGAAAGGCGTATCTCCATCAGTTATGTTAGTAACATAATAAGGAGAGATAGATTTACTGAGTATTACTGAAGGGCAAATCACACCTAGATATTTTACATTACGGTGTTTTTCCTTTTCAGCTTCCGGCAGGTTACCCGCTAAATTTATAGATTGCAATGGAGAAAGTGTTGAAATAATATGTTCAAATTCATTTTCACTATTATCAGTAACAATAAGACCTAACTTACCATTATTTTTGGTATAAACCTGGCTTACCGTAGAATTAAGTTTAAATTCCACACCCGATTCCAGAAGTTTTTGTGCTAATCTTTTATTTATAACCTCATAACCACCGCCAATATAGCCAAACATTTCTTTTTTAAGTCCACTCTTTCGGGCAGCATACATACGTTGGATAGTTGACCAAATGAAGGCTGCCGAAGTTTTTCGATAATTTTCCCCCAACTTGGCTTTTAAAAGTGGAAGCCATATTTTTTCAAATACATTCTTACCCGACCATGAAGTCAGCCAATCAGCAACGTAGATATTTTCCAACTTCTTCCAGTTCTTTATTTTTGAAGCAGCAAAAATAGTGAGGCCCAGTCTGAATTTATCAATAAGATTGATTGGTGGAAATCTGAAAAACTCTATCATGTTTGACATGGAATAGAGTTTTCCTCCTGAGTAAAAACCGGTTTTCGTTTCTACCCATTTGAATTCATTTGTAAGGCCAATCTCTTCTATTAACCTTCGTGTATTCATGTCGGACATCAGAATGACATGGTAAAATCGATCCCAGGTTACTCCATCCAATTCCCACGATTGAGTTAGCCCACCAGGTTTATCTGCAGTTTCAAAAATAGTTACTTTATATCCTTTCTGCGAAAGTCTTAATGCGAGGGTCATTCCAAGAATTCCACCGCCTATAATTCCCCATGACTTTTGTTCTGACATAAATTCTTCTTGATAAGTTAGCCTTTCGGCTAAAAATAAATAATAATTAGTTTGATATGGATTACGGCAGGAAGGTTATTGACATCTTTTACTTTTCCTAGCAACATTGATTTTTACATTCATTTTACAGTAAATGTTTGTAATCCAAAATTGATTCAATTATTTTTTTTACTGGCACATTCAACAAGTTTAGATATAAAACCTTTGTAGTCTGGAACTTCAGTAACAATAATAGGATCTGCTATTTCACATCCCGTTGAACAAGTTTTTGCCAGTTTCTGAACTTCAGAAAATTTCACTTTATTAAATTCATCAAAAGCATAGTTTTCATTATAAAATTCTATCAATTTTGATAATTCTATAGCCAGGCCATGTTCCATTGCCTGAAAACTATCAAAAACAAAGGATGTAAATTCGTCGGATGGATTATTTTCTCCACGACCTATACCTGAATAGGAGATGCCTGCAACTCTAAAATAATCAGCCTGATAGATATTGCAGGCATCCACAACACCTTTCAATGTCTTACTTGTAGTTGTAATCTTTTTAATATTATCAATGTATTCCTTGTGCGAATTACACATAAAAACATAATCAACATCCAAAAGCGCTTCTTCCAGATCACGGGTAAAATGATCTTGCTGATTATATTTCAACAGGTTTTGATCATCATTTTTCACATACGGATCATGCATAATATATGAAACGCCATTATCTCTCAAGTAGTTTGCAAGTGTAAGCGTTGGCGAATTGCGAGTATCCTCTGAATTGAAACGATAAGCAACTCCTAGTAGAGCAATTTTCTTGTCTTTGAGATTGCCAAATGTTTTTTCTGCTTGCTCAAATGCAAATGAAGGCGATTCATCATTTATAATTCTGGATTTCAAAATTAAACTATTTGATATATCCATACCTGTTTCAATATTTCTCCACCATAACAAAATCCCGTCTTTAGGTAAGCAATGGCCTCCAACACCAAGCATTGGTATCAAAATGCCACCACTGGGAACTACATTAGGGTTAGATGTAGCAGCGTCAGACTGCGAAAGAAGGGCATTAACTTTATCCCTTACTTTATAGAAATCAATATTATTTTCATCACAATATCTGACAATCTCTGTCGAAAAAGCAATTCGTACATCGCGATATGCATTTTCCAATGTTTTAACAATTTCAGCCGTGAGGCTATTTGTTTGAAAAACCTCGCCGTTTGTAACAATATGGTTATAAAGCTTTGCGATAAGCTTTGGCGTATCAGGATGCAGTCCTCCTGCAAGTTTATCTGATTCTCTTATTCTTTCGACAAGGCGACCAGGCATAACCCTGTTAGGACTGTTGCCTAAAAGAATGCTTTCCCCTTCAACTAGCCCATACTTCTTAAAATGTTCTCTAAACAGAGTATCCATCGTTGTTGGAGCAAGCGTAGATTCGAAAATGATCAAAGGGATTTTTGAAGCGGGTTTATTTTGCAAAGCTTCTCCAAGCTTTGCAAGTGCACCAAACATCGGGCCATAATCTGGTGCAAAACCCTTTTTATCAGTTTGTACGGAAACTAGTATAACATCTGCATCAGAAAGCACTGAAAAATCAGAACTGGCTGAAAGTAATCCTGCCTTAACTGCATCTCTGGTAATATCATCTAAATCAGGTTCAATACCTCCAATTACAGATTTCCCATTATTAATTGAATCAACTTTCCAACCGGAATTTATTGAATCTCTTTGCAATACAACAACCTTCGCAGGTTGGTTAGTCCCTATCTTAATTCTGGCATGAGCCAACATCGCTGCCATAGGCATTCCAACAATACCAGGTCCAATGACTCCGATTTTTTCAATTTTCCAGGTTTCAGCATTGATGGGTGAAGATATTTGTTTCATAAAAAAAATTTAATGTTAAAGAATTGATTTTTGTTAATTAAGTGAAATTACAAAACTTAGATGATAATGAGTTAGATTCAATTATTTCTCGATAAATTGGTAAGTAGGTTTGTAAGTTAATTCTGGCACTAAATTTTAATTGTTGTTATTTACTGATTATCAATATATTGGTTATACCATAGTTCTAGGGATAAAAAGCCCCATAATCCACGGCTAAAAGGCTGCTCTGATATAATCATTTTCTCAATGAATTTAGTATTAATAATATTTCTTTCCTGGGCTTGTTTAGATAGTAATACATCCATGATAAAATCTTTCGCTTTATTTTTTGACCAGATATGTATGGGGACCGGGAATCCCATTTTGTCTTTCCGGTTCATGATTTTCTCTGGAATAACATCTTTTATTGTTCTTTTCAATAAGTATTTCATCTCGCCTCCTTTAAATTTCATTCCAGCAGGCATTCTTGAAATGAGATCTACAATTCTACGGTCGAGCAAAGGAACTCTGGATTCGATTGAAACGGCCATACTAACCCTATCTTCAACTTGTAACAAACCAGGAAGGCTTCCAAACATATCAAAGTGGGTCATTTTATTAAAGTAACTCTTTGTATCTGAATTATTAAAGTATTCGGAGAACTTATTAAAAATTGCCTTATCATTTCTTTCACATAAAAATTCCGGATTAAGATACTGGTTTGTAGAATCCATTCGGTTAAGTAAATTATAATATCTACGATCCATGGGTTCAAAAGCTCCATTGCTCCAAAAACTTTTCATCATTGGAACATATTGCCGGAGGGATGGCAGGTTAGGGAGAATCGATTTAAGTGACACTATATGCTCATCTTCTTCATTAGACTCAAATACCGCTCCCTTGATCGCTTGCTCAAGATAGGCTATCAGATATCGGGCATAGCCACCAAATATTTCGTCGCCACCTTGTCCGCCTAATATGACTTTAACATGCTTTGAAGCTAGTTTAGATACGATATACTGTGGAAAAAGACCTGGTCCTGCAACAGGTTCATCAAGGTGATAGATTAGCTTAGGCATTAAATCTATAAACTCTTGCACGGTAGGAAAAACTTCAAAAAGTTCAGATTTGGCTTCCTTTGCTGCAATTCGTGCATATTCAAGTTCATTAAATTCAGGACCTTCATTAAAAGCTCCGCTAAATGATTTAATTGGTTTGTCAAGAAATTTCGAAGCCATTATAGTTACAAGAGAAGAATCTAGTCCTCCACTCAAATAAGTTCCTAATGGAACATCGCTTCTTAATTGCTGAGAGATGGTTTCATCAAGTATTTTCTGGAGTTCAACAATAAAATACTCTTCAGTATGAAATTTATCAATTTTAAAATTAGGTTCCCAATATTTATAAGTTTTTATATCCCAGGATTTTAGGTCAATTGTCATAAAATGCCCGGCTTGAACTTTGAAGATATTTCTAAACATAGTCCCCTCTCCCATCACAAACTGGAACGTAAGATACTCATATAAATTTTGAGTATCTGATTCAGTTTTTATTTCTGGGTGGGCCAGCAATGCTTTAATCTCACTTCCAAAAACGATTTTTTGATTGTCCTGAAACCAATATAAAGGTTTAATCCCAAAATGATCTTTTGCAATATAGAATTTATCCTTTCGTCTGTCAAAAATCAAGAAGGCGAACATTCCATTCAATTGCTCTACAAATTCATCTCCAAATTCCCTGTATAAATGTAAAATTACCTCAGTATCTGAAGTAGTTATAAAATGATGTCCTCTAACTATCAGATCTTTTCGTAACTCGATATAATTATATATCTCACCATTAAAAACTATAGTACATTCATCATAAGTCATTGGCTGTTGACCTGTAGATAAGTCGATTATCGAAAGTCTTTTGTGAAAGAAACCAATATTGCCTTCAACCAATATTCCATCCTCATCAGGTCCCCGATGATGAATGGTTGCAGCCATTTTTTTGAGAAGGCCACTATCAATAAGCGTTCCATCTTTATTTATTATACCAACGAATCCACACATAGCTATTACAGAAAGTTAAAAAGTGCTTGATTGAAAAGTCATATATGATAGCTTTAAAGTATTTAGAGTTGAAAGGCTAAAAATCGAAATGAATTTAAAGAAAACATATACCTCTTGTTTCTTATTTATAGGTCCTTACTTGGGTTTAATGATGTGATTTGCTGTAATCGGGCTTTCGAATTAAATCTTGTTTAGATAATTTAAGTGCGATTTGTTGAAATCGAAGCAGGATTGATTCTAATCAAAAAGGACTTTATGGGAATATTTGTTGGAATTAACTTCCTTTAGAATAATTCCGTTGTTGACGTTTTAGTTTCTACATTGTACTCTAGATTGGTCATTACATTGAAAAAGTTTAGGGAATAACAATTAATCAAGGTTTAATTGTGAACAGCAATTGTTTTTCCTTTATGATTCTATCAACTATTTTGTTTGTAAATAGTTTTGCACCTTTATCATTCATGTGTTGAATATTTGAAAACAATGAACAGTTGGAAATAAATATCGAATCATTAGAATAATCAAAGAATTTAATCTCATATCTTTTTGCAATTTCTTTACCTATCATAACAGAATAATTTGGATATTTTAATTTAACATAATAAGGTGAAACAACAATAAATAATTGAATGCCTTTATTTTTACAATCTTTAATAAAATCTTCATAACATTTAATTGCATTACTATCTAATTGGTATATATTAAATGAACTATCGATTCTAATTGCTTCATTCCAAATTTTATACAAGGGAAGATAGCCTGTTATATCTTCCAACTTTTGGTTCTTAGTATCTATATTCCCGGCTCCAATAAAAACTAAAGATGAATTATAAGGGTAAATTTTTGATAACAGTTTATACTTTTCGTAAGTGCTCTTAAGATTTATAATTGGATGAAGTTCTAAATGTGTATTATAATAGGGCAATAAAGATGAAATTCTATCATACTTATTCCTACTTTCTTTAAATTCATCAAATGTGATATCCAGAATCACAATTTTAGGTGAGTATCTTTTTAGAACGCCCTGTAATATTGCGTAAGAATAAAAGATAAAATTCCCATCTCTTCCAACATTATAAGAAGTTAAATTTAACCAATTTTCAATGATATCAGGGTTATAATGATGATTTGCTCTTGATGAACCAAATATCAATACATCGGCTTTCGTCTTTTCTAACGAATAAGTTGTTCGATAAAGAGCACCGTGTACCTGCCTAAAATAAAAATAATTTAGTACACTACCAATTGAAAAATCAATAAACATAATTAGCATCAAAAAAAACAACATTTTTACAAAGAAATACGGAAATTGTCTTTTTTTAACCCTATATATAATATTTTTCATCATAAAATAATTTATTAAAATTGAAA
>JANYKN010000170.1 GCA_025361565.1 Bacteroidota bacterium | reverse complement strand
TATATAAAACATTGAAAGCCTCCTGTTTAGGAGAATTTGGTGTAAACATTCTATTAAGTATATCTAACATAAACCGCTCTTCCTCGGTCATAACCTTGCATTCACTCATCAACTTACCACGACCAGCAGAACCACAATTTGCAGCAGCCATTATATACCCCCTGTAATTATTATATTAAGATGATCTTCTTAATAGAACTGTATGCTGCCTCATACAGTTCGATAAAAAGAATTAGAATAAAGAAGCTTGTCTTAACTTAAAAGATTTAGTCTGGCTATCAACGATTTTGTCTGCATCCCATGGCTTAACAGTTAATCGTATAGCCATAACTTCATCTTTACCTTCTATGTCCACAGTAGTCCCAGATTCTTCTAATTTAGAACTAAACTTAGTATCTAATATGTTTCCTTTATTATCAAGAATGGAAACAAATACCTTATAAATAAGGGCTGGGCTTCCCTGTATTTTATAAGAATAATCAACTTTATTGGAACTCTTCTTTACCGGGTTAAACCCTTTAATGATAGGACAGCCACCCAGTTTTAATATGCGGGTGTATCCTAACACAGCAAGTCTATGCCAGGTCTTAGGGAAGGTTCCTTCTTCGTGATAGATAGGCACGGCAGCTACCAAAAACGAATTAGGATAATCTACCCAGTCTGTTGGAACATCTTGGCCATTAATTAACATAATAACTTCCTTTAATACTTAATTTAATAGACCTAAAAGTGTATCCAAGTTAATAGGAGAGTAATCACAAATCGCAGAATCAACCCCAACATGAATGATGCCAGGAGCAGTAAGATGTTGTCTCGCATGAGTATGGCCGTGAAAGAGATACTCACCTTCTTTAATTGTTGGTTTAAGCTGGTCATATTTCCTGTCATATTCAGCATTAGGGTCATAACTGGCAAGAGGAGGGAAATGACACAAATTAATCTTATCTCCAGTTGGATCATCTGTAAACATATTAAGCTTTACACAGCCATAAGCAATCTGTGAAAACCCATTAAATAAATACAAGTCTTCCATTTGTTTAAGCTTGTCGGCTCGTAATTCAGAGGGTAGAAAATCATGATTACCTGTTATAAGATAACGAGTTCCGTTTAGTCTTGGTATAATTTTAGGAACATTTTCTACCTTCTTGCCCATTACAACATCGCCCAAGAATATACAAATATCATTAGGTTTAACAACACTATTATAATTATCAATTAGACCTTCATTCATATCATCAATAGTTTTCCACGGTCTGTGTGGCATAATTTCTAATGCTCTTTGATGGAAAAAATGTTGATCGGAAGTTAGATAAACAGACATTACTTCTTATCCTTAATATAAGCAATCTCAAAAAAGAATAAGGTTAGTGTAAAGATAGTAAAGCCTAAACAAAAGCTCTTATCTCTTCCAACAGGAAGATTAAAATCTATATTAAGAAGTGCTCGTTCAAATTTAGTAAACAAGGCATATTCAAAATACCAATTTTTAGTTCTATATTGATTATATTTACAAAATTTAATCATCTTTATTATCCTTATCATGGCAAGAGGGCTTATTTCGGTTAATAAAGGTTTTAATAATTTCAGCTGTAGATCCAATAATAATAAACACTAACAGAAATAAAGCAATTCCTCCACCATCATAGGTCAGTATCTTAGTTAGAAACTCCCACATATTATCCCTTCCCTAAAAAGCTTTGAATAATTGTGCATATTGCAGAACACAAAATTGTAAAAGCAATAAGTAATCCACAACCACCCTGATCACCATCGTAAACTTTAATCAGAAACTTCCACATGATTGGCCTCCTGAATAGTTGTTATTCGAGTTTCTAAATCCCCATAAAAAGATTTATAAGTCCAGTTAGAAATCATAAACATCATCTTATTATAGGATGGATTATTAAGAATTTTATTGCAGGAAGTATAAGTATTATGGCGGCTAATTTGTCTTAAATGAGCCTTAGAGATATTATTAATAGCTTTACTTCTTATAATATGAACTAACTCATTTCTAATTAACATTAAAAAAGCAAATGCTTCTAATACTAACACACACCAAATAAAAGTCATTAGTCAATCTC
>JANYKN010000114.1 GCA_025361565.1 Bacteroidota bacterium | reverse complement strand
TTAGTTTGACTAATTTGTCTTTGCGTAATATTTCCAATTTGATTTTTTTACAATTACAAAGATAATTAAAAAGTTTCATATAAAATGAAACTTTCTGATATATTTTTCACTTGGATGATTCAGTTTCGATGCTCGCTAACGGAAACTTGTAGCCGTCGTTTGCCCTTGTACAGCGGTTTCGCCACGCGAAACCGATTCAAGGGCAAATGACCGGCTACAAAATGTTATAGCCACTGTTTCTTGTTTCAATATTAGTTGTCATTATAAAATACACTATATATGTCTCCAAGTTCATCATGAAAACCCCATCCGATTCCACTTGTGTCATCAACTGCTTTTATTGCTCTGTCAGCAAATTTGTCCAGGATATTTTCTTTGCTCATAAGCGTCAAAGCATTTGAGTAAACACTTGCAATACTGTTATAGAATGGTTCATCAATATCCCCATATTCATTTGTTAACTTTATTCCAGTTTCTACATAAAAAAGCATTAAGTCAGCAAGAAGTTCTTTTGACGTTTCTAGTTTTTTAAAGTCAGAAATTGCTTTTTTTCCCTCTGATAGTTTAAATATATCACCTCGTCTTGGATAAAATGCTTCAAAGACTTTTTCTTTATATTTCAAAAACAATTCTTTCTCATTAGGACTTGCAAAGAAGTCCAGATACTCTCTTACTGATTTATTCTTTTTATATAAATCAGTTAGCAAATCAATAAGTTTATCATTGTTTAGTTTTTTAAGTTCTTTTTTGATATCTGCCAGTCCCATGATTTGTGTAATTTTTTTTATGTCATTCCTGATTTGTAGGGATATGTTTTTCCTTACAATATTTTTCAATTTCTGTGTCATTTTCAAAATAGTCATCACAAAACTCGTCAAGTTCTTTTTCGGTCGATTTGTAATATCGTTCTTCTGCAGTCATTAGTTTTTCAGTTTGTTCAATAAACTTTTCAAATTCTTTGTTGATTTTGCAGAGCTTGTCGATTGTTTTAAAGTCCAAGTCACGATATTTTGCTGTGAATAAAATTTTGCTTTGATATGGGTTTGCGTTTAACTCTATTACTCCAATGCCAAATGATTGATTTAGTCTTTCCATTTCTTCAATCAAGCTATCGCTATATTCAAACGCAACGATGTAACCAAAATTCGCCCAGCTTGAATTCGAAACCGCTTGGAAATAGGCTTTTTTTAGTTCACTATCATTATTGATTTCCTTTTTGATTTCGTATGAACTTAACTTAAATGTATCAACACGATTTATTGATTTTAAAAAATCTTGGCTGGCTTTGGTTTGTAGGTTTAGAAACTTAATTCCAACCATGTCTGGATGTGTCCAAATTTGATTGTTGTCTTTACTGTTTGATTGCTCATGAAATATTGTCTTTGAATAGATGCCTGTATTTTTCAAGTAACTACTTAAAAGTTTGTGTAAATCTCTTTCTTCGTATGTTTTATGCTTTACAGTTGCTTTATAAGAATCCGTTATTTTTAATGTTTCAGTTATTCCAGTCAAGACTTCAATTCCGATATTTTGTTCATTTTTTGTCAGATAGTAAGAATAAGTTCCGCCTTCTTGTTTTATTCGTTTTACTCTTGTGTCCCCGTTACGAATAAAGTCACCTAAAACAGCTGAAATTGTTGATCCAGGAGTTTTTGCACTACCAAAATCATAATATTTTTTGTCCATGATATGGTTTAAAACATCGGAATAGTTTGTTAATCCACCGATGTCTTCTAAACTTTTTAATACTGATTCTTTTAAAGTCATTGTAGTTATTTTCTAATCGTTTTGATCATCATTCAATTGGCTATAACGGTAACTTGTAGCCGCCTGTGCCGCAGATTGTACCGGGTTTTCAGTTCTGCTCCGCTGTTTCCCTGCGGCATGGCCGGCTACAAAGTGTTATGCCTTTGTTATCCATTATTTTTATCGTCATGTAATTACAATTGTCCATTATATATTAGCTGGCCACTTACAAAGTTATTGTTTTTAAATTCTAATTCCCAAATTCCACCAATAGGAGTTAAACATTTAAATTTGTCCTCAAATGGATATTCCATAATTATTTGGTTTGGGTCTATATGAAATAAAATCATATTAAGTGAACCACAATGCCCGAAAATTGCTGAATTAGTATTTGTAATTATGCCTACATTGTCTTTGAACCAAGTTTGAACCCTGTCCTTTAAACTTTCATGGCTTTCGTTTTCTTTTTCACGCTCTCTTAACTCAATTGTTCTTAAAAACTGAATTCTTGGATTAGAATCTAAAAACGGATTTGCAGTTTCAATTGAACGTGTATAATCGCTTGATAATGCAATTTCGATTTCTTTGTTACATAAAATTTCACTAATAGTAATTGCTTGTCTGTGACCGTGCAAACTAAGATTAGGCCCTGGAAATCCTGAATACTCAACAATTTCAGGTTGTCCGTGTCTAATAAGATATAGTTTCATAGTTCTAAAATTTTATTTCCTTTTTCATCAATAATGAGTTTTTTACCTTCAAAAGTTTCAACAACTGAAAAACCATTATAAAATGGTTCAATCATCAAATATCGGTTTGAATAAAGTTCCTTGCCACTTTTGTCAATGTGATGCCAACCAAATTTATCCTTAGCTATAGCATAGTTTTTATGAAAAATCCCTAAGTCAGAAAACTCTTTTTCATTTAGAAAATTACCATCCTTGGTTATATGCTTATAAAACCCATTTGCAGTCCTAACACAAGCAATTGCGTCTTTGAAATCTCCTGTATAAATAAAAGCAGATGAGTAGATTTTTACACCATTCAAGTCTATGTGAAAATATTTATTATCAATGTTACGCACTGAACAAAGATTTTCTTGATAATTACCCGTCCACAAAAAAGATGTTGAGTAGGCCTTATTTCCTTCCTCTGTCAGGTGAAAACATTTGGTGCCTTTAACTACGGCTGCTCGATTGCAGTAATAACCAAAAGTTCTATCATATCTTTCTTTGTAAAGTTCATTGCCCAAATTGTCAATATGATAACAACCACTTTCATCTTGCACCGCTGCAAGTCCTGGCGAATGAAATTTCAAAACATTCAAAAATGTTTTTCCAAAAACCTTTTCTCCTTTGTAGTTGAAAAATTTATTGTTTGCTGATATTTCAATGTCTTGCCAATTCATAAAGGTTTCCTCATGTTACAAGTTTTACAGAGTGGTTTCGTTTTGTAATTCTTTACAAGTTCTGTATAAACCAAACTTTGTAAAGCATCTTTAATTGATATGTTTGAAATATTTCCGAAATAACCTAAAGACTTTCTTGAATTATCTGGAGCACAGCATGGTGAAATGTCTCCAGTTGCTGAAATCCAAAGTTCTTTTCCAAGAAAAGGGCATTCATAATCTTCAGGAATTTCTGTGTTTTCATTTTCGTGGAGAGGAATTATATTTTCCAAAATTACTTTTTCACCGTTAGGTTTTTTGAAATTTTCTTGTATTTCGTATGCTTGCTTTACATAGTCGTTCCATTGCTTAACACTTTCATTTGTAGCCTTCATTGAAAGTGATTTTAATTCTTCAAAGTGAGTCCAAAGTTGATGTCCTTTTACTCTGTCAATGCCCAACATAGCGGCCAATTTTATAATTTCGACTAACTCTTGCATGTTGTTCTGCATAAAAGTCAACTGAAAAGTAATGCGACAATAATATCCTGTTTTCAAAAAATGATCATTGCGGAACGCAATGAATGATTTTACATTTTCTAAAACTTGGTTAAATTTTAAACCCAGCATTACTTCTTCTGCTATTTCAGCAGTTGCACCATTCCAGCTAATTTTTATATCTGTGGTATTAGGTACTATCAATTTTGCCCAATCATCTACTTTGAGTTTCGGAAACGTTCCATTTGTTGTTATATTTATTTTGATATCATGCTTTTGCGAAAGTTTAAATATTCCTTCAATGTCTCTATACATCAACGGTTCTCCCATTGTAGATGGAATAATTTCTTTGACTCCTAATTTTTCGGCCTGTTGAAAAATATCTTTAACAATTTCAAATTTCATTCTTCGTCGTTTCACTCCTTTTTCTATGAAAAGCTTAGGAATGAAATCACTGTATGCACTGTGTTCTTCACACATTATACAATTTAAATTACAATCCTCTGGATTTGTGTCAATCGTAATTCGCCAAAGATTCTTTGATGTAAAACGCTGATAAATATTTTCTAATACTTTGCAATGGTCTTGTATATTTGGAACACTGCCGTTTTCCGAAAACAAATAACCTCTTACACCAAATTGCTTCAACAAATTGGGGTTTGCGATAGCAAACCTCAATTGTTCTTTTAATGAATTGACATTGCGATGTTCAAACAGAAGTCCGTTCACTTTATGTTGAACATATTCTTTCATTCCTCCAAAATCTGCTGTGATTACTGGAACTTTACAAGATTGTGCTTCGTGAATTACAAGCGGTGAGTTTTCTGCCCAAATGCTAGGAACAACAATGCAATCAACATTTGCAAAAACATCATTTGCTAAATTGTGATTGATGTACTCTCCCATAAACTCAATTTTATTCTTTGAATTTATTGCAAGCAACTTCAACGCATTTGTGCTTTGTCCGTTGTGTCTTCCGTAAATTTTCAGCGTTGCAGGTTCTTCAATTTCTCTAAATGCATCAATGAGTTGATTAACTCCTTTTGATGTTATTTGTGTTCCAATATAGCCAAAAGTGAAATTTGTTTTTTCCTTTGATTTTTCGGTTTGAGTTAAATACTCGGTTGGAAAACCGTAGTCAAGATAGATGATTTTGTTTTCAGGAACTGAAAATTCAGAAATGAAACGGTTTCGTAAATAGTTGGACGGCGCAATAAACAAATCAACTTTATCAATAATAGTTTGTGTTTCAATCATTCGCTTATGTGTCCAATTGCTCCAATTTTCAGTGTCCTGTTCTTCATCTGCTTCTCTTCCACTGAAATAAACCCTGTAACAGTCTGTTGCACATTTTCGGTCCTGCTGACCCGAACACAATTGAAAGTTTAGTTCCTTTCCAATGTTTCGGGTTAGGAATTGTCCTCTTGGACACATCAACCAAAAGTCATGAAGCGTAAATACGATCGGAATATTTTTTTTATTAAGTTCGTCAACTATACCAGTTGAAAGATGGTTTAAGTGTCCAATGTGTGCAATGTCAGGTTTAATTTCAGCAATAAGTTTTGCAAAGTTCTCGTCAAGCTGTTTGTGTCTGTATCCGTCTTTCCCATGAGGGTTATTTACAAAGTAAATATCCAAATTACTATTTTCGTTTTGATGTCTAACCGCAAAGTCTCGCGAATAAGGATTTTCTTCTCTGGTAAAAACAGAAACTTTGTGATATTTTGAAAGTTCGTTACAAATGGATTGACTATAAACTTCCGAACCTGCATTATAGTTAGTTGGGTAGCCGTGAATGATTTTTAATATATGCATAGTCCGAAAAAATCTTAATCCATAGTTTTATTTTGTCAATTTGTTGTTGCTCTATCATTTTTTAAATAAGGCATAACGGGCAGCTATATGCGGCGTTTGCAAGCCTTGTGTTGCGCCTGCGGCAAGGCTTGCAAATGACCGTATATAGCGTGTTAGCGATATGTTTTCACTATCTAAAATCTAAAGTTTTTAAATTATGCTAATTCAGTTGCTCAACTTTAAAACCGTTAATATTTTTCGTTTCTTTACCAAAACTGATTCCGATGCCATAAATTTCTTTTTTCTCAATGGTAAACTTTTGAGCATATTCTTTGTCTTTAATTTGTTGTAACGCGTTGGAACTTAGATCATCATTTTCGTTAAATTTAAATTCTATGATGTAAATTTTATCAGAAAATCTGATAACTGCATCAATTCTTCCCTTATTAGTTATTTCTTCTGATATTATTTCAAACCCAAGTAATTTTAAAATCAAATGAACATTTGAGTGAAAAAAACCTTCCTGTGTCTTAGTAATTGCATATGAAACTGAAGCTAATATACTTTTTAATATCGCTATAAAGTCAGGAATGTTGTGAGTTATAAGTTTGTATCTTAATTCTTGATATGGAATTACTGTATCTTCATAATCATATATTCTTTTTGTATAGTCAATCATTTGAGTAAGTTCATTCTTAATTTTCTGGATTTCATAAACAAGATATGAAGTCTCTTCACCATTAGTGTTTATATCCAGGTATTTTTGATTGTCATTTAGGTATTTCTTAAAAAAGTCCAAAGAGTAAAGTAATGCTTCTGGTGTAGCAAATTTATGTGGAATTAAGTTAATGAAATAATATTGCTCTGCAATATTACCATGAATACTAATAAGAAAATCCATAAGGGAGCTGCCATGTTTTAATTTATAAATACCATCTCGCCTGTCTCTATATGTAGAATTGTACAATTCATTCAAACTTTCAAAACGGTTTGAAAAAAAATCATATAAGTATTTTTCAATTCTTTTAATTTTATCCATTTAATTGTTTATGTTTTAGGATACTTAAAGTTAATGCTTCATTTGTAATTTGGCTCCCAATCAACACAATAAATGAATTTGTGCTCAGGAAATTCGTCAAACATAAAAAATGTGGCTTTATCTTTTTCATAAAATTCCTTTTTCGTCCTTGTTAAAGTCGCACGAAATTCATTGAAGAATTGATTTTTGATATTTCTATCTGAAAAGGTAATTTTCTGTTCGTGCATTAAAGAAATAAATCTATCCCTGATTTTGTCAGGAGAAAACTGATTGTCAAAGTAATTTTGGTAGATATTCTTAAATGCCTGTTCTGCATTTATATAGCGGTAATCATCGGGGAGCGATGGATTTGAATTAAGCAAGGCTTCAAGAGCTTTTTCAAAATCCAATGTATTCAACAATTCTTGATAAAAAGCATTGTATCTAATATATAAATCATCAGGAAATAATTCTTCAAAAGAGCCAATTATTCCTTTAAATGGTGCAGGATGTCTCGGTTTAATTAAAAGCATAGCATAATTTCCATAACACACAGCCATAGTTATAAACAAATTCCAAGAAGATGCAGTATTTATTTGTATAAGTTGTTCGTAAATATCTTCCCAATAAACAAAACCTATGTTCAGACCAAATCCCGTTTTGTCTTCAAGTCCGTGAATTTCAAAATGAATAATTGGTTTTATACCATTTCTTAAACAATCAATTTTTATTTTTCCTAAGGCTAAAAATAATTCATCAGATGTATTAACATTAATTAATTCTGCATCTTTGGTGGGGTGTTTAAATTTAAAATATTGTAACACCTCGTCATAGAGTTGCGTTCCTGTTAAATCCTCTTCCTCTGAGTCAAGAGATTGGATTAAATAAATTTTATTAAATTCAAGTGTCATAATTCAAATTATCGCTAACGGTAACTTGTAGCCGTCGTTTGCCCTTGTACAGAGGTTTCGCGACGCGAAACCGATTCAAGGGCAAATGACCGGCTACAAAATGTTATGCAGCCGTGTTTTATTCTTTTGTCAGTCAGTATGTTAATAAAAAATTGA
>JANYKN010000142.1 GCA_025361565.1 Bacteroidota bacterium | reverse complement strand
ATCAATTTTAGCGGCTTTCTCAATACGAGCTTCGCAGGTTTCGCAATTGCCCCAAACTTTGAAGGTTTCAGATTTTATCGCAGCCATTTTAGAATGGTGATGCATTTGGGCAAAAGAGTTAACGCCCAATACCATTGCTATTACAGCAGTAATAATGAATTTTAATGATTTCATCGCTATAAAATTTAATTGTAAAAATTTAAAAAAAATAAAGGAAGTTTTAGCAAAAGAGCATATAGTGCTTTTTGCTAATCAACTAAAAAAGATGGAATATTCAAATACGGAAAACACAAATGTCCACCAGGCTCACAGCACTGGTTAATAAATTGTCACGGGGACTGACATCTGCGTATAAGGAATTTGATTCAAATGAATGCAATGAGAATATTACAGGAATACAGAAGACCTGTAAAAATGTTTTTGTTACCTCCTTAAATTGATATACAGAAGGATTATAGTTATTGTCAACCGTATAATTAACAATTTCATCCTTACAACAGTCTGAAGAAATAGCTTTGCGTACAGGATTTGTTTGTTTGGTATTCTCCATGCCGCAAGTGGCTTTCTCCTGAGAGAATGACCATTTAACTTCGGTAACTTTTCCTCCACAAATATGAGTTGCAACAGAAAGGTGCAACCCTGAAATAAGGATAAGAAATGCAAACGATATGGAGAAAAGCTTTTTCATCTAATATTCTAAACGAACAACTCCTTGAAAATATTTTGTAAATATAAGACTAAAAACTCTTATATAATGTGAATAAATGTAAAAAAACGCATAACTATTGATTTTCAATAAATTAAAAAGACCTAAACTTGTTATCAATTAATATGGTAACAAAGTTAGGTCGGCATTTGGTAAGGTATTTACTCTAATTTCATAATTTGTTTTATTAAAGCTCAATCCCCCATTGAGCTATTAAATTATTTTGCTGGCGGAAGCAAAACTTTATTAATTACATGAATAACGCCATTAGTTCCCTGCACATCAACCGCTGTAACTGTAGTGTTTGAATTTATTGTTACGGCAGTGCCTACCATAATACTTATAGTAGCCGGGTTAAGTGTAGTAACATTTCCTGATGAAAGGTTCGAGGAAAGTATATTTCCGGACACAACATGGTATAACAAAATCGGGGTGAGCTGTTCTTTTGTTAAATCGTTAATCCCTGAAATTTTTAGCAAAGTAAAAAGTTCTTGAAAGGCATCATTAGTTGGAGCAAATATTGTAAATGGGCCGCTACCACTCAAGGTATTAACCAAATCGGCCTTTACGAGGGCTGCAACCAACGTACTGAAGTTATCATTATTCGAAGCAATGTCAACTACACTATTGGGCAATAATACTTTGTCAATCACATGGATTACTCCATTAGTGGCCATCATATCGGCTTGGGTTACCGAAGTGCCTTTATTAATTTTTACACCCCCTTGAGTGCTCAATAAAATAACCAGATTTTTTGCACCTAACCCCGGGCTAAGCGTGTAAGTATAGCCTGATGCAATTTGTGAAGATGTTACTTTTGATCCCAATACATGATAAAGCAAAATGGGTTTAAGTGTTTCTGCAGACAAATCATTTAGTCCACTAACCTTTAGCTGAGCAAACAAAGCATTAAATGCATCATTAGTTGGAGCAAATACGGTTAAGGCAGGAGATTGATTAATAGTATTAACTAATCCGGCTTTAGTAAGAGCGGCTGCCAAAGTTGAAAATTTCGGGGTAGTTGTAACAATTTCAACAATGCTTTTCATACTTTCTACATTATCATTGGTTTTTTTACAAGAATCAAAACCAATAAAAGTAATCACTGCTATAAAAGCAATGAAAATGGAATTTTGAAATTTTTTCATATTTTTCATATTTAAATTATTTGTTTAAATTATCATAACATAAACAAAACAATAAATAATATGTGTAAATAAATTAATATAATTTGTTAAATTATATTAATTAAAAAAAGTTTTTAAAGGATTAAAAAAAGTTTTAGGATAACGGCGAAGCTAAGACTACCAGCAACTATTGTTTTAGGCCTCTTTGACTTATCAGATAATCAAAACAATTAAAGTAGTTTGCAGGTCTTTTAAACTGACTTCATTTTTGGGCAATAAAAAAGTCCTCAATTGTGAATAGATACTGTTCACATGTTTTATATGAACACACTTATCGGCTTTATCAACATGTTCTTTGGCTAATACTAAACAATGTTTTGTTGTTAGATTAAATCTTGCAATTAACTTACAATATGATTTTTATATGTTGATTAAGGTTGTATGGTCAGCCAGTTTATCATCAAGCGCTTTGGATTTCGTCTTAACTCAAAATATTTTAATTAAACAACCTATAAGTGTTTTCACAAATTCGTTGATATTCAGTTATAACCTTAACTACAATTGTTGCTTTTGATGGTTTTCAACAAGATAATAGCCACGAATACCCGAATAATTTATTCGTGCATTCGTGGCTATTATTAAATTTTAGGGATAGGCGCTTAGTCCGCTCAAATTTTTAATGTATGCCAACTTTTAAGAAATACGTCTTTAACCCGGCGGGTTTAAATGTTTATAGAAGATTGGCACGAAAAGAAAATTTCGACTCCAACGGAGTCGCACGTCAGATGGACTCTTTCATTTCTATAAACATATTAACCCTCTGGGTTAAAGAACTAAT
>JANYKN010000041.1 GCA_025361565.1 Bacteroidota bacterium | reverse complement strand
GTCCTTGAAAAAAATGATGGTTCTAAATTTTGATTTTTTGTCCATAAAACAAATATACGAATGTTTCCCTAAAGTGAAACATTTTTCAAAGAATTTTTAGAATTTTTCGATGTACAATTTTGTTCAAATAGCATATAACGGTTGAGGCTATATGCAGTAAGGGATTGCGGGATACTTTCCTGTCCACAGGCACAAAATTTTATGCGGGGCAGAATGCTTGAATTACCACTGAAACCCTTATTGCATATAGCCTTTGTTATGCCTTCGTGCTTTGTTTTCATCCAAATATTGTCAATTGTTTTTCTTTCTTAGGTGTCATTTCATTAATGAAACTTTCCCATTGTGAAAGATTAATATTCAAACTATACTTGTCGTTTAAGAAAATTATTTGCTCGTCAATTTCAGTTCGGGAAATTACCATAGCAAGATTTAATAAATCTAAACGCATTAAAAGGTCTTTGGTAAAAACTCTCTTAGCATCAGAAAACGTAATTGATTTTAAAAACGCTTCAGTGGTCTTGGAATTTAGAAGAATAATAGCATAAACAGCATATTCAATTTTGTCAAAACCTATAAAATAACAAGTATCATCTAACATTACAGGTTTGTCATTTTGTGGCAACACTAATGTAAAATGATATGTTTTATACAAACCTGAAATTGCAACTTTAAATGGTTTAAATGAATAGTCCCCAACCCCAAATATTGAAAACAATGGTTTTCCATTATAAATACTTGATTTTCTTGCTTGAAAATTGGAAATATTCATTTTTAAATAAGAATATGTTTCAGGATATAAATGTTGAATATATGAAGTTTCTTGTCCAACTTTTGTTTGTGTAACAATAGTATGTTTCCTCGTATTTCTGATGACTGTATTTTTTAAGTCAGAACTTTTCAAAAAGCCATAAACCAAATCTTCTTCGAGTTTAATTTCTTCAGATTGATTATTCACAAAATGTCCGTTTACTCTTTCTAATTCCATAATAGCGGAACAATCATGCTTTATGCCTTGTCTCCACTCAAATGGACATACGCCATCAATCTCTTTCGTTTCATCATAATCGGCAAGATTAGATACAAACTTAGTACTAATCCATCCAAAACTTAATTTTTTCTCTAAACTATAAAAATCAAATTCATTGCATTCAACACTTGGGTTTGAATTGAGTTGACAATAAAGCAAAGCCGCTTCAACTGAAACATTAAATTCTTTTTTACTATCAATGCAATATTTTTCTATTTCACTTACTCTATATTTTTTATCTTTTTGGTCGAAAACAATGTTTTTTATCACAGAGTTTTTTACCAACAGAGCCAAATAACCGTTATGAGTTTGAAAGGCATCTAAAAGCATTAAAGTAATAAATTCGGCAATATCAAAATTACCTTTGCCTGTCATTGCATCTAACCCGTTTTGATTCTTGAAATTTGATTTTTTTGGAAGATTTGAAGAATTAAGGCTGCCTAATTTTGAGTTTGTTACCCATGGCGGATTTCCAATTATTAATAATTTTTCCGTTGGAAACTGTTTAGAAATATTTTTAAAATCAAAATCGAAAATACTGCAATGTGTGATTGTAATTTCTGGTTTGTTACTGTCGGGATTTGAAAGAAAAAAATCAAGAATACCAAATTTCGTTTCCCAAACATATGGCTTGTAAATTTCTATTCCAAATACTTTCTTAACTGCTTTAAAATTCGATAACGAAGCAATTATAAAATTACCTTTTCCGCAAGTTGGCTCAACAACAATTTCTGGCGATATATTCCTTATTGCCAAATGCTTTGCAACCTTATTTGCTAAATCTTTATTTGTTTGAAAATCTCCATATTCTTTACGGTCAGGCTCTTCAACTGAACTTATGGTAACAATAGAAACAGATTCTTTCAGCCCTTGAAAATCATCTTCATTTTCAAAAAAAGTATTGATGCCGAAGGCATCAAACACTTTTTGATTGGCATTTTCAAAAGACGAAGTATTTTTTAAAAAGTCTTTTAAAAACTTGCAAACTTGCAATGAAATATTTGCTTCAAATATTCTCATTACTTGGCTACTTTATCAATTACTTTACTAATTCCCTGCACTACCTTATCAAGCGTAACAACCCTTTGATATTGAAGTCGCCATTGTAAAGCGTTTGAAATGGTCAAATATCCTTGAACTGGTGGTGTTTTAAGAATTTGTTTTGCTAACTGATTTAGAGTTATTTCATCGGCAGGAATATTTTTATCATTCAGGTATGCAACAATATCTTCGACATTAGCCTTATCCTTAACCATTTCACGTAAACGATATGTTGTTGTATAATCAGCTGTCCGTTCTTTTGAAATAAATGAGCAACTAACAAAATCAAGTTTAGCGGTTTTTGTTTTTGGGTCATCTATCTTGTCGTAAACAAAAACAAGTAGGTTGTACCCAAGTCCAAAAATCTTTTGTTTAGCATCTTTAAACGGACAAGATGATTGCGGTTGTTTGATTGATGTAACCTTAATATCTGTCAAAATATCTTCTGATGGCAAATCAATTCCATTTGCAGATGAACCAATTGTTGTTTTGTATTTTGAGTTTAATTGCTCTTGAAACTTATGTTCGATATGTGTCCCTACTGCTTTTCCGTCAGTTACGCCAAAAAGTGATTTGTTTTGAATCTTCGATTCTGCAATGCAAAAGGCTTTTGCTTCCGCTTTTAATTTGTCTATTGTTAGTTTTTCTTTCATTCTAATTTCTTGTATTTTAGTTTACAAATTTAATCATTTTTCCTGTCATTTGGTACGCTGTCGGTTTTCTTAGCATGAGGCATAACGCCCGGCATGCAAAAGCTGCAAAGGGAAAAACAGGAGTAAATGAACATACTGTCATTGTAGCTTTTTGCATGCTTGTTGAACTAAATCCCACTACCGTGGGATAGCTTTATATCAACAAATTTAGTAAAATAGTACTGAGTTGGGAGTGAGCGCTCCCAAATTAAGTTAATCACCTAAAAATCTCAGTACCATGAAAAGAATTGAACCGACGATT
>JANYKN010000033.1 GCA_025361565.1 Bacteroidota bacterium | reverse complement strand
ACTTATTAAATTCGTTGTTTAGATGAAAAAACTTAGTAAATTAAAGGTGCTGAAAATGAAATAGATACAAATTATTTTTAAAATAATCTAAAAATAAATGTTAAAATACTTGCATTACAACATAGAAGCCTGTCGAAACGTTTGCTGATATTCAACAAATTATATACTTCGATTGATTCAGTAAATCGCAATTCTGGCTTCGACAAGCTCAGCCTCCAAAGCTTAGCCTCCAAAGCTCAATGTCCGTCACTTTAAGCCTTTTTAGACAGCCTTATTTTATTATAATTGCTCCAACTTTAACCATATCCAATGAATTATTACACTTATATAAATAAACACAAAACAATCACAATAGGAACATATTTTTCCAATACGCCTTTTAAAGGTTGGAGACTTTATATATATTTTAACTAAGTGTCTAAGTGGTAATTTTTAATTACCCTTTCCATACAATTGCATTATGCTAAAATTCATATACTTTCAACTTAGAAATGTATAACTAATCAAAAAAACAATTGTTTACATGAAAAAGATTCTATTTTTGGTAATTAAATAAAATTTAAAAATGCCAAAAATTAAAGTTGAAGTTGAGCATACCATTAGCCAGGAAACCGCCATTACAAGGATAAAAGGTTTATTGAGCAAAATCAAAAATGATTATCAGGATATGATTAGTGATTTGGACGAACAATGGACCGATAACGGATCTGTTTTTTCGTTTAAAGTAATGGGAATGAAAGTACATGGAAACTTGGTTATAACACCCGTATTAGTTAGTTTAAACGGAGACTTGCCACTTGTTGCAATGCCATTTAAAAAAACGATTGAAGATAAAATACGTGAAGAAACGATTAAATTGTTGAAATAATTCTGTTTCAATATCTGTTTAGAATAAATGAAAATTCAATATGCCTCCGATTTACATTTGGAATTTCCGCAAAACACGAAATTCATTCAAGCAAAACCTTTGCAAACCAAAGGCGATATTTTATTGTTGACTGGAGATATTGTGCCATTTGCTTTAATGCATGAACATACGGATTTTTTCAATTATGTATCAGACCATTTCAAAATGGTTTATTGGATTCCCGGAAACCATGAATATTATCACTCAGATATAGCCGACAGATGTGGAACTTTGAATGAGCAGATAAAAAACAATGTGTTTTTAGTTAATAATATTTCTGTTGTTCACGAGGATGTGAAATTTATTTTCTCCACTTTATGGTCAAAAATAAGCCCTGTAAATCAATGGACTATTGAACAATCCTTAAATGATTTCCATGTGATCAAATATAAAGGCAACCGTTTTTCTGTGGCTCAATTTAACCAATTTCACCATGAAAGTCTTGAGTTTATTCAACAAGAGTTATCAGGAGAAAAAGTAAATAAAACAGTAGTGGTTACTCATCATGCCCCAACATTTAAAAATTACCCCGAAAAGTATAAAAGTAGTACTATTAATGAGGCTTTTGCTACCGAATTATTCAGTTTTATTGAGCAATATGAGCCTGATTATTGGATATTCGGACATACACATTTCAACACGCCAAATTTCAACATCGGAAAAACAAATTTGTTGACAAATCAGGTAGGTTATGTTCATGATTTAGAAAATCTGCATTTTGACCCAAAAGCTGTTATTGAAGTATAATTGTTTGGCAGAGGCTTTGCCTCTGTCGATAATATCTAATCAGGCTTTGCCTGTTTTTGTTAAGAAAATATCAAGAACGCCACAGTAAAAACCATTCTGGACTGAAAGTATAATTGTTGGGCAGAGGCTTTGCCTCTGTCAGTTATATCTAATCAGGCTGCGCCTGTTTTTATAAAAGAAAATGACCTAAACATCATTTTAAAAACCATTCTTTTAGATCAAACTATTCCCAATTTACGATTCTGGCTGGCAAGTTTTACTATTTCTTTAATCCGCTTTTCTCTGGTTTCAGTCCGTTTTGCTCTACTTAACCAAAATTTAAATAAAGTTTGTGAGCTTTCCGTAAAGTTTATAAAATTTTGCCATGCAATTTCATTTTTTTGAAGTTCGGATTTCAAATCTTCAGGGATTTCAGTCTTAAGCTTTAAACTATAAGCCTTATCCCATTCTCCGTTCTTCTTGGCATCGTCAACTTTAAGCAAACCATGAAGCGTCATCTTGCTTTCTTTGATAAGTTTTTCAACGCGGTCTTTATTTACTTGAGACCAAATGCTGTTTTTTCTGCGGGGAGTGTATTTTTGCTTGTATTTTTCGTGGTCGATTGATTTTATTACGCTATCAATCCATCCAAAACACAAGGCTTCTTCAACAGCTTCGCTGTAACCGATACTTTCTTTTTTGGTATGTTTTTTATAATAAACCATCCAGATACCATTTGATTTATCATGATTTATTTCAAGCCACTTTCGCCATTCCTGACGATTTAGAAACATTATTTCAGTAATTTCATCCATCGTGTAGTACAATCACAAATGATAAATATAGCAAACTTTTTATTATGTATTTTGGATATAGTTTGTATCCAAAATTATTTGAATATTATATTTAAGCTAATATCTTTGTATATATTGAAAATCAAAATATTATATCTCATTTGAATATTAAAATATTTATACTAAATCATTCACTTATGAAAAAGACTTTTTTAATACTGCTGGCATTTATATGCTTTGGAAACGCAGGAATTAAGGCACAGGAAGAAGCACGTTTGCTTAGATTTCCTACTATTTACAACAACCAGATAGTATTTACCTATGCTGGCGATTTGTATACTGTACAATCGGAAGGCGGAATTGCCAGAAAACTTACAAACCATCCGGGATATGAAATGTTTGCCAGGTTCTCTCCTGATGGAAAAACGCTGGCTTTTACCGGACAATACGACGGGAATACTGAAGTTTTTACCATGAATTCGCAAGGTGGAGTTCCCAAAAGACTTACTTATACTGCCACATTGGGTCGTGATGATGTTTCGGACAGAATGGGCCCAAACAATATTGTTTTTGGCTGGAAACACGACAATCAGACCATTGTATTCCGCAGCAGGAAAAAATCTTACAACGATTTTAACGGTTCGCTATGCACAGTAAATATTGATGGCTCATTACCCGAAGAACTTCCTGTTCCCAGAGGCGGATTTTGTTCCTTTTCTCCCGATGATCAGAAAATGGCATACAACCGTATTTTCAGGGAATTCAGGACCTGGAAAAGATACCGTGGAGGAATGGCGGATGATATCTGGATTTTTGATTTCAAAACCAAAAAGATTGAGAATATAACCAATAATCCGGCCCAGGATATTATTCCCATGTGGAGTGGAAATAAAATCTATTATATTTCGGATAATAACCAGGAGAAAAGGTTTAATCTTTATGTTTATGATGTAACATCTAAGGAAACTAAGAAACTTACCGAATACAAAGATTTTGATATCAAATTCCCTTCGCTTGGAAATACGGCAATTGTCTATGAAAATGGAGGTTATATTTATAAAATGGATTTAGCAACCGAAAAATCCGAAAAAGTTAAAATAATAATAGCTGAAGATTTTCTATCGGGCAGATCTGTATTAAAAGATGTGAGCAAAAACATTACAAATTTTGAAATTTCACCCGATGGAAAGCGTGCATTGTTTGGCGCTCACGGCGATGTTTTTACAGTTCCCGAAAAATATGGCGAAACCAGGAATTTGACTCAATCATCAGGCGTTCATGAAAGAAATTCAAAATGGTCGGCTGATGGAAAATGGATTTCATATGTTTCGGATAAAACAGGTGAAGATGAAATTTATATACAAATTCAGGATGGAAGCCTGCCCGCAGAACAAGTTACAAATGGAGGGCATAATTACAAATATCAACCTTACTGGTCGCCAGACAGTAAAAAACTACTTTGGTCGGACCGTGAACAAAAGCTTAATTATGTTGATATAACAACAAAAATAATTACCAAAGTTGATTCCGATACGGTTTTTGAAATACAAGATTATGCCTGGTCGCCAGACAGTAAATGGGTTGTGTATACAAAAAACAGCGATAACCGGTTCCAGCAAATTTATCTTTATTCGCTGGAGCAAAAAAAATCGTTTCCGGTTACCGAAAATTGGTACAATGCTTATAATGGTACTTTCAGTGCCGATGGAAAATACTTGTATTTTGTTTCATCCCGCGATTTTAATCCCAATTATAGCGATATTGAGTGGAATGTTGGCTATTCCGATATGAATGGTATTTATTTTGTCACTTTATCCAAAGACGTTCCATCATTATTCAAACCAAAAAGTGACGAAGTTGAAATAGTAAAAACTGAAGTTAAATCAGAAGTTAAAACAGAAGGAACCGATAAAAAGAAAGAAACCAAAACACCCGTTAAAACTTCAGATCTTAAAATAGATATTGATGGAATTCAAAGCAGGATTGGGAAATTACCAATTGATGCTTCCAATTACTTCAATCTGACTTCGGTCGAAAATAAAATTTATTACCAACGCAGTGGGCAGCATGATGAAAAATCAACGCTTTGCATGTACGATTTTGACGAAAGAAAAGAAACAACTTTGGGTAATATCAATTCTTATGAACTATCTGCCAACAAGAAGAAGATGCTTGTTTCGCAAAATGGAATATATGGCATTATCAATCTTCCAACTTCGGAAGTTAAAATAACCGACAAATTAGATTTATCCGGACTTCAGATGCAGATTGACAAACAGGCTGAATGGCAGCAAATCTATAAAGAATCATGGCGTCAAATGCGCGATTTTTTCTATGCACCCAATATGCATGGTGTAGATTGGAAAGCCCAGGGTGATAAATATGGAGAACTGGTTAAATATGCAAACACCAGAAACGATTTAACTTACATCATAGGTGAATTAATTAGTGAATTGAATATTGGCCATTCCTATGTTGGTGGCGGTGACAGGCTTCCGCTTGATAGAATTAAAACTGGATTGCTTGGTGCCGAAATTTCGAAAGACAAAACAAGTGGCTATTTTAAAATAGATAAAATATTGAAGGGCCAAAATTGGAACGGACAGGTTAAATCGCCGTTGACCGAAATTGGTGTTAATGCAAATGAAGGCGATTATATTCTTGCACTTGACGGAAAATCAGTCAAAGACATGAATAATATATACGAAGCCCTGGTTAATAAAGCTGGAAAGCAAGTAAAGCTCGTTCTAAATTCCAAACCCATAGAACAGGGAAAACATGAAGAGACTGTTGTACCAATTGCCGATGAATCGAATTTGTATTATTTAAAATGGGTAACCGAAAATATTGAAAAGGTGAATAAAGCTACCAATGGAAGAGTAGGCTATATTCACATACCTGATATGGGAACAGAAGGACTGAATGAATTTGTAAAATATTATTATCCACAGTTAACCAAGGAAGCATTGGTAATCGATGTTAGAGGAAATGGAGGCGGAAATGTTTCTCCAATAATTATTGAGCGTTTGCGTAGAGAAGCTTCTCAAATTACCATTGCCCGAAATGCAAAACCAAATATTGATCCGGATGGAACAATGAATGGGCCTTTGGTAATGATTTGCGATGAATTTTCAGCTTCGGACGGCGATATTGTTAATTATCGTTTTAAGTTTTATAAAATGGGCACCTTGGTTGGTAAAAGAACATGGGGCGGAGTAGTTGGAATTAGAAACTCTTTGCCTTTTGTTGATGGAGGAACATTAAACCGGCCAGAATTTTCGCGATATGATGTTGATGGAAAAGAATGGATTATCGAAGGAAAAGGCGTTGAACCCGATATTACAGTCGATAATGATCCATATCTAGAATTTACAGGAACTGATCAACAATTGAATAAAGCAATTGAAGTTATTCTGGAAGATTTAAAAACCAAAGGAAAGAAAATTCCGAATCCTCCGCCTTATCCGATAAAATAAAAGATCTTTAAATATTTTTATAAAAAGCTGCTGAATTTTAGCAGCTTTTTTTATTCTTGTGGTTTAACCAAATATCAAATACAAGCAGATCTTTTATGATTTTATAACTATATTTGAAACCTTCAACAGAATTAAATATCACAATTATAAAAATAGATTAATGAAAGTAGTAGAACATTTAAAATCAGCAGATAAAACACTTTTTTCATTCGAAATACTTCCTCCTTTAAAAGGGAAAGACATCAACTTAATATACGAAGTTATTGATCCTTTGATGGAATTTGAGCCCAAGTATTTAAACATTACATACCACCGCGAAGAAGTAGTTTACAAAAGACATAAATCTGGTCTCCTAGAAAAAAAGACTGTGCACAAAAGACCCGGAACCGTAGCAATTGCTGCGGCCATTAAATACAAATATCAAAATGTAAATGTAGTTCCTCATATTATTTGTGGCGGTTTTACAAGGGAAGAAACTGAAAATGCACTTATCGATCTTCATTTTTTGGGTATCAGAAATTTACTTGTGTTGCGCGGTGATCCTTTGGCTGCAGACAGGGCATTTATCCCTGAACCTGGTGGACATGCAAACGCCCTTGATTTAATACATCAGATACAATGTTTAAATAAAGGTTTGTATTTGGATGAGGAACTTCAAAATACAACCAAAATGGATTTTTCGATGGGCATTGCCGGTTATCCCGAAAAGCACATTGAGGCTGCCAATATGGAAACCGATTTATTCTATTTGAAGAAAAAAATTGAAGCCGGTGCTGATTATATCGTAACACAGCTTTTTTACGACAATAAGAAATATTTCAATTTTGTTGATATGTGTCGAAAATCAGGGATTAATGTGCCAATTGTTCCCGGATTAAAACCAATTGCTATTCTAAAGCACATGAACACATTGCCATCTACTTTTAATATCGATATTCCTGAAGATTTGGCCAAAGAAGTGCGAAAATGCAAAACAGATGCAGAAGTTAGAGAAGTAGGAGTAGAATGGGCTATTATGCAAGCCAAAGAATTGATCGAACATAAAGTTCCTGCTGTTCATTTTTATACCATGGGAAAAGCGGAGAATGTTTATAAAATTGCAAAAGCTGTTTTTTAATCCATCAAATCAATCCCGAACCAGGCGAACATTTTTAGCGCAAAGGTAAGTCTCTGCGCTAGAATTTAAACCAAATCCCTTTTCATACAAAAGATCATTATTCCCCCAAAATCCTACAAGCATTGGATTTAAAAGAAATTAATAGTAAATTTGATTACCCCAAATATTTCTTTATTACTTACTAATACTGAAGAAATGAAAAAACTTATTTTGGTTTCTTTTATTTTGATGATTTTATCAACCTTTTTGAATGCGCAAGACAAAAAAACAACTCCGTTTAAAATTACTTATCCAGCTGAATGTAAATTGTTAATGGGAAACGAGTTAATCGAGCCTTTTTACATTTCAACTCAACCCATAACTAACCGGGCTTATATCATTTATATAAACTGTCTAAAAAAGTGTTATCAGGATTATCCGGAACAATGGTACCAAGCCTGGCCCGAAACTGGAACAATAAACGGAGAAACGGATTATAATGATTGTAACAATTTTGTTGAATTGGTAAATACATCAAGTCCACTTATTAAAGAATATATGTTTAACCCAAATTATATCGATTATCCTGTTATTGGAATTGATTGGATGCAGGCTTATCGTTTTTGTAAATGGCTTTCTGACAGATATAATGAATATAAGTTAATGCAAAAGGATTTTCTTACTAAAGATGTATATGCTTCAAACGAAAATTGCTTTACCTTGGAATCATATCTGGCCAGTCAGTACGAGAGATCCGGAAATAAAGATTTTGAAGATAAAATAACAGGAATATACGGTATCAAGTGGCAACATCATTTCGTCACACCTTCATTTCGTTTGCCAACTCAAATGGAATCAAAGCTTGCTGCTTATAGTAAAATTACGTTGGATGCTTTGAAACCTTATCCGCTTCCGGTATTTCTGAAACCATGGGAATGCTTGAAAGTTAAAGGAAATAAGCTTATTATAACAGATTGTAATTCTGAAACCAATCAAGAATTTGCATTTTCATCAATCAATTCCAAACTTCCAACAGATAAAATATCTGAATGGTTTTTGGATACTTTTTTAGAGAATAAAGGCAATTCTGTGCTCTCGGTTTTTGCTGAATTAGGTCAAAATCAATTGAATTACGAAGAACAAAGCCAAATTGGGAAAGATAGTATTGGAAATGTGCGTTATATTATTCTGTCAGAGAAAAACAAAACACCTTTAATTATTAGTTCAAAGCCTTTATTACCAGAGAATAATTACAATAATAGGAATTGTATTTTCAGGTACGTGGTAAATTCGGTGAATGAGGATTGATGATTATTTATTAATTAGAAAATCGATTAATGACATTAATAATCAATATCTCAAGGAAATAAACATTATCAAATTAATCCAATGGAATTCGCAGCAATACTAAAAAAACGAAGAAGCGTTAGAACTTTTCTTGATAAACCGGTTGAAAAAGAGAAAATTGAAAAAATGATGGCTGTGCTTCAATACCTGCCTTCGTCACGTTCTATTTTTCCAACGGAATTTATTGTCATTGATGATAGAGAAATACTTAAAAAGATTTCAACTTGCAGAGATCATGGAACATCATCTTTAGAAACTGCTCCGATAGCGATTGTTGTTATTGCCGATTCTGTAAAATCGGATGTTTGGGTCGAAGATGCTTCAATTGCCTCTACATTTCTGCTCCTTTCTGCTGTTGATTTGGGTTTAGCTGGGTGTTGGATACAAATAAGGAAAAGGAAAAAAGGTGCAGTTGCTTCAGATGGAATTATTAGCGATTTACTCAATATACCTCCAAATTATTCTGTTCAATCAATTATTGCTGTTGGATATGCTGATGAAAATAAAATATCCGGTAAGACCAAACATTTTGATTTGGGTAAGATTTATTTAAATGGCTATGATTTAAAATAGTTAGAGTATCAAAATTGAAACTAATAAGAAATGTGTGGCATGGTTCATCTTATAAAATTCCCAAGTTCCGTGCCACACAAATGTTTAACTATTTGATACCTGCCCCACCACCAAAATCATCAACTGGTGCTACAAAACAAAGCTTTCCTTCACTGTTTTCGGCCATCAGAATCATTCCGTTCGATTCAATGCCTTTGATTTTACGAGGAGCCAGGTTCAATAAAATGCTAACTTTTTGTCCAATGATATTTTCAGGACTGTAACTCTCCGCAATACCAGAAACAACAACTCGTTTATCAACACCAGTATCAATAAGCAATTTCAATAATTTGGCAGTTTTAGGTACTTTTTCAGCCTCAAGTATAATTCCTGTGCGGATATCCATTTTCTGGAATTCTTCGTAAGAAATTTCGGCTTTTACTGGCTCAAAACTAACTGTTTTCTCGTTCTCTTTTTTGGTATTCAATAATTTAGTAACCTGAAATTCAATTTGTTCATCTTCAATTTTACCAAACAACAATTCGGCTTTACCGATTTTATGCCCAGCTTCAAAATATTTCCCTGAATTCAGTTCATCCCAAGCCAGTTTTTCAATATTCAGGAATTTCCTGATTTTATTGCATGAAAATGGTAAAAAAGGTTCCAGAATAATGGATAAAGCAGCAGTTATATCCAATGAAACAGCTAAAATGGTTTTTACTCTTTCAGGATTTGTTTTATAAACTATCCAGGGTTCGGTATCGGCTAGATATTTATTTCCAATGCGGGCAAGGTTCATGGCCTCTTTCAAAGCTTCCCTAAACCTGAATGTTTCTATGCTTTTTTCGACATTTGCTTTTAATGCAGGAATTTGGTTAAGAACTTCTTCGTCTTCCGGTTTTAAATTGGCTTTTTCAGGAACTATTCCATCAAAATATTTATCGGTTAAAACCAAGGTACGGTTTATAAAATTCCCAAGAATAGCAACTAATTCATTGTTGTTTCGTGCCTGAAAATCTTTCCATGTAAAGTCGTTGTCCTTTGCTTCGGGCATGTTGGCTGTGAGCACGTAGCGCAAAACATCCTGCTTGTCCTTAAATTCTTCGAGATATTCATGTAACCAAACTGCCCAATTCCTAGAAGTTGAAATTTTATCGCTTTCGAGATTCAGGAATTCATTGGCCGGAACATTTTCTGGTAATATAAATGAGCCTTCTGCTTGCAACATACAAGGAAAAATAATACAATGGAAAACAATATTGTCCTTGCCAATAAAATGAACTAATTTGGTTTCCTTATCCTTCCAGTATTTTTCCCAATCAGGTGTTAGTTCCTTGGTTGCCGAAATGTATCCAATTGGTGCATCAAACCAAACGTAAAGTACTTTTCCATCGGCATTTGCAACGGGAACAGGAACGCCCCAATCCAAATCGCGACTTACTGCACGTGGCTGCAAACCCTGATCGATCCATGATTTACATTGACCGTAAACATTGCTCTTCCATTCTTTATGCTCTTCGAGTATCCATTTTCTTAAAAATGGTTCATAAGTATCGAGTGGTAAAAACCAATGGTTTGTTGATTTTAAAATTGGTTTTGCTCCACTAATGGTTGATTTTGGATTAATCAAATCGGTAGCACTTAACGAAGTTCCACACTTTTCGCACTGATCTCCATAAGCCCTTTCATCGCCGCAATGCGGACAAGTGCCTGTAATATAACGATCGGGCAAAAACTGGTTTGCTTCCGGATCGAAATATTGTTCGGTGGTTTTTTCAATAAAACCGTTTTTATCATAAATAGTCCTGAAAATTTCAGAAGCAGTTTCGTAATGGATTTTTGAACTTGTACGCGAATAAATATCGAATGAAATTCCGAAATCTTCAAAAGATTTTTTGATGATACCATGATAAAGATCGACAACTTGCTGAGGCGTTTTATTTTCTTTTTTTGCTTTTAAAGTAATTGGAACGCCATGTTCATCGGAGCCGCAAACCCAAATTACATCGCGTTTGCGCAATCGCAGATATCTTACATAAATATCAGAAGGAATATAAACGCCGGCAAGGTGGCCAATGTGAACTGGGCCGTTTGCATATGGTAAAGCAGAAGTAACAAGGTATCGTTTAAAATTATTCATTGGATTGATTATCTATGTTAGAAATTTGATTTTAGAAATTTGAAACTTGAAATTAGTTGACTCTAATTACTAATTTCCAATGACCAATTTCTAATAAGAGCCGCAAAATTAAAAAAGATGCCGCTTTTTAAAGTATTTCTTGTGATTTATTTTAAATATTTGGTTTTAATTCTTTTGGAACAACTTATATTCCGCAGGTATTTCAAAAAGCGAGGCTTGTAAGATTTTTTTTTGAATACTAATAACGGCTAGTCGCATTCGTTGTTCCCTGAGTAATGAACGTTCAACCGACATCATTGGGAAAAATCCCTGAATTTGAGGAACAACAAGGAAATAAGTGGAACTTTTTTCAGCCCGGTTTATTATTTTTAAAAAATCAGGAAAAAAATCGAAATGCTCTTTGGATACCCAATAACAAACTTCGGTATTTTCCTTTTTATTTTGCACTCTCCATTGATAACACTTATATCCTTTTATTATTTGATAATTTTCAGTTATCATAATTTTAAAATCAGCGGTGTCTTTTTCAGCCTTCCATGTATGAACAGGCATGTCAGCATAGAGTTTTCGATTTGGATTTAGGGTAAGAATCGTTTTTTCTGAAATATTAACAATCATATAATTAATTAGTTGCATTTTCCCATCTAGTTCTTCAACTCTTACTTTGTCCCCCTTTATTTTATAGGCATAAAATGTTGTATCCTCGGTAGATTCCTTGGTAAAAAGAATTTCACCCTCAAATTCCTGAGAATACAAAGGCAAAATATTAATAAAGCCTCTGGTTATTAGTAAAAATGAAAAAACTACTTTTGTTAAAACTTGCATTTATTAATAGATTTCTATAATTTTCCTAAATCAATAATAATACCACAAAACTTGCTTTTATTTAGAGTAAAAATATAAATAAAATGGCTATTCACAATATATTAGGTCAAAAAGGTGAACAAATTGCAGAGCGTTTTCTGCTAAAAAAAGAATACCAAATAGCTGCTAAAAATTGGCGATATAAAAAAATGGAACTTGATATCATTGCTTTTCAGGATAATTTAATGGTTGTAGTTGAAGTAAAAACCCGAAGCACCGATTTTGTTGAAAATCTAAATGAAATTATTACAAAAAAGAAGCAGCGCTTTATGATTGATGCTTCGAATGCATATCTTGAAAATAAAGGGATTGATAATGAAATTCGCTTTGATGTGATTTTTATAGTAATGAAAAATGGAAAATTTACTTTACAACATATTAAAGACGCGTTTTCGCCACTTGCATAAAACAGATGATTATGAATATAGAAGAATTCCGGGATTATTGTATTTCCAAAAAAGGGGTAACCGAAAGTTTTCCGTTTGATGAAACGACTCTGGTATTAAAAGTAATGGAAAAAATGTTCGCCTTGGCGAATCTCGATGGTCCATTTACTATTAACCTCAAGTGTGGCCCCGAAAAAGCCATCGAACTCAGGGAAACTTTTGATGCTGTTAAACCTGGCTACCACATGAATAAACAACATTGGAATACCATTGAAATGAATGGGTCTGTTCCACTTAAAATCATTAAGGAACTGATTGACCATTCGTATGAATTGGTAGTTTTAAAACTGCCAAAAGTGAAACAAAAAGAGTTGGAATAATTACCTCATTAACCATTAGATATTTTTCAATATATCATTTTAATAATTTTGTTTCCGTATCATGTATCTTTATTGATATTTATGTTTAATATTTATGCTGATTTAATGAACAAAAGCTGACCAATTTTGTTTAAACTTTAAATGAAAAGTGTTTAAATATCCACAATAAATAGATTAAAAAATTATTATAAAAAACGATTAAGTCATGAAAAGTAAATTATTAAGTATTCTAATTATATTATTTATTTCAAATACATTATTTGCTCAAAATGGTATTGTACAGGGTAAAATACTAGATAAAACCACCAATGAACCTTTGGCTTTCGCCAATATTATTGTTTATGGTACAACCATAGGTGCAACCAGCGATATTGATGGCAATTTTTCAATATCAGGCTTGCAACCAGGATTTATTAAGTTGCAAGCTTCATTTGTAGGTTATTTGACAGGTTTTTCAGCTGATATACAAGTTACAAATGCCAAAAAAGTTTATGTTGAGCTATTATTGGAACCATCGGCAACACAGCTCGAAGCAGTAACTATAAAGGTTTCGCCATTTAAAAAGACCAATGAAGCTCCAGTATCGCTACAAAAAATAGGATTGGCCGAAATTGAAAACAATCCGGGTTCGAACAGGGATATTTCCATTGTTATTCAATCCTTTCCGGGTGTTGCATCAACTCCTTCGTTCAGAAATGATATTATTGTAAGAGGAGGTGGGCCATCTGAGAATGTTTTCTACCTGGATGACATTGAAATTCCAACCATAAACCATTTTTCAACACAAGGTGCATCAGGTGGTGCAGTTGGTATTATCAATTCCGATTTATTGCGCGAAGTTAATTTTTATACGGGCTCTTTTCCATCCAATCGGTCAAATGCATTAAGCTCGGTTTTTGAACTTACACAAATTGAAGGAAATAAGGATAAACCAAAGTTTAGATTTGCTGTAGGTGCCACAGAAATGTCGCTTACTGCTGATGGACCGGTTGGCGACAAATCCAGCTATATATTATCTGTTCGACGTTCCTATCTTCAGTTTTTATTCGCAGCTCTTGAGCTTCCTTTTTTACCCACATTTACTGATTACCAGTTTAAATGGGAAACACACATCAATAAAAAAAATGAATTTAAAATAATTAGCCTTGGGGCTTTAGATGAGTTTGCACTTAATAAAGGAATTAAATCACCAAATGAACAACAGGAATACATTTTAAGTTATATTCCAACAAACGAACAATGGAATTATACAATTGGCGGCGTTTATAAGCATTTTAGCGAACACGGTTTTCAAACTTTTGTTCTAAGCAGAAATATGTTGAACAATGTTGCCTATAAATATCCTGAAAACAATGAGAATTTGCCCAAAATGTTCGATTATAAATCGCAAGAAATTGAAAATAAGTTCCGTTTCGAAAATAACTATTATCGAGGAAATTTCAAGCTAAATTACAGCTTGAATTCAGAATATGTTAAATACAATAATAGAACCATGCAGCAGGTTTATCAAGGTGGACAGGTTGTAGACATTAATTATCAAACCGATATGGATTTGATTCGTTACGGTGCTTCTGTTCAATTAAGCAAACTCTTTTTCAAAGATAAATTGTCATTATCTTTTGGAGTGAGAACCGATGCCAACAACTTTTCAAAGAGCATGCAGAATTTATTGGATCAAATTTCTCCAAGGTTTTCTGCAAGTTATGATCTTTCTCCAAAATTAAGTGTCAACGCCAGTATTGGTCGATATTATAAGCTGCCTTCATACCCTGCAATGGGTTTTAAAGATTCAAACGGAGCGCTGATAAATAAACAAAATGAAATAAAATATATTGGAAGTGATCAAATTGTTGGCGGTGTGGAATTTAGTTACAGCGAAAACAGCTTGATATCTTTTGAAATTTTCAATAAAAACTATTTTGATTATCCAGTTTCTGTGGCCGATTCTATTAGCTTGGCAACAAAAGGCGCCGATTTTGGTGTTGTTGGAAATGAAGCAATCACTTCAAACGGTAAAGGTCATGCTTATGGTTTTGAAATCCTGAACCGCACCCGGATTGCCAATAAATTAAATATCATTATTGCTTACACTTTTGTAAGAAGCGAATTTAAGGATAAAAATGACAAATATATTGCTACAAACTGGGATAACCGCAATATTTTAAATTTAACTTGTACATATAATTTTAAAAACAATTGGTCGGCAGGTGCAAAATGGAGGTATGCGGGAGGTTTGCCATATACCCCATACAACATGGAGCTTTCGTCTCAAAAAGATGCATGGGATACACAGGGACAAGCTTTTCTTGATTTAAACCAAATTAATTCGCAACGTTTGAATGCTTTTAATCAATTGGATATCAGGGTTGACAAAAAATTCTTTTTCAAAAAATGGTCGCTTATGTTGTATTTGGATATCCAGAATTTATTTAATTTCCAAGCAGACCAACCAGATTATGTGGTTCGGGAAAAAGACGCAAATGGAAATTATTTGTTGACAGATAATGGAACTCGTTATGTATTAAAATCAATTCCAAGTAGTTCAGGAACTGTTTTACCAACTATTGGTTTAATGTTTGAATTCTAGCATAAAATGATTGATACAATAAAATGGTACAAAAATAAAACAAACATTTTCATCTCTATTATTGCTCTAATTAATATTATAATCCATCTTTTGGTTTATAATAATTTGGAATACATGAGAGATGAATTGCTCTATTTTTCAATTGGCAAGCACCCTGCAGCTGGCTATGCAACTACTCCTCCTTTAATTGGGATATTATCTTTTATCATTCATAATTCCATTGGATATTCCTTATTTGCTGTGCGCATAATACCAGCCTTATGCAGTGGTTTAATGGTTTGGATGACTTCATATTTAACAAAAGAGTTGGGAGGTAAAAACTATGCGCAAATCCTTTCAGCTTTTGTTATTTTGATTTCACCATTTGTATTGCGAACTTTCTTGCTATATCAGCCTGTTTTTATCGACCTCTTATTCTGGACATTGGGTTTAATTCTTCTTGTAAGATATGTGAATACGAATGATCCAAAATATCTGATTTATCTTGGAATTACAGCAGGTTTTTCTATGTTGAACAAGTACTTGATTGCAATTTTGTTCCTCGTTATTTTAGGGGTAATTGCTTTTACTGAACATAGGAAAATTTATACTAAAAAACAGCTATATTTTGGTTTTTTATTGGGTTTCCTTATTTTTCTACCCAATTTGGTTTGGCAAGTTTCCAATGGTTTACCTGTACTTCATCACATGAGTGAATTGCATGATACACAATTGGTTCACGTAGATAGGTTTTCATTTATGATCGATCAATTTGTGATGCCTTTTTTTGCAAGCCTAATAATCGTTCCGGGTCTTATCTACTTGTTAATCAATAAAAACCTAAGAAAATATCGGTTCATTGCAATTATTATCATTCTAATCGTTGCTATTTTATGCTTTTTGAGGGCGAAAAGCTATTATACCATTGGTGTTTTTCCTTTTTTAATAGCTGTAGGTGCAGTGTGGTTTGAGCAAAAAGTAAAACGTCAAGTTATCAGGTATGCCATTATTCCAATTTTTGTTTTTTTGCTGATACCGATACTTCCAATAACATTGCCTGTAAAAAAAGCAGACGGTTTGGTTGAATATTTTAAAAACCTTGAAGATAAATACGGAATAAACATTGGTAGAAAATTCGAAGACGGAACCATTCATAGCCTTCCACAAGATTATGCTGATATGATTGGCTGGGAAGAGCTTACTCAAGTTACATTCAAAGCAGTTCGGAAAATAGATAAAAAAGACCGATTTTTTATCTATTGCGAAAATTATGGACAAGCCGGAGCTATTTCAATTATCGGTAAAAAATATGGATTGCCTGACCCTGTTTGTTTTAACGATGCTTTTAGGTATTGGATTCCGCTTTCATTTAATCCGGATATTGAGGAATTTATCTACATCAATGATGAACTTGGAGATGATATTGTTGCATTATTTGAATCGATTGAAATTGTTGGTTCTATTACTAATAAAAATTCCAGGGAATTTGGAACAACCGTTTATTTATGCAAAAAACCAAGGAGCAGTTTTAATACATTTTGGAAAGAACGTTTGAATGAGCTTGATTGAAAATAGAAATTCAATAGGATCAGATAGCTAAAAACCAAGATAAAGATCATTGAACGTTCGCATAAATTTCCCTAATTTTACTTTCCATAATTAAGCATGGAGTATTTATTTTTTTAAACAAAAATCCAATAAATATGAAATTGAAATGCATAATAGCCATTGGGATGGTTTGTCTTTCCTCCATGGCAATAGCACAAAACAAGGACAAATCGGAGTTTATCAATGTTGAACCTGGATTTTATCAGAAATCTATCCTAAAAGATGTAAACACGGTCAATGAAAACCTTAAAAAGGAAGAAACTCCCAAAAGGTTCCAAATGGTACAGGATACCAATTCCATTCCGCGGAAACTAACGGATTATCAGAAATTCTGGACTAATCCTCCGGTTTCGCAAGGCAATACAAATACTTGCTGGTGCTTTTCAACAACTTCATATGTTGAAGCCGAAGTTAAGCGCATGTACAACAAGGAAGTCCGTTTATCCGAAATGTACACCGTTTACTGCGAATATATCGAGAAAACCCGGCGTTTTGTAAAAGAACATGGCGAATCCGCTTTTTCTGAAGGTTCAGAAAGTGACGCAGTTACACGCATGTATGCAATTTACGGAACCATGCCTTTATCCGTTTATTCAGGTTTGCTTGATGGCCGGAAATATCACACGCACGAAGCAATGTTCAGCGAAATGGATGCTTTTCTTAAATCGGTAAAAACCACAAATACTTGGAATGAAGATTGGGTAATCGGTACCATTAAAGAAATCATGAATCATTATATGGGCACACCTCCCTCAACATTTAAAGTTGACGGTAAAGAGTATAATCCAATAAGTTATATGAAAGAATATCTTAAGTTTAATCCCGCGGATTATGTTGAAATTCTCTCCTACAAACAAGAAACTTATTGGCAAAAAGTGGAATATAAAGTTCCTGACAATTGGTGGCACAGTGCTGAATATTATAATGTTCCGCTCGATGATTTTATGAGTGCAGTTAAAAAGGGAATCCGTAGCGGTTATACTATCTGTATTGGTGGAGATGTTTCGGAACCAGGGTTTTCGCGTACTACACAAGCTGCTATGATTCCAGATTATGATATTCCATCGCAAAATATAAACGATGATGCACGTCAGTTCCGCTTTAGCAACGAAACAACCACTGATGATCATGGAATACATTTGGTAGGTTTTTGCCAGCGTAATGGAAAAGATTGGTATTTAATTAAAGATTCAGGCTCTGGCTCAAGGAATAACAATCCGAGTGCTCCTGAATTTGGGTATTATTTTTTCCACGAAGATTACGTGAAACTAAAAATGATGGATTTTACCATTCATAAAGATGCGGTAAAAGAAATTATAGCCAAGTTTGCAAAATAAATTGGTCAAAATAAAAAGGACTGGTAAATTAAAAAATTACCAGTCCTTGATTTATTAATTCAATCGTTGATTAGAAGTAAAAGTTTAAATTCAAAAATGCACCAATACCAGTATCCAAACCAAATGAACTACCACCGCCAGTTTTATAGGTATCTTTCTGAATTACGTTATTAACGGCATCCCACTGTTCAATAGTTTCGCTACCTTTTGCCTGATTCATATAACTTACACCATAAGTAAATTCACCGGATAATGAAAACTTTGGAGCGAAGAAAAACTCAGCACCAACAAATCCTTGAACTTCAACACCAAACCCTAAACCAGTTTTATTTTCGGTGTCGTACATTCCTCCTCCAAGAACATTACCATTAAAGTTTATTCTTGTAGGTACTGTGTTTGTTGCTGTAATAGCATTGCCATATTCATATGTGTTTTTGCTTGAAAGTACTGAAAAAATTGCCTGGCCTCCATAAATACCTTGCAATCTTCCTTTCCCTCTTCTTTTTTCAAAACCTCCGCCAATTCCAATATTTAAATCGGATCTTTTATAAGTATCCTCAATAAGAGTAAATGTAGTTGCTACATCATCGGTTACGTCACCTATGGTTTTTGTATTTCCAAAACCCAACCTGAAAATACCACGTATTGCAGTATTATTGTCTAACATGTATTTTCCGGTAATCCTCAATGGTTGTTCACCAGTAAAACTGAAGCCTGGAGCAGGATTATCTGTGGTATTGTTAAAAATATTACCCACATATTGAAAAAATGGAGTAGCGCTTATTCCAATAGAAAATTCGCCTGATTCAGGCAAAATAGGAATCCCCTTTTTACTTACAAGTTGCGTTTGCTCTTCCTGGGCAACTGCAAAAAAAAGTAAATTCAAAATCATTAAAGTTAAAATCGTTTTTTTCATAATTTAATTTTTTAGTTTACCATGTAAAAGTAAGAATAAACTTGATAAGTGTAAATAACAGTTAACAAGTTTATGGTTTAATGTCTAAAAACGGAGATGTTTTTATATTATTGTTGAAATAGAACAAATGCATGTACACAATTTTTTCAAGTTTTTTTTTATCCAGCAATTTATATTTGAAATGAGTGGTTAAAAACTACTGAGAACTTAAATTTGATGGAAAAATATTTTAAAAATCAGTATTAGGAATTGCATAAAAATCTGGTATTTATCTTAAATTTGAATTCAAATAATTCCATTTGCCATGAACAGAAGAAATTTTTTTAAAACAGGTTCTATTGCTGGTTTATCATTAACCACATTTCCATTAATCTCAGGTTGCAACCCAAATAGTTCAAAAACCACAATGATAAAGCAAATAGATGATTTTGAACTTGATGAAATTACTATCGAGGAACTTCATAAAAAGATGAATGATGGAATTTATACTTCACGGGCAATAGTTGAATTGTATATAAAACGCATACAACAGATTGACAAAGAGGGACCTAAAATAAATTCTGTAATTGAGCTAAACCCTGAAGCTCTTGCTATTGCAGATGAGATGGACAATGATCGAAAAAATGGAAAACTGCGTGGCCCACTTCATGGTATTCCTGTTTTAATCAAAGACAATATCGATACAGCAGATAAAATGCAAACTACTGCTGGGGCAACTGCTTTGGAAGGAAATATTACAGCTAAAGATGCATTTATTGTTAAAAAATTACGTGATGCCGGAGCAGTATTATTAGGAAAGACCAACTTAAGCGAATGGGCTAATTTCAGGTCTTCTAAATCATCGAGTGGCTGGAGCAGCCGTGGTGGGCAGACAAAAAATCCTTATATACTTGATCGTTCTCCTTGTGGATCAAGTGCAGGTTCTGGGGCTGCCATTGCTGCCAATCTTTGTGCAATTGCCGTTGGAACAGAAACCGATGGCTCCATCACCTGCCCTGCATCAATTAATGGAATTGTTGGAATTAAACCTACTGTTGGCTTGCTTAGCCGTTCTGGAATTATTCCAATTTCACACACCCAGGACACCGCTGGCCCATTATGCAGAACTGTAAGAGATGCCGCTATTTTACTAGGTATTTTAGCAGGTACAGATTCCAATGACGAAAAAACCAACGAAAGTGTTGGGAAATCTTTTGCAGATTATACCCAATTTCTTGATGTGAATGGATTAAAGGGCAAACGGATTGGAATTGAAAAAAAACCGCAAAGCGAAAACCAGTTTATCAATTTAGCCTTTAAAAAAGCAGTTGAAACGATAAAACAACAAGGGGCAGAAGTGATTGAAATTTCCTATCTGGATAAAATATCAGCTCTAGGTGATAGTGAGTATGAAGTATTAAAATACGAATTTAAATTTGGTGTAAATCGTTACTTATTGCAAGCAAATGCAAAAGTGAAAACCTTAAAAGAAGTGATTGAATTCAACAAAAAAAATGAAGATACTGCAATGCCATATTTTAGGCAGGATATACTTGAAATGTGTGAAGCTAAAGAAGGATTGGATAGTCAAGAATATATTAAAGCATTGAATAACAGCCATAACGGATCACAACAAATTATTGATGAGGTAATGAAACAGAACAAGCTTGATGCAATATGTGGTATTACAATTGGCCCGGCATGCAGCATTGATGTTGTTTATGGCGACCGCTGGGGCGATGTTTCATTGACCATGCCTGCCGCTGTGAGTGGTTATCCACATATTACGGTACCTTGTGGAATGGTTTATGATTTGCCGGTTGGCCTTTCAATTTTTGGACAAGCATATACAGAACCAGCACTGATTAGCATTGGTTATTCTTATGAGCAGGCATCAAAAAGCAGGGTAAAACCTGAATTTAAATTGTGTTTTGAAGTATAAAAACGAAACAGACTCTTTAATATGTTCATAATCAGATAGTTTAGATTAATCATTGTTACTTTAAAAATTAATGCCGAAGGTAGAATTTACCTTTGATAGAATTGGTATGATTTACTTCTGTAGCAGAAAACCTTCCTTTTAATGAATTTCTTCTAATATTTGTCAATGTTAAAATACTCCAAAAGAACCGATATGTTAATATGAAAGAATTATTTTTTAACTGTTGATTGAAATTAAAAATCTTAAAAACAACCAAATAACGGTATTAAACATATAATACTTTACATAAAGAATCTAATACTATAATTTGGTACATTTTTAGTATGGATAAAAACACCATGGAAAATTTGGTGCTAAAATTGTATATTTTAAAATTAAAGTTCTTATTATCAATACTTTTTAATTACTTCTTTAAAACTGAAGAATAAACTGAGCATTGATTTTTAGTTCAGTAAAATAATTTTTTGATTTTATTTTATGGTTTTTGATTTTTATACAAAGAAAATCAAAGTCTTTGTAGCAGAAGTGTCTGATGATGTTTTGGAACTCCGTGATCGCCTGATAAAGGTATTGGGCAGGGCTGGTATGGAAGTACTTTGCCCTATAAGTTCAAAATCAGATGATGGCCGTGAATTTCAAGAGATTAACACCCAATTATTACATCAAGCTGATTGTTCGGTTCATATCCTTGGAAATATGAATAAATCGCCCAATTCCAAGAATGGGAAGCATTCAATTGTTGAGCAACAGCTAATTGAAGCCCAACATCGAAATCAATCTGAATGGCGTGATTATAAAATCTTTATCTGGCATCCTGTATTCATTGTCAATAATGACGATCAAGATGATGATGATTTTATAAGTGCAATACGACAAGGAATTATGCATAATATGATTTATTCAAACCGGAATTCGGCAGTTTCATTTGTTGAGGATATGAGATCTGTAATGTATGGTGGAAAACCGGAGGAGTTTGATGTGGAAAATGCGGATATATTCTTTGTGTACAATGCTCTGGATCAAGAAGATGCCCTCGAAATTATTTCGTTGCTTTCGGATGTTGTTTTACTCAAGAAATTAGAAATTATACTTAGTGCCGATATAGACTATTCTGAGTTGGTGGCACAGCAAATTAAAAAGTCAAAAATGGTTGTTGTTTATTATAAAAACACAAGTTCATGGGCATTGCCATTTGTAAGGCAAGTTTGGAAAAAAACAGGGGGAGCCTCATCTCCAACTACCATTTTGTTTATTGGAGATTCGAATATAGAAGCAAATCAATCTATTGAATTTGAAGCAGATATGGTAATATCAAAAATTATTGCGCAGGAAATTATCCCCATCGAAATCAAAGTTCAATATGATAGTTTGATACAATAGAAGTTATAGAATATGCAAAAAGTGAATCCATATCCGGGCCTTCGCCCGTTTACCGAAAAAGAATCTATCTTTTTCAAGGGCCGTGATTTGCATATAAGACAGATAATAAAACAGTTAGAAAAAAACAAGATAGTTATTATTACCGGAGCCTCAGGTGATGGCAAATCATCTTTGGTATATGCAGGAGTTATTCCAAATGCCCGGGCCGGATTTTTTAGGGCTGAATATAACAACTGGCTTATTTGCGATTTTAGACCTGAACGAACTCCACTCACTAATTTGACAAAAACGCTGGCTGAAAACTTTAAATTGCCATTAGATAAACTTGAAGAAGAACTCAAACTTGGATTTTCTTCATTGATAGAAGTTTATAAAAATTCTCCTTTTTATATTGATAAGAAATCAGATAAATGGAAAAATGCTTCGGTTGAAGAGCAGCGGAAAATGAAAATGCATGGCGCAAATTTGTTTATCCTTGCAGATCAATTTGAAGAATTTTTCACCAATCCAGAAAATTATTCAGGTGGTGTTCCTTCCGATGAAGCTTATGTAACTGTTAATCTGTTATTAGAATCAGCAGGTCTGGCGATTAACGAAAACCTGCCTGTTTATATTGTTTTTACCATGAGGTCTGATTATATTAGCCAAAGTGTGTCTTTTAAAGGATTGCCGGAATATATTGGATATAGTCAATTTTTCGTACCTCGCTTGCAACGCAATGAACTTCAGCAGGTTATTGAAGATCCTGCAAAATTGGCTGGTGGTTCCATTTCAAGCAGGCTTACCGAAACTTTAATCAATGAACTCCGTGATGGATTTGATCAACTTCCCATCATTCAATATTCCTTGAGCCAATTATGGAAAGTGGCCAGCAATGGTAATGACGAAATGGATTTGGTTCATCTGGTTAAACTGGCTGGTTTGCCTACTAAATTTTTATCGAGCGAAGACAAAAATAAATTTGATAAATGGGTAGATGAACAAGAAGCATTTAAGAAAAAATATTATCAAAATACTGGTCTTTCAAATGTGCTGAATACTCATGCCAATATCTTGTACGAAACTGCACTTTTTTATTTTCAGGAACTTGTTGAATGGGCAAATGATGAAATCACTGAGGAAGATTCAAGGCAAATAATAAGGACAGCTTTTCAATCGCTTACAAAAATTGATCAGGGAAGGGCAGTGCGGAACAGGGTTACATTAAGAGAAATTACCGATATTATTAACAGGAAAGAAATTTCGTACGAAACAGTTTGTGGAATATTAAATGTTTTTCGTTTGCCTGGCAATAATTTTATTAGACCATATATTGACAAAAATGATATAGAATCGCAATATTTACCTGCCAATACCATACTTGACATCACCCATGAGGCGCTTATCAGGAATTGGGAAGTACTAAATTATTGGGAAATTGAAGAAAAAGAAAATTTTAACAACTTTCAGGATTTCAAAATTCAATTAGATAGATGGAAAAGTAATGATAAATCAAAAGAGTTTTTGCTTCCACTTGGTCCATTAATTCATTTCGAAAATTGGTATAATAAACATAAGCCAAATAAATTCTGGATTGCAAAATATGACAATAGCCTCGATAGCAAAGAATTAAAAATAGAAAGATCGGAATTAATTGCTGAGGGAGTTCACGAATATCTCGAAAAAAGCAGACAGTCCATTATTCATGCAGATTTGGCTAAAAAGCGGCGGCGCATCATTTTAAGTATATCTTCTATTATCATTATATTAATTCTGGGATCTATTACTTTCTGGGCCATGAGAGAAAGAAAATCTGCTTTTGAACAAAAAAGTATAGCAGAAATAAAAACCAAACTGGCAGAGGATCAATCCTTGCTTGCACAAAAAGAAAAAAACAAGGCATTATCGGCAACTGAAATGGCGGAACAAGAAAAACAAAATGCCGAGCGAAGTGCAACAGAAGCATTGTGGGCTAAAGCACAGAGCGACAGTGCACGTAAATATGCTGTTTTTCAGCAATTAATTGCTGAGGAACAATCGATTATTGCAAAGCAAGAGGCTGAAAAGGCAAAAACAGAAAAAGGAAGAGCTGACTCTGAAAAATTAATTGCAGAAAAAGCTAAAAATATTGCTGAAGTAGCAACAGATAGTGCAAAAACACTAAACTTTTTGTCATTGTCGCGCGCATTGGCATTAAAAGCACAAAACAGCTATGAAGATCCTCAGATTAATTTACTGCTGGCAATGCAGGCATACAAATTCAATATCAAATATGGTGGATTTGAGCGAAACCCTGACATATACAGTGCTTTACGATTTGCCTTAAGTGTAAATGGAAAATCAAATATTATTGAAATTAAGGACCAGAAACTTATTTCTTTTTTTGTTTCCAACCGTATACTTATTCTTCATACCATGAACAATGAAATCATTTATTACGATGTAAAAAATCGTGAAATCCAAAGTAAACAGACCTTATTCAAATCAAAAGTGCCTATTAATACTTCGTATTTTTTAAGTGAGGATAATTTGGTCATTGGATTTGAAGATAAGACCCAGGTTTTAGTATTCATCAGTTCTAATAAAAAATATGAAATTAAAGGACACACAGAATTAATAAGGGCAGCGGATAAAAGCCCAGTAGCAAATGAGTTTGCAACAGCAGGAAGGGATCAAGCCATTAAAATATGGAAATTGGAAGAAACTAATCAAACTGCATTAAAAAGTTTTAAAACAAAAACAAGAATCAATGCAATCAAATATACTGCTGATGGGAAAAACATTATAGCAGCAGGAAATGACGGAAGTATTTCTATTTGGAATATTGAAACCGGTCAGGAGAAATTGTTAGAGAAAAAAGAAGGAGTAAGAGCATTGTCAATTGGGCAAAGTACAAAAAGGGATATTATGGCGGTTGGGTTTGATAATGGAAGTGTCATTTTGTTTTATCCCAATAAAAACTATGGTAAAACCGACTATTTGCTCAGTAATACAGGCATTAAAGCAATTGATTTTAGTTCATCGGGTTCTTTATTATCAGTTTCGAAAGAAAATAAAAAAGTCGATATCAACATAGTCGCAGAAATGAACCAGAATGCAATAAAAATTATGGACAACGATGTGAAGGTACAAAATCTTATATTTGCAAAAAACGACAGACTGTATGGCCTATGCGAGGATAACACAATTAGGTATTGGGAAAAAGACAATAAAACTTATATGGATGCAGTTAAATCTTTAATAACACGTAACTTTACTGAAGCTGAATGGAAAATGTATATCGGCGAAAATGTAAAATATGAAAAAACGAAATAGGGCAATTTCATATAATATTCAATCTAAAAGATGTTATAAAATAGTTAATATCAAATTATCATGTTAAAATTAAAACCTTTGCTTATATTATTGCTCCTTCTGCTTTCGGTTAGGATTGTAGGGCAGAGCGAATGTCAGGATGATATTGATAAGGCCAAAAAATTATTTGACGACGGTATCTATAGGGATGCCGAAAAATTGATTAAGAAAACACTGGTAACATGTACCCTTAGTAAAACTCAGGAAGACGACTTGTTAAAACTTATTTCAAGTGTTTATTACGAAATGGACGACCTGGAACAAGGTGATGAATATGTTGTGGAATTTCTTAAAAAGAATCCTTATTATACGCCAAATAAAAAAAATGATCCGCAGGCTTTTCGCGATGCCATTCAAAAATTGAAATCCTGGCCGCAATTCTCATTTGGAATAAGATCGGGATTGGCTTTGGGTTTCATTGAAACCAAAAAAGTTTTTCCTGTACTTGATACTGCTGATTATCTTCAACCCTACACTATGAAACCTTCTTTTTTAGTAGCTGCTGAATTTGGTTGGAATATTAGTAATTCATTGACTTTGAATCTGGGTGCCGGATATAGAATGCAAAAAATTCAACATCAAGTGCCGCAATACAACCAAATTTATTTTAATTACGAAGAAATTAATAGAACCGTTAATATTCCCCTTACTTTTCAATATTCAATTCCTACAGGAAGTTCTTTTATACCAGCTGTATACGTTGGTGGTGAATTTGAACTTTTTACTGGTGCAACCTACAGTTATTCATACACAGGAAACAGTAATATCTCCAATGATTTCTCATTCTATTTAAATCGTAAAATGAACAATGTAAATATTGGACGTGATCAACGAAATACTTATAGATATGCTGCATTAGCAGGGATTAGATTGATATATAAACTTAAGAATTTTAGCATTTATGCTGATGGCAGATATATAAAGGAATTTGTTTTATACAATAATCCGGAAAAACGATATAGTGACCCTGACATGTATTTTGGAAATAATTATACCCTTGCCGACATTCAACTAGACAACCTTGATATTTCAATCGGTTTTCTATATCATTTTGCATATAAGGTCAAGTCAAAATATTAAAAAATATCATAATGAAGAACCCAATTTATTCATTTTTAATCCTCTATCTTTTTCTTTTAGCGGCCTGCAAAAAAGGTGATCCAGAAATTGCACCAAATAATCAATTGTCGGTACTTAGCTTTAGTGAAAGTTTTATTTGCCAACCACTTGCCTTTACTGATCATATGGTTGCTCTTGTCACAGATAATAATTTAACAAGTTTAATTAGCTTTAGTGAACAAGGTAATAAATTATGGCAAAAATCAGTAGATCAATACATTATTCCAGGTGCAAACTATAACGATTTAAAAAGTCTCAGCATTAAGAAAGCAACCAATGGAGAAATAATTTTAGATATGTATCACCCTGTGCTTGACTTGGCTCAACAAGTTAAAAATCAGGTCACTAAACTGATTGATTTTGATGCCAATGGCAATTTTAAATGGCAAATGACTGATTCAATTCATCAACCTGATACAATTGTTATTGGCCTTGATACAATTGACATTAAACTTATTTTTAAAAATGCAGGTATGGTGCATCTTTCAACAGGTAATCATTTGATTATTTCATCACAAATTGATAGTAATCTGGGTTGTACTTATCTTCAGCTTTCCATGTATGACAATAATGGCGTTTTCATTAATGATCGTTATCTCAGAATTCTGGGAAGTCGTGAAATTGAAAAAGTATTTTTAACTTCAAACGATGAGCTAATTATTTATAATAGAATCCAACCAAAAGGTCAATCTTATATCTTGATGGATTTAACTGGAAACGTAAAATTTGAAAAAGTACCTCCTGAACCCATAGTTGAAAATTATTTTTTGCACGAATGCAAAAGTGGGATCTTTATCATCTCAGCTTCATATGATGATAAAACAGGTGGTTTTAGAGGTATTGTATTTACACTGGATAAAAATGGAAATCTTTCATGGTCGGGAAGTTCAAGCAGTGCTCCAAATTGGATTATGACGTCGGTTCAGGAGAAGACCGATAGTTATCTTTATAGCGGTTTTACTACAATATCTACCCTCATTCCTTCTATAGATTGGAGAACCACTTTTTTGCAAAATGAAAATCAGGCTGTAATCCAAAAAACAGATTTAAACAGGAAGGAAATATGGCATCAAATACTTACTGGAATGCCAAATTCAGCGGGTGCAGCAACTATTGGAACAGATCAGATTGGTTTTTTTAGTGAAAAATCCGATAATTCTGTGGAAACTATCGTTTTGTTAAAACTTGATACAGAAGGGATTATATTGAATAAATGATGTTTGATTCTATACATATTATATTTCTGCTTCTTATAGTAATTTTGCTGTTTGTAGTGATTATTTTATTTTCTCGTCTCAAAAACAGTGAAAAAAAATCAAATAAACAGGTTCAAAAGTTTATTCGGCAAATTGAAGATGAAAAAACGTATTATGAAAAAGAAATCAAACGTCAGAATTATATCCTTGAAGAAATTAAACATAAAAATGGTTCAAGGGAATCCTTGAATCCTTCCTTTTCAAGTAATGTTCAATCAATTAGTCAACCTATAAATCAAATTGGGTCGGAGCAGGTTCTATCAAATGGACAAACGCTCATTGAAGACCGGGAATTTAAAGAAAAAAATAAAAAATTATGGGAACTCAGTATTGCAGTTCACAAGGAGAAAGACCGAATTGATCTGTTAAAAAAACAAATTGAACATCGCCACTCTGAAGTTACCAAAAGTATAACATATGCTCAGAGAATTCAAAAGGCATTGCTACCTTCCTCAAAAATACTTGGAATGCGTTTTACCGATTATTTTATTATCTGGAAACCAAAAGACATTGTTTCTGGCGATTTTTATTGGTTTAAACGACTGGAAGACAGCATGATAATTGTTGTTGCAGATTGCACGGGCCACGGCGTTCCGGGCGCTTTTATGAGCCTTTTGGGTATTTCTTTCCTGAATGATATTTTAACCAAGGATAAAAGCCTGAAATCCAATCAAATACTAGACAGGCTGCGCGAAATGATTAAACTCGCGCTACAGCAGGAACATGGAAGGAAAAGTGTAACGCTTGATGGCATTGATATGACCATTTCGATTATTAATCATAAATCACTGGAATTGGATTTTACTGGTGCAAATAATCCGCTATACCTTATCCGGGAAAATAAAATTATGGTTTTCAAGGAAAATCGAAATCCAGTAGGAATCCATCCTTATGAAAAACCATTTGAAAGCCATCAATTTAACTTAAAACGTGGCGATAAGCTTTATATGTTTTCCGACGGATTTGTAGATCAGTTTGGAGGAGAATCGGGGCGCAAATTTCTTCGAAACAATTTTCAACGGCTTTTAATTCATCTATCCAATCAACCATTAACTATGCTTGAAGAACAGGAAATCATTGAAGAAACATTTACAGAATGGCGTGGCAACAATCCACAAATCGATGATATACTGATACTTGGTTTGAAAATATAATCACAATTCCTTTAATACTTCTATTCGAGATTTGCCTTTATTTTTTCAAGAATTTCTTTAAATTCAGTTTCACTTAATTTAAGTTTTGGATGTTCAAAACTGATGTCGGCAATATTGTTGATAGGGATGAGGTGCAAATGGGCGTGAGGCACTTCCAGACCAACTACAGCAGTACCAATCCTTTTACAAGGAATTGCCTTTTCAAGCGCTTTGGCTATTTTTTTCGAAAACACATGCAAACCGGCCAATAAATTGTCATCCATATCGAAAATATAATCAATTTCCTTTTTCGGAACAACAAGCGTGTGTCCTTTGGCAACAGGGAATACATCCAGAAAAGCATAGAAATTTTCGTCTTCGGCAATTTTATACGAAGGAATTTCGCCATTAATGATTTTTGTAAAAATAGAAGCCATGGTTTTTGATTTTAGTTTTAACAAATATAATCATTTTTAAAAAGGAGCTGAAATCTATCCTAACATTTGATAATATTCACTTTTAAGTTCCTTGTTATCAATAAATTGATTAGCATACTTTTGCGTATTTTTACTCAAATTCTGATAAGCGTTTTCATTCTGGTCAATTGCTTCTTGTATGGCATTGGCAAAGGTTTCTGGATGGTTAAGATCCAAATCCCAGCCCAATCCCATTTGCACAAGATTCCTCCATGGTGTTTTATCACTTATTATAACAGGGCAGCCCGCTATAAAACTTTCCAGAATGGAATGACCGAAATTTTCGCCTAAGCTCGGCATAAAAAGAAAGTGGTATTTTTGTAAAAGACTAAAAATCTGATTATTGTCTATTTCTTTCAAATAATTAACTTTTATATTGATTGGAAGTTTTGAAATTACCTCCAAACACTGATCCCAATATTCCTTTTGATAAATTGAACCATAAATATCAAAAATAATAGAGCCGGTATAACTGAAATTATGCAGACATTGCAATGCAAATAGTGTATTTTTTTCGTTCGAAATTCGGGCAATGCTTACCAATTTAAGCTCTCCTTTCTTTTTTTCTATTTTTTGCAACTGGTGTTCCTTTAAAATTGGAGGAAAATTGGTAATCAAGTAAATGTTTTTGGGATTTATTCGTAAATTTTCAATATCTGATTTTTCGTTTGGGCTTGTTGTATGGAAAACAGCTTTTTTATATAAGCCAATAAGTCTTGCAATTAAAATTCCAGTCCTTTTTTTAAGTACTTTTGCTTTAAAGGTTTGCACAGAAAACATACCTCGGGGAGCAACAATAAAATGGCAGTTTTCAATTTTTCTAAGGATTAATAATGGTAAAATTGAGAAATAAAATGAATAAACACCGTTGAGGTATGCAACATCAAAAGGTGTTGTGTGGATTAGCTTTTTAATATTACTGAGTGATAGATTTTCGTTCGAAATATAATAAACATTTTCATTCTCGGATAATTTTATCCATTTGTTTGGCTCAACATCCAAATAAGGATTTTTTTCCATGAAATCTGAATTTCTGGTAACGATATAAAATTCATATTTATCCGATAAATGGCCAACCATATTTACCATTGAACGGATTGGGCCTCCTGCTCTGAAACCCGGTTTGTACCAATCAATAAATACCAGGATTTTCTTCATTATATTTCAATCATTTTCTCATAAACAGCTAAATATATTTTTGCAATTTCTGCTGAACTGTATTTTTTTGCATTTTCACGACCATTCTCAATGAGTTTGTCACGTAATATTCTATCTGTCAATAGTTTTTCAATTTGATTTCTGATTTCTGAAATATTGTATGGATCAACCAGTAAGGCAGCATTTCCAGAAACTGATTTTATCGGCTCAATATTCGATGCCAAAACAGGCCTACCCACTGCATTTGCTTCAATAACAGGCATTCCAAAGCCTTCATATGTTGAAATATAAGCAAGCAAATCGCATTTAATAAATAGGGCAAGCAATTCTTGTTCAGAAATATTAAAATGGTTTTCGTAATCGGTTTTATATTTTTTTAAAATGTTCAATTGATTTTGATTTAGAGGCCCAACAATAATCAACGTGCAATCCATGTTTTCGAGTGCGATAACTAATCTTTCGAGATTTTTATTTTCCTTGGTTCCAATTTGCAGGATTATTGGTTTTTGTGCTGCTTTAGTTTTTGGTGTATATCGATAAATATTTGGTATACAATTATGGACAACCTTTACTTTATCTTGATTGATATATAGGTGTTTAGCCAATTCCTGTTTGGTGAATTCTGAAATTACAGTAACCATTTTAACACGCCAAATTGGGATTTGAAACCAAAATAGTTTAAGAATAGAGCGCCTTAAAAAGTTACCTTGCTTTAGTATTCCAATATCATGAATAGTTAAAATGGTTTTATTTTTCTTCAAAAATAAAGCGATAAAATGAATATCGCCTGTAATATGATTTATGTTTCCCTGAAATTTTCTGGCATCCATTCCTATTAAAATCCTTTTCCAAAGGCCTTTGCTTTGATATGGCGAAAAATGTTTTTCAGCCAAACCTTCCGGTAAATTTTCTATAATAGCTGAAAATAATTTTTCAATGCTATGATAAGAAGGCGAAGGTTTTCTGAAAAAGAAAGTAATTGGCATATTTAATTAAATTTTAACTGAAGCGAATTTTCTGACGCTAAATATTATAAACGCAACCACCATTGATGCTTTTACTAAATGGTTAAGCACCACCACAAAATCGGTTTCGGCTTTAACAACTTGCAAAAAAAGTAAAGGAAGCCAAAGTAATAATGATGGATATTTGTCTGATAATCTAACAATTACCATCATATACAAATTATAAAATATACCTAGAAAAAACATAAACAATATTCCACCATTGATTCCAAAATTTGCATAAGCTTCACCTAAAGGACTGAGGCCCATTGATGTAGTTTCACTCAGTTTTTTGCCTGTAAACCGTTCAAAATTGTCGCGACCACCAGCTTTTGCTTTGTTTGGATTTAAAAACCGGGGAACCAAACTGGCCTCAATGCCTGATATAATGGTTTCGCCATTTGCAAATGGTTCATAGTATGGCGTATATCGCATAATTCGGGCAACAATCCAACCTTGATTGATCCTATCAATCGCAGCATCGAAATTGTTTGTGGTCAAGGTTTTTTCTCCAGAACCCAATTCGGTCGAAACCATTTCAGTAAAAAGACTTGCACGATCAAAAGTTCCTGAATATGCTGCAATTTCTTGTCTGAAATAGAATTTTACGCTTTGTATCAATCCCATCAAAATAAAAAATGGGATTAAAAATATCAATTTTTGCCTTAGCCTAAATCTATACAAAAAGGCAATTACAATAAATAAAAAAATGAGCCAAAGTAATAATTCATGGAAAATAGCATCGCGTACCGTTTCCATAAATAACCAAAAAATGACAGCGCCAAAAATTTGCCATTTAAATTTTCGATCATTTAGTAAAAGAAAAAAGAGACCAATAAATCTGGACCCTCCTATTAAGTATAAAAAAAATCTAATGCTTTCGGGCACCAAGTTTTGTACAATTCCCGCAAGAACCCCGACAAAGATCAAAATTAAATCAATGTTTGGATTTTGTTTTAGTATTTGTTTTATCTTTTTAATTTGTTGTTCAGAATTAAATTTTTTGAATATGCCTGGAAAATAAAGACCTATAATAAAGAAACTACTTGCAGAAACTGCAAAAGAAGTGTATTCAGCCTCATTTACAGCCATAAAGTAAAATATATCGCGTGGAGCAAAATGGTACTTTAAAATGGGGCCAACTACCCATTGAAGTAGAGCAATTACTATAATTATATCCCTTATTTCAATAGTCTTACCTATTTCAGTGAAAAATTTCAGACTAAAAAAAACGAATAAAGCAATACCCAATGCTGAAAAAAATGGGAATGAACCTCCAACAAGTAATCCGAAAAAAACAAGTATTGAAAAGAATGATATTTCTTTCAGCGAATTCTCCATTCTTTATTTTATTTGATTGATCTCTGTTTCAATTGCATTTGCGATATTTTCAAAATTATACTCCTTTATTATCTCTTTGGAACACCCTCCAAGTCTGGAAATATTATCTTTAGTAAAACAATTAATTTTAACAATTAAATCATTCAGGTTTTTTGCTTCAAAAATATAAGCATTTTCTCCATTTTTAACTAAATCTATTGCGCATCCAACTTTGTTCGAAACTAAAACAGGCCTTCCACAAGCCATAGCTTCATTAACAGAAAGTCCCCATGTTTCATTAGGACCTTTGGAAGGTAGTACAAAAACATCGCCAAGTCTATAAACCACAGGCATTATTGATTGATTTTGAAACGGTAGAAAAAAAATATTTGGATTTTCGGAGGCCATACTCTTCATTTCGTCTTCTAAATCACCATTTCCTACAAAAATAAATTTCAATTTTGCATTATTAATCAGGGTTGCAGCTTTAATTAAAATAATTGGATCTTTTTTATTTTCGAATTTGCCCGTATATAAAAAGACAATATCATCGTCTACAATATTCAGTTCTTTTCTCCATTTAATTGCTTGTGATTCATATTCTCCATTTAAATCAGTAAACCTTTTATTATCAATAGCATGTGGTGCAAAGATCAATTGTTTACCGGTTAAGCCATGTTTTAAATAATAATTTTTATTGTTGGCACCGACGTAAAAAGCATAATCAACATAGCGGTACACAATTTTAAGCCAAAGCCTCCGTAAAATTGTTTTTAAACCTGGCACTTCATCAATTAACGTAGAATCGCCCCTAAAATATACCGGAATTTTTTTCTTGAAATATCGCATTGCTTTAAAATGACTATTGAAATTCCAGCCATATATTAAAACTGCCTGAGCACCCCATGATGTAATTTTTTGATTTAAATCAGGATTTATCATTCCTTTAAAATGATGTGTTCCATGATCCAATGAAGTGTTTTTAACAAACTGATAATCATATCCTTCTAATAGGGGAATATCCCATTTAATTTGCCTTCCAAACTTCTTATCAAAAATACCGTCTTTTGAATTTTCCCAGGTGTAAAAAACTTTTATCAGTATATTTTTTCTTTCCGACAAAAGTTTAAAAACCGGCGCATTGTATTGTATTGCGTGAGTTGATATAATGGCTAGTTTTTTCATTTATAGTTTATTGCCATAAATATCTATAGTTCTGGAATTCTTAACACGATTGGTTATAAAGTCCAAATCTTTGATATAGATATTATTACCACTTTTAAAAGAATTTGAAAGTTTTAACTTTTTTTCAAATGGAAGATAGGTATAAATTTTATATCCGTGAGCAGTTAGTAAATTATGTACATCGGAATCTTTATCACCATATCTTAAGCTTGCTCCATTCATTTCAAGAATAATTGCTTTCTGAGAATCATTTTCAATAATTCTTTTTGATCCTTGTAAAATTTTAAACTCGAATCCTTCTGTATCAATTTTAATTAGAATAGGTATTTCAATTAACAAATCATCAAGACGATTTATTTGAATTGATTGATCTAAATTATTTGAATTGGGAATGATATGATTTTCAGAATCATGATTACTAGTAATGAAGGAGATTTCTGTTTTATCACCTAGTGCACAGTTGAATATTGTAACATTAGATTCAATATTGTTTATAGAAATATTTTTCTCTAATATTTTGATCGTTTCTTTTGCTGGTTCAAAGGCAATTGTTTTGGCTTTTTTTAATTTTGATGCAAGAATTGTATAGACTCCAATATTCGATCCTATATCAAGAAATAAGTCATCTTTTTCTAATACATGAAGAACAAACGACATTTCTTCAAATTCTTGCAAACCTACATAATAATTTGCAGTAGCAGAATGCAGACTTTTTTTCATGTAAAGACAGGAATTCTCAACCCACGATTTAACTAAGCCATTTGGGAAGAATCTAGCAATGATTTGCCATATAAAAAATCTCACAATGGTCTTAGTTCTATTTTTCTCTCCTAGAGGATGTTGCATTAAAAATTTAATGGTTTTTTTAAGATTTTTCATCACTCTTTTTATTTCATTTGTTTAATTATTATTCATTCTATTAAGATCATTTATAATTCAAACATTTATTAATATTTTCAATTAATATTTCTGTCGATTTTTTTGCCGAATATTTATCCAGTTTCTCAAAATCAGGTAAATATTCCTTCTGTTCAAGAATATAATTTTCAAAACTTTCTTTTATTCTACATTGGAGTTTTTCATTTTCTTCTCTTTCCTCATATTCGACCATATAACTATCTGCCTTGCATTCTTTAAATATTTCTACAGCAGTACTTTCAGCATGCATTATACTAAAAACTGGTCTTTTGCTCAAAATGGACTGAAACGTTTTTGATGCCGTGTAATGTTTTTCAGTACTTCCAATCAATAAAACGCCTTTTGATGCAGATAAGAAATTTAGCACATTCAAAAATGGAAAACGATCCCTTATTTCAACAACATATTCATTTACTGAATGTTCCTGTGCATACTCTGAAATTGATTTATGCGAATAATTACCCGTACCCAAAAAGAAAAGCTTGATTTTCTCATTCAGTTTGTTTTCCTCTTTTAGTTGAAAAAGTGATTTGAACAACAAATCAATAAATAAACCGGACTTTGGTAAAAATGCTCCTGCATAAATATAAGGTATACAGCCAGGAAAATCATCCCATGGATATTTAATGTTTTCTAATTTAATAAAATGATCATTCGGATCGAAACCATAAGGCATACCAATATGTTGTATAGGTCTATTATTGAAATTACGTTCAAGAACAGGCTTGTAATATGCTACTGAAACCCCTGAAATCAAGCTTGCTTTTTTTACGGCATATGGTTCTAACAATTTAGCAATGCTGAGACTTAATATGGAACGCAAATTTTTACGGTTGCTAATATCCCTAACCCATGGATCAATATAATCAATTCCATAAGGTATTTTTGTTTTATTGAAGAGTAACCGCCCTAAAACAGCCATATAAAAGGATGGGATTGGAATCCAGATAAAATCAAACCTTTTTTCTTTTAGTAATTGAAGTGCTTTCCTTTTTAACTGAAAAAAAGCGCGTAGACCAATATCTCCAATTATTCTGAGTTTACTCACTTTACAGGCATTAACATAATGTACTTCAATGGAATTTGATACTGTTTTTAACATATCCCAATCTTGCTTTTCTTCGTAAAAATCGGGATGAACAGTCAATACAACAGGATGCCAGTCGAACTCAGATAAATGATTTGCAATGAGCCTTGCTCTATGAACGCCTGCCAGGTTTGATGGTGGCCAATGCGGGTATATGATTAAAATGTTTTGCATAATTTGGTGCTAAAAATACAGAATTTTAGTTAATATTGAAGTTTTAATTGGAATAGCATTGAATAATTTTACTATGCAAGAAGAAATACCAACACCCGAAATTGAAAACTGGAATCTTATCATCAAACCCAAAAGGCATCTTTTTGATATTGATTTTAAAGACATTTGGCGTTACCGGGATTTGATTGGTTTATTTGTAAGGCGCGATTTTGTGGCCCGATATAAGCAAACCGTGCTTGGCCCGTTGTGGTTTATTATTCAACCCATTCTCACTACTTTAATGTTTACTGTGGTTTTTGGAACCATTGCAAATATCTCGACTGATGGTTTGCCGAAAATCCTTTTTTACCTTACGGGGATTGTCGGGTGGACTTATTTCTCATCTTGCCTAACAACCACTTCAAATACATTTGTAGCAAATGCAGGAATTTTCGGTAAAGTATATTTTCCACGGCTCACGCTGCCCATTTCAATTGTGATTTCAAATCTGGTGCAATTCTTTATTCAATTGATGTTGCTAGCAGCTTTTATGATTTATTTTGGAATAATTGGCGCAAATTTTCATCCCAATTTTTATATTCTTCTTTTACCTGTTTTGGTTATTTTAATGGCGGCTCTTGGATTGGGATTTGGAATTATTATTTCATCATTAACAACCAAATATAGAGATTTAACCAATTTGGTTTCATTTGGAGTTCAGCTATGGATGTATGCAACGCCGATTATTTATCCATTATCCGGAATTCCTGAAAAATACCGTGTTTATGTTTTGGCAAACCCCTTAACTCCAATTATTGAAACTTTTAGGTACGCTTTATTGGGAGCGGGTACTGTTGATTGGATGTATCTGCTTTATAGCCTTGTTTTTACAATTGTAGTATTAATTGTTGGAGTGTTGCTTTTCAATAAAGTGGAACAGACTTTTATGGATACTGTGTAATGAAAATACGTAGGTTTATTTCAACTCAAACCGTCTTTCCATTTCTTTGAAATACAATTCCTTAACTGTTGGGCGACTGAGGGCAATCAATGTGAAAATTCCAAGTATCGTACCCAATGGAAAAGCAAATAAACTAAAACAGGCAACAAAAATACTAAATCCCCGATGTCTTCTATTCATAAGTTTAAATCCCTGAATAATTTGAAGAATGGACAGACTAAATACCATTAGAAAAATGGAGAGATAAATAACTGCTATCATGTCCATAATGTTTGGCCCAACCGTACCAATTATTTCACGCATGAAATCATTATAAAAAATTGCACCAAATATAACTCCATAAATAAAAATAAAAAATGAGGCAAAAAGACCCAAACCACCTAAAATCCAATAAAAAACAGATAACATCTCCAAATGGGAAATATCGCTAATCTCTTCGGAGCTTAATTTCGAAATATTTTGCATGATAAAAATGGAGCTTTTTTAGATATTAATATATTCAAATACAAACATTTACAAGCCGTCTGGATTCATAATCTTTTGACGGCGGATTTCTGGTTGATTATTGTACATTTCAATAACAGAATCTCTGGTAAGCACAATAATGGTAAATACTCCAAGTGCAGTGCCTAGAGGAAAAGAAGGCAGAGCGATAATTCCCATAACCAGAGAGAATATCCGGTTTGTTTTTTTTCTGAGTTTAAATCCTGAAATAATTTGCAAAATACCAATTACAGTTACCAAAATAATTACACCAGTAAATATAGCGCCAACAATGCTAATGGGAGTGTCTAAATTTGTTCCGGAACTTTCAATCGATTCGCGAACAGTAGAATTTGTAAAAATAGCACCCAAAATGGCCATATAAATAAGAAGAACAAAAGCAACAAACAAACTCAATCCGCCAAATACAAAATAGAAAATAGAAAGCAATCTGATGTGCTCAATGTTGGTACGTTCTTCACGGGATTGTTGATCAAGGATTTGCATAGTGATTTGGTTTTTAAATTTATAGTAAAGATATGGAATTTATTGATTGTGGGGTTTAGAGAATATTATTAATATGAACCAATCATAAAATCAAAATCAACAAAATCGTCTTCAATCTAAATAAAAAAATCACAAATCGTATATTTATGCAAACGAATTTAATAACTTTAAAACTAATTAGTTATCATTGTTTGATTTTTAAAATAATTTTTATTAGTTTGAATTTCAGATAATTATATTATACGTTTTTTATCGGAAATAAATAAAATATTTTCCAAAACCATTTGCATAATCAATCCAATGAATGTATATTTGTCGCCTAATTGTATAAATATACATTGTGATAAACAAGTACCAAAGACTTTCTGATATTAAAGAAATTATTGCTGCAGGCAGCATTAATTCACAGAACGATCTATTGGATATATTAATCGCCAAAGGGCATGTAATTACACAAGCCACATTATCGCGCGATTTAAAAGAACTGAAAGCTAGCAAAGTACCTGGCGAAAAAGGAGGCTATAAATATACAATTGCCGACGAAATGGCCGATAAAAAACCATTAATGAGTTATGGTGGCTATACCATGAGTGGTTTTATTTCAATTGAATTTTCGAAAAACCTGGGAATTATTAAAACTATGCCTGCTTTTTCATCACCAATTGCAGTAGCTATAGATAAAGCCAATATTAAAGAAGTGCTTGGCAGCATTGCCGGCGACGATACCATTTTAATTATTGCCAGAGAAGGTTACTCAAAATATGACGTTATTAACGCTCTAAAAGAAAAGTTTCCGGCATTAAATGAAAAGATAAGATGATTGAATTTAAAGAAGGATCTGGGATTTTTTTGTACGAAGGCACACCTGATTTGGCAAAATATGCCGTTGGCGTTTGCCAAATGATTGAGGATGCCTCAAAAGACAAAAATACAGCGCTGGCAATAAGGACAGTGGATTATATTGAAGAAAAACTAAAATCGGAAAAAGCAATTATTGCCCTTCACAATGATTTGGTTATCGGTTTTTGCTATATCGAAACCTGGGAACACGGCAAATTTGTCGCCAATTCCGGTTTAATAGTGTCGTCCGAATATAGGCAAACAGGTTTGGCACAAACGATTAAGGATCTGGCTTTTAAGTTATCGGAAAAGAAATATCCACAAGCCAAAATCTTTGGATTAACAACCAGTGCTGCGGTAATGAAAATAAATTCGAAATTGGGTTATAGCCCAGTAACTTTTTCGGAATTAACAACCGACGATAATTTCTGGAAAGGCTGCGAAACTTGCAAATACTTTGATATCCTGCAAAGAACAAAAAGAAAACACTGCCTTTGCACAGCAATGGTTTACGATCCATTGAAATCAAAAACAAACGGATCCGAAATAAAAATCAACGATAAAGAAACAATTAAGCATGAAGAAAAAAGTACTGTTGGCCTTTAGTGGCGGACTGGATACCAGTTATTGCGCCAAATATCTTTCGGCCATCAAAGGTTACGAAGTGCATTCTGCCATTGTAAATACGGGCGGTTTTTCGCTTGATGAATTGTTACGAATTGAACAAACTGCATACAAACTTGGCGTCATATCGCACATTGTGCTAGATGTTACTGCCGATTATTACCAAAAGTGCATTCGTTATATGGTTTATGGAAATGTACTTCGGAACAATACTTATCCACTTTCGGTAAGCTCTGAGCGGACGTTTCAGGCATTAGCCCTTGTAAAATACGCCAAGGAAATAAATGTTGAAGCCATTGCCCATGGAAGCACTGGTGCAGGCAACGATCAGGTTCGATTCGATTCTGCCTTTAAAATTTTGGCTCCAAATGTTGAAATTATTGCACCAATCCGTGAAATGAAATTATCGCGGCAACAAGAAATTGACTTTTTAAAAGAACATCAGATAAAAGCAGATTGGGAAAAAGCGGAATATTCGATAAACAAAGGTATTTGGGGAACCAGCATAGGCGGAAAGGAAACATTGACTTCGAACCTTGCCTTGCCAGATGAATCTTATCCCAGCCAACCCATAAAAACAACACCAGAAAAAATTGAACTGGAATTTGAAAAAGGTGAAATTATTGGTTTAAACGGTCAGCGAATATCAGATAAAATTGAGCTAATCAACAAAATAGAAAATATTGCTTCCAAATTTGCCATTGGCCGCGATATCCATGTTGGCGATACCATTATTGGGATTAAAGGTAGGGTTGGTTTTGAAGCGGCAGCAGCTCTTTTAATTATCAAAGCTCACCATTCGCTCGAAAAACATGTATTAACAAAATGGCAATTGCATTACAAGGAAAATCTGGGCAATGTTTATGGTATGATGTTACATGAGTCGCAGTATTTTGAACCAGTTATGCGTGATATTGAAGCATTTCTCGAAAGCAACCAAAAAAACGTTACCGGAAAAGTATTTATAAAATTAATGCCTTATCATTTCCAAATTCAGGGAATTGAATCGAAATACGATTTAATGAGCAGCAAATTTGGAAATTATGGCGAAGAAAATAAATCATGGACAGCTCAGGATGTAATTGGTTTTACCAACATTATGAGCAACCAGATGAAAATCTATCATGAAGTAAACAAAGACTGATGGTTCATTTTGGAAAATTTCGCACAATCAAATTTTTCAAAGAGTAATTTTAGATTAACAAAATGAATGTAGTAAAGTCAAATAATGAAAGTTCACCGGGAGAGTGGAAAATTCTAAAAAAGGATTTATCGTTTTTCTTATTTCATGATTGGTATTTTTAATTTGAGTAGAAGGCAATATATTTATTGCCTTCTTTTTTATGCAGTAATTAGAAGAAACACTGTCATTATTTATAATTTTACTAAAGTTTATGCTCATTAATAAAAACTGAAATAAAACAACTAATATTTAAAAGCGTGAAACTCTGGGATAAAGGAAAAACAGTTTTAAAAACAATTGAAGAATTTACTGTGGGTAAAGATCGCGAATTGGATTTGCAGCTTGCTGAATTCGACATTTTGGGTTCCATTGCGCATGTAAAAATGCTGCAAACCATTCAGTTACTCACCAAGGTTGAAGAAAAAAAATTGGTTTCAGAATTAATACTTATTCATCATGAGATTAAAGGTGGTAATTTTGAGATAGAAGAAGGAGTTGAGGACATTCATTCTCAGGTTGAATTGATGCTTACCCGAAAATTGGGCGATGTTGGAAAAAAAATACACAGTGGACGTTCACGTAACGATCAGGTTTTGGTTGATATTAAGCTATTTATACGCAACGAAATCAGGCTTTTGGTCAAGGAAATTGAGCCGCTTTTTAATCTTTTTATTAAGCTAAGTGAAGCTAATAAAGAAAATTTAATTCCAGGTTACACACATTTACAAGTAGCCATGCCTTCATCATTCGGATTGTGGTTTGGCGCTTATGCTGAAAGCCTTGCCGATGATATGCTGTTGCTCAATTCAGCTTATCGGATTACGAACCAAAATCCTTTGGGTTCAGCCGCAGGTTATGGTTCTTCTTTTCCGCTAAACCGCACCATGACGACCGAATTGTTGGGTTTCGAAAATCTCAATTACAATTCCATTTATGCACAAATGTCGCGCGGAAAAACCGAGAAAATAGTTAGTTTTGCCCTCAGTTCATTTTCTGCCACAATGGCCAAAATGGCCGCCGATGTGTGTTTGTTCATGAGCCAGAATTTCAATTTTTTGAGTTTTCCGGATGAATTGGTAACCGGTTCGAGCATTATGCCGCACAAAAAAAATCCGGATGTTTTTGAACTGATACGTGGAAAATGCAATAAAATTCAAGCATTGCCACAACAAATTACATTGATTACTGGAAATTTAACTTCTGGTTATTTTCGTGATTTACAGATAATTAAAGAGCTTTTGTTTCCAGCTTTTGCCGAGTTAAAAAGCTGTATTTCGGTAGCAAAAATCATGTTCGAAAATGTTGTTATCCATAAAGATATCATTCAGGATGAGAAATATAAATTCGTTTTTAGCGTAGAAAAAGTAAATGAATTGGTGTTGGCAGGAGTTCCATTCAGGGAAGCTTATCAGATAGTTGGAAAAGAAATTGAAGATGGTAATTTTGAACCCGATACAGAAATTTATCATACGCACGAAGGCAGTATTGGAAATTTATGCAATGTTGAAATATCGCATAAAATGAAAAAATGTATTGATGAATTTCATTTTGAATATACTGAAAACAAATTGAACGAATTATTGAAGTAGTTTGCAATACAGTGTAAGTTACTGATTAGTTTTAATTTGATTAGAAACAAACTGAGGCAGTATCAAAATTCTTTTTTGTATCACTAAGTTACTCCAAGTTAAAACACTAAGTTTCTCAAAGTATTGAAATTTAAAGCATAAACTTAGAGATACTTTGTGAAACTAATATTTTGATACAGCCTTTGGGGGGGATTGATTCAAAATCAACCATAAATTATCATTAAATCAATCATCCAATCATTTAAAATATTGAGAGATATCTAAAACATGAAAAAAGCAAAATTAGTCCTTGAAGATGGGAAAGAATTTATAGGAATATCTTTTGGATATGAAGGCTCCGTGGCAGGTGAAGTGGTTTTTAATACTGCAATGACAGGCTATCCCGAGAGTCTGACAGATCCTTCCTACACTGGGCAAATATTGGTGTCCACTTTCCCATTGGTTGGGAATTATGGTGTACCCAAAAAAGATTCTGAAAACGGAATACATAAATTTTATGAATCGGAAAGAATTGCTGTTCAGGCATTTATTGTGTCTGATTATTCTTCGGAATACAGCCATTGGAATGCTTCCGAAAGCTTGGGTGATTGGCTAAAATCACAAAAAATACCAGGAATTTATGGTATTGATACCCGTGAACTGACACAAATTTTAAGAGAAAGCGGCACCATGCTTGGCAAAATAATCTTCGACGAAAAGGATGTTGATTGGTATGATCCTGGCAAAGAAGACATTGTAGCCCAAGTAAGCCCTAAAAAAGTGGAGACTTATGGCACGGGCAAATACAAAGTAATATTGGTGGATTGTGGCGTAAAAAATAACATTATCCGTTGTTTTTTGGATAGAGATACCACCGTGGTGCGGGTTCCATATGATTATGATTATTCAAAAGATGATTATGACGGGCTTTTCATTTCCAATGGCCCCGGAGATCCGCAGAATTGTATTGCTGCGATTAAAAACCTGCAAGCAGCATTAAATCAAGACAAACCAATTTTTGGGATTTGTTTGGGAAGCCAATTGATGGCACTGGCATCAGGAGCAAGCACTTATAAACTGAAATATGGCCATCGGAGCCACAACCAACCAGTTATTAAATATGGTGAGAAAAAATGCTATATTACCTCTCAAAATCATGGATATGCTGTTGATAATAAAACGCTTGGAAAGGATTGGGAACCGTTGTTTACTAATTTGAACGACGGAACAAGCGAAGGTATCAAACATAAAACCAAACCATTTTTTTCTACACAGTTCCATCCCGAAGCTTCAGGTGGGCCAACGGATACGGAATTTTTGTTTGATGATTTTATGGAATTGATGGCGAAAAAGAAATAAATCCATTTTTAGTGATATTAGAAAAATATAATAATTATAAAAAATATATTCCGCGTGAAAAAATACAACAAAGTCCTGGTCCTGGGTTCAGGGGCATTAAAAATTGGTGAGGCTGGTGAATTTGATTATTCTGGTTCACAGGCACTTAAAGCTTTAAAAGAAGAAGGCGTTAAAACCATATTGATAAATCCAAATATCGCGACTGTTCAAACATCGGAAGGAATTGCGGATGAAATCTATTTTCTACCAATTACCCCACATTTTGTTGAAGAAGTAATTAAAAAGGAGAAACCCGATGGAGTAATGCTTGCTTTTGGTGGCCAAACTGCTTTAAATTGTGGAGTTGAACTTTATCGTGCAGGGATTTTCGAAAAATACAACCTTGAGGTTTTGGGTACTCCTGTTCAAGCCATCATAAATACCGAAGATCGTGACATTTTTGTTGAAAAACTGAATGAAATTGATGTTAAAACCGCCCGCAGCTTTGCAACCAACACGGTTGATGAAGCGCTGATTGCGGGCGATAAACTCGGTTATCCAATCATTGCTCGCGCCGCATATGCACTTGGAGGTATGGGAAGCGGATTTGCCAACAACAGGGAAGATCTGCTGCCATTGGTCAACAATGCTTTTTCTTTCAGCAACCAAGTGTTGATTGAAGAATCGCTCAAAGGCTGGAAAGAGGTTGAATATGAGGTAGTTCGTGACAAATACAACAATTGCATCACGGTTTGCAATATGGAAAATTTCGATCCATTGGGCATCCATACTGGAGAAAGTATTGTAATTGCTCCATCGCAAACGCTTAGCAATGCTGAATATCATAAATTGAGATCGCTTGCCATAAAAATTATCCAACACATTGGAATTATTGGCGAGTGCAATGTACAATATGCACTCGATCCTTTTTCGCAAGATTACCGGGTGATTGAAGTAAATGCGAGACTTTCACGTTCATCAGCCCTGGCTTCGAAAGCAACAGGTTATCCTTTGGCATTTGTGGCTGCAAAATTGGGTTTGGGCTACGGACTTTTTGAACTCAAAAATTCGATTACCAAAACTACTTCCGCATTTTTTGAACCGGCGCTCGATTACGTGGTTTGTAAAATTCCACGTTGGGATTTGAATAAATTTGAAGGAGTATCGCACCAGATAGGTTCTTCGATGAAATCGGTGGGCGAAGTAATGGCCATCGGAACCACTTTTGAAGAAGCCATTCAAAAAGGACTTAGGATGATAGGGCAGGGCGCACATGGTTTTGTTGGCAACCGCGAAATTGTAATTGAAGATATTGAAAAAGAACTTTCAAACCCAACAGAATCAAGGATATTTGTCATTGAAAAAGCCTTTGAAGCAGGTTACACCATCGATCGGGTGTACGATTTGACAAAAATTGATAAATGGTTTCTTCAAAAATTGAAAGTTATTTTCGATTTATCTAAACACATCGAAACCTATTCCGGCTATGAAGAAATGCCTGATGAGGTATTACAGAATGCAAAGCGCAAAGGTTTTTCTGATTTCCAGCTTGCCAGGATGATCAACAAAGAGGAAACGGACGAAATGCATGATGCCGTTTTGAGCATGCGCGAATACAGGAAATCCCGTGGAATTTTACCTGCCGTAAAACAAATTGACACGTTGGCGGCTGAATATCCGGCATTCACAAATTATTTGTATTTGACTTATGGCGGCAAAAAGCACGATGTGGAATATGAAAACGACGGAAGGTCTGTAATCGTTTTAGGTTCAGGCGCATACCGCATCGGAAGTTCGGTTGAGTTTGACTGGTGCAGCGTAAATGCCATCAACACCATCAACAAATCGGGCTTGCGCTCTATCATGATCAATTACAATCCCGAAACGGTTTCTACCGATTATGATGTTACAGATAGACTTTATTTCGATGAACTTACTTACGAACGTGTTCTGGATATCGTAGATTTGGAAAACCCCAAAGGTCTGATCCTTTCTACTGGTGGCCAAATTCCAAACAATCTGGCCATGCGTTTACATCACGCCAATGTGCCCATTTTGGGATCTTCTCCGCTATCAATCGATAGGGCAGAAAACCGTCATAAATTTTCGATGATGCTCGATGCCTTGGAAATTGACCAACCTGTTTGGAAAGAATTGACCAGCATGGATGAAATCCATATTTTTGCCAACAAAGTTGGTTTCCCTGTATTGATAAGGCCTTCGTATGTTTTGTCGGGTGCGGCTATGAATGTGGTTTCGAACAATGAAGAACTGGAACATTTCTTAAAATTGGCAGTAAAAGTTTCTAAACAATATCCGGTTGTGGTTTCGCAATTTATTGAGCAAGCCAAAGAAATTGAAATTGATGCTGTTGCCGATAATGGTGTTATGGTTGCTTATGCCATGAGCGAGCACATTGAGTTTGCCGGCGTACATTCGGGCGATGCCACCATGGTTTTTCCTCCACAAAAGATTTATTTCGAGACAGTTAGACGAATTAAACGTGCGGCCAAGAGCATTGCCAAGGAGCTCAATATTTCCGGGCCGTTTAACATTCAGTTTCTTGCCAAAGACAATGATATTAAGGTGATTGAATGTAATTTAAGGGCTTCGAGGAGTTTCCCGTTTGTTTCGAAGGTTTTAAAATCGAATATGATTGAACTCGCTACCAATGTAATGCTCGGTTTACCTTATAAAGTGCCTGAAAAATCGATATTTGAGATGGATCATATTGGGATAAAAGCTTCGCAGTTTTCGTTTTCACGTCTTGCAAAAGCAGACCCGGTGCTCGGTGTTGATATGTCTTCGACCGGCGAAGTGGGTTGCATTGGCGATAGTTATTACGATGCAGTTTTAAAAGCCATGTTGTCGGTTGGTTACCGCATCCCAAAAGGAAATGTAATGATATCGAGTGGCCCAATCCGCGATAAAGTGGAACTACTCAATAGTTGCAGGATGATGGTTGAAAAAGGAATCAACCTTTATGCCACGGGCGGAACCCACAGTTTCCTCACTGCAAATGGATTACCCGTTACTTTTTTGCATTGGCCGGACGAAAACAAAACGCCAAACGTGCTGGATTACATCAAAAACAAGCAATTCGATTTGGTGATCAATATCCCTAAAGATTTAACACAAGGTGAGTTGGCCAACGATTACATCATAAGGAGATCAGCCATTGACTATAATGTTCCATTGGTTACTAATTCGCGTTTGGCTTCGGCCTTTATCTATGCTTTTACACGCTTGAAGCTTGAAGATGTGAGCATTACGAGCTGGGCGGAATATTCGTAATAATAAAGCCCTGTCAACAAATTTTATCGACAGGGCTTTATTTTTTATTCTCAACTATTATTATTTTATCATCCCAAAAATAAAAGCCCTATTAATGGCGCTTAACTTGGTATCTGCCCCAAGTTTATTATAAATATTGCGCCTGTGCCGCTTGTAGGTAGGTGATTTTATTTTCAGTTTGCTGCATATTTTTTCTTCGCTCAAGCCATTTGACATATATTGAAGTATTTGAACCTCCTGCTTAGTATGTTTGATTAAGTCATCCACCTTTAACGGCTTATATAGATGTAACTCCTTGGTTTCGATGTTTATAACCTGTGGTTTTGTAAATACCTCTGCTTTGGCCAAAACTGCAAGGCTAAGCCAAATATTTCCCTTTTTATCAAGCAATTGAGGTTTTACGCGATAGTTCGTGTCTACTTTTTTTCCATTGCAATTCATCCGCACAATCACAGAAAAAATAAATTTTGTTCGCTCAATTTCATTTTGATTTTGAAGGAATTGGAATGCCCTTTTTTGTATGCTTTGCATCAGTACCAGGTCTTCTTCATCGAAATTGTCGATTAACAAATTGTAGCTTTGATTGCCTAAATGGAACTTTGGCGAAAAAAAATCTGTCCCTTCAGTAATATAGTAAAACTCGTTTTTGTAATAATCAAAAACAGTGTAGCATTGCTGGCTTATCAGTTCAAAGATTTTTATCTGACGAACCAGTTCTTCAGCTTGTTGATAGTCAATATCTTCCATTTTTATACCTTGCTTAAGTATAAAGTCTTCTGCTTTTATAGTCATTGGGTTTTGGATTGATTAGGTTTATGATCGATATGTATTTTTGATAAAATTGAAAATTTTTCACAATTGATATTCAAAACATTAGCGTTAAAAACCTCCAAATAAACAAAAATTGATCCCCGGGGGATTATTTTTTTATGGAAAATACTTTTGTACATTTGTGCATGTAGGATAAAAATAGGCATCCGGCTTAACCTGAAAACTTGATACCGGATGACCCTACTTTACCTTGGCTTTTGGCCTCTGTAAAATTAATAATTTATTGTAAACTTTTAAAACTATTAATTTTATGAAACAATTATCAAAATTTTTTGCAGCATTTGCACTCCTGGCTGCTTTGATGACAGGGTGCGAAAAAGACGATTTGAATAAATTGTCCGAAAATACTGAAGTTGTATTATCGGGAGATGTCCAAAAACCTGCAGTTATCGATGGGCAGACCATGATTTTCAACCTCCCCAAAAATAATTTGAAAGGGCTCTTTACAGATGAAACATCAAGTGGGACGAATATCGAACAACAAATTATTAAAGATTATCCATATACAACTGCTGCAAACAGTTATAGGGTAATTAAGGTTGTACGACCCGATGGCAGGTATTTTTGGATTATGATTGACAACTACAAGTATAATACAGGCTCAGGATGTTATACCTATGGCAATAACACATCTAATTTGGCAACCTATGGCAGGCTCTATACCTGGACTATGGCAAGTTCAGTTGCTGCTACAAATAGAATCTATATGAAACTTCCAAGGATAGTTAATGGTGTTCCTAGCTCACCAATATATACAGTTTATGGAAGGTTACCTAAATTTCAAGACATAAAAGATTTATTTGAATCTACTGTAATTGGCAATTTACCTTCAAATGGAACGAACCCTTCTGATCCATTATTTGATCCCAATAATGCCAATCCTAAATTTTATTATGATGCATTCCTTGCAGGTAGGGAAGAGGCTTTTGGTGATTATACCAAAGCATATCCTTCACTAGCAGGATGGCGAGATACATACCCTACCGGATCCAATCAATACTATCAGTTAAATCAAAAAGGTCAATTTTGGACTGCTGAACTTGCTGTAACAGGAGCCCATTACCCATTAAGCATTGCGGGTGAAGTGGATGATCATTCTGCCTATATCAATGTCGGTCATTCCGATGCTTTTGGATTTTCTGTTCGTTATGTTTTCGAACCTATTTATCAATAACCTTTTTATAAATTGGGGTGGATATTTTAAATAACCATCCCAGTTTATTCAGCGGTCCTACATATGTCGCAATTTGATTTTATCTATAAAATGCAAGTTAAGAAAATCATCTTTTCAATTTTGATGCTTTTTATATTTAATAGTTCCTATTCTCAACTTAGTGGAACATATTTAATTGGAGCAGCCCAACCAGAACCTTTTAATACTATATCAAATGCAGTAAACCATCTTAACAATGTTGGAATTATAGGAAATGAGCTTGTTTATTTTTTACTTATAGATACTCTTTACGAAGAAAGTGGTATTTGTGTAAAACATTGTCCAGGCGAAAATGCGACTTCATATGTTGTATTGAAACCCGCAACAGGAGTGAATGCCAAAATACGAGGGTCTAATGTATTTGATGGATTTGGCGAATATTTTTTTAGAATTACTGCAATGGACTTCATAATAGATGGTTCAAACAATGGAACAAATACTCGAAATCTAACTTTTGAAAGTACTTTAAGTTTTCTTAATAAAGGTTATCATTCAAATATATTAATCGGTAGTCTTGAAGACATGCCAAATGGTTATATTATTCATCAAGTTGATATACGAAATTGTAATATAATATCGAACAAAAGAGCTGCGGCTATTGATGTGCGCGCCACTGCATGCACTTTATTTTCTGAAAACATTTACATATCAAATTGCACAAAAGGCTACGAAATATTTGAATACGGATTAAATGGTGGTACTGTATCAATTTCAGAAAACAAGATCGACAATATTGCTTCAAATGGAATTGAATTAAATACCCGAGGGGATGTTTATTTGATGGACAATAGCATTTCGGCAAATGTTTGTGGGGTGTATTTAAATTTAGAAACTAATGTACTTTATAATACGATATTAATTGGCAATAATTATGTTTTCAATGCCAATACTTATGGAATATACTTATCAAAAATTCAGGCTAGCGATTGTTTAATTGAGAATAACAGGATTTATGACATTATTGGAAATCCAACAATCCCCGTATGTGCGGGTATCCGAATAGATAATGCGGGAGTCCGATTACAAAACAATATGATTTTTCATATAGCGGGCGGAATATTAAATACTGGTTTGTATATTTCAAATATAAATTCCCCAGCACAATTTTATCACAACTCTGTTTATATAACCCAAGATATACAAAATGGTCTTTCAGCCGCAACTAATTCATATTCCGCTGCTTTATACATCAATTCTGCAAACTCCAACATAGATTTTCGGAACAATATTCTTTGGACAGCATTGGGTGAAAAAGAAAATTCCGAAATTTTATCGGGTGGATATGCTTTTTTCAATGCAGAAGGACAACCTTTTGAAAAGTTCAACAACAATATTTACTTTTCGTCAAACCATGATACAGATTATTTAGCTTTTTCCAATGGTCAAAATTATTCTACTATAGCGCAATGGATTTCGGATTATCCGACTCAAAATTTACAATCGGAATTTATAAATCCTTCTTTTATTTCGGAGCTAGATTTAGACATATTAAATTCGAACGATATTGGCAGCTCATTAAATATTCTTACCGACATTCATGGTGAAACTCGAAATGTGGATGCCCCTGATGCAGGTGCTGATGAATTTAACAATTTGATTGAATTTACTTTTTCCAAGGTCTGTTTGGGTGAAAAAGTTATTTTTCAAATTTATAATTTAATTAATATTCAATCAGCACTTTGGGCCTTTGGCGATGGCCAAACATCGACCGAATTCAATCCAAACCACAGTTATGTAAGTTCAGGTATATATAATGTTAGCTTAACTGTTACCTATACTGGTGGCCAGCAACAAACGGTAAACAGGCAAGTTGTAATCAGCCAAAAGCCAATTATTTCAACCATTACACATAATTAACATGAGTATGGTAAAATTCATTGTTCTATTATTTCTAGTATTTTGGTTAAACACGCTTGCGGTTTTGGCACAAACCACCTCCAGTCCGGATAGTGTATGCGCAGGTTCCACGGATTATTACAAAATATCAAATCCACCAAGCGGGTCAACATTTGTATGGGGAATAAAAAGTTCAGGAGGCAAAATCATTTCAGGCCAAAATACAGACAGTATCAACGTTCAGTGGATAAACACCGTTGGCACAGACACACTTTGGGTCGTTGAAACCAATCCGGGGGGCTGTAAAAGCGATACTTCAAAATTGACAGTACGGCGTTTTGCACGCCCAACAGCCACTATAAACGGAAATACTTCACTTTGCAAGGAAAATGACGGAAGCGAGGTAACTTTTACATTAACCGGAATAGCCCCATTTACAATAGTTTATAAAAAAAATGGAATAGAACAAACGCAGATTGTAACAAGCGGCAATAGTTTTACTATTCCGGCAACATCGCTAACAATTACAACGGTTTATGAATTGATAAGCCTAAAAGATAAGTTGGGTATCGATAACCCAGTAATTGGAACAGCAACCATCACCGTTTTATCCTCACTTAACCCACTTCAAATCATCCGCAAATGAAAGGTTTAAAATATATGTTGCTGATTTTGTTGGTTTTAACTTCCAAATCGCTGATTTCGCAAGTTATGGATACTTGCCAAACCAATGAAACAGCGGTATATCATATTTTGAACAAAAACATGGCCACACAATTGGTTTTTCAGGTTGAAAATGCAGAAATATTGTCGGAAAACCCAACAAACTCCGACAGCGTAATGCTGCAGTGGAAAGATGAAACCGGAATATTTGAATTGTCCGTATACGAAACCACAAATTCAGGCTGCACCGGCGAAATGTATATTGCACAGATAATGGTGATAGAGCCAATTAACAATGTAATAGAATTGGTGATTCCAAATGTTTTTACCCCAAACGAGGATGGCATAAACGATTATTTCGTAATCAATCCCATAAATAGTTTGTCAAATTATAGGATTTCAATTTATACGCGAACTGGCATTAAGGTATTTGAAAGCCATCAAATCAATAATTCGTGGGATGGGCGCAGCAAAGGACAACCTTCCTATCCCGGGGTGTATTATTATGTAATTTCTTACCAAATAGGTTCAGGACCTGTGGATGTTAAGGGTTTTTTACATTTGATTAGGTGAGCCAATTACAGGAAAAACCTTGCCAGCGTTTATTTTGAAAATGATAAGGAATTTCGATAACATTTCCATTTAATTAAAAACGCTGACAAGATTTTATTTCTTTACTTTTTCTTTTTCCCAACTTCCATTTTTTCCTCCACCAACATCATGTCAATTTGCTTTTTGGCCAGGTTTGTTCTGATAATCTGAACTTTAAGCTTGTCGCCCAATTGAAATTTCTTTTTCTTTTTCTTTCCAATGATATAGAAATTCTTCTCGTCGAAAGTGTAATAATCGTCGTCCAGATCTTTTAACGAAATCATACCTTCAACCCTTGTTTCTATAATTTCAACATACATTCCCCATTCTGTGATGCCCGACACCACGCCATCAAAAATATGGCCCAACTTGTCTTGCATAAATTCAACTTGCTTGTATTTTATCGAAGCCCTTTCGGCCTGGGCCGCTTTGTTCTCCATGTTTGAACTGTGCTTGCAATATTTGGCATATTCGCTGTTGTTGGCTGATTTTCCGTTGTTTAGGTATGAATAGAGCAAACGGTGAACCATCAAATCCGGATAACGGCGTATTGGTGATGTAAAATGTGTATAATACTCAAATGCAAGTCCATAATGTCCAATGTTTTTCACGTCATAAACTGCTTTTGCCATGGATCGGATGGCTAAATTTTCAATCACATCTTGCTCCGCTTTTCCTTTTACAGATTCAAGCAAACTGTTTATTGAACTGGCAATTTCTTTGTTGCTTTTCAGGCTTATCTGATAGCCATATCGTTTAATAAAATTTGAAAAAACGTTCAATTTTTCCAAATCCGGTTCATCGTGTACACGATAAACAAAGGTTTTAACAAGCTCATTTGCTTTGGGTTTACCAATTAATTCGGCCACTTTTTTATTTGCCAATAGCATAAATTCTTCAATCAATTTGTGTGATTCTTTCGATTCTTTGAAATAAACATCCAAAGGTTTCCCGTTTTCATCGATATGAAATTTTACTTCAATTTTATCGAACGAAATGGATCCTCTTTTGTATCGGTAGCCCCTTAATTTCTGCGCCAAACCATTGAAAAGGAGTATTTCTTCTTTAAAATCGCCATCGGCACCTTCAATCATGGTTTGCACTTCATCGTATGAAAACCTTCGGTTCGAATTGATGATGGTCTTGCCAATCCATTGGTTCAAAATATCGGCATTTTCGTCCATTTCAAAAACTGCCGAAAATGTTAGTTTATCCTCATTTGGCCTCAAAGAGCATATATTGTTCGATAATCGCTCGGGCAACATCGGAACTACCCTATCCACCAAATACACAGAAGTTCCTCGCGAAAAGGCTTCCTCGTCAAGTATGGTGCTTTGCGTTACATAATGTGAAACATCGGCAATGTGAACGCCAATTTCGTAGTTTCCGTTGTCCAGTTTTCTGAACGAAAGTGCATCGTCAAAATCTTTGGCATCCTCCGGATCAATTGTAATGGTTAGGATATCCCTAAAATCCCTTCGGTTTTTAATTTCTGTTTCGGTAATTTCGGCAGGTATTTTTTCCGCTTCGGCATTGATACTTTCAGGGAATTTAAAAGGCAATTCAAATTCGGCAAGTATTGCATGCATTTCCACATCGTTGTTACCTGGTTTACCGAGCACTTCAACTATTTCGCCAATAGGGTTTTTGGCGTCTTTGGGCCATTCGGTAATCTTGCAAATGGCTTTGTCGCCATTTTCGGCACCATTAAGTTTACCCATTGGGATAAAAATATCATAGGGCATATTTTTACCTTCGGTAAGCAAAAAAGCAAAATTTCTCGAAATTTCAAGAATACCTACAAAAGTGGATTTGGCGGCTTTAATTATTTCAACCACTTCACCTTCAGGTTGCTTGTTTTTTCGTTGGGCATAAAGATAAACCTTAACTTCGTCGCCATGCAAAGCGTGGTTTAAATTGGGTTGCGATATAAAAACATCGTCCTTCATATCGTCCGAAACAATGAAAGCAGCACCACGCTTGGTCATATCCACAATTCCGGTAATAAATGCACCTGCGGATACAAACTTGAATTTTCCCGTGTAAACCTCTTCAAGCTTACCTTCTTCAACCATTTCGTACAACACTTTCGAAATCAAGGTTTTTGTTCCCGAATCTTTGATATCGAGTTTGGTGGCCAATTGCTTGTAATTAAACAATTTGGTAGGATCGTCCCTTAAAATTTTAAGCAGAAAAGTGTGCAAAGTTTTACTGTTGTATGCGGGCAAGCCTTTTTCTTTTTTCTTTTTATGTTTTGCCATTATATTGTGTTTTTGGAATGATTTTTCAAATCTGGTTTGTTTTATAGTCAAAGATAGCTTAAAAAGGGAAATTATCCCAAAGCATTTAAAGGAAAACTAAAAGATGAGGAATTAATAGAAGATGAGATTAATAGAATTGGCATGAAGACTTTGCATTGTGAACTTTGTTGTAGATTTATAGCTTAATTCCTATCATTTTAGAATTCATTGTTGCGGTTTTTCCATGCGTTTTCATTTCTGCTATTGTGGATTACTGCAAAAATAGTCACTATTCTTGTTGTTTCGTTTATAATATAGAAAAGGGAATATGGAAATTTCTTGGAGTTTGCTTTTCTTATTTGCAAATATATGAGTGCAAAAGAAAATGGATTTTTTATGATTAAAGTAATGCACTTTTCAAAAGAAAGAATCAATAATTTACCTAATCCTTTTTTTTTGCCTTCATACCAGCCAGATGCTTCAATAATATCATTTTGTGCTCCATTTGTAACAACAAGCTTATATTTCATAACCATATTTCGTATTAAATTTGGCTTTTACTTCATCCCAAGTTATAACATTTTGCGGATTTTGTTTATATTCAGCCAAACGTTCTTCAAGCAATGTTTTTAATTCTAGTGAAAGCTCTTCATTTTCATACGCTGAAATTTCTTTATCACTCAGTTCTGAATACCGATTGATTAGAAATTCGATGTAATCAAAAACCTGGATCTGTAAATTTTCAGGCAACACACTCAATCTTTTAATGATAAGTTCTGCATCCATTTTTATGGAATATAATTCTTAACGAAAATACGAAATTTTATATGCCTATCATAATCCTAAAATTTCAATCTTTGTGTCAAAATTGACAATGACATGCAATGCAAAATAATACTTGGCAAATTATATTTATAACGATCAGTATGTCAAATAAATATAAAGTTCAAAGTTCAACCTTCCAAGTTCTCTAAATAACTATGAATAGGAGCTAAAATTATCTATCAGTTCCAAATTTCTTAGCAATAGAATAAACCCAAATACCTGCACCTACTGCCAAAACCAAACCTATAACCGTTTCAATTACATGAGGATTACCAATCAAACTATGCCAAATTAGAAAAACAATTATTGCAGCTGCAACTCCTAAAAATTTTGCCATATATTAATTAAAAATGAGTGTTAAATAATTTAGTTTCAATTAATTCGACCTGATACGATAATTCCAGCCATTTATGAAAAATTGGTATCATTTTTTCATCAACTCCCAATTTCATTGCAATTTTATCAATAATATCGATTTCCTGTTCACTAATTTTCCCATCGGCAAGTGCAATTGCATAAGCATTGCGCAATACCGAAGTAACTATCTCTTTTGGTATGCCAGATAAACTTTTGAAAATATCGTCTAATGAAGGGCTTTTTTCAATGTATTGTAACAATGTCTGTTTTGTTTCATCGGAGCAAGGGCTCACCTGAACCATATTTTGATAAAACTGGCGTTCTTCTACTGAAATTTCGCCATCTGTCCATGCAATTAATGACAATATTTTTATCTGTAGAATTGATAAATCTTCGTAAATTTTGTCCATTTCTTTTATTTTAAGATTTGTTTAAGTCATTTAGAACATCTACACCCATTTCCAGGGCTTTGCCCACTATTTTCTCTATATCACCAGAGGTGACTTCCATACCAACAAATCCTAAATAGTTGTTAACGCCAGTGGCTCTTACAGCAACTATTCCAACCATTCCAACGGTAGCAGCAACTGTACTTATAGGCACTTTTGAAACGAGTGAACTTGTTAATTTTAATGCGTTTTTAAACATAAGCTTGGGTTTTATGAATTTGTACCTGGAATTTATTTTGTTAAAATTAATGTTTTAAAACCATTTCTTCTAACTCTTTAACCCTTTATTTACGATAAAATAATTTTTCCTTCTCAATGAAATAAAACAAAATAAAAAGAATTCAATAGTCAAGCAGGTAAAGTTTTAGTTTGAATTTTTAAGATAATTGGAGTTATAGCCTATATTTTTTCAATATTTTGCTGAATATTTCAAATTTTTTGAATCTTTAAAATATGCTTTAACAGAACCAACTAAAACTTTTGCCTCAATAAGAATCGGTACATGGTTTGAATCATCACTTATCCATACTTGAAGATCTTCACCTCCCTGAAACATAGTGCCTTCAATGAGTTTTATGCTGAATTTCAAGCAATTGATGTTTTTTTTATCTCTTGTTTTTATCATTTCTTTTCCCAAATATCGTCCATATAAATTATAGATGTCATTGTCAATTATCATGGACAAAGGTATTTTCTGATTTTCTTTGTAATTTTCTAAATCAAAGGTGCGTGCATAATAAACTGCGGTCATCACGTCAAAAACACATGATGGTAATTTTAACGTGTCAAGCTTTCGTGCTTTGTCCGAATTCCAAACTTCCGAATATATTTTCTGGTTTAAATGGTCAAATTTATATTTCTCATCAGCTTTATATTTTCCTTCAGAAGTATTCCTGACGTGTTTAATTGGTTTTAAATCAGATACATCAGCCCATGAATCGAAATAATCCCTAACTTTAAAAAACCAATCATGTTTCGGGAGCGATATGCCTGTTCCACTAAAATGGAAAACTTCCCTTCCTTCAAGGATTTCTTTTTTTGCTTTAAATTCTACTTTCCCGGCATCAACCCAAATGAATCCCCAATTATAAACAATATCGTAGTTCAATTCTTCTCCTGCCTGAAAACTCCAAAGCTGTGGTTTGCATTGGGCTGAAATGTTATTTATTGATAGAAAAAAGAACAAAATCAGCACAACTTTGATTCTCAATTTGCCGAATATATGATTGTTATTCAATTTCAATGCGTTACTGTTTTATTTGTTAACTATTCCAATTTTATTTTCAATTGATTCTACTTTTTTTATCAATCTGTTGCTTTGTCCTTTTCGAATATCTAGGTTAATACTCGAATATACCCTTTGCGATGCGGGATCAATTGCCAGATAAGAGAGCTCAATAATTTGTAGCGCTTCGGCTAGTGTTTCTGTTTCAATAGTTGTACCCATTGCTCCAAGTTTATAGTTGAAGCCTGAATTTCTTATCAAATCAATAATTTTACTAACCTCTTCACTTACGCTTGTTCCTTTATCGGTAGGGAACATAGCAAATTCCATTAATACAGACATCTGATTTCTTTTTATAATTTATCTTTCAAAAATACGAAAACTATTCATTGTAATTTGTTTTCTATTCTTTCGTTTATTAATCAAAGTCAATGTTAAAATTTTTAATGGACTATTGCAAGGCAATACTGGCGTGGAAATTATTTAAATCTACTATAGCAGAATCTAGTATTGCCAAAACATTTCGAGAATTTACCTGAAAATGATTTTTTCTTCTATAATATGAACTTATGATTGGAAATTTCTTTCAATAAAATTGAAAACAGTTACTTTGTAAAAAATTAGATTAACGATAAAATTTTCATAAAATAATTTCTGGTATACTTTTAGCATGCAAAATAAAGTTTAATGTTATGTTATTTTTGCAATCACAAATTTACCTAAGCTTTAAAAATAATATAGTATAAATAGAGAATTTTGATTCTATTATTTTAGATTTGATTGAAATGGAACAAATTACTAACTTTATGCTCAAAATAAATAGACCATTTGATACGAATTTTTTATTAACCAAAAAACAGATAAATATGAATTCATTGTTAAGTATGTTTAAAACAATAATGATTCTGGCCTTTATTGCAACTTTTGCAGCATGCAACGGAAAAGGTAACGGAAATGACGACAAATTGAACGACAGCCTGGTAGGACTGCAGGATATTCAAAGTCAAACTTATTACCTAATCCCATCGCCCGAAGGATTATTTAGTTTTATCAAAGATGGGAAGTTAAAATATTCTGATGCAGTTTTGAATCCAACCAATAATATCGACAATTACATTGATACCAGATCTAAGGAATTAAATTTTGGTATCTATTCTGCTGATTTGGCCTATGTGGCATCATTTAACAAATATCAGCAATCTGTTGATTATTTGAACACTGTCCGTACTTTGAGTGATGAAATTGGTATTTCTGCTGTATTTGATCAAAATCTGATTGGCCGTATAGATAATATCATTGACGATCAGGATTCTTTATTAAAGGTAACAAGCGATTCATATTTAAGTATTGTACGATATCTTGAAAGTTCCGACAGAAAAAAATCTTTGGCTTTAATTGTTACTGGAGGTTGGGTTGAAAGCATTTATGTTGTTGTAAATTTGCTGGACACTTACAAACAGGATGCAAAAGTGATTTCTCTGTTGGCATCTCAAAAACACGTTGTTTCAAATTTGACTTCGTATCTTGAACAAATGAAATCTGATGAAAGTATTCAGATGACTATCAATGAATTAAAGCCACTGTCTGCTTTTTACGAAAGTCTTGAAGTACAAAAGGAAGAACCAAAAAATGGTGAGCAGCCAAAAGATGGTAAAATTGTTGTTGGTGGAAATGCTAAAATAATTATGACCGAACCACAGTTTCTTACATTAAAAAAGGAAATTACCAGTGTGCGTAACAAAATGATTAAAAAGAGCTAACCTTGTTCTAGTGTAAACTGCTTAAAACTTAAAATTTAAAAAAAATGAAAATGAGAAAGTTAAAACTTATAGTAATATTGCTTATTGTTCCGATTGCCATTGTTGCTCAATCTCTCGATTGTCCGTCAACATTGCAAATGCGTAGGGCAACTCCTCCGTTCACGTTTAATGATCTTTCCAAAAGCGCTCAATGTTTTACAGGTAAAAAATACGAATTTGTAGTTCCTCTGATGAAGGGAAAAGAATACAGATTATCCTTTTATGCAAGCCCTATTTTCAACAATAATATTACATTCAGAATTATTGATATGAATTCTGGGCAAAAAGTTCTTGAGCTTCCCGGTGAAACTCAAAGCAGTGCAAAAGGAGAGTGTGTATTAAGGGAGTACTTTGATGATGCTACGAATAAAATGATACATCCTTTCTTTGATTTTTATCCAAACAGTTCTACAACTTTAAAAGTTATCATCGATATTGCTGCTGAAGAAGCTCCTAAAACTGGAACTGACAATACAGTCCAAACAACAGATGAGAAAAAGAAAGGTTGTGTCACTATTTTTATTCAGGATAAAAAATCTGAAGAATTGGGATTCAACTAATAAACAAGATTTTGGGTTATTCTCAACCATCTGAATAATTTGAAATAAAAAAACCCGATTTTCGCGGGTTTTTTTATTTCAAATTGATTATGGGAATAATCTACCATACATTCTTGGGAAAGGAATCGTTTCCCTGATATGTTTCAACTTGCAAACCCAGGCAACCATTCTTTCAAGTCCCAGGCCAAATCCTGCATGAGGAACTGAACCATATCTGCGTAAATCGAGATACCATTCAAATGCTTTCATTGGCAATTGGTGCTCGTTTATTTTTTCAATTAACAAATCTTCATTGGTTTCACGTTCGCCACCGCCAACTATTTCTCCATATCCTTCTGGAGCCAAAACATCAACACCTTTTGCAAGTCTAGGATCTTTTTCATCACGTTTCATATAAAAAGCCTTAACCTCATGTGGCCAATTGTAAACCATTAATGGCAAATCAAACATTCTGGTTAGAACTGTTTCATCAGAACCTCCTAAATCACTTCCATATTCAAATGTTTTAGCAGAATTTATCCATTCTGGGATCACACGCTTTTTATCTTCCAAATCTTTAATTTCATTTTTTAAAGTGTCTACTTTATTTTGGAGGAAGTTCTTTTTCCCAGCTTTAATACTTTGCTTCATTTCATTCTCAGCTTCCTGAACCTGTTTCAGCTTGTCTTCAATTTCATGCATTACTTCATTGTAATCGCCCTCAAGGGTTTCAATTGTTGTTTTGCCGTCTACTTTTTCCTTGCCGGTTAATATTTTAACTGCATAATCGTAAGTAAGTCTTGGAAATCGCTCATTCACAATCTTATCAAACGAAGTTGTATCTCTTTCAATAACTTCAAATTCCTGTGTGCAATGCTCCTTAACATCCTTCAATATGTATTTTATGAAATTTTCGATCAAGTCCATATTCATATCATTATTGAAAAAAGCCATTTCCGGTTCAATCATCCAAAATTCGGATAGATGTCGCCTTGTTTTCGACTTTTCTGCACGAAAAGTTGGGCCAAAAGTATATATTCTGCCCATGGCCATTGCCATTGCTTCTCCATACAATTGTCCTGATTGAGTTAAATATGCTTTTTCTTCGTAAAAAGTAGTTTCAAATAATGTGGTTGTGCCTTCAACTGCATTTCCTGTAAAAACTGGGGCATCCATTTGTACAAAACCTTCGTTTTGGAAAAAATTATGTATGGCAAAAATAATCCGGTTGCGGATACGCATAATCGCCCACTGTCTTTTAGAACGCAACCATAAATGCCTGTTGTCCATCAAAAACTCAACACCATGAGGTTTATTGGTGATTGGAAAGCTATTTGATATATGAATTATTTCAAGTGATTGAACTTGAATTTCATATCCTCCAATTTGTCTTTCATCTTTAACAACTTTTCCTTTTAGTTTTAAAGAACTTTCCTGGCTTAATTCTTTAGCAAGCTGAAATACCTTTTCATTAACTTTAGTTTCGTCAACTATACATTGTGTAAATCCGGATCCATCACGAATGATCAAAAACTCCAGTCCTTTTCCACTACGTTTATTTGTTAACCAACCTGAAATGCTAACTTCTTGATTTTCAAAATTTTTCAGATTCTGTATTAACACTTTTTCCATGTAATTTATTTATAATAGCATTCAAAAAAAAGAATAAATTTCCAATTCAATGGTTTAAAAACAAATAGTTTAAAGTCAAACCATTTTCGAAAATCGAATTGCAAAGATATAAATTTTGTTATTTAACCTAATATAAATATCCCAAGAGTCTTATTTTCTTATCAATTTAACAATGAAAGTTCATTTATGATTGCAGCAAATTTAATTGATTATTAAAATTTGAAAATATCAATGATTTGAAACAACCTATGATTCTGTTTTTATTTCTTTATCATTTATCCAATGTTTTATGTGATTACTCCAATTTTTGGCATCAAAAACAACAATCTTTTTATAAAGACTTCTTTAATTTTTGCAAAGAATAATAGAATAAATGCCGTCCATACTTTTTTTTTCTGGAAATTAGTTTATTTTTGTTGTTCAAATAAGGAATTTTGGAGAATTCAATTAAATGCTGAAGCAACGACTACAACAAAAACTTATTCAAAAGCTTTCACCACAGCAAATTCAACTAATAAAATTGTTGGAGGTACCTACTATTCAGCTTGAGCAAAGGATAAAAAAAGAAATTGAAGAAAATCCGGTTTTAGAAGAAGGGCGCGAAGAAGACGAAGAAGGTTACGAAGAGCAGGATCAGGAAGATGATTATAATGCAAGTGATGATGAGTTTTCACTTGAAGATTATTTACCTGACGATGAAGATACTCCGTCATACAGACTGAATACAACCAATTATTCAACGGATGATAAAAAAACAGAAGTACCTTATTCAACAGGAACTTCTTTTCATGAACATCTTGAGCAGCAGCTAGGGTTGCGTATTTTAACTGATCATCAAAAAGTTTTAGCAGAATATCTAATCGGCAATATTGATGAAGATGGTTATTTGAGACGAGAAATTGACGCAATTGTAAATGATATTGCTTTTGCTCAAAATATCATGACGAGTGATGCTGAATTACTTGAAATCCTGGATATTATACACGATTTCGATCCACCAGGTGTAGGAGCAAGGGATTTACAGGAATCTTTATCATTACAATTGGAATATAAAATTAAAACTTCTCATCATGAAGTTGAAAATTTAATGTTTCGATTGGCTCATAAGATAATAAAAAACCATTTTGGAGAATTTATTAAAAAGCATTACGAAAAAATTGTCCAAAAATTAAATCTGAGCGATGACGATTTAAGAGATGCAGTAGAAGTTATCCTACACCTAAATCCCAAACCTGGCAGCTCATATTCGAACCCTTTAAATAAAAATTCACAACATATTACTCCTGATTTCATTATCGAAAGTATTGATGGTGAGTTGATTTTAAGCCTTAATTCTAAAAATGTGCCCGATTTAAAGGTTAGTAAAACTTATGCAAATATGCTGGAATCTTATCAGCAAAATAAAGCTAAAAATACTCGTGAACAAAAAGATGCCATTTCGTTTGTTAAGCAAAAGCTTGATTCTGCTAAATGGTTTATCGATGCTATCAAACAACGTCAAAACACATTGATGCATACGATGGATGCCATTATCCAATATCAACAGCTTTATTTTAATGAGGGTGATGAAACTAAACTTCGGCCAATGATTCTTAAAGATATTGCTGAAAAAACAAACCTTGATATTTCAACAATTTCAAGGGTAGTAAATAGCAAATACATACAGACACATTTTGGCATTTTTCCACTCAAATATTTCTTTTCCGAAGGTATGCAAACAGATAGTGGCGAAGAAGTTTCAACCAGGGAAATAAAGAAAATATTACAGGAATGCATTGATGGTGAAAGTAAAAAAAGGCCTCTCACAGACGAAAAACTTGCAGAAATCCTACAAGAAAAAGGATACCAAATTGCCAGGCGTACAGTGGCCAAATACCGGGAGCAATTGAATATACCTGTTGCCAGGATGAGGAAAGAGTTGTAATCATTACATAAAAAATCATCCAATAATGAAAATATGGATGCCCTACCCCAAAAAATAATAAAACCCCGAAAATTAATTGGAAACAGCATGATTGCCATAATAGCTCCAGCAGGACCTGTTAGGCAAGAGCAAATCGATAAAGCGCAAGATGTTTTATCAGAAATGGGTTATAGAAGTTGCTATAATAAAGCAATTCTTTCAAAGAAAGGGCATTTGGCTGGCAGCGATGAAGTTCGTTTAAATGATTTGCATGAAGCGTTCGAAAACAAAGATATAAACGCAGTCATTTGTATCAGAGGAGGGTATGGTACAACAAGGATAATTGATAAAATAGATTACGATTTGATAAAACGAAATCCAAAAATATTTATTGGATATAGCGATATTACAGCTTTACTTAATTCCATCAATCAACAGGTAGGTCTAATAACTTTTCATGGAGTTGTAGGCATTTCGGCATTTACGGAATATACTAAAAAAGAGTTTTCTAGCATTTTATCTGCTGAAGAAAATGAATTAATCATTTATCCCAAAGATAATAATACGATTAAAACCATTTTCCCTGGCAAGGCAAAAGGCAGACTTGTTGGAGGCAACTTAAGTCTTGTTAATGCTCTGATTGGTACAAAATATCAGATAGATTTTGCCGACAAAATTGTTTTTCTTGAAGATATTGGTGAAGCGCCTTACAAGATAGATAGAATGTTGACACAGTTGTTATTATGTGATTGTTTGCAAAAAGCTTCAGGTATTATCCTAGGTATTTTTACCGATTGTGATATCAATAATAAGGAACTAACCAGTGAAAATTCCTTATCTTTAGTTGAAGTTTTCAAAGAGAGATTGGGACATCTAAATATTCCTATCATATCGGGTTTTTCGTTTGGGCATGTTCAAAATCAGGCTATTTTTCCAATTGGAATTGAAGCAGAATTAGATACAGGATTTAATGGTATCAAGCTTCTTGAGTGCCCAGTTATCTAATTGCATCGAATTGAGTAAATGATGAGTAATTCAACTTTAGAAGAAAAAAAAAATGGAAAATTATCTATTGATAATATTTCGAAAAAGTCATGTATTTTAAATTATTTATTTTCTACCACAATTTGTTTTGTAATAAATTACATTTCATTTTCCCAACCAAATTATATCAATCTGAATATAGAAAACAATCTCAGATTTGAAAAAAAATATTATTCCCAGCCAAATTTTCACAGCAATATAAAGCCATTCTTGACATCTGATTTTCTTTCATATGATAGTCTTGCTCAGAAATCGGAAATTATTACAAAAAACAAGTTAATTTATTATTTGCTTAACAATAATATTTTTGAACTTAACTCTAGCCATTTTAAAATTCAGATCAATCCAATTTTGGAAATTGCTCCAGAATTCGTAATAAATCCACAACAATCATTGAATAATTACAAAGCAGGTATATCAATTGGAGGCAATATTGGAAATCAATTTGCATTTCAGATGAATGGTTTTTATGGCATCCAGTCCTATTATGATCACCTTGAATTAAAAATTGACTCATGCGGATTACTGCCGGGTATAGGAAAATATTTATATAAAAAAGGTAATGATTATCATTATGCTTCAATCATTGGTTATCTATCTTTTTCTCCCTGGAAATATTTGAACCTGCAAACCGGAATTGGAGGAAATTTTTGGGGCGAAGGTTACCGTTCATTATTTCTTTCTGATAATAGTGTCAATTATCCTTTTTTTAAGGCAACTATTAATGTGTGGAGATTTAAATATATATGGCTTTTCGGATATCTGCGAGATTTTAATTCTGAACTTTTGAACAATGAATTGAAATCAAAACTGTTATTTTCGCATTATTTAAGTTGGAATGCTACACATTGGCTGAATATCAATTTTTTTGAGTCCATTGTTTCAAATCCGATTGATTCATTGGGGATAACAAATTTTAATGTTGGTTATTTGAATCCTGTTATTTTTTTCAGGCCAGTTGAATTTGCAGGAGGTTCTGCTGATAATGCGCTTCTGGGATTTGGATTTAACCTTAAATTCCAGGATAAATATCAATTATATGGACAGATGGTAATTGATGAATTTGTTTTGTCTGAAATGAAATCAGGTTCAGGCTGGTGGGGAAACAAATTTGGATTACAAGGTGGAATCAAAGCTTTCGATGTGTTTAACCTTCAAAACTTGTTTATTCAATTTGAATATAATGCAGTTCGTCCGTACACCTATTCCTACTCAAATAGCATTCTTAATTATGGCAACCATTTTCAATCACTCGCTCATCCGTCAGGTGCAAATTTTGAAGAACTTATTTTTCTTGCACATTATCATAAAAACCGTTTCTCTGTGCTTTTAAAGGCAATCATTGGCAATGCAGGAATGGACAAGGATAGTACAAGTTATGGTCAAAATATTTATAAATCATATCTCCTTCGGGCAAATGATTATGGAAATAAATTTAGGCAAGGATTTAAAGGCGATTATTCTAATCTGGAAATTAAAATATCCTGGTTGTTAAATCCCAAGTTGAATCATTCATTGTTTGTATGTATAAATAACCAAAATATACAATTACCGTCATTGACTTCCCGAAATACATTTATATCTTTAGGTATCAGGTGTTTAGTTCGAGATTTGGAACTCGATTATTTATAGTCAAAATCCAGATACAGATCTAACCTATCTCGGTTATAAAATATTTTATTTGAAATCTTGATTTTATTAAAAAATTACTTATATTTGCATTTACACAAAAGGGAAACAATTTAGATACAAGAATTTAGGATTAATTTATCATTCTGTTAAGGAGCTTTTTCTACGTGCATCCTTCTATATGGAATTAGAGAAATTGAATCAAGTAATTAATTGAAATTCTACCATATAATTCTCATATAGGTTAGTAAGTTCAATATAGATTATTCCTTCACTAAAGCTGAATGCTTTTATCTATTAAAACATTTAAAACATGGAAAAAAACACATTTTGGAATGAAAAATGGGTGTCAATTGCCGACGAGGAAATCAGTCAGCAAGAGAAGTATGAAATTTCTAATTTTGGCCGTATCAGGAGGTTTAAAAAAGAATTGGAAGACTGGGTCATCCTAAAATCACAAAACGTAAATGGTTATAAGTATTTTACGTTCAAGTCAAACATCGATTGGAAACACAAAAAGACGAAAATTGTTCATAAATTGGTTGCTGCTGCGTTCTGCCCAAGACCTTCTGAAGAACATAAGTATGTTATCCATGTCGATTTCTACAAAGAGAACAACAACGCCGATAACTTAAAATGGGTTACAAGAGCATTGTTATCTGAGCATCACCGCGAAAATCCTAACTACAAGAACATTAACCGAAAAGGTAGGATTACAAATGCGAAATTAACTGAAACTGATGTTATCAGATTGAAGAAAAAATTAGCAAGAGGTAAAAACAAGCTTTATAAGCTTGCTAAGGAATTCGGAATTACCCATACTCAATTAAACAGAATTCGCTCTGGCGAAAATTGGGGACATGTAAAAATTGATTAACAACAGTTTTTATTGAGGATTATAAAATAGAAAATCAAGAGATTGAATTAATTATAGATCTCTTGATTTCTATTCTTTAAAATGCTTATTCAGGTGTTTTTTCACGAAACATTGTTACGCTCACACATTTGATTTGACCACCCATTGGAGGATTCATTTTCCTTACTTTGATGGTTGCCTTATTGATACCTTTCATATTATTGAACAGGGCATCGAGAATTCTCATTGCTATGTTCTCAAGCAAGTGTGATTTCTGGAACATTTGTTCCTTAATAATTTTGTATGCCGTTTGATAATTTAAAGCATCTTTAATCCGATCTGAATTAGCAGCCATGTCGCAATCAGCTTCAATTCTAAGATCCAATAAAAAACGGTTGCCAACTACTCTTTCTTCTTCATAATGCCCATGATAGGCATAGAATTCCATTCCTTCTATTTCAATAATTCCCACAACCTTAATATTTTTAGATTTAAAACAAACTGCCTTGCCCCGCAATTTTAATTTTATTGAGATGAAAATAAGCAAGATCCGTCACCTCTCGACCTCTTGGAGTTCTTTTTAAAAAACCTTCTTTGATTAAAAATGGTTCATATACTTCTTCGATGGTTCCAGCTTCGTCACCAACCGCAGTAGCAATAGTATTTACACCAACTGGGCCTCCATTAAATTTTTCTATAATAGTAAGCAATATTTTATTATCCATTTCGTCCAGGCCTCTTTTATCAATATTTAGTTGATCCAGAGCGTATATTGCCATTTCCATATCTATGGTTCCATTCCCTTTTACCTGTGCAAAATCTCTAACCCTTCTGAGCAAAGCATTTGCTATACGTGGGGTTCCACGGCTTCGGCCTGCAATTTCTCTTGCTGCTTTATCTTCAATGGGCACATTTAATATTTTGGATGACCGTTTTACAATATTGGTAAGAACTTCAATATCATAATATTCAAGTAAAAATTTTATACCAAATCTGGCTCTCAATGGGCTGGTTAATAATCCTGAACGTGTTGTTGCCCCAACCAGAGTAAACGGATTTAAAGTAAGCTGAATTGACCTTGCACTTGGCCCTTTATCAATTAATATATCAATGGTAAAATCTTCCATTGCCGAATATAAGTATTCTTCAACCACAGGGCTTAATCGATGAATTTCGTCAATAAATAATACATCGTTTTTATCTAAATTGGTAAGTAAGCCAGCTAAATCACCAGGCTTATCAAGGACAGGACCTGAACTTAGTTTCATACTCACCCCCAATTCGTTAGCAATAATATTCGAAAGGGTGGTTTTACCCAAACCAGGTGGGCCGTGCAGCAGAACATGATCAAGCACTTCTCCCCGCATTTTTGCAGCTTGTACAAATATTTTCAGGTTTTCAATGGTTCTTGCCTGTCCTCTGAAATCATCAAAACGCAAAGGCCTTAATGTTTGCTCTAACTCAAGTTCTGAATTAGTAGGCTTGTCCTTACGCATAAAATCCAAATCCGACATAATTTTATTTCTCCCTGAATTTCATTTTAATGCAAATGGAGGTATTTAATTCATTTCAAAATTTGATGTTAAAATACCAAATCTACAGTTTTTTATTTGATTCTGTTAATTGCAATTTCAATACGCTCTATGGTTTCTTCTTTTCCAATAATCTCAATAATATCAAATATATGCGGTCCTTTAGCTGCACCAACCAAAGCAAGTCTTAATGGAGCAACTATTTGTCCAACACCCAAATTCATTTCTTCAAGCCACGATTTTACCAATGTTTCGATGTTATTCGAAGCAAAATCATCAATTTTTGATAAAATTAAAACTAGTTTTTTTAATTCTTCCGAGGTGTTTTCTTTCCAGCTCTTTTTCATCATTTTCTCATCATAATCTATTGGTGCTTCAAAAAAGAACGATGAATGTTCCCAAAAATCAGATACAAAATTTGCTCTTTCTTTTATTATACAAACTATCTTTTCAACTAATTTAATGTCTGGATTTAAATTCCTTTTTAATAGTTGTCCGTGAAATATTTTAGCCAACTCATTATCGGTCCTTTTAATTAAATATTGATGATTGAACCATTTGGTTTTTTCGGGATCGAATTTCGAACCTGATTTACCAACTTTTTCAATGCTAAATGCTTCAACCAATTCAGGGAGGCTAAATATCTCCTGCTCTGTTCCCGGGTTCCATCCCAGCAAGGCAAGCATATTAAGGAATGCATCAGGAAAATATCCATACTCAGCGTATCCAGAAGAAATTTCACCGGTTTCGGGATCTTTCCATTCCAAAGGAAAAACTGGAAATCCTCCAGCATCACCATCTCGTTTACTTAATTTTCCTTTTCCATTCGGTTTTAAAATCAGAGGTAAATGTGCAAATTGTGGCATGGTGCTTTCCCATCCAAAAAATTGATATAATAGTTTGTGCAATGGGAGTGAAGGCAGCCATTCCTCACCTCTAATCACATGAGTTATTTCCATTAAATGATCGTCAACTATATTGGCAAGATGGTAGGTTGGCATGCCATCCGATTTATATAATACTTTATCATCCAACAAGTTCGATTCAAAAACCACATCGCCTCTAATTAAATCAGTTACATGGATTTTTTCATTCTCCGGCATTTTAATTCGAATAACAAAATCTCCACCGCCATCAATTCTTCTTTTACATTCCTCAGAAGAAAGGGTTAGTGAATTCTTCATTTTCAAGCGGGTATGAATGCCATATTGTTGATTTGAATTATTTTCAAGCTTAAGCTTGTCGCGCATTTCATCCAATTCTGCCGGAGTATCAAAAGCAAAATAAGCATTTCCGGAATCAACCAATTGCCATGCATAGTTTTTATATATTTCTTTTCTTTCCGATTGGCGATAAGGTCCGTATTTTCCACCTATACCAACGCCCTCATCGAATTTAATACCGCACCAATTTAATGAGTCAATAATATACTTTTCTGCTCCTTCAACGTAGCGGGTCTGATCTGTATCTTCAATCCGAAGGATAAAATCTCCTCCATGTTTTTTTGCGAATAAATAATTAAATAAAGTGGTGCGAACACCTCCTATATGCAAAGGTCCAGTTGGACTTGGTGCAAATCGTACTCTAACTTTTGTATGCATAATATTTTTTTTTGCAAAGATAAATTATTCTGGCTCAAATGGAATAGGTGTTTTTTGAACTGTTTAATATAAAATTTTATAATTGGGATTTATAATTATTATTGCATGATTTGTAAAAACCAATGGTAAAAAGACTTTCCAAAATTACAATATTAGCAATCAATCATGGGCACTTGATAAAAGTCATCATATATCAGTTTTTTTTGTGTAAATTTATACAGCAATAATTATTTTCATATTATTGATTATCTGATTTTTAACTTATTTAAACCGACAAGATATGGCAACAATGAAAGCTTTGGTAAAAGCAAAAGCACAAAAAGGAATTTGGATGCAAGATGTTCCGAAACCAGAACCAGGAGTAAACGATGTTCTTATTAAAATTAGAAAAACAGCCATTTGTGGAACTGATTTACATATTTATAGATGGGATGAGTGGGCCCAAAAAACAATTAAAACCCCAATGACCATAGGGCATGAATATGTAGGTGAAGTTGCCGGTTTTGGTAATGGTGTAACTGGTTTTAATATTGGTGAAAGAGTTACCGGCGAAGGTCATATCGCATGCGGACACTGCCGAAATTGCCGACGAGGAAAAAAACACATTTGCGAAAATACCATTGGAATAGGTGTAAATCGCGATGGAGTTTTTGCTGAATATGTTTTGGTTCCTTCATCAAATGTGATGAAAATGAGCGATAAAATACCTGATGAAATCCTGGCAATTATGGATCCATTTGGAAATGCAACCCACACAGCGCTTTCATTTCCATTAATTGGAGAAGATGTTTTGATAACAGGAGCCGGATTAATTGGAAGTATGTGTGTTGCCATTTCGAGATTTGCCGGCGCCAGATATATTGTTGCCACCGAAACTAATCCTTTTAGAATAGAACTTGCAAAAAAAATGGGTGCAACAAGGGTAATCAATCCACTTAAAGAAACGCTCGATGATGTAATTAAGGAATTGGGTATGATCGGCTTTGATATTGGGATGGAATGTTCAGGAGCACCAAAGGCATTTAACGATATGTTAGCACATATGTATAATTCAGGCAAGATTTCGTTATTGGGAATATTACCTCCAAATACAGGGATTGACTGGGATAAGGTTATTTTTAAAGGCCTTCAGCTCAAAGGAATTTATGGAAGAGAGATGTTCGAAACCTGGTATTTGATGGAGCAAATGCTCATGTCGGGTCTGGATCTTTCACCAATTATCACCCATAGATTTAAAGTTGATGATTTTCAAAAAGGATTTGATGTGATGGATGAAGGAAATTGTGGAAAAGTTATCCTTAATTGGGAATAACTCAATTATTTTAATGTTTTTTGGAACGGTAGATTCATTAAACTAACATACATTTCAAAGTATTACTATTAAGGGATAAATTTATTAAATTTTTAAAACACCTGGATTTCTAAATTAGGAATTCCAGGTGAATGCTTTTTGTTACATAATATGTGATTTAATTAAATTATTGTAATTTAGCAGCCATACGGAATTGATAATATTTCGTATTATTTATTTTAAACCAAAAAGTTTATCTATCTGAATTGAGATTATTCTCAATCAGAAAAATTAAGACTTTTAAATTATATTCTGATAAAAACCAATATAATGGAAGAAAATCCTAAGATAAAACTAGGCATTAGTCAAGGAGATATAAATGGTATTGGATATGAAGTGATACTAAAAGCATTGATGGATATCCGTATCAATGAATTATTTACACCAATCATATATGGATCTTCAAAAGTACTTGCTTACCATAGAAAAGCGCTTGATATTGAGAATTTTAGTTTGAACAGTATAAGAGTTGCTGCCGAAGCTAATCCCAAAAGATCCAATATTATAAATTGTGTTGATGAAAATATTAGAGTTGAATTGGGAAAATCTACCGAAATTGCAGGTGCAGCATCATTAAAGGCACTTGAAATGGCTGTTGATGATTTAAAAAATGGTGAAATTGATGTATTAGTCACAGCGCCAATCAATAAAGATAACATTCAATCCAAAGACTTTCATTTTCCTGGGCATACAGAATATTTAGAACATAAATTTGGAGTAAAAGGTTCTTTAATGCTTATGGTTAGCGATAGACTTAAAGTTGGTGTAGTTACAGGCCATATTCCTTTAAAAGATGTTGGCACAAGTATCACTATGGATAGTGTTTTAAACAAATTAAGAATCTTAAACAAATCCCTTATTGAGGATTTCAATATAGGAAAGCCAAAAATTGCTATATTGGGATTAAACCCACATTGTGGTGATAATGGATTAATCGGGAATGAAGAAATAGATATTCTAATACCTGCCCTAAATAAAGCTAGAAATGAGGGAATAATTGCATTGGGACCATTTGCTGCTGACGGACTTTTTGGCTCCAAAGATTATTTGAAATTTGATGCTATACTTGCCATGTACCACGATCAGGGTTTAGCTCCATTTAAAGCGATATCATTTGAAAGCGGGGTGAATTTTACAGCTGGTTTGCCTTTTATTAGAACTTCGCCAGCTCACGGAACAGCCTATGATTTAGCAGGTAAAAATGAAGCTTCAGAAGATTCATTCCGACAAGCAATGTATCTGGCTTTGGATATTTATAGAAACCGGCAACAATTTAAAGAATTGAATTCAAATCCATTGCAAGTTAGCCAGGAGCAATCAAATTCAAGTGGAAAATCCGGTGGGCATATTTAACTAAATTACTTGCTTTGGAATAACTGGAATTTAAAAAGAAGAACTATTCCTCTTCAAGCCGGTTCAATCGCTTTGATTCTTCGCTAAGTACTTCTTTAAATTCTACAAACTCACCTGATGCTACTGCTGCAGGTATCCTTTTCAAGGAATATGATCCTTGCCTTTCAGTGATTTTGAAAGTAAGGAAATACCAATAATATTCACTCTTCATTTGAATATTTTTTTGAGTTTTGTATATCCAATTCCTGGATATTGATCAATTTATTTTGTAGCCTGTAAGTTTCCATACAAATATAATATCAGAACGATACAATTATCGATCTAATGGTAGAATTGTTTAGTGTGATTATTTTATTTGTATGAAAGCAATTTTACAACGCTTTTCACATTTGTTAGTCTGGTAGGAAATAAAAATAATAGATTACATTGTAACGTGTTTTATTACAGATATATAATTAAAAATAATCTATTAATTTATTGCCATCTTTTAGATGCAAGGTTTTTATTCCTAATAAATCAGCGGCTTCAATATTTTCGATAAAATCATCTATAAACAATGTTTTTTCAGGTTCCAGATTATTTTCCGATAGTATGAGTTTAAAAAACCGGGATTCTGGTTTTCTCATTTTTGAAGTATGAGAATAGTATGTTTTTTCAAATAATTGATCAAGATTCTGATAGCCGTATTTATCGTGTAAGATATTGTTATAGTGCAGATAATGAAGTTCATTGGTGTTGCTCATCAAAAAAGTTCGATATCTAGGCTTTAGATTTTCAAGAATTAAAATGTTTTCAGCAGGATAATTAAGGATAATCGAATTCCAGATTTTATCAAAATGATTTGTATCAAAAGCTGATTTTGAACCCTTTCTAATTTCGTTCCTGAATTCTTCCGTTGATAATGCTCCAATTTCATAAGCTTTAAATAGATCATTATTTTTAATTTTTCCAAAACCTTTATCAGAAGAAATTCCCATCTGGCTGAATTTATTAAAAGCACTTTTGATGTCTATTTCAAGGATAACCCCGCCCAAATCAAAAATGATATTGTTTATTTCAAACTGCTCTATTTTCATCATATTCAAAATCTTGTCATTATTAAAAATGAATCACTTTATATCATAAAACAAACTTCTCATATTTTTTTGAATAAAATGCAATAAAAGCTATTAAAATTAAAAAATAATTGTACTTTTGCCAACCGAAATTATTTCGGGGCCCATAGCTCAGTTGGTTAGAGCACCTGACTCATAATCAGGGAGTCATAGGTTCAAGCCCTATTGGGCCCACAGTAAAATAAGGCAGTTCACATTAAGTGTAACTGCCTTATTCTTTTGATACATACAAGATACATACAAAAAGAAAGAAGAAATCGCCCTGAAAAAGAACGATTTCTTAAAAATCCTAATCGAAAAGAAACCCAAAGTACTAAGCTAGATTCACAGTACCTATGTACAAACTGTTTGAAATGTCTTTTCCGTCAGCAGTTTGGAAACATAACCAACATTGGGCTACTTGACCGCTGTATACATCTGGAACGATTAATTCTGCAACCAATGCATTTCTTTGGATGTTGGTAAACTGGTAAACAGCCTCAGAACTACCTTCAAAAAATGTGGCTAAAACTGCAACATCATCAGTTTTTGCATTTCCAATTCCTGAATTGTCTGCCCAACCAAATTGAATGGTACCTGGAGCGGCACTTGCTACTGATGGATTCATTGCGCCTGTTGCTTTTCCTGAACTTAAAAGAGTAGATGGAAAATCCATCACGAAGTTAGGAAAAATGCCAGTAACAGCATTTTTAACATTATAAGACATTGCAGCATTAAAGCCGGTTTGTCCTACTGAAAGAGATTTAAAACCAACTGCTACAAATCCGGTAAAAGGTTTTAAGAAACCTAATACAGTTGAAAATTTGGTTCTTTGGTTCTGTTGCTTTTCTGAGTTTGGGTTGGCGACCTTTTGCGGTCTGGCTCTCAAATAATCAATGCCTTTCCAGGTGCCACCCACTACGGTTCCGACTTTGCCGGAAATTCCACCTAAAATACCTTGCTTTATTACTCCCATTGCGATAAAAATTAAAAGTTAATACTAAATTTCTTTGACCAATTCGGAATTGGTACGGCTTTGATAATGACTTTTTATTTATTTGTTTCTGCCGTGCCAGATTCAGTTTTAATCTAATCAAATTTACGTAGTACCTTGATATATTGTCAGATATGAGATTATTATGCGTATCAATGCTTTTATTTGCTTTTCCAAGGGGTACTAGAATATTATTTTGTAGTTTCTATAGTTCCTGGATGGGTCTTGGTCTGTTGTTTGAATTAGGTCACCTCCTATTTTTGAGTTGAATTTTAGAAATTGCTCACGGTTGTGTTTTATTGTGCTACTGATTTAATAAAATTAAACCATGCAAAGTATACAAAGCCTTCAAAGTGCAAAGTTTAAAATCCATAACAATTTGAGGGCTGGAAGTGCCACAGAAGTTTTAAGTATTGACAAGTGCTTTACAGAACCGACACACCAAAATGAATTATTTCAAAAGAAAAAAGAAAAAAAAGGACAAAAAAAATAAAAAAGAAAGCCCATTTTTCAGGCAGGGCACTGGTTTTGTCAAGGTTTTTTTAAAAAATCTCCACCCTTCGGGTAGTATTTTTTAAAAAACCCAAAGGGCCTGACCTTGATAAAACCACTGAGAATTAGATATATATTAGCCCTGCCTATCTTGGCTTTCATTTTTTATTTTAAATCATAAATAATCAAAAAAGAAACTTCAACAAATCTTGTTATAATTGTAAATAGGGTTTTAAAATCTGCTTCACATCATTGTGAAATTCTTCATGATTAAAACCTTTTATTTTAAGGTATTGATTTATTGAATTTAAGTAGGTATCGGACAGTATCGTTTTAACTTTATTTGTATCAGTATTTAAGATTGTTTCGTAATCGAGTAAGGAATAGATTTCTATTACATTTGTTTTTCTGCGAATATGGCTATAGGCTTTTGCATTAAAATAAGAAGAGTTTTCAGGAAAACATTGATAGACCATAAAAATAGAAGTATAAATTTCTGAGTAATCAGAAATTTTAAGGTTTTCATTGAATAATGTTTGCAACTCTTTGAATACATCAAGTTTCGATGTTAGTTCTTCTTTTGTTGCCGTTGTAAATTCAAATTCTCTCATATTTTATCGGTCTATTTTATTGCCCGGTGGTCTTGGTAATTTGATGTTTCGCTTTTGGCATTCAAGCAAAGATTCGTAAGCATATATTTTTCGCTTTTCTTCCACCAAACACTCGGATTCAGTTCCTTCGAACTGAATGACAAACTTTAAGTTTGGAACCGGAAAACCGTTTGGATAACGCCCTGATTCACCTTTGCAAGTTTTACCATATTTCCAGATTTCTCCAGGATATAAATAAATTTGACCTTCAGCACAACCATAGCAAGGGAAATATCCCTCTTCATTGGCCACTAATGCATACTGGACGCTAAAATCATTCTGATATTCTTTTGATAAGATGTGTTCTATTTCTTTATCACGTTTTAATACACGCTCATTTGGTGAGAACCATAAAATAGACACTAACGGAATTACCAAAAATAAAGCAATAGCTTTCATAATAACAATAAGATTTGATACTTTTGTCATCGGAATAGAAATTAACGATTAGCAATAATTGTTAAGATTTCATAGCACTGCGAAAGTTTGCCGACTGGAACAGTGCTTTTTTATTTCACTTTATTCTATTATAAACCCATACTTTTTTAAAATTGGTATTAGCTTTTGAATATGTGCTTCATTTAGATTTCTTTCACCACGCACAGCTTTGCTTAAAGTAGTTGGTGGCAAGCCTGCTTCTTTTTCAATATGATTTACTGATAATGCAGGTCTTTCCTTGAAAAATTCAATTATTTTTTCTTGCATAGTCATCAACAATTATTGCTGATTCAAAAGTAAAGACTATGCAATTAAAGTCCAAATGTAAGGACATTATTTAAATTGTCCTAATGTTGGGACAATAATTTGTAATTTGAATTGAATAATAAATTTATAAAGCTGAATATTAATAACATAAGCCCTGCTTTAAAAGGGTGGTGGGTGGGTATAGATTCTTTTCCTGATACGAGAACGGCGCTTAGAAATCAAAGAACGGCACTGTCGACGAGTGCGCGGGCCCGCTGCGGGTAGGGTTGCCAGCCTTACAAAAAAATGCAGTGAGGTACGAACTGCTTTTGGAAGTGCTGGAGCTTAGGTTGTGGCTGCCTTCGAGAACCTCAGGCACCCAAAGCCACAACCTTAGCTTCTGGAGTTTTTTTAGGCGGTTATTTTACAATATAAAACAAAAGAGGAAAAAAAAACCGACTGAAAAACGCCTGGCAACCCTCGCAGGGCCCGCTACAAAAAAAAGTGCTGCTGTTGGCAGGCTGCTAAATGGAGTTTACGGAATTTTGCAGCCAGACAAGAGTAGCAGCACAGACCAGACGGCTGGTGAAGCTCAGAAATGATGACAAACTTGGAATGAAATGGAAACCCGAAGGGCGGCTGTACTTATTTTTTAACCAATCAAATCAAATAGAAAAAGTAAAAAATGGGTACAGACGGTTTGGCGGCATTTTTGACAAGCCTGCCGGCTGGGATACCATATAAACCCAAGCTGGTAGACTGGCTTTCCACTGAAGTATCAAAAACAACAGAATTTAAATTGGAAAAAGCTGATTCTGAACCAAAACCATTTCCAAGCCAGGCTAACAGTGGCAAAAAAAAATACCGCTTAATTTGCAATAGATTAAATCGCAAGGGTGAATGCCCTTTGCAGAGTTTTTTATCGGCTTTTTAAAATTTTACTACCAATATTTAAACCTGGTAAATAGTAAAATTTTAATGTGCCGGATGGAGTAGGTATCGTTGATTCAAAGCGCAGAGAGGTAAGGCTTTTTACCTGAACACGGAAAAAATGAGTTTTGCGCAGCAAAGTGTTTTTTCCGGGGGCAGGGAAAGTGCCTGGTGGGAAGATAAAGATATTGGGGTGCTTATTTGGGTTGTAATCAGATAGATTAAAGAATTAAATATTGTTTTAAGGCATTTCTATAAGCCTTTTTTATATCAGCAATCAAAGAATCCGGCTTAATAATCTTTAAATTTTCTCCATAAGATAAAAGTTCCATGAAAAAATCATGTGTAATAAACAATGTGAGTTTGATGATTAATTCTTCATCGTCGTCTTTCAAAACCTCCTGGGATGAATGAAGTGGTAATGACTTGATATACTTACCCTGAAATGAGTTAAATGATAAAATGACTTCTTGAGGCTTATGTTCATTAGGACTAATTATTCCAAAACAATATTTAAAATGCTCGTTTACGTTGAAATTATTCGGAAATTGAAAAGGCTTTTTTGTTATTTCAAGTTCTGTTAACCTGTCGAGTGCAAAGCTTTTTACATGATTATCTTTAAGATCTTTGGCAAGAACATACCAGCGGTTGTTAAACTCTTTAAGTGCATAAGGCTCCGTTGTTCTATGGGTCAATTCGTCTTCCCAATATTTTTGATAAGTAAATGTTATTTGAACCTGGTTCTTTATTGCATGTAACAAACCATAAAGATTTTCAGTTCCCTGGGGTCGTCTTTTTTCAAAATGTATATAATCAGAAAGCCTATCGGTAATATTTAGTGCATTAAATGTATCAAAAGCCTCCAGAATCCTCTCATTAACTTCGGGTTCTTGTTCATAGTCAATAAAATACACTTTTCGTGAAAAGTCATATTGAATATCAATATGATAAACTGAACGAATATCTTCTATATCTCTCTGAAATGTCCTTTTTGAAATATTGAAATCATATTCCTGTAATTCAGATTCTAAAGCAAGATAATCTGAGATTTCAGCAAAAGAAGCCGGATGTTTTCTAAGCTTTTTAATAATCAGGCTATATCTGGAAATTGATTCTCTTTTTGACATTAGCTTTAAGATTTAGTAAAACCTATTTGAAGTCTATTGTTTCCGAGTATTTCTTCTTGACAAAACTTAAGAATACTTTTATACCCATCAGATAATCCATATAATATTTCATGGATTTCATTTTTCCTTGCAATATTATCAATTTGCCCACCTGAAAAATTAAAACGTGAGGCAAGGTCTTCACAATCGGAAGTAGACAAGTTTGGTAGTTTTAATTTCCAAATTTTCGCTTTAGTTGAAATATCAGGCAATTGGAATTTGATTTTGAATAAAAAACGTCTTTCAAACGCAGTATCGAAATTATTAGCAAGATTGGTTGTTGCAATTAAAATTCCTTCAAAATTTTCTAATTCTTCAAGAATTATATTTTGAATTGCATTTTCTGTTTGCGCTGTATTAGAATTACTTATTTCCCTGCGTTTTGAAATTAATGCATCTGCTTCATTAAAAAAAAGTATTGGAATACGTTCGCATTCTTTGGCGTAGGATTTATAATCAGTAAAAATGCGTTTGATATTTTTTTCGCTTTCACCAAACCACATTGATTTTAATTGACTGATTTCAACTTTCATTATTACATGGTTGGTTTCTTTAGCTAATTGCAAAACTGTTTCTGTTTTTCCAGTTCCAGGTTGTCCATGCAATAATACAGTTATTCCTTTTGAGAAATTCCTGGTGAGCAATTTGTTTTGAGTTTCATAAAGATTAGAGTCTTGCAAAAGATTTTTCAATAAGACCAACTGATTCATTTCATCTTCATTAAAAACAAGTTTTCTTACTTTGATTTGTGAAGGTTGAATGATATTGTCCTTTTTCTGATTTTTAGCGATTAGTTTTAAGTCGTACTCACTTATTATGTTCAAGGAGTATTCTGATAATTTTATTTCGATGTCATTGAAAAAACTTGCCTCAACAATTTCAGCCAAATTGTTCTTAATTAAAGCATTTTCACCTGATAAAATCTTTTGCAGATACTTTACCCGTTCGGAAGTTTTGTCAAAGACTCCTTCTAAAGCCCTTCTTATATCATTGGTTTCATTACCTAGCAGTGCTTTCCAGATAAGATAAAAGTAAATATAAGTGTCCGGTACCCTGAATTGGAGATCATAAATCTTTTTAACCAATGGAAAATGCAAATTAGAGGAAACCATTTCTTCTATTTGAATAAATAATTCAACTGTAGAAATTTCATCGTTATCTCTTTGTTGACCTGTGTTATATATTTTTTCAAGAAATTCAACCACATCTTTAAATTCTTCTTTCTCGATCAAAGGCAATGGTTTATTTTGAAGAATTGCCCCTTTTATTTTCTCATTAATGGAGAATTGTTCGCCAGTGCTTGTCAACCAGGCTTTAAGACTTGATTTTTGTTTACTAAAAATACCTTTTGAATATAAAAGCTCAAAATCTTCGCTGTATTCAAGTAATTTCATAGGATTGCAATCAAAATATTGGATAAGCGCATTAATATCAACAGTTTTACCCATGTAGTTTAATGCAAAAATCATTGCTATAAAAAACGATTGATTTTTTGAAACATTGAAATAATCAGAAAGGAGTTTCAATTCATTATCAATTTTCTCAAAATAAGAAGATTCAAGTTTACATTCCTTTGACTGTTCGAAGATACTACCTATACTTTCTAAAAGCTTTATTTTTAAGTCCTTTTCCATATCTTTGTCATTTTTGAACAAAGATATGGACGAAGGACGACAAGATGTGACGCAGTAACAATTTACGCAATAAAAAATTAAAATAAATTATAAGTTATTATATAATAGAACTACAGGAGACTTTTTCAAAAATATTCAAATATTTACATTATGTCTCCAACTTTTTCAATTAGCTCATTCACTTTAGCTCTAAACAAATTTCTACCTTTTGTTCTTAAGTTGAACCAAGAAATTTTTCTATATTCTTCAAAATAATCAGACCAAATCCAACCATCGTTATTTGGGGATTCGTCTAATATACCTTTGAATTTTTTTAATTCAGATACTAATATTTTATCCTTATTATTTTTAACATTAATACCATAAATAATTTCTTCAAAATTGGCTGCAAAGTAAAAATGAATACAGTACTTCCAATTTTCCTTGTAAAACCAAAATTCATATGTCTTAATGCCAAAATCGATATCTTTACGATATTCTACTTTAAGACCAAGTTCTTTTATAATTCCATCATCCCCTATTATTTCTGAACTTAAATCAAGCATGATTTTTTTTCTAACTTCATCCCATATTTCATTATCAGATAACGCTTTAACGGCTTCAATTTGGTCAGAACTACCTATAATTGAATTTACTATTTCCTTAATTTCATCTTTTTCCATTGTTTGATTTGTTAAATATTTAATTAAATGAATATATTGTTTAATGGTTTCTGTAATAACTGGTAAATCCTTAATCTGTCCATTACATTTTTCCAACCAATTAATTATTTCTGATTCATAAGAAATACAAATTAGCCTATCTTTAATAGATTTTTCTGTTCCAATGCTATTTTCAGAAGGTATTTTCCCATCTAAAGTCAAATAAACAATTGGTGCTTTGGTATCCAAGTGATGGTATCGTAATAATTGATTTTCCTGATCACCAGCATAAATTTTATTTTCTATAATAATATGCTGGTTGTTCTCATCAGTAAGTAAAATATCAATATACCCTCCTTCTGATTCTGTTTTATTGCCCAACCAATATTCCCTTTTAACTTCCTTTATATTCTCCGGATTGAATTTTATTTCTGATATGATATGATCATGTGAATTTGTATGCTTCTCTTTTAACATATTCACAAATTCGATCAAAAAAAGGTTACCTTTTCCATGTGTCCCATCAGGGTTTAGAAGTTCAGCAATGAAGGCAGAATGTGTTCTTGCTTCGTTAGAAGATAAGTTTAATATTTTAAAAACGTTAAAGTTATCGCCAGGTTTAGCGTCTTTCTGATATTTTTTAGTAATGTTAATTACTTCATTTAATAGTTTTTCAATTGCAGTTGTATCCATATTTTAAATATTTGTTTGTTGTGAAATTAAATAAAGCTTTGCACAAGCCAGGGCATCACTCAAAGCATCATGATGATTTAACTTTATTTTATATTGGTGACATAAATCAGCCAGATTTGTACCATAAATTTTGTAAGTACATTTCTGATTATATTTTGGATGTTCTAATCCATAGTAATTCAAAGTTTGATAAAGGCAGTTAAAATCAAAGGCTCCGTTATGCGCAACAACTGTTTGATCCTGGATTAAGTGTTTAATTTCATTCCAAACGGTTGGAAATGACGGCGCATTGCGTGTTTGCTCTGATGTAATTCCGTGTATTTCAATATTCTTATAAAAATAGTAATTATCGGGTGGTTGAACCAATAAACTGATTTCATCAGATATAACTCCTTGAACTACTTTTACAATACCTACCTGACAAATGCTCCAACGCTTTCCATGTGCAGTTTCAAAATCAATTGCTGTAAAAGAATTACTCATAAAGTTTTATCTGTTGGGCAGTTTTATTAATCATATTTAATTCAAAAGTATGAATTAGATGCGCCAAAATATGTCTTAGTGTTTCTTTTTTTATGAAAAAACACCTTATAGAAGAGTTCACTATCCGTACACTAAAATATATATAATTGTTTAATAATAAGCGGAATTACGGAAATTAAATTATGCAATAATTATACTGATTATAAAAATTTTATATTCTTTGAATTATTTCGATATGATTATAATATTTTAATGTGCCGGATGCGGATTGTAGTTTTGATAAAAGTTGCTCTGGGGTAAGGCTTTTTACCTGAACACGGAAAAAATGAGTTTTGCGACAGCAAAGTGTTTTTTTCGGGGGCAGGGAAAGTGCCTGGTCTATTCCTTTGTCAATCCGACATGTGCATACAACAATAAAAAAGGGAACTATGGAAGCCCCCTATGAAAACCTGAGCGAACTAAAGAAGCCAAACGCAAGCAACGAAGCGCTGAATGAAAACACTGCCTGCTAACATAATAACTGAAAAGTGAACGATGATAACGAGCCTGAGCCAATAACCTGAAATATGCACCAGTTTTATCCATAACGAAAGATTTAAAGTGAAACATAAAAACAATTAATATGCTTCATCATTAGGTGTTAGGGAGCAATAAGTGCAAAAGGAAACGGAATAAATGACAGGAAGAAATGATGATTGATAATTGTCTATTGATTATTGATTGGTTGAATTTTTGGGAAGCTGAGAACGTTTATGCCGTAGTCTTTTGCCTCGTTTGTGACTGAGCCTATCTTTGTGGATTAATTGTTTTCATTTAAATCAACAGGCTTTATTTCAGATAGTTAATATTATACTAAAATCTCTTCCAAGAAATCTTTCCAGATAATAAAACCCTTTCGCTCATCTGAATAGTCATGTAAGATGCGGGTGAAGTTTTGAGGTTGACTTTCTAAAAATACCTAACAGCCTTCTTTTCGGATTAGATTAAAGGTTTTATCCATTTCTATAAGTTTGTTTTTAAGGGTAGAAATTTCTTTGTCAATAGATCAACTGAATGTTGCTTCTTCTGTATCAAGTGTTTACATGATAATATAAAATTAGTCTTAATTGATTACTGGCAATCTAAAGTCCATTTAGCCCAATCATCTTTTAGCCAATAGTTGTTGCCTTTAAAATTAACGTCAAACTTTTTATTCATGCAAATTGCACGTAAATCAACATTAAATCGACAATCTAAATCTTTTAAGAATTCATTGTTACTTAAATTCAATTTTATTAGTTTGTTGCTGCTGCAACTTAATGATTCTAAGGCCATACATTGACTAATATCAAGGTTTGCCAGCTGATTGCTATCGCAATTTATTTTTGACAAATTATTATTCCTGCCAAAATGTAAAATTGTAAGTCTGTTATACCCACAAAATGAAATCTCTAGTTGTTCATTGTTCCCTAAATTTAATTTTTCAATCATATTCCCCGTACAATATAATTGTTTTAGATTTATATTTTCTTTTAGATTTAAGTTTTTGATTTTATTACTACTGCACTCTAATATTTCAAGTGAAGTATTAATTGAAACATCAAGTCGCTTAAGTTTATTTAAATCGCAATCAAACCATACTAATTTTGTGTTTTTATTTACATTCAGTAATTTAATAAAATTTCTACTACAATCAATTCTTTCTAATTTAATGTTGAATTTAGTTAATAGCTTCTTTATATGATTGTTGTCACACATTATTTGTTTTAAATTGGGGTTATTTGATATATTCAATTTAGAAATTTGATTATAAGAACATTCGATAGCTTCCAAGCTGATATTCCTACTTAAATCAATATTTCTTAGCAGATTATACTCACAACATAATGACAATAGAGAATTGTTTTTACTGATGTCTATATTTGAGATTTTGTTTTTGCTACAATTAATATAAACCAACTTATTATTAAATCTAATGTCAATCTCTGCTAGATTATTGGAGTATATGGATAATTTTTCTAATTCTCCATTTTCACTTACATCAATTTTTGACAACAAGTTATCATTACAATATAATATCTTCAATTGCCTGTTATTGCTGAGATTTATTTCTGTTAAATTGTTGTTATAGCAGTATAATTCTTCTAAAGCCTTATTATTACCTATAACTATACGATTCAATTTATTGAGCTGACACAGCAACGTTTTTAATTTTAAGTTTTTACTAACATCAATAGTTGTAAGTTGATTACCGCTACAATCAAGCTTGTTTAGATTTATAAATGCTTCAATTCCTGTTAAGTCATGGATCATTTTGCTACTAACATGAAGCTGTCCCAGCCAATTAACTTCATCAACCTCTATTTCTCCATTTTTATTTTTATCAAAACCCATTTCAAATAATGCTGCTCTAAAACATGTATCAGGAATATTTACTACTTGCGACTTCGCTGTTGAGGAAATTATTATAAAAAAAAGAAATAACAGATGTGTTTTCATTTAGTAAAAATAGATCAATTGCTAATTTATAAATGAATTTCGTTCTTCTTTTTATAAGCAATTTAAAGTCATCTTGTATTTTATAGAAAGAAAATTTTTCAATCTCATGATTCCCAACCATTTTTATCGAAGTCAGCTGCAATAAACCATGAAGTGTTATCCTTTAATAATGGGTAAATACCAATCAATTGTTGGCCTCTGAGATGTTTGGCAATTTGTTCTTCAGAATATGGTAAGTAAGTTTTTTCTGTAAAATTTTGAAGGGTTCCACCTTTCATTTTATGTATGCGATACCGATAAACATCATATAGATAGACTGGCATATAGCCACTTTTATTTCCTTTTTCCCAACGAATAGCAAAAACATCTTCCCTGCCTTTGAAAACAGATTTGAATATTTCGATTTGACTTTTCAGGGTATCTTCAATCATCTGAGGTTTTTGAGCAAATTTATGAAGATTAGCATAAATTCAGCTTTAAAATTTCAATTAATGGATTATGATTATATCTTATTCTGTTTATTCGATTTTAATAGTCCATACTACACTTGTTAATCTATCTTTTATCTTTTTTAATGTAGTGAAAACATCTTGCTCGTTTGGTAATTTCCCATAAACTAATTTTTTAAAATCTCCAGTATAAGTTGGCTTTAGTTTGTTCCAAACGGTTTCTAATTCTTTAAAAATCAATGCATCTACAGGATGGTTTTCGAGCCAACGATTATTGCTTTTATAACTTAATACATCATCATTTGCCACTTTCAAAAGCATCTTCTCAAATGAAACTGAATTGAAAAAATCCAAAAACTCTTTTTGTTGCAATAGTTGATGCAAATCATAGGTATGCCTGACTTTATTATTTAAGACATCTATTGCGTTTTCACCATATGAAAATCTCACAAGGCTCATTATTTTTTCACAAATTGTCCGGCTTGGTTCTAAAACTCTTATTTCGAACGGCAACAGTCCATTTTGCTCAGCAATTGAAGTCTGCCCATTATTAACCATCATATTTCCAATGAATGAACTTATTCTTTTTGTGGTATAAGGCTCATGATAACCAAGCCAGGTAGCTTCGACTACTATTGCATCGCGAACCTGTCCATAATCTCCCTGAAATTCTTTATTGTAGGAGTGTACAGTTTTACGATTCATTCCCATTTTATTTGTTAGTCCTTCAATATTTACTTCAGGTAATACTTCATTAACTATTTCACTTATTTTTCTGATTTTAGTAGTGAGTTTATTATTCGATTCACCTTCGCGCCGCAATACAACCAAATCAATATCTTCTGAAAACCGTTCTATTAGATTGTAGCACTTTGATAGTGCTGTACCTCCTTTGAAAATTGTGTCATTTCCTATATCGTTATGAAAAATTGTATGCAATGTAAAGCTTACCCAATAGTCTTTTTCGATATAAACTGGTAGTATTTTCATTTGATCAGAAGTAAACTGTACTGCCTGTCTGAAAAGTTGTTTGTTAAAATGTAAGTTCATATGATATTCCATTTTCCGGCTGAAGCAAATACTTTATTTACACCTGCCAATTTATATTTTGTAATTGGGTTTAATGACTTTTGAAGCGGTTCTGTAAACAAATTCTCTTTCAATTCATCCAAAAGGGCACCTAATAAAGCCTTTGTGGCCGGTGGATACTTTAATCCCAAACGAACCAGTGTACTTTTATCCTTATTGGTTAAATTTTGAATTATGATCAATAATCGTTTACAGGAAAATTCTATTTTTCTATCAGTAATTCTTTTTATGTATCGAATGGCATCCAGGAGCTGTAATAATGGAATGTTCTCCTTAGTAATGGTGTTTTTTTGTTTAATGAATGAAATGGTATACCGTTCCCGTTTAAAGGAAGGCCTAATTTCATTTTTGCCTATTTGTATGGTATTGCTCAATTGTGTAGTAAGACCAAGTTGATTATAAATACTATATCCTGTAAGATAGCCTATTATTTTCCCATTATCTTCAAGTAAATCTTTTACAACTTGTGCCTGGTTTGGTTGTAGCTTACCAAAAGGCGTGTTCTCTGGTTTGTAATATTTGCCTTTGGCCAACTTTGCTATTTTGCCCGACTCTGTCATACGATTAAGGGCTTTTATTACAGCCTCCTCCTTATTCACCTCAGTAGTAAAATCAGCATAGGTGAAAACATATCCTTTAGGAAGTCTATCAATAGTAAATGCTATATAATCAGATGTTTTCATTATTGTATTGTTGATGCAAAGATAATTATTTTGTCCAGTTTATTAGCAAATAAACTGGACATTTTTGAAACAAATTTGGATAATAAGAGTGAGGGGTTTAACTTTGTTGCAAAGTTAAACCCCTCAGTTAATTTAAATTTCTACTCTACTATTTATCCAATATTAAGGAAATGTAAATTGGCTTATCATTATTTTCTATGAAGTAAATTAGGGGCTTGCGTGTTCTGTAGCCTACTTTTTCGGCATTTAGTATTAATTCTTTACCAATTATTGTGCGTGGTAAAATGATATTTACCGGATTTGCTGTAAATATTTTTATCTCTGTTGGAAAGTTAATTTTGATTGTGGGTGTGTTAATGTATGCTGTTTGATTACCTTTCTCATGCACTATGATTTGAATTTGTATGTCCTGTTTATCCTGTTCAATCCTTTTTAATTCAATATCGGTAATCATTTTTTGATTACTGGTGTCGTGCTTTAATATTGAACGGATTGAATAATAGTTGAATGCAATCAGTAATGAAATTATGACTGCTTTTGTACTACCATTTGCACTTAAACCCAAGAATTTAACATTCTCCTGGATTAATTTATCGGTTGCATACCAGGCAATTATCAAGATACCCAAATTTATCAGGAGTATCAACCAGATTAGGTGTTTGTTGTGGTCTTTGAACATGATTTACGTTTTTTAATTAAATAATTGGAATTGCATTACTTAGTTAAAATTAACGAACATTCATGTATATGAGCAAATTAGGGGTTATTTTGCATTGAAATGCGATTTTCTAGATATTGACAGTATTGGCAGTTTTTTAAAAAACTGCCAATAATTACGAAAATAGAATAACTTAATCAACTCTTTGAAATAATAATTTTTGTCCTTGTTTTATTAGTTTCACCAAGTGGGAAAAGAAAAATAAAAGCGTTAAATGTATTATTAAAAAAATGATATTTAAAATCTGACTCTCCATTTTCTGTAATTAAGGAGATACTCCCTTTTTCATGATATCTTTTTTTGAAAAAATAATCTTGGGCAAACTGCCAAGTTGAATCAAACTCGACAGGAAATTCTATTGTACCGAATGTTTCCTGAAATTTGTTTGATGAAAAGAAATCTCTTTTTTTACAAAATGCAGAACCATTATACATCGAAATTTTTTCTAAGACCAACAATGCACATCTATTTTTAGAACATTCAACATATCTTCGCAATGCAGCATGATTGGAGGCACCAAAATGTTTAGCCAAATACATTGGAGCCTTCATACCTAACTCTAGCTTTTTCATTTCATTTTCAAATCGATCTTGTTGAAAAAGAGTGAGTGATGCAAAATAACTTGCCTCTGCTTCAAATTCTTCATTTGTGTAAGGGTTTAAAGTATTATCATCGTCTATGTGTTCAAATGTCCCCCTTTGCCAAGGAAATACATCATGTCCGACTTCATGAAGTTTAACAAAGTTTTGTCGAGATAGATTTTGACTTAAATCCAAATATATTGTTTTTTCCTTTCTATCTATAATCCCTCTCACTAGGCCCATAGCTTCAAGAAACTTACTAGCTACCGCATCGGAAAACTTAGATAGAAAAGAATGGTCAACTTTTGATAGATCAATATCACCTTTTAAATGAAGATTCGCATAATTGATAATTTTATCAACCGGAGTCGGAAATACGTCAAGGGCTTTACTTTGCTTAAGAATATCTAACGAAATTTTCTCAATATCGGATTTGGAAGGTAGATCGAACATTATTAATTTTTATGTTTTAAAAATTCAATATATTCTAATATTTTATCTTTTTGTTCGTCAGATAATTCATCAGTGTAAAAAGCAATTCTTTTTCCCCATTCCGATGAATTCGGTTTTTCCGAATTTTCAGATTTCTGTATTATTCCTGCTGCACTTAAGAGCGTATTTAACTCTATTTTGTATATTGATGCTAATTTATATAACACATTTGCCGAAGGCTTTTTTATTTTATCATTCTCCAATTGACTCAAATATGCATTGGAAATTCCAGTTGCTTCCTCAACTTGCCTAAGTGTGAGAGAAATTAACGCTCGTGCTTCTTTAAGTGTAAATCCTAATGATTTCATGGCGGTTTTTTTATACAAATATACACTTAAATCTAAATATATCAAATATTGCTAATTTATTGATAACTATTTTTATTATTGCTTGATAAATTTAGATTTATTATTTAATTTTGCATCATTAATATTTTTCAAAACAATTTTAATATTTTAAAGATGGCTAAAAACGGTAAAACAAATGATGGTCATAGGAATGGCGCTGTAAAACAAAGGTCTCAAACTTTTAATCCAAAAACTAAACATTGGGTTAAGAGAGATACAGAGACAGGCCAATTTATTGACCAAAAAGCGGATGAAAAGCCTTTAAAAGGCGTAACTAAGGAAAAATAAAGCCAGATTGATTGACAATCAGGCTTTAGTCTTTTTGAAGATCCAAGTTTAGCAAGCTTGGAAATGTTTATCTTTGATCGGAACAAACATATTACTTTTTAAGGACAAATCCAAAGCCTTCCTTTGTCTTTTTCTTCTGGTAGTGTATAATTATTAAAATAAAATGATGCTTAAATCAGAGTATTAGTATTGCTATGTGCAATAAAAGCAAAAGTTACCTAACAGAAGTAGGTTGACAGATTTATAAAATATTTTACAAACTTTAAAAAGTAAATAACATGATTAATTTGAAAAATAACAATGAATTACCATTAATAATAAATGGTGAAAATTACAAATGGGAGCATCAATACATTACAGGTGCTGAAGTCAGAAATCTTGGCAGTATACCTAAAGATGAGAAAATCTTTTTGTCTATTAAACGACCATGGGAAGATGAACCAATATTTGATGATACCAGGATAGATTTAGCCCGACCTGGTATTGAACATTTCTTTTCCAAAAAACATGATGAACATTCAGTTGAAATCATTGTAAATGGAAGGCAAAAAAAATGGACCGAAAGGAAAATTTCTTATGAACAAGTTGTAAAGCTTGCTTTTGAAAATTATGTTGAAGATGAAACAACAGTTTATACTGTTTCGTATTCACATGGACCAGGACAAAACCATGAAGGTTCTATGGTTAAAGGAGTTGAGGTATTTGTTAAAAATAAAATGATTTTCAATGTCACAGCAACTAATAGATCATAGTCCTGATTTGAAGCGACTCAGGGACGAAGGTTTTGAAATTGAGGTAAACGGTGGATATTTGCTTATCCACCATATCCCTTACGTAAACCATTCGAAAGAAATAAAATTTGGTATATTGGTAAGTGAGCTTACATTATATAATAATAAACAAACTGCCAAACCGAATACCCATGTCATAAATTTCATGGGTGAACATCCTTGTAATAATGATGGCAGTATCATTGCTCAAATAAAACATACAAGCCCAAATCAAATACTATTTGATGGAATTACGATAAATCATTCTTTTTCGAATAAACCAGCAAATGGTTATGATGATTATTATCACAAAGTGACTATGTATTCCGGAATAATTTCAGCACCCGCAAAATCGTTGGATAAAAGCGTTACAGAAAAAACTTTCAAGGTTATATATGACGAAAGTCCAAATTCTGTTTTTAATTATTGGGATACAAATTCCAGCCGGGCCAACATTAATTTGATTAGTTCAAAGTTTAATGGTCAAAAGATTGCAATCATTGGACTAGGTGGAACCGGTGCATATATTTTAGATTTTGTTGCTAAAACTCCTGTTCTGGAAATCCATTTATATGATGGAGATGAATTCCTTTTGCATAATGCTTTTCGTTCACCAGGAGCTGCAACAATTGAAGAATTGAACATGAGAAAATCAAAACCGGAATATTATAAGAAAATTTATTCAAAGATGCATAAAAATGTGATTGCTCATCCTTATTATATCAATGAAGCAAATATTGAGGAATTGGGAAATATGACCTATGTATTTGTTGCAATTGATAAGGATTCTGTAAAAAGGAACATCATTGAATATCTTATAAAAATGAATATTCCATTCTTTGATGTCGGCTTAGGTGTTAATATTGTTGATAATAGCCTTATTGGAACTTTAAGGGTTACTACCGGAACTTCAGATAAACATGATCATTTGTTTAATCGAATATCCTGTGGTGATGATATTAATAATGAGTATAGTACAAATATTCAAATAGCTGATTTAAACGCATTAAATGCACTTTTTGCAGTTATCAAATGGAAAAAATTATGCGGATTTTATCAGGATTTAATTAAGGAACATAATTCTTCGTATTCAATTAATGATTCACACCTGGCAAATGATGATTTTACAGCACAAATTTGTTGAGTTTATCCCAGATAAACTTGAAGATGGAATATTGTATATCTCATTTGAATATTGCACAGCTATACACAAATGCGTGTGTGGCTGTGGCAATGAGGTTGTTACGCCGATTGCGCCAAATGATTGGAAACTGACATTTGATGGAAAGACTATCTCTCTTTATCCTTCCATTGGGAATTGGAATTTTGCTTGTAGATCACATTATTGGATTATTAATAGCAAAATCAGGATGGCCAAGAACTGGTTTGAAAGGGAGAATTATTCGAAAAGAAGATTCAAAAAAGGGAATAAAAAAAGGTTCTTATCGAAATAAGAACCTTGTTATAATGTTGCCACTGCAAATATATGCATTAAGCATAATTGTTTATTATTTGAGACAAAGAAAAGCTAAAAAAAGGGAAAAAACAAAAAATACGAAAGATATATTTAATATATCTTCTATTTTTAAATTTTATTAACAAAAGTATCTGCAAATCTCATACCAATAGAACGGTGCAAAATTGATTGTATTGTAGGATTCATATTAATTAACCTAAAAGTATTTTGAAATTGATAATAGCCTAAGTCAATTATCAATTTTGCAATAAGTTCGTCTGCAAATGATGATGAAATAATTCCAATATTACTAAAATCAAGCGCTATTGGTTTTTGAGTTTGTTTCTGAATATTCAAAATTTCATTTTTTATAGCAATCGCTGATTGACGTGTTCCTGTGCCAGATGCAGCTTCAGATATTTTATAAATATATTGACCATAATCATTTTCTAAACTTTCAACGAATAAATCTGTTAGTTCATATCCCTTTAATGCTTCTTTAATTGAAATATTCTTAGCTAAATTTAAATGGAAATTTATATTAGTTGCCTGATTTTTACTATTAAGCAGAATAATATCTTTATATGAATATATTTCTTTATCCTTTTGATTAAAATTCAATCCACCTTTGCCAGAAATGATTGTTAGGTGACCTCCATTGAGGGTTACCATATTATAAAGGCCCCACAAACCATTTCCCTGCCCTATTTTTTTATCACGTGTTACTCCTTCCTGAACGCATAATGAAATTGCATCGGCTGCATTTTTGGGTTTATATTGAGTGTTTTTCAACGTATTATAAATCCCATGACCATAGTCAAATATACAAACATTTAAATTTTTACTTGACTTTTGAACCTGAGACATTACAAAACCTTTATTGATACCTGAATGTTGAATTACGTTATCCATTACTTCATTTAAACCCCAATCTATTGCATCGAGAATGCCTTTTTCACAAACAATTGATTTACGAATACTATTTTTGATTCCGTTTACGAGTAAATTTACTTCTGTACCATCGTTAAAAGTCCAAATTTTATCAAGAATATTCGAATATCGGTTTGTTGAAGATTTTGATGGCAACTTGGGATTTCCGAAGTTTATGTTTTTTAGATATTTAGGCATATTGCTAAACTCAAATTCAATATCATTATTTTCTTTAAAATATTGAATGTATGCAGATACTGGAACAACAGGAAATGGGTATATTTGTTTGACCTCAGAAAAATCCAAAATAATTTTCTTGTGTTCAAATTTATAGATTAAGCGGTTAATAGAATTTATAAATTCTGGGATTACCCTCTGGTTGGATAAGTTCCCAAAACGAATTTTATTTTCCTGTATCCAACAATTGTAATTTTTGAAGTATTTATTTTCGTGTCCAGACATTCTTTAAATTTACAATATTATACATGATTGATTCATTATTCTTTGAGAAGAATTTCAAAATAAATCCATGGATTATTAACTTGTTTTTGCTTTATACTTAATAATAAAAGATGAAAAAGGCTCTTATTAAAATAAGAACCTTGTTGAAATGTTGCCGCTGCAAATCTACGCATTAATCATATTTTAAATATGACATAGAAAAGCTAGTAAAACTAAAAAGAGGAAAATGCTAAAATTTTATATTCTAACCAGTTACAAGAACAAATATCTTGCTAATTATACCATTTTGTTCAATCGCTTTAACTTTAAGCTTTAATTGCTTGCCCGATTTAATAAATGCATTATTGTGGATATTTTTAATATATCCAATTGGTGTATTTGATTTATAGAGCTTTATCGCTTTCCCTTCATAAGCATCTTTCATGAATTCCTGTTCGTAGGTGATAATATCGCCAACTTTCACAATATCTTTTTCCAATTGGAGGTAACTCAATCCTGCAACATCGGTAACAAATTGTAAATCAGTACCTGGATTAAACAAGCCTAAAAACTCAAAGTTATCGGTTGGTAATAATCCCTGGGTGAGAGCTAGTAAATCAAATTTATCCTGAATTTTATCTGCTTCCCAGAAATTACGTAATTTAATACTATCTTTTCTGTCAAACGAAGCTAAACGTAAACCAAAAACATCAAGGTTCTTTTCTTCGTATATTTTATGAAAATCTAAAGGAAAGCCCGGATATTCTTTGAACCCTTCTTTTTGAGCTTCCATTACTCCTTCTTCATTATATTTAAATGTAATACCATCTGAAGCTGTTCGTTTTAACAAACCAACAATTTTCCGACGGCTACCCTGACCTTTTCGCCAGCTTAAATATATTTTACGGATTTTCAAGAAATTAATTCTTTTAAAGTTTGTATTCTTAAATCTATGAGTTTAAATATCAATTCTTTTCTGGGCAAAGATAAACTACTTTCTCCAAAATTTGCTGGTAATTTTTTATCAATATTAAAAATTAAATCTTTCATTCTATCGCTGTTATATTGATTAATTACCTTTTGTGCTGTACTAATTAATTGTTCAGGATAAGATTTTTTCAAAAAATTGAGAAGTTCAAAATGTTTTACACGTTTATTTTCCCATCTAATATCAGATTTTCCGTTTTTAATATATTTTTTCATTTTATTTTCATCTGATAAATATTCAGGGATTGATATTTCTGTTATCTCTCTTCCTAAACTGCTGCCGCTGTCGTATATTGGTGAAAATTCATAATCAACCAAAGATAATTCATCCATGTGCCTGATAATAAATTTCTTAAATGGTACATTTTTAAGTTTCAAACCGAATTTTTTGTAAATTCCTTTCAAGTATTTAAGTAGTCTTTGTTTATTAAATTCTTTGTTATTAATATCTAAAGAGCGGATGATTGCCCAATTTTCTGAATGTCTATCCTGATTACCAATTAGTGCATCAAAAACCATCACATCAATAAATTTTTGAATATAACCCCTGTATTTTTCTAATGCTTTTTCTATCTGATGAAAAGAAATTTCGGGTCGTTCAGTTACAACAAAGCCAGGAAAGGCATTTTTAATAATATTTATTCCATGATCCAATTCCTGTGTTTGTTGGTCAATCATAGATTCGCATAAACAACCGATGGTATTTTTATGTATGGCAATATTATAATCCACAATATCAAATTTTAGCTCTTTGCCAATTTTGCTGGCAATAATCTCGGACCAAAATTCAGATGGATATTTTTCAATGGACATCTTATAGAAATAAAGCTTTGAATCTACCGGATTTTCAATAAAGCATTTTTCTCTTGTACCAGTGGTATTAATCCACTCTTTAACATTCCATTTGGTTATATCATATAACTCTACCATTCAATAGGTTTCAATTTGTAATATTGGCCAATTTATTTTGATCTACTTTATTACTTAAAGCCTCCCTCAAAACCTGTTGCAATAATTTATCATTAAGCAATGCACTTAGTTTAATGCTTTCTTCAAGCTCATTGCAGGTTTGCATCAGTTGTTCTAATTTTTGGACGATTTGGTGTTGTTCTGATAGTGGGGGAAGTGGAATTAATAAATCAGTTAAAGTTGGAATTTTAATATTTGGTTGACCGGACATTTGGTATGCAGCTTTTTTTAATTCAGGTTGAACGAATCTGAGAAAGTTCAGAATAAACTTTTGATTTGGACAATCTGATGGAAATATACCAACCATACTATCAGTGAAACACATTGGGATTCCAAGCACTCCTAAATTCCCTATTGTGCCTCCAACTATTGCTATTGCAATTGTGCCAACTGGAAACTCCTTTGAAACCTTATATCCTTTTTCATTTAATGTTTGTGGAGCTTCTGTTATTATTGAACCTTGTTCATCTAAGCTACCAATTTGTATGAATGGGTATTGCCCGCCAAAACAGCTTAAATCATTTCTTGGTCTTATAGAGAATCTGCCTCTCGACATTGTAACAATCTCTCCCAACCTGCACCAAACCCAACCTTCAGGAATTTCAAAAGGAATTTCTTCTGGCTTAATGGGTGGCAGATCTTTTTCTTTTTTAAGTTTTTTGTCAGCTATGAGTTGGGCTTTTTCTGCTTTTATTTTTTTAAGTAATTCGCTGGCACTGTTTGGCCCCTCAACAAGCTCGGGGTGCAAAGTGCGGAACTCAGCGGTTAATTTTCCCTGCACGGCATCCTGCAGGAATTGCTGGCGGAGTTTTTTTACAAGTGTGAGTTGGTGGGTGAGTTCGGTGGATAGCAAATCGCTATTAGCCTCTAATTTCTTATAATTTTCTACAAATTCAGTTTGTTCTTTTAATGTTGGTAATGGAATTTCTATCTGGGCAATTTCTTTAATTGGCAATGTAACATTGGCCATGCCTTTCATTCTTGCAACCAATTCATCTTCTTTATTTAAATCAAGATACCGGTAAAGATATTCAGAACTCAATTGTGTTTTATCTTTAGGAATTACGGCGCAAAGAATTGATCCTAAAGCAAATTTACCTTTTTGAAAATGTATTCTTTTTATACTTGCATGTCCATGACCAGTTCCTGAAACCAGTGGAATAATTACTGCTTCATCATCAAATTGAAATTCGTTGTGTGATTTTCTTTCTTCCGCTGTAACAACCATAGGATATTCGCCAGGAATTGCTTTTAAAATACCAGTTGTACCTTTTTCAATTATGCAAATTTCTCCCAATTTTACTTTCTTCCAACTCATTTCTCCTCCTCCATTCTGTTTTCCCACATTTCAAACAATTCGTGCAGTTTGTTTTGTAATAGCTTTTTGTCGGGTAATGCCAGTGTATACTGGCTTACCATTGCGGGCGATAACTGGCGGCTTAGGGCATATTCCACCACTTCGGTATCTTTGTCTTTGCAGAGCAATATACCAATACTGGGGTTCTCGTGCGGTTTTTTCACATCGCGGTCGAGGGCTTCGAGGTAAAAATTTAATTTACCCAAATGTTCGGGTTCAAAGGCTTCTGTTTTTAACTCAAAAGCCACCAGGCATTGCAAATTACGGTGATAAAAAAGTAAATCGGCTTTAAAATCGCGGTTGCCCACTTGCAGTCGGTATTCTTCGTCAACAAACAAAAAATCTTTGCCCAGTTCGAGTAAGAATTTTTTCATGTTCTGTATCAATCCTTTTTGCAATTCCTTTTCCGAATAAGGTTCAGGTAAATTCAGGAATTCAAACACATAATTTTCTTTAAAAACTGTATCAAAATTCTCAGGCAATATTCCCGACACTGTAGGGAATATTGAACTATTTAACATAGAACGTTCAAAATATGAAGCATTTATTTGGCGTTCGAGTTCTTTTACAGTATAGTTCTCTTTTATACAAAGCTGTATATAGAATTCTCTTTCTTCGTCCGATTTACATCGTCCAAAAATGGTCAGATGGTTTGTCCAACTAATTTTGGTTAAAATAGTTTCTCTAATATTGCTTTCAATAAATTGTGTCATTGCCAATGACACAATTGCATCTTTTTTATTATCAATACTTTGGGTTTGTGTCAACGCCGCTGACATAAATAATGAATTTGAATAGGTTTCGTAGAATTGCTTCATTCGGTACAAGCCTCTTCTATTAAAACCTTTCAGTTCCGGATGGTTGGCTTTGATGAATTCGGCAAGTTCGTCCACTGTTTTTTCGCCCCATTGGGCATTGGCCAATTGCACAGTTATATATGAGCCAATGTTCCAATAAAGGTTAATTAGTTCAGCATTCACCGATTTTATAGCATTTGCCCTCGACTGTTTAATGAGAGCAATAACATTTAAAAATTGAAGTTCCCGGCTCATTTTACTGCCTCCTTCAATTTCATTAATAAATCGTGGCTTTTCGAAAAACTTTTATCTAGCATTTCCATTAGTTCTGTGCTGCTGTGCTCTTGTTCTTCTTCCTGTTTGGTTGGGTTTTTAATGTCTAAATCGTAGCCTCGTTCAATAATGGTATTGATGTTTACTTTCCAGCAAATTTCGCTTTCTTGTCTGTTATTCCACCATTTTTTAATGGGTTCAAATTCTTTGGCCTGGATGGGCCTTGTTTTATTGTAGGCTTTTTGTCCTTCGGGCAGGCGGTGCTCGTAATACCAAACTTCTTTTGTAGGTGTGCCTTTATCAAAAAACAACAAATTGGTGGCTACGGTTGCATAAGGCTGAAAAACAGAATTGGGCAAACGAATAATGGTATGCAGGTTACAATCTTCAAGTAGTTTTTGCCTTACCCTTTGTTTTACACCATCGCCAGTTAATGAACCATCGGGCAATACAATTCCTGCCCTTCCGCCTTGTTTTAAAAGGTGAATCATTAAAATCAGGAATAAATCGGCACTTTCCTTTGTCCGGTAAGTTTGTGGAAAATTGCTTTCGTTTCCGTTAGCCACAATGCCGCCAAAAGGAGGATTTGCAAGGATTACATTTACACGGTGCTTTTCGGTAAAATTGCTCAATGGTTGGTCAAGTGAATCGCGAAAAGTAATATTTGGAATTTCAATATCGTGTAAAATTAAGTTAGTGGTTGCCAACAAATAAGGCAATGGCTTGTATTCCCATCCAATGATGTTTTGTTCAATGCTTTTGCGTTCATCCACATTGTTAGCCAGTTTTTTTAAATGCTCAATGGCACAGGTTAAGTAGCCACCTGTACCACAGGCAGGATCCAGTATTTTTTCACCCAGTCTGGGATTAATCATATCGGTTATAAAGTGCGTAATGGCACGTGGGGTATAAAACTCGCCACTTTTACCGGCACTTTGCAGTTCCTTCAGAATGGTTTCGTATAATTCGCCAAAAGCATGACGGTCTTTGGCAATATTGAAATCAATTTCGTTGAGCTTGTTCAATACCTTGCGTATGTTGATGCCGCTTTTCATATAATTGTTATTGCCTTCAAAAACTTCACGAACAATAACTGCGCGTTGGTTGGCCGTGCTTAAATCCAGATTTCGCAAGGCTGGGAATAATTGACGATCAACAAACTCCAATAATGCATCACCTGTTATTCCTTCATCATCGCCAGCCCAATTTCCTTTTTCTTTTACCCAATGAAACTGATCCGGAATGGGCGATTTGTATTTGTCGTCTAGTAACTCAAGTTCTTTGTCTTTGTCCGAAAATATTTTAAGGAAAAGCATCCAGCCCAGTTGTTCTACTCTTTGTGCATCGCCGTTTAGCCCGGTGTCCTGCCACATGATGTCGCGGATGCTTTTTATTATGCCTGATATGTTGCTCATTTTAAAAAGAAAAAAGTTTGAAGTTTAAAGTTTAAAGTTTAATTATTCTTATAGATTATTTAATGGCCAGTTCTACCTAATATTGGTTTTAACTTATTATGCAAGGAAGATTCTAATAATTCCAGTAAATCATTTTGATCATCTTTAATGATACCTTCGAATGAAGTATAATAAAGTTTCAATTTTGCTTTCAAATCCAGGTTATCCTTCCATTTATTTAAATGTAAGGCATAGGTTTTTTCGGAACCTTCGCCTAAATGTTGCTTCAAACGCTCAGAAAATAGACCAAGCGATTTTCCAACATAAAGTATTTTGTTTTCCCCAGATAAATTCTCAAAATTGACTTTTGGAAGTTTTAATTCGTTCTTTTTTAGCTTTTTCCGGTCTTTGATTTTATTGCAAATGATTTCGCATTTTTCTTCACTTTCATCCAATTCAAAAAAGTATAGTGCTTTTTTGAAATTAAATTTGGTGTAATCAATTGGCTTGTCAGAAGAAAACTCTTTAAATTCAAAATCCTTATTTTCAAGTACCAATGAGTTGAATGTATTAAGATTTTCAATTTGTTTTTCGTAAAAATCATTTACTGATTTTTTTAAAAATGAGTTATTATATTGTTTAGAAATCATGCGGTTTTATATAATTCGTTTTCTAACTCTTTTACTGCTTGTAAATATTTTTCTTTGCTACCAAATTCACTTATAATTTCAGTTGGGGAACCAAAATCAGTCAATGGTTTTACTTTTAAAACATCCATGCTTTCGATATTGGTAATTCCTTCATCGGCATATTTATCCAATAAAGATTCCAACACATTTTTGGCCTGCTCGCCGTATTTGGTAAAATAGTTTCGCTTTCTTACGTTGTTTACTCTTTCTTTCCGGGTCAATGGAGGTTGGTCGTAAGCTACGTGGCATATTAAATCAAACAAATCAACTTCCTGATTCACCGCTTCGTATAAAGCTTCTACTAAAACGCCTTGTTCCTGCAGTTCTGCAATGATTGCATCTTTACGATCAGTTGTTTTCCACTTGTTTAAGAAATCATCAAGCGAAGCATATTTACCTTTTATGATTTCTTTGGTGTGGTCTTTTAAACTGGTAGTAATTGGTTTACCGTGCTGGTCGAAATATAATTCCCTGCTTACCAGAATTGAAACATCAACCCCATTAACATAAACTTTTGGTTTGGATTCGCTTAATTCTTTAGGGGGGCTTTCATCTTCAGGATACCTGATTTCAGGTTTAACCATTTCAATTTCATCACCTGTAACTTCATCTATGATTGGAGTTTCGTCGTTTTCTTCTTCATCAACAATACCATTTAAATCAGTATCCTGGCTTACTGGTTTTATTCTTATCGGGTCTCCATCAAAATCTTTATCAGCAAATAAATCCGTGGCATTTCTAAAGTCGAGAATGGTAAAATACATTTTCCCAAATTCTTCATTGATCCGTGTGCCGCGTCCTATAATCTGTTTGAACTTGGTCATTGAATTGATATTTGCATCCAATACAATTACCTTGCATGTTTGGGCGTCAATTCCGGTTGTCATTAATTCGGAAGTAGTAGCAATTACCGGATACTTTTCTTCGGGATTGGTAAAGTTGTCCAATTCCCGTTTTCCTTCGTCGTTGTCACCTGTGATTTGCATTACATATTTGTAGTTTAGAGCAACCAAATCGGCATTTTCTTTAGATAAATTGGTGCGCATTCTTTCGGCATGGTCAATATCCACGCAAAAAGCAATTGTTTTTGCAAAACGATCGTAACCATTTAAAAATTCAGTCAATTTTTTGGCTACGGTTTCTGTTCGCTCATCAATTACCAGATTCCTGTCATAATCTTTTCGGTTATATATCCGATCTTCAACAAGATCACCTTCTTTATCTGTTTTTCCCTGTTCTGGTCGCCAACCTTCGGCATCAACATTCAGTGCAACCCTTATAACCCTGTAAGGAGCCAGAAAACCATCATTAATACCTTGCTTTAGGGAATACGTATAAACAGGATCTCCGAAATATTCTGTATTACTTGTTTCTTTAGTTTCTTTTGGAGTTGCCGTTAAACCAATATGTGTAGCGTTTTTGAAATAGGTCAGTATTTCGCGCCAGGCGCTGTCTTCTTTTGCACTACCCCTATGACACTCATCAATTACAATTAAATCAAAAAACTCCGGTGTAAATTGCTTATAAACATTGGCATCTTCATCAGTACCAGATAAACCCTGATACAAAGCCAGATAGATTTCATAGCTTTTATCAATCTCCCGGTGTTTTACCACCGTCATTTTATCTTTGAAATGTTTGAAGTCGCCCCGTCTTGTTTGGTCAATCAGCGCATTTCGATCTGCTAAAAAAAGAATCCGTTTTTTTGCACCAGCTTTCCATAGCCGATGTATGATTTGAAATGCAGTATAGGTTTTTCCTGTTCCAGTTGCCAAAACCAAAAGGATTCTATTTTGTCCTTTTGCAATGGCTTCAACTGTTCTGTTTATGGCTATCTGCTGATAATATCTTGGTTTACGTCCACTACCGTCAAAATAGAAATCCTGAGAAGCAATTTTTTCCTCTGTTGGTGTGCTGATACCTTTGTACTTTTTGTATTTCTCCCAAAGTTGCGTAGGTGAAGGAAAGTTATCAATACTTAATTCAGTTTCGATATCATTGCCAGTTGCCGTGCGATCGTGAAATAAAAACCCATCGCCGTTGCTGCTAAAAACACATGGAATATCCAGAATGCGGGCATAATCCAAAGCTTGTTGAATCCCTGATTTAATAGAATGTTTGTTGTCTTTTGCTTCAATGATTGCGATTGGAATATTGGGTTTAAAATATAAAATGTAGTCAGCCCGCTTCTTTTCACCCCTGGCAGTTAACTTACCACGGACATAAATTTTACCATCGGTAAAAGAAACTTCTTCCAAAAACTGAGTAAGTTTATTCCATCCTGCTTTTTCAAGCGCAGGGGTTATAAACTTTGTGCAGATATCACGCTCGGATAGGGATTTTTTGTCAATCATTATCTAATTGGAAATAATTTGCAAAATAAGAAATTTAGAGGATTAATGCTAAAAAAGTTTTGGGGTGGGAAGAGGCTTGTGGATTATTGAGTCTAACTTGCTTTTTTAATTCTAAACATTTATACTAATAGTAAAAAGTTGCTTTGTTTGTTTTCTCTATGGTCAAGGAAATTGTATTCCAAATTCTTTATCAGTAATTTATCTAAATCACCTATGTTTTGTTATAGAATAATTTAATAAAGGTTAAGATACAGCTGGCTTTGATACATCATTTTATAGCCTCATTTATATACCTTGTTTTGATATCGGATGTTACCAATCTTATAAAAATGGCTATATGACAAAAAAGAATGGCAATTGGAATTTGATGGTATTCTGAAGTATAAGAAAATTATTGTGGCTTTATCGGAAACGGATAGGATTATAACGGGTTGGAATTGAATGGAAAGAATAGAAAATAATACCTTAAAACGTATTTTATTAGAATCTTAGAGACTTGGTTTAATATGAGATTTTTTATACTTTTTAACCTGATTATAATAGTTCTGTCTTCCTTTTATTGAATTTTCGGATAAAGTCGAAATATCCTTATTTTTAAATTTGTTATTGACATCTATTGAATTTTGTTTTGGCACAATGCCTGTAATTTCAACTGGTTTATCGCTATATACAGTTTTACGGTTACTTATCCGAAATTGGCAATAGACAATTTCTAATAATTGCCCAGCTTTGCTTTTAAAATCTTTTTGTGAAGAAAGACTTAAATCATCAATAAATCTGGTATAATAGATATTGCTTTGTTCACATTCATTTATAAGTTGCAAGTCAATGGGTAAAAAGACAAGATTTGCGATATGAGTGCTAGTTGGCGCACCTTGTGGAACGTGACCTTTATAGGTAGTTAATTTAGTAAGCAAACTAGCAATATCTGTAGAGAAATCGAAGCTTCGAAACATTTTAAATACTAGTTTATATGAAATTGATGGAAAAAAGCTAGTCAAATCAGTACACAAATGAAACTTTTTACCCTGATGAACTTTTGCATTGGCAATGTTACTTTTACCCTTTACTCCACCAAAAATATTGTCAGGTAGAGGTATTGGTTTAAGAATTTTATCTTTAATTTTTCTCTGAATTGATTTTAATGGTTCAATACTGGGCTCAATATTTCTAATTTTGAGTTTGCCGTTTTTTTTAAGTTCCTTTTTTTCGTATGGTCTATAATATTTATCAATATCATTTGCAATTAAAGTCAATTCATCAAAGGAGTAACCAAGCGTATATTTCAATTCCATTTTTGACTTCATTCAACAAAATTATTTATTAGAATTGGCTTGAAATTATTCGAAAGAAATGAAAATAATTGTTTTTTATTTTCAGGTACATCCTCTTCGTCCATTGATAGGAAAAATAAAACAGGTAAAGGAATTTCTAACGCTAAACTTATCAACTTTAATATTGCAATAATTGGCTCCTTTTTATTGTGTTCTATATTTGACAAATAAGCTTGTGTAATTTGGCACTTTTCAGCCAAATCAGATTGCTTAAGACCACGTTTTTGCCTTAATGTGCTTATAGTGTTACCTAAGTTCATATACTATAATTTAATTTAGGTGAAAAAAAGGGGGTAGTCAATTAGGAATTTAAATCTTCAAACTTTTTAACTGGAAAGAGTAATAAAAACTTTGATGTGGCCTCTAAAATTAACAATTTAAAAGCTTCTTCATCATTTTCGGCTAATGCACTCTTTAAAACAGCCAAACAATCTTCTAAAATAACAATGTCACTAACTGACAGCAAATCACGGTTCTTTGAATTTAACCAATGTTGTTCTAAATTACGAACAAACTTTTTGATGGTTCTTTTTGTTTTCATTTAATAAATATTTTAAGTTAAACAGGCAAAATTACCTTGCCAACATATTTTGCCAATTTGCCGTTAAACGTGATTTGTTAAATACCCCATTAATTCCCTTGCCTTAATTTTGACAATTTATTTTGGTTTAATAAAGTTTAATACTTTAAACACTTGAATCAATTACTGACAATAACGAATCGAATGATTTAGTCTTGTAGTGGCTGATTGTGTTCTTCCCAAAAAAAAGTAGCTTAGCTACCGTGTACAAATAATGCACACATAAAATTTCGGACTTATAATTGACCCTTAAAATATTTTTCAAAGAACTGGTACAAAAGTATGCAATATAACTGTCAGTACAAAATAATTTATTAAAATTTTTTGTAAAATTTATAAATTAACTGATATATAAGTATTTAAAATATTTATTATATTATTACGAATAACCTAAAGAGCATATTAATAATTCATTCTGGTTGAAAATTACATTAATCAAGATTGAAGTAATTTTACTCTCCGAACTTGTCTGCGAACCACTATTTTATCTATGTTGTTATTAATCAATAATATATAATTCGTCTCCGAACTTAATTAAGAATTATCTTGTATTATTTAAAAAGATTATGTGTTATTTTTTTAAATATCAATTACTTATACTAAGTTCTTTATAAATATGATATAATTTACACCGACATTAATTATTATTTTCTGATATTTCCCAATATCCAGTCTTATCAGCTCCAACACGTTTGATACCAAGTTGCGTTCTAAAATGAAATATTTAGATAAGGGAAAAATGTCATGGATTTCACATAATCCATTTTTTCGGACAAGTCTTTTAATCCAAAACATACCCTATCCATTGTTTCTTCCAACGAATCAAATATTCTATTATGTAAATACTTCTCCCGCAATTCATCCCAGATATGCTCCGTGGGATTAACTTCCGGACTGTAAGGTGGCTGTATAATGAAATGAATATTTTGGGGTATTTTTAATTCTTTGGATTTGTGCCACCCAGCCCCATCTATTTGCATAATAATTTCATTATCGGCAAATTCATTAGATACATTTTCTAAAAACAAACTCATCATTTCTGTATTGGCATTTGGTAATATTAGTGAACTCATTTTTCCTAAACTTGGACATACTGCCGTGTAAACATAAAAACTTTGTCGAACTATCTGCTTTGGGACCAGGGGTCTTGTGCCCATTGGTGCCCATGAACTCCTTGGGATATTTACCCGTCCAAATCTACCCTCGTCTTGAGTCATCAGTATTATCTTTTCTTTGTCAAGATTCTTATTTTCAATAATTTGAGCTACTTCTTTACCGAAGTTTTTTTAAATTCCTCTTGTACTTTTTTATCCTGTTTTGGATGAAAAGGAAGAGGAACGATTTTTCTCCACTGATGTCGCTCCAGTAACCTATAAATTGTAGTTTTATGAACTTTTTCTCCTGTTCTATTTTCAAATGCTCCTTTTATATCTGATGTTGTTGCAATTTGACCCAATTGTGCCTGCTTGATAAATGAGTCCATAAATTCCTTTTCTTCATCAAAAGTAAGATACGAATTTTTCCTGCCTCCTTTGCCAACAGTTTCGATTGATTTTGCACCATTTCTCTTGAATTCTGAAATTGTTTTGTGAACCAAGGAAACCGATATTGCCAAATGATTGGCGATATCTTCAGCTTTTCTAGGATAATTTACTGCATTGTATATAATTAGCCACTTTTGAACTCGCCAAAAGCCTACAGTTTGTTTTATTTTCCCAATTAATTCAGCCTCTGAAAAACTCGTCTCTATTTTCGTTATCTTACTCATATCTTTTTATTTCAAAGATACAAATTTATATTATATATCAGAACGCAACTTGATATGAGTTTATTCTCTTTTTGCAATTTTTTGATATCTCTTTTGACCGTTCTTGCTGAAATACCAATTATTTCAGACAATTGCAAAATCGTAATATTTGAATTTTTTACAATCAGTTCCAAAATTTTCTCCGACGAGTTCTCCGACGTTTCTCCGACATTTTTCTCCGAAGCTTTTCTTCTAACTTTATAAGTCGCTTTAGTAGGAGCTTCTTCTAAATGAGAAATATCTCCAGCATAAAGGTAATCATTAAACCCCCAAATTCCAGCAAAAAATGAATTTGGTTACTCGGGAAATTTTTACATATGCTTTTACACCGAACTTTATTTATATCTTATAATTTTACTGTGAACCATAAAATCACATTGCGCATTTGAAATATAAGGACACCTTTAAAGTAAATTTATTGCCTGATACCAATACCAAAAAGCTTCAGGTAATCCACTTTTCAATTTATTTAATTTATTCCATTCGGGATTTGTTATCGTTATGTCCTTAATACTTTCTTTGGAGATGAAACGTTCAATTTGATTG